>NZ_CAMXWS010000001.1 GCF_947253065.1 uncultured Corynebacterium sp.
TCTTTGCTGGTTTCGTGTACATAGTGAAGAATTTTGATCTTCAGCCACCAAAGTCCAGCAGCGGGCTGGGCGGCCCTAGAATGGGGTCCGACTTCTCTTAACTGCAATGCAAAACACCCCTCCGACCTGCGTCGAAAGGGTGTTGTTTTGTGCCCGAGGGGGGACTTGAACCCCCACGTCCGTTAATAGGACACTAGCACCTCAAGCTAGCGCGTCTGCCATTCCGCCACCCGGGCTTTGGGTGTTTCAGCCTTGCGGCTGGGCACTCGTAGAACTATAGGACGAAGCGCACCGCTCCGGCAAATCGCCACGTCAAACGATAGATCACGGTACAAAGGAAACATGACTGTTTCGTATGTATCCGACCGTTTCCCCGGCCCAGACCCGTACGCACCGCTGGTCAGCGTCCCAGCATTTCCCGTCACCTCCACCGACCTGGTCGATGGGGACAAGCTTCCTGACGCACAGACTGGAGACACAGGCATCTCCCCGCAGCTCGCCTGGTCTGATCTGCCGGAAGGTACCAAGAGCATTGCCATCACCTGCTTCGACCCCGACGCACCAACAGCCTCAGGCTTCTGGCACTGGGCAGCGTTCAATATTCCTGTTGACGTGACGGAACTGCCCACGGATGCAGGCTCCAAGGACGGTCTTGGCGTCGGCGCTGTTGTCCTCACCGGAGATTCCGGCGTGCAGGGCTACTACGGCTCAAACCCGCCCGCAGGACACGGCCCGCACCGTTACCTCTTCGCGGTGCACGCAGTAGACACGGAGCTCCCAGCAGAGATCGCTAACCCGACCCAGCTTGGGTTCAACCTGAACTTCCATTCTCTGGGTCGCGCGATCATTTGGGGTTGGGACGAGAACTAATTTTTCCAGCCCAGTCCACTGCCCACGGCTTCGCTGATCGAGCTCAGGCCGTGGGCTTCGACCTGCTTCGCCAACCCGCGGTGGATACGACGGATCCAGCCGAGTCCGCCGTAAATGAACGGCGTGTAGCCCTGTAGCAGGCTCGCGCCAGCGGCGATGCGTTCCCACGCCTGCTCCGGCGTCGAAATACCGCCGACACTAACCAAGACAAGTTTGCCGCCCACACGCGCGTTCAGTTGCTTGAGCACTTCCAAAGATCGCTTCTCGACGGGCGCCCCCGAGATTCCTCCCGCACCCATCTCTTCCACTTCAGTGCGATCCGTGGCTAGGCCTTCGCGACTGATCGTGGTGTTCGTGGCCACGATCCCGTCGAGTCCAAGTTCCACGGCGAGGTCTGCGACGGCATCGATGTCCTCGTCGCTGAGGTCCGGTGCAATCTTGACCAGCACCGGTGTATCAGTCGACTCCTTGACGGCCGTCAGGATCGGACGCAACTCCTCAATGGCCTGAAGGTCACGCAAGCCGGGCGTATTAGGGGAGGAGACATTCACCACCAGGTAATCTGCCAGCGGGCCCAGAAGACTTGCTCCGGTGCGGTAATCACGCACCGCATCATCCGAGGTCTTGTTCTTACCGATGTTGATGCCCACCACATCATTCGACTTACGGCGCTCCAGATTCTTCGCCACCGTCAAAGCTCCGTCATTATTGAAACCCATCCGGTTCAAAATCGCCTTGTCGGCAGGCAGGCGGTACAGACGTGGCGCCGGATTTCCTGGTTGCGGTCGGGGAGTGACCGTGCCCAACTCGGCATAACCGAAACCGAGCGCACCCCAAGCATCGATCGCCGTCGCATTCTTATCAAAGCCTGCTGCCAGTCCCAGTGGTGCAGGGAAACGCACGCCAAAAAGGTTTTGCTCGAGACGCTTGTCATGAACGCGCACGACCTTTTCCATCGCACGATTAGCAGGTGCAACGGAGCTCAACAACCCGACAGCACCGCTGATGATGCCGTGAATACGCTCCGGCGGGAGCAAGAACATGACCTTCAGGAGTGCGTCGTATGCGCGCATGAGACTGACTTCCAATCCTTTAATTTTCTGGAGTGACGATGTGCAGGCCGGCACCGGAGGCGGAACCGATGAGAAGTGTGCCGTCGTCAAGCGACACCATGTTTTGTGCGTCCGCAACTGTGCTTACCTTGCGCTGCTCGCGCGGCACGCCCTTCGAAATATCGTAAGCGGTAGCCGTATTGGCCTCTGTCGATGTGATCCATGCGAACTTGTGCGCCGGATCCCACGCGACCGCCCACGGGGTGGCGTCCGTGGGAACCGTCTGGTGCAGACGCACGACCTCACCCGTCGTGTACACCAACAGCTGGTCACCCGTCGCGTCAGATGCGAGCACCAAACCGTCCTCGCCGAATGCCGCCTGGCCGACGCCAAGCCCCACGCGCAAGGTGCCGCCCTGGCGACTTTTCGCCAGCTGGATGTCCTGAATCGTCGTATCAAATCGGTTCAGACGCACCACCGTGTCCTGTTGTGCAAGGACGAAATCCGATGGACGTGCGACCGTGATGCCGTCAGTCTTCGTCCCATCGGCGTCGTACACCCAGACCTTTGGCTCGTCGACAGAACCGGCGATGACCGCGCCGTTGGGAAGCGCTGCTGCAACCGTGACCGGATCCTCAGGCGTGAACGAATTCTTCTCTGTGCCCTTGAAAACGCGTACCTCGCCATCGCACACCGTCACGAACGCACCGACATTTGCCGTGACATCCCCGCACGACTCCGGGAGCTCGTGCGATGTCCCTGAGCCGTCCTTGATTTCCTCCAACGAGCCAATTTGCAGCTTGCCATCAGCACGAATACCGATGGTGCCGTCCGTGACCTCAATATCTTCGACAGCCGGGAAATCCAACACCTCGCCATTCAACTCACCAGTCGGGGGCGACTGCGCCGGCTCCGCATTGCCCATATCCGGCACCTCCTGCGGCACTCCCGGCGGCTGCGAACACCCAGCAAGAAGCAATGTTGAACCGGCAAGAACAGTCAAAAAACGGCGAAGTTTCACAGCGCTTACCTTATCAAGACCCAGCAGTTTCACCGCGTCGCGCTACGGCCACCGTGCGTGGGAGCTGTAGTGTGTCCCTCTGTGATCGCAGCAAACCCAGAAACCATGTCATGGCTCCAGGTGATCGTCCTATCCATCGTCCAGGGCCTCACTGAATTTCTGCCTGTGTCCTCCTCCGGACACCTGCGCATCGTCTCCCAGCTGTTCTGGGGCCAAGACGCCGGCGCGAGCTTCACCGCCGTGATCCAACTCGGCACAGAGCTCGCTGTCCTCGTATTCTTCGCTAAAGAGATCTGGCAGATTCTCTCCGGCTGGTTCCGCGGCCTAGTCAACAAAGAGGCGCGTGGCTTCGATTACCGCATGGGCTGGATGGTCATTGTCGGCACCATCCCGGTTGCTGTGCTCGGTTTGCTGCTCAAGGACCTGATCCGTGAGAATTTCCGCAACCTTTGGATCACCGCTGCAGTGCTCATCCTGTTCTCTTTCGTGTTCATCTTCGCTGAGCGTTTCGGCAATAAAACCCGTGGCTACGAAGAACTGACCATGAAAGACGCCCTTGTCATGGGCCTGTGGCAGTGCCTTGCGCTCATCCCGGGCGTATCCCGCTCTGGCGGCACCATCTCCGGTGGCCTTTTCCTCGGTCTTGACCGCGAAGTCGCCACTCGCTTCAGCTTCCTGCTCGCCATTCCGGCAGTTCTCGCTTCAGGGCTCTTTTCGCTTCCCGACGCCTTCGCTCCCCAAGCCGGCCAATCCGCCACCGGTGCCCAGTTACTCGTGGGCTCGATCGTCGCGTTCGCCCTTGGCTATGCCTCGATCGCCTGGCTTCTGAAGTTCGTCTCTAATAACTCCTTTGCCTGGTTCGCTGCATACCGCATCCCGCTGGGCATCATCGTGATGATTCTGCTCGCCACCGGGGTGATGAGCGCCGCTGGATAATTTCGGACCCCTGTGGATAACTTCGGTTTGTCCACAGGGGTTTTGTTGTGCGCTTTTCTTGGGGGCCCTCGTCGGTTTAGGTTTTGGGGCATGACACCTTTTACCGCGATGTTGGCCCCGCTTGGTGGGCCGCTTGATGCCCTGGCGCATTTTGACCGCCAGGAAGCCATCGATGCTGGCATCGATCCGGTCGCGGTAGACAAATGGGCCGAGCTTCACACGGTGTATTTCGGTGCGACGCGTGCGACGCGTAAGCAAGCCCAAGCTCTTCGTATTGCGCGTTCGACGTCGAAGTCGTTGGATCAGCTGGTGTTTATTGAGCAGCAGGTCAAAAAGGCCAAGGATCCGTGGAAGACGCGTTTGGCCCTGTTGTCGGTGGAGGGGAACTACGCGACGTTGAAGCGTCGCGCAAAAGACATCGTCGAAGTCCCCGAGAAGCCTGCCCCGAAGACGTCGGTGCGGTTTACTAAATCGCGTAAAGGCAAGCGGTCGTTTACTGCTACGGGTTCTGAGCGTGATATCGCTGCCCTGGAACACGCCCTGCGCCAGAACCTGGATGCCACCCGGCCTGAGGGTCCGCAGATGTATGAGGCGTTTGCCCGCCTGTTGCGTTCTGGTGGTGGGGTGGCCTCTGCGGTGCCACGGCCGTTGGTGGTCGTCCCTCTGGCAGATCATATTTCGATCCTCGGTGGCCGCGGCGATGAAACGATTCTTGGGTTGTCGGATGGCACCACCATGACGGGGGCGGAATACCTTGCCCAGCTTCATGGTGCTGAGCTTGAGGTGGCGTTGTTCCACCCGGCGGAAGGTGCGGTGAACCTGTACCGCACGCAGCGTTTTGCCAACAGCAAGCAAAGAGACCTAGCCCGGGCAACAATGACGACGTGTCCGGTGCCGGGGTGCCGGCATGCTGCGGATCATTGCGAGATCCACCACATCACTGCCTGGGTGCATGGTGGTGAGACGAATATGGCCAATTTGGCGCCGGTGTGTAGGTATCACAACCGCACTAATGATGATGACCCATGGCGCACACACCGCGGGCGCATACGAAGACGACGCGGCAGCCCGATCTGGGTTTCACCACGAGGAAAACCGGTGCCGAATACCACCCACCGGTACGGAGCCATGCACCTACTGTTCGGAGAAGGTGGCGCATAGCACCCACGGCCACGTTGTCATGCCGTAAACCAGCAGCAGGAGGGCGTTCGACCTGCCCTTATTACGTCTGTGCATGCTTGTCTCATCGTGAGCTGTAGGGTGGGCTGCATGCATTCTTGGCCTACTCCTGCGGTTCCGTCGGTTGCTGGTACTCCTGTGCCGCTCGCGTTGTATGACACGGCGGATGGGGGTGTAAGGGTCGTCGATACGCGTGGTGATGAAGTCGGCCTTTATGTTTGCGGCATCACCCCGTACGACTCGACTCACCTTGGTCACGCGGCGACGTATCTCACTTTCGACCTTGTATACCGCCAACTGCTGGCCAACGGGCACAAGGTTCACTATGTGCAGAACATTACGGATGTCGACGACCCGCTCTTTGAGCGTGCTGAGCGTGACGGAGTGGACTGGCGCGAGCTCGGCACCAGCCAGATCGACCTGTTTCGCAGCGACATGGAGATTCTCTCGGTCATCCCGCCGCGCGACTACATCGGCGCGATGGAAGCCATCGACGAAGTCATCGAGATGGTGCAAACGCTGCTGGATAAGGGCATCGCATATACGCTTATCGACGACACCTCCGGCGCCACCGACATCTACGCCCCCATCACCGCGACCGAGCAGTTCGGCTACGAGTCGAACCTGGACCGCGAAGCAATGGAAAAATTCTTCGCTGAACGTGGCGGCGATCCCGACCGCGCAGGCAAACGCGACCCACTCGACGCCCTTTTGTGGCGGGGCCACAGGGAAGGGGAGCCGGCGTGGGATTCTCCCTTCGGTGCAGGTCGTCCTGGCTGGCATATTGAGTGCTCTGCGATTGCGACGAACCGCCTCGGGACCACGTTTGCAATCCAGGGCGGCGGAAGCGACCTGGCTTTCCCGCACCACGAATTCTCCGCGGCGCACGCTGAGGCGACGTACGACATCGACCGCATGGCCGGCCACTACGTACATACGGGCATGATTGCTCTCGACGGCGTGAAGATGTCCAAGTCGCTGGGCAACCTTGTCTTTGTTCACAAGCTCTCCGAAGAGGGACACGAACCCTCCGCGATCCGCCTTGCAGTTTTTGCGGGTCATTACCGCCAGGACCGCGACTTCTCGTACGAGGTCCTCAAGGAAGCAGAAACTCGTTTGTCTACCTGGCGCGAGGCGCTCAAGCAAGAGGTGAGTGAAGGGGAGGCGACGGGGGTCGTCGATAAGCTGCGTGCAGCGCTTGCCGACGATCTCGACACCGTTTCCGCCCTCAACATCGTCGACGAAGCCACCGGCGACCACAACGGAATCATTGCTGATGCGCTCGACGGCTTACTTGGCGTGCAGCTCCGCTGAACTTGGGGAATGATAGCGGGCATGACCATTCGCGCTCAGTTCCAATCCGACGTCGACGAATTCATCGATGACCTGACCACCTTCGCCACCGGCTCCTACCTTCAAGAAAGCGACAAGGAGCTGTGGGAGGAACCTTTCGACCCGGCAGTGCTGCCTGATCTGAAAAAGCTGATCGAAATGTACCTCGACGCGCTGGATCTCCTCGGCGATGATCCGGATGGGCCGAAGCTGCTCTCGGTTGTAGAGCCGTTTTTCAATAACCTCAACGAGTTCAACGCCAAGCATGCTGACGCGGTGCTTGAACCGGAAGAAAAGGCTGACCTGCAGGATCTTGCGTACCGCACGGCCGCTGCGACCGGCGCGGACGATGACGCTTTGAACTCGCTTCCTGAGCTTGACTAGGCCAGCAGCACCCAGCGCTGTTTTCTGGGACATGGACGGCACCATGGTGGACACGGAGCCACTGTGGGGGATTGCGACGTATGAGCTGTCGGAACGTCTTGGTCGACGACTCAGCGCCGAGAAGCGTGAGGAGACAGTCGGCGGCAGCTTCGCCAACACGTTGCGCGTGTGCGCGGATTGGGCGGGCATTTCGCTTGACGACGCCGCCTACACCTCCCACCGCCAATGGATGTACCGCCGCATGGCGCAACTGTTAGAGGGCTCTCTCGAGCCGAACCCGGGTATCCGGGAAGTCTTGTCTTCACTGAAGGCGGCTGGTGTTCCCATGTTCGTGACCACGAACACCGAGCGTGAATTGGCTGACCGCTGCATCGACGCGGTCGGTAGGGACTTCTTCACCGGCTCGGTGACAGGCGATGAGGTGGAACACCCTAAGCCAGCTCCAGACATGTACCTCAAAGCTGCTGCATTGGTGGGTAAAGACCCCACCGAATGCTTGGTGTTCGAGGACTCGTGGGCCGGTATGTCTGCTGCCGCTGCAGCCGGATGTGTCGTTCTCGGCCTCGTCGGGGTCGACCCAGTAACAGGACCGAAAGCTCCGGTTCCTGCAGGCGTCACGCCCTTCGATGCCGGTCACTTTATCGGAGCTACGGCAGAAGACGTCGCTGCCTGGTTCCACGACGCAGCCACCGTCTAGACGCAGCCACCGTCTAGACGCAGTTTGGCGCCGACACCAACACCCGCTTGTCTCAGCAGTTCACTTCAACCTTTTGTGCAGGTCGCCAGAGCTGCACGCTAGGTTTTCAGCGGCTGGGTCGAAGGTTTGTTCATTTCGCTTGGTATGGCATGGATCACGGAAAGAACTTCTAGGTTAAAGTGATCTGCGTGAAGAATTTCGACGATCTTTTTGCTGAATTGACTACGAAGGCTGCCGAACGACCGGAGGGGTCGGGAACGGTGGAGGCGCTTGATAAGGGCGCGCACTTCATTGGCAAGAAGATCATCGAGGAAGCTGGCGAGGTGTGGATCGCTTCCGAGTATCAGTCGGACGCTGAGCTCGCTGAGGAAATGAGCCAGCTGATGTATTGGACCCAGGTGATGATGCTTCACCGTGGTCTGACCCCTGACGATATTTACAAGTACCTCTAGAGGAGCACCCACTTCACCATGATCAAGATTGCTGTGCCCAATAAGGGCTCTTTGTCTGAGGCCGCCACGGGAATTCTGAAGGAGGCTGGCTACAAGGGGCGCGGTGTGAGCAAGGCTCTGAACATCGTCGATGAGGCGAATGATGTGGAGTTCTTCTTCCTGCGCCCGAAGGACATCGCTATCTATGTTGCGGCCGGCCACCTTGATCTCGGTATCACGGGGCGTGATCTTGCGCTGGATTCCCGTGCAGACGTGGAGGAGGTGCTCGAGCTTGGCTTTGGTGGCTCGACGTTCCGTTTCGCAGCACCTGCGGGGCAGAATTGGTCGATTGAGGATCTTGAGGGCAAGCGCTTAGCGACGAGTTACCCCCACCTCGCCGAAGATTACCTCTCTGCGCGTGGCATCAACGCGGAAGTGATTCGTTTGGACGGGGCAGTGGAGATCTCCATCAAATTGGGGGTAGCGGACGCTATTGCTGATGTGGTCTCCACGGGGGCGACCCTTCGCCAGCAGGGTTTGGAGCCTTTCGGGGAGCCGATTGTGGCGAGTGAGGCGGTCGTCGTGAAGCAAAAAGGCCGTGACCTGTCTGAAAACGACGAGGTGCTGTTGTCGCGTATTCGCGGGATCTTGACGGCGCACAATTTCGTGATGCTCGACTACAACATTTCGCGCGATAATTTGGATGCGGCGGTGTCGGTGACCCCTGGTTTGACGGGGCCGACTGTTTCCCCACTTCAGCGTGATAATTGGGTGGCGGTTCGTGCGATGGTTCCGCGGAAAGAAGCGAATCTGTTGATGGACCGTCTCGCTGCCACTGGCGCCGAGGCGATCCTTGCGACGGAGCTACAGATCGCGCGAATCTAACATTCTCTACACTGGAGCCCATGGGTTACAGAACAGAAGAAGACCTGCTGGGCACCGTTGAGGTTCCTAACGATAAGTACTACGGCGTGCACACGATGCGCGCTATCGACAACTTCCAGATTTCTTCGGCAAAGATCCAGGACTACCCGGATTTTGTCCGTGGCATGGTCATGGTGAAAAAGGCTGCCGCGATGGCGAACCGTCGCCTGCACACATTGCCGAAGGAGAAGGCTGACGCGATCATCGCTGCGTGCGACAAGATCATCGACGAAGGTCGCTGCATGGATCAGTTCCCGACGGATGCCTACCAGGGTGGTGCGGGCACCTCGGTGAACATGAACACCAATGAGGTTGTGGCGAACCTTGCCTTGGAGATCCTGGGCGAGGAGAAGGGCAACTACGACGTCATCAACCCGAATGATGACGTGAACATGTCCCAGTCCACGAACGATGCGTACCCGACCGGTTTCCGCCTTGGTCTGTACCACTCGATGCAGACCCTGATTGCTGAGTTCGATGAGCTGCAGCGTGCGTTCCGTGCAAAGGGCGATGAGTTCGCTGACATCCTCAAGATGGGTCGCACCCAGCTGCAGGATGCTGTACCGATGACGCTGGGCCAGGAGTTCACTGCTTTCGGTGCGAATCTTGCTGAGGAGCAGGACAAGCTTCAGCAGGCTGCTGCTGATCTGCTCGAGGTCAACTTGGGCGCTACTGCGATCGGCACTGGCGTGAACACCCCGGGTGGATACCGTGACCAGGTTATCGCAGCGCTCCGTGAGGTCACCAGTCTGCCGATTTCCACGTCTCCTGACCTGATTGAGGCAACCTCCGACACCGGTAGCTATGTCATGGCGCACTCGGCACTTAAGCGTGCGGCCATGAAGCTGTCCAAGACCTGTAACGATCTGCGTTTGCTCTCCTCGGGTCCGCGCGCGGGTCTGAATGAGATCAACCTGCCGGAACGTCAGGCTGGTTCGTCGATCATGCCGGCAAAGGTCAACCCGGTGATCCCGGAAGTGGTCAACCAGGTTTGCTTCAAGGTCTTCGGCAATGATGTCACCGTCTCCATGGCGGCTGAGGCAGGTCAGCTGCAGCTGAACGTGATGGAGCCGGTCATCGCGCGCAGCCTGTTCGGCTCGATTGAGCTGCTGCGCAACGCGGCGAAGACGCTGCGTGAGAAGTGCGTCGTGGGCATCACCGCCAACGAGGATGTGTGCCAGAGCTACGTGGACAACTCGATCGGCATCATTACCTACCTGAACCCGTTCATTGGTCACCACAATGGTGATTTGATCGGCAAGGAGGCTGCCGCAACGGGCAAGGGTGTGCGTGAGCTTGTGCTGGAGAAGGAGCTTCTCGACGAAGACACGCTCGACCAGATCCTCTCCAAGGAAAACCTCATGCACCCGGAGTTCCGTGGAAAGCTCTACCTCGACTAGTTCCGCCCAGCAGCTTTAAATAGCTCAAAGCTGTTATTCCGGACACAAAAACGCATTAATCCGCCCAGCCGTCTTGGTAGGGCGGATTAATGCGTTTCATACTGGATAACGATGTGGTCGCCAGACCGCGGCGGCCCGGGACACAACTGAAAGGTTCCCTCGATGTTGCTCGTTATTCAGCTCATCATTTTGTTCGGCGCGATCGTTCTCGGTGCGCGCTACGGTTCTATCGCGATCGGTTTCGCAGGCGGTTTGGGTGTCCTCTTGCTGGGCGTCACCGGTATGACGGTGTCAGCGGAGGACATTCCTTTTGATGTTATTGGCATCATCATGTGTGTCATCGCTGCTATTTCGGCGATGCAGCTTGCTGGCGGTATGGATTATCTCGTCTATTTGGCCGAGAAATTCCTGCGCCGGGATCCGAAGCGAATCACTCTCTACGCTCCGATCGTGACCTGGTTGATGACGGTGCTCGCAGGTACCGGTCACACCGCATTTTCGACGCTGCCAGTGATTGTCGAGGTGGCGAAGGAAGGCAAGGTTCGGCCGTCACGTCCGTTGTCTGTCGCCGTGATTGCCTCTCAGATGGCTATTGTGGCTTCGCCGATCTCTGCAGCCGTCGTGTTCATGGCTAGCATTCTTGAGCCACTTGGCGTTGGCTACCTCCAGCTTCTCGGAGTGATGCTCCCTGCGACCTTCCTGGCTATTTTCCCGACGGCCTGGATCGCGAACCGCATGGGCAAGGATCTCGTGGATGATCCGATCTACCAGAAGCGACTTGCGGACGGTTTGGTGCGCCCGCCGGCGTCGGAAAGCGGGTATGCGCCGACCAAGGCAGCGAAGGCGTCGGTAAGCATTTTCTTGATCGCGATCGTGGTGGTCATGTTCTACGCGACGCTGATCTCTGAGCAGGTCGGTTTGATCACGGATCCGTCGATCCCGCGTAACGAGGCGATCATGGCGATCATGCTTGCTGCTGCCACCATCATCGTCATCGTGACCAAGATTTCCGCCGCTGAAATCCTGGGCACGCAGGTCTTCCGTTCGGGCATGTCGGCAACCGTGTGTGTGCTGGGTGTCGCATGGTTGGGCACGACGTTCATTAACCACTACATCGAAGACATTCAGAAGATTTCCGGTGACATTCTGCACGCACAGCCGTGGCTGCTCGCTGTGGTGCTGTTCGTTGCGGCGTCGCTGCTGTACTCGCAGGCAGCGACGGCGAAGGCGCTTATGCCTGCGGCTCTTGCGATCGGCGTCAGCCCGCTTACTGCGGTGGCTGCTTTTCCTGCGGTATCTGCGCTGTTCGTCCTGCCGACGTACCCGACGCTGCTTGCCGCTGTGGAGATGGACGATACGGGGTCGACCCGCATTGGCAAGTATGTTTTCGATCACCCATTCATCGTCCCTGGTGTCATTTGCATCGTGATTTCGGTGTTGCTCGGCTACGGCTTCGGCGCAGTCCTCATCTAGGGGAGTTCGGCACCAGTCTGGCCTAGGCTGGGGTGTATGACGCAACCGAAGACTGACGTAGAAATCGCGCAAGCACACACTCTCGAACCGATTGGGGACATCGCGGCTAAAGCTGGGGTGCCTGATGACGCTTTGATCCCGTACGGCCGCTCGATGGCCAAGGTGGATGTGTCGCAGCTTGAGGGCCAACCGGAGGGCAAACTCGTGCTCGTTACTGGCGTTTCTCCGACGCCAGCGGGCGAGGGGAAGTCGACGGTGTTGATCGGGTTGACTGATGCGCTGGCAAGGCTCGGTCATTCGGCTGCGGTGGCGCTGCGCGAGCCGTCGCTCGGCCCTGTCATGGGTATCAAAGGCGGTGCCGCTGGTGGTGGCTATTCGCAGGTGGTGCCGATGGAGAATATCAATCTGCACTTCACCGGCGATTTCCATGCGATTACCAGTGCGAATAATACGCTCGCGGCCATCGTCGACAACCACATTCAGCATGGCAACGAATTGCGTATCGACGCCCGCCGCATCACCTGGCAGCGCTGTCTCGACGTCAACGACCGTTCGCTGCGCAACGTCGTCACCGGACTTGGCGGACCGGGCAGTGGCTCGCCCGCTGAGACTGGCTTCACCATCACCGCCGCCAGCGAGATCATGGCAATTCTCGGCCTGGCCACAGATCTTGAGGATCTGAAGGCCCGTCTTGCACGCATCACCGTCGGCTTGACCTATGACAAGGAGCCGGTCACCGCTGGCGATCTGAAGGCTGAAGGCGCAATGGCCGCGCTGCTTAAGGATGCGATCAACCCGAACCTGGTGCAGACACTCGGTGGGACACCTGCATTCATTCACGGCGGGCCTTTCGCGAATATCGCTCACGGCTGCAACACACTCGTGGCCACTCAGACTGCGCGCAAATGCGCCGATATCGTCCTGACTGAGGCTGGCTTTGGCTCTGATCTGGGCGCTGAGAAGTTCTTCGATATCAAGGCTCGTTACGGTGAACTTGATGTCGCCGGCGCAGTGATCGTTGCGACGATTCGTTCCCTCAAATACAACGGCGGTGTGCCGAAGCAAAAGCTAACCGACGAGAACATCGACGCCCTCAAGTCCGGCGTGGTCAACCTCGAGCGTCACGTGGAGAATATCCGGAAGTTCGGTGTTGAGCCGGTAGTCGCACTCAACCTGTTCACCTCAGATACAGAAGCTGAACGCGAATTCATGCGCACATGGGCCACCGATTTCGGTGTTGCTCTCGAGGAAGCAGATGTCTGGGCCAAGGGTGGCGAGGGAGCGACAGAGCTCGCGGAGACACTCGTCGGCAAGCTTGTTTCGGGATCCTCGAAGCAGCTCTACGACCCGGCGGAGGGCACTGAGGCGTCCATCGAAACCGTCGCTCGTGAGATCTACCGTGCGGACGACGTGCAGTACTCCGCTGCGGCCTTGCGCGACCTGCAGATGCTTAAGGACAATGGTTGGGACACGCTGCCGGTGTGTATCTCGAAGACGCAGTACTCCTTCTCGGATGATCCGACTGCTCTCGGCGCCCCGGAAGGCCACACCCTGCACGTGCAGCGTTTGTTGCCGCGTACGGGTGCAGGATTCGTCGTTGTGCTTACCGGCGATGTGATGACCATGCCGGGTCTGCCGAAGGTGCCTGCGGCCAACAACATCGACGTTGCTGCCGACGGCACGGTCAGCGGTCTGTTCTAAGACTCCGCTGGATCCGCTGTCGACCCTGGCCAACCGGGGTACGGCGGCGGCGTGCCGTCAAAAGCGGGGCAAAGCTCCTGGAATGCGCACCAATTGCACAGCTTGGATGTCTTCGGGCGGAAGTTTCCAGAACGGCCGTCTGCTTCGATTTTCTCCCACAGATCGCCGAGGTCGCGTTCGAAGTATTCGAGTTCCTCCCGCGAGGGGCTAAGGAACATGGAGTCCATGACCTTCAGGTACATCAGGCGCAGTTGGTGCGGGATGGTGCCAAACAGACGCCAGTACACCAGCGCGTAGAAACGCATCTGAAACTGTGCCTCGGCGGAATAGCGGGGCAGTGGTTTCTTGCCGGTCTTATAGTCCACGACACGGATTTCTCCGGTGGGGGCAATGTCGACTCGGTCGATGAACCCGCGGACGGGAACTCCGTTGGGCAGGACAGTATCCACGTACATTTCCTGTTCGTGAGAGTCGAAGCCGAGCGGGTTTTCCATGTGGAAGTAGCCGCGGAGGAGATCGCGGGCGTCGACAAGCAGTTGGTGCTCGTCGGTGATGGGATCGGCGGCGGTGGGGTCGTCGTCGATTAGCTTTGCCCAGGCTGGCTTGAGCCGCTTGACCGCGGCGGGGAAGGTGCGCTGATCGCGTGGCCACGCGTGCATTTCTTCTAGCACCGCGTGGACGAGAGTTCCTTTGACTTGCGCCTCTGTTTTTGGTTCCGGGATGCGGTCGATCGCGCGGAGACGGTATTTCAGCGGGCATTGCTGGTAGTCGTTGGCGCGGGAGGGGGAGAGGGCTAGTGGTCGTGGTGTCATATCGGTCTACATCCTAGAGTAGGGCTCATGCAGATCAGCGATTTCGCAGACTTCCTGGCGGCGAGTCCGAGCGCGTTCCACGCGGCGGAGAATGTGCGCGATGAGCTCGTCGCAGCGGGATTCAGTGAGGACACAGGGACGCAGCCGGGCGGCCATGTGATGGTGCAAGGTGGCGCGGTCATTGCGTGGTGGGTACCGGAGGACCCGCGGCCCGCGTTGCGCATCATTGGTTCCCACACGGATTCACCTGGGTTGATGCTCAAGCCGGACCCTGATGTTGTGCGCGAGGGGTTCCGCCAGCTTGCCGTTGAAGTGTACGGCGGGCCGATCTTGAGCTCCTGGTTCGATCGCGAGTTACGGTTCGCAGGACGCGTCGCGCTTATCGACGGCACCACCCACACCGTTTCCACCCCTCCCATCGCCCGGGTTCCGCATTTGGCGATTCACCTTTACCGGGGTGATATGCCGGAGATCGACCGGCAGGTGCACATGCAACCCGTCATGGGAGTTGACCGGCCGGTCATGGAGATCGTGGCGGCACAGCTGAGGGCAGATGGTGTCGATGTGAAGGCAGAAGACATCGTCGCCCACGAGCTCATCTCTTCTGACGCGCAGCGCCCGGAGGTTCTCGGTGACACCCTGGCTGCTGGACGGATGGATAATTTGAGCAGTGTCCATGCATCGCTGCGTGCGATGTTGGCTGCAGCCCAGGCGGGACAGACGCGGGACGTGCTGGTTCTGGCAGCATTCAACCACGAAGAGGTCGGCTCCGCGTCGACGACTGGTGCTGGCGGCCCGCTGCTCGAGCGCGTCCTGGCGAAGCTCGCCGACGCGATCGGTGATCCCGTTGAGGTGTACGCGAATTCTCTGCTCGTCTCGGCTGACGCAGCGCACGCCGTGCATCCGAACTACCCGGGAAAGCATGATCCGACGCACCGCCCGCTGATGAACCGCGGCCCTGTGCTGAAGATCAATGCGAACCAGCGTTACGCCTCAGATGCTGTGACCGAGGCTGCGTGGATCCGCGCCTGCCGTGCTGCTGATGTGCCGGTGCAGACTTTTGTGGGGCACAACGCGGTGCCATGTGGCTCGACCATCGGGCCGATTTCAGCGACGCGTCTGGGCATCCCAACGGTCGATGTGGGGGTGCCGCTTTTGTCCATGCACTCCGCGCGCGAGCTCGTCGGTATCCAGGACCAACTATGGTTCACCGACGCTCTTACGGCATACTTTTCTGGTTCTTAAAACCACCACGCGCCTGTCCGATTCTTTTAAAGGAGACCGATGTATTCCGGACCGTTCCAACCTGGCGATAAAGTCCAGCTGACTGATGCGAAGCGTCGTCATTTCACCATCGAGCTCACACCCGGTGGGCAGTTCCACTCGCACAAGGGAATCGTGAGCCACGACGACATCATCGGTGCAGACGAAGGAACGGTAGCGAAGTCGACGCTTGGGGCAGACTTCCTTTGCTTCCGTCATTTGCTCGTCGACCATGTCTTGTCGATGCCGCGTGGCGCCGCCGTGATTTACCCGAAGGACGCAGGTCAGATCCTGGTTGAGGGCGATATTTTCATGGGTGCTCGTGTCCTTGAGGCTGGTGCTGGTTCAGGCGCGTTGACCATGTCGCTTCTCCGCGCAGTTGGTCCGCAAGGGCATGTCTTCTCTTACGAGATTCGTGATGACCACCTTGCGTATGCCCGAGATAATGTGGCGGATTATTTCGGCGGTGAGCCGGAGTGGTGGACTCCGAAGCTCGGAGACTTCGGTGAAATCACTACCGAGGAGCTCGGTGGGCCGGTCGATCGAGTGATCTTGGACATGGTGGAGCCATGGCACTTCATCGACACCGTGAAGGACGTGCTCATTCCGGGCGGCGTGTTCATGACCTACGTGGCTACGGTGCCGCAACTGATGAATATCGTGGAAACGATCCGCGAGGCCAAGTGCTTCACCGAACCCCGTTCCTGGGAGACCTTGCTGCGTGAATGGAAGGTCGAAGGGTTGGCGACGCGGCCGGAGCACCGGATGAATGCGCACACTGCCTTTTTGGTGTGGACACGCCGGCTTGCTGATGGGGTGACCCCGCCGCGGCCGCAGCGGAGGGCTCGTCGATAAGCTGGGTTGGTATGACCCGCCCACAAAGCAGTACCGATGGAATCTCTCTTTCTGAGCTGAAAGCTCAAAACCGTGCTCTTTCTGCACGGAATAAGCAATTGGCGGAATTGCTGAAGTCTTCGCGCGATAAGCTGCAGGACCTCAATGCCCAGGTGGAAGCACTTGGCGAGCCTGCGTCGACGTACGGTATCTACCTTGCTCCTGCGCGCCGTGGCACCGAGGCTGAGGTGTTTACGTCGGGCCGCAGAATGCGTCTGCATGTTTCGCCCGCGGTGGAACCGGGAACACTCACTCCGGGTGGTTTGGTGCGCCTTGGCGAAGGTTCAGTTGTCGTCGAGGCCTGCGGGTATTCAAAGACGGGCCACCTCGTCACGCTGTCGGAGCGCATTGGGCACGACCGTGCGATTGTGGCGGATATGCAAGGCACTGAGCAGGTCGTCCACCTGACGCAGGCTCTGCAGGAAAAAGCTCGCGCAGGCGATACGCTGCTCATCGACCCGAAGGCTGGCTACGCATTCGAGCGGATCCCGAAGACGGAGGTCAACCAGCTTTCGCTCGAGGAGATCCCCGACGTCACGTACGACGATATCGGTGGTCTGCGCACACAGATTGAGACCATCCGTGACTCGGTGGAGCTCCCGTTCACACACCCGGATCTGTACAAGACGTATGACTTGAAACCACCGAAAGGTGTACTGCTGTATGGCCCGCCGGGCTGTGGCAAGACACTGATTGCCAAGGCGGTTGCGAATTCGCTCTCCGCTCGCATCGGTGATGGTGGGAAGGCACACTTCCTCAACGTCAAGGGTCCGGAGCTGTTGAATAAGTTCGTGGGCGAGACGGAGCGTCGCATTCGATTGATTTTCGAGCGTGCGCGGGAGCTCGCCGGCGAAGGTCGCCCAGTGATCATCTTCTTCGATGAGATGGAGTCGATCTTCCGTACTCGCGGTTCGGGTGTTTCCTCAGACATGGAGACTACGGTTGTTCCGCAGTTGCTCACGGAGATCGACGGTGTAGAGGACATCGCCAATGTCATCGTGATCGGCGCGACGAACCGTGAGGAGCTCATTGATCCGGCGATTCTTCGTCCGGGACGTCTGGACATCAAGATCCGCATCGATCGACCGAACCGTGAGGAGGCACGGGAGATCTTCGCGCGATACCTCACCGAGGGCGTCCCGCATGAGGAAAGCACTGAGGAGCTTATCGACGCGGCCGTCGACAAGCTTTTTGCCCCTCGTCCCTTTGTAAAACTGACGCTGGTGGATGGCAGTGAGGAGACCTTGCACTATGCAGACTTTGTCTCGGGCGCGATGATCGCGAATATCGTCGATCGTGCCAAGAAGCTAGCGATCAAGGACCAGATCGATGGTGTCGGAAAGGGGGTATCGGCCGATCATCTGCGTCTGGCTGTTCGTGCAGAGCAGGATGAAAGCGAGGACATGCCGAATGTGTCCAACCCGGATGAGTGGGCGCGGATAACTGGCCGTACCGGCAAGCGTGTCGTCGCAGCTGAAGTGCTATAGCAGGGGATTGCCAGGCTTTTGTTATCAAAACTTTAAGTCGATTTGGTTCACAAAAGTACCTCGTAACCGTATCGTGACAAAACAAGTTCGCAAGACCAATTGCGGATGGATACAGTCCAACGAACTGGGCACCCCGCCCGGAATAAAGGAGAACCACATGAAGGCCACCAAACTTACGACTGGAATCGTCGCAGGTCTGCTGACCGCATCCCTCGCTGTCGCGCCGCAGGCAACCGCTGAGACCACCGACAATGGCGGCTCCAGCGACAACACCAACATCAGCGAGGCACTGGGCAAGCTCTCCTCCAAGGATGGCGAGGGCGATGCTAACAACGGTGAGGGTTCCAGCAACGCTGGCGATGGCAAGGGCTCCAGCCTCGATGACAAGCAGAAGAAGATCCTCGGTGGCGTTCTGGGCGGCATCGCTGGTCTGGCACTGCTCGCAGCTCTCTTCAACGTTGTAAAGAGCGGCAAGCTGCCGGTCAACATCCCCCTCTAATTCATAGTTCGGAGTCGAAAACTTTCAGGACCCGGTTGAAATCGGGTTCGGTGAGGTGAGCGAAGCTAAGAATGAGGCCGTCGTCGCGCCCTGTCCACAGGGTGTCGAGGCGGCCGATTTCTATGCCATGAGCCGCTAGCTCATTTGCAAAAGCATCGCGCGCCTTTGGCGTGTTGAAGGTGACGGCCAGGTCCGCTCCGTTGGCCTCCGCCATTTCAGTGACCACAGCACCACGCTGGGATAAACGGGGGATGATCTCAGAGGCGATGATTTCTCGGCGACGGGCCAGGCGGTTATGCACAGCTTTTGTATTCCTGCGTACATGTCCATTTCGGAGGAGATGAGCGATTGCGAGCTGCGTGACGGCAGAAACGGGCATGCCCAGAATCTTGCGTGTGTTCGAGATTTCTGTAGCGAGCTGACCAGAAGTGGCAACGTACCCGGCCGCCACAGCCCTGTTCAAAAGTGTCGAAAACGTACCGAGGGTGATCACGTTCGCCTCGCCGCCTAGTGATCCGAGCGGGGGCACGGGGGATGTGCGGTAGCGAAGTTCCGCATTGAAATCGTCCTCGATGAGCGCTGTTTTTGTCCGTGTGGCCCATGCCAGCAGCTCATTGCGCCTGCCAGCAGGCATGGATGCGCCAAGTGGGTATTGGAAAGATGGGGTCACCAGGAGGGCGTCTAGGTCGTCTGGAAGCGTGTGAATGGACACGCCATCCTCATTAACTGGGCACGGTACGAGAACGTGTCCGGTCATGTCGATGACATTACGCAGCCCTGGGTGTCCTGGATCTTCGATACCGACACGTAGCTTTTTGCCACGCCCAAGAGCCATGAGAACCAGTTGGAGGCCCTCGCGGGTGCCACCTGTGATGACGATATTTCCCGAACTCACTTTCATGCCTCGCCCCATCCGCAAGTGCTCTGCGATCTCGTGGCGAAGAAACTGTTGGCCGGTCGGTTCGGTGACAAGGTGAGGGTCGGCGGCAGCTTCCCGCCAAGCGTGACGCCATGCGGCGGGACGGATGGCGCCGGCGTGGCCTGAGGAAGGCTTCAGGGAAATTATCTGCTTGCGGCGGCGAGGGTTGCTGGTGGAAAGAGATTCCGGTGTGTCTGTTTCTTTCGCGCCACTGGTTGGCACTGTGAGCGCCGGGTTGACGCAGGTCGGGGCGCCTTGGGTGGCTACTAAATATCCTTCACTGACCAATTGGTTGTATGCGGTGACGATCGTGCCGCGGGAGATCCCTGCCTGCCGTGCGAGTTCACGGGTTGACGGGACTTCGTCCCCGGGACGCAGCTCGCCGTTTGAGATCGCGGTGCGGATTGAGGCGGCGACTTGGGTGGTAAGCGGGATGGGGAGGGAGCGGGAGACGTCGATAAGCAAGGCAACTGGTCCAAAGAAATAGTGATCTGCTGGCTCTTGGAATCTACCAGTTGGAGGTGCAGGCTTGTGCCTATGACTTTTTCAACTCAACTGGATAAGACGGAACTGACGGAGACGTTCAAGGGTGGTGTGATCATGGATGTGGTCACTCCTGAGCAGGCGAAGATCGCGGCGGATGCGGGCGCTGTCGCTGTGATGGCTCTGGAGCGCGTGCCGGCTGATATTCGTGCACAGGGTGGCGTTGCTCGTATGTCGGATCCGGACCTGATCGAGGGCATCCTTGGGGCTGTCGAAATTCCGGTGATGGCGAAAGCGCGCATTGGTCACACTGTGGAGGCACAGATCCTGCAGCACCTGGGCGTGCACTACGTCGATGAGTCGGAGGTGCTCAGCCCGGCGGACTACGTCAATCACATCGACAAGCGTTCCTTCGATGTCCCATTCGTGTGCGGAGCGACCAACTTGGGCGAAGCGCTGCGCCGCATCAATGAGGGTGCCGCGATGATCCGCTCTAAGGGTGAGGCTGGCACGGGCGATGTCTCTGAGGCGACGAAGCATCTGCGCACAATCACTGCGGAAATCGCTGGTCTGCAGGCCTTGTGGAATGGCAACCGTGATGAGCTTTTCGTGGCAGCGAAGAACCTGCAGGCCCCGTACGACCTGGTCGCATGGGTGGCAGAGCATGGCCGTCTCCCGGTTCCGCTCTTCGTTGCTGGTGGTGTGGCCACCCCGGCGGATGCTGCGCTGATGATGCAGCTGGGTGCGGATGGTGTGTTCGTCGGTTCCGGCATCTTCAAGTCCGGCAAACCTGCTGAGCGCGCCGCTGCTGTGGTGAAGGCGACGAAGAACTACGACGACATCGCTGCCGTCGCGGAAGCTTCCCGCGGCCTCGGCGAAGCGATGGTGGGCATCAACGTTGCTGATCTGCCTGCACCGCACCGCTTGGCAGAGCGCGGCTGGTAGTCGGACGAGAGCGCTGCCATCTACCAGGGTGCGCAGCGCTGCCCGATAAGGTTGAACCCATGACGCGTTTCATGGGCACTGAGACTGAATACGGGATTACTACTCCGGATGATCTTTCGTTGAGTCCGATCGTGAGCTCGACGCATGCTGTTGTGGCGTATGCGGCAATGCATACGGCAGCTCGTGCACGCTGGGATTATCAGGATGAGCACCCGCTGAAGGATTCGCGCGGTTTTGATTTAAAGCGCTACCAGACGGTTCCGATTGTCGCGCCGAATGCTGTGGGTGTGGCGAATGTGGTGACGGCGAACGGCGCGCGTTTCTATGTGGACCATGCGCACCCCGAGTACTCGTCACCGGAAGTCGCTGATGCGTATAGCGCGATGGTCTATGACGCAGCGGGGGATTTGGTGCTGCGTCAGGCAGCGGAGCGTGTTGCGCAGCTGTATGACGAGGGCGTGTCTGTTCTACAGGGCCATGAGCCGTGCCCACCGTTGAAGATCTACAAGAACAATGTCGATGGCAAGGGCGCATCGTACGGTTCGCACGAGAACTATCAGTACTCGCGCGAGACACCATTTGAGGATATTGCGGCGGGGTTGATTCCGTTCTTCGTCACACGTCAGATTTTCGCTGGCGCAGGTCGCGTGGGCATCGGAGAAGAAGGCGAGCGGGACGGTTTCCAGCTTTCACAGCGGGCGGATTATTTCTTCCAGGAGGTCTCCCTTGAGACGACGCTGAACCGCGGGATCATCAATACGCGTGATGAGCCGCACGCGGATGCGACACAATTCGGGCGCCTGCACGTCATCATCGGTGATGCGAACATGTCGCATTACGCGAATTTCCTCAAGCTCGGCACGACGAAACTTGTGCTCGATGCGATTGAAAAAGGCGTGGATTTCAGCGACCTGCGCCTCAAAGAGCCGGTTGAGGAGCTCAAGAACGTCTCGCGTGATCTTTCGCTTAACCACGAGCTTTCGCTTATCGACGGCTCCACCTGCACCCCCATCGCCCTCCAACGGGAGTATCTGAGGCTAGTGAGTGCGAAGGGAGATGTGGATAAGCGTGTTGTTGAACTCTGGCGCGAGATCCTCGACGACCTAGAACGCGATCCGTTGAGTACTGCGGACCGTTTGGACTGGGCGGCGAAGTATGCGCTGATCAAGGGGTATGTGGATCGTGGTCTGTCGTGGAGTAACGCGAAGCTGAAGGCGGTGGATCTGCAGTATGCCGATATTGATCCGGCGAAGTCGCTGTACCACGCGCTTGTTCGTGCTGGCCGGATGAAGACGTTGGCTACGGATGAGGAGATCGTGGCTGCTGCTGCGTATCCGCCGGAGAATTCACGTGCGTATTTCCGTGGCCGCGTTGCTGCGGAATTCGGTGAGCATGTGATCGCGTCGAGTTGGCAGTCGATTCAATTCGATACGGCGGAAGGCGCACGGACCGTCCCGCTCAATGCTGTTGATGGTTTCACCCGCGCTGATGTGGGTGAGTTGCTTGATAATGCGACGACGCCGGATGAGCTCGTCGCTGCGCTCGTTGATGGAAAGTAGGGTGGAGGTATGGCTCAAGATCAGATCAATATTTCTGGCGGCGGTGGCGACGACTCCGATTCCGGTGACGCCCAGAACGCTGGCCAGGTGAATGTGAATACCACTGGCACGGACGACTTGCTCGATGAGATCGATTCCTTGCTGGACACCAATGCTGAGGAATTCGTTCGTTCTTACGTGCAAAAGGGTGGCCAATAGTGGCAGATCACGCCGCTGAAACATCTACTGCTGAAACACCTACTGTTTATCCACGCCGCATCATGGGCGTGGAGACGGAATTCGGGCTGACAGCTACGCGCGATGGCGCACCTGTTTTGCGTCCGGAAGAGATCGCGCGCTACCTGTTCCGTCCTGTGGTCACTCAGTACAAGAGCACGAATATCTTCACGGAGAATGCCGCTCGGCTCTATCTGGATGTCGGCGCACATCCGGAATACGCCACGGCGGAGTGCGATTCGTTGACCCAGCTGCTCAACCACGACAAGGCTGGCGAGCTGCTGTTTAACGACATGGCGGTGCAAGCGCAGGAGGCACTGGCCTCCGAAGGCATCGGTGGTGATGTCTACCTGTTCAAAAACAATGTGGACTCTGCCGGGAATTCTTATGGCACGCATGAGAACTACCTGATTAGTCGTGAGCTGTCGCTGAAACACTTCGGTAAACGCCTTTTGCCGTTCCTGATCACGCGTCAGCTGCTGTGTGGTGCAGGAATGATCAATAAGGACGGCCAGTTTGTGCTGTCTCAGCGTGCTGATCAGGTGTGGGAAGGTGTGTCTTCGGCGACGACGAGGACACGACCGATCATCAATACCCGTGATGAACCGCATGGTGATTCGAGCCGTTTCCGCCGCATGCACGTCATCGTTGGCGACTCGAATATGGCGGAGCCGACATTTGCACTGAAGGTGGGCTCCACCCAGCTGGTCATTGAGATGCTCGAAGCCGACTGGGAGATGCCGGCCTTTGATGTAGCTGATCCGATCGAGCACATCAAGGAAATCGCACTCGACCCGTCTGGTCAGACTCCACTCACGCTCAAAGATGGTTCCACGGTCACTGCCCTCGAAGTACAGCAGGCTATCTACGCCGCTGCTGAAAAGTGGCTTGCGCAGCGTCCCGATGAGGGCACCCCGAATGAAGAGCTAGCCCAGGTGGTTGAGCTATGGGGACGGGTGCTGGGGTGCGTCGAAAAGCAAGATTTCAGTGCTGTCGCAACCGAGATTGACTGGGTGATCAAGCGCGACTTGTTGGAGCGCTACCGTGCGCGTTTGGGTGGTGATTGGAAGCATCCGAAGCTCGCACAGATTGACCTTGCGTATCACGACATCAACCGCGACCGTGGCTTGTTCTATCTCCTGCAGCGCAAGGGCATGGTGAAGCGGTGGACCACTGATGAGGCGATCGCTGAAGCTGCTGTAACCGCCCCGCAGACGACTCGTGCGGCGCTGCGTGCGAAATTCCTCGCGCGTGCCCGCGAGCTCGGTGCCCGCTACACGGTGGATTGGGTGCATTTGAAGGTGGACCGCCCGGAGCCACAGACGGTTGATCTGCAGGATCCTTTCGCGACGTCCGACGAGCGCGTAGATGATCTGCTTAGCTATATGGAAGCGCACCGTGATCATTTGAATGATGCACCAGGAGGGATTCGTGGCTGAGCAGACCGGCGTTGTCGAGAGGTTGACTAATCTGACCTTCGCTTTGCTCGGTTCCACAAAACCTCGTGAATATGAGTGGGTGCGCGACCATGTTGAGGGATATAAGGACCGCACCGATATCGCTTTGACCAGGATGCTTAACCGTGACGTGCGTTCGCTGCGTCGCGCTGGGGTTCCTGCCCGGATGGAAAATGGTCTGCTCTGGGTGGATAAGGATATCTACGAGCTCCCCCCGATCTCTTTCACTGACGAGGAAGCCTTCGTGCTGGGTCTTGCTGGTGATCTTGGTACCGCCGGAAGTCTCGGCGCTTTTGCGCGCTCAGGATGGACGAAGATCGCTGCGGGTGGTGCGACCCGCACCTTTGATGCGCCACCGATTTCGGCCCTGGACAACGATATTTCGCGTCTGGATGCAGATATCGTCACCGCCGTAACCGCCTGCGTCCGCTCGAATACGCGCATGCGTTTCACGTACCGTCCGTCGCCCTTTGCTCAGACGCAGACACGCACGATGGATCCGTGGGGAATCATCGCACTAAATAATCGCGCATATGTCGTCGGCTACGACGTCGAACGCGATGCTGAACGCAGCTTCCGCGCTGTTCGGGTGAGCGATGTCCGGAAAGTGCAGGCTCACGATTTCCACCAGCCCGACCGGCCTTTACAGGAGGTCGTCGAGGATTCGCTCCGTGGACCGACGGTTGATGCAGTTGTTTCCGTTGACCAAGGAACAGCCCACGAGCTGACTTCAGCGGGCACAGTGCGTGAAGATGGCCGCGTCCAACTCCACAATGTCGAACGAGATTGGTTGGTGCGCACAGCGGCGAGCTTTGCGCCTTTCGCCGTGGTCGAAGAACCCGAGGATGTGCGTGCAGATGTAGCTGCGCTCCTGCGCGCTGCCGCAGAAAATGGGGAAGGGGAGTAGACAGATGGCCGGAGCACGCAAGGACAGCCCCGAGAAGCTCGCCGCTCTAGTGCGCGCACTGAATCTCATTCCGTATGTTCACCAGCACCCGCATGCCACGCCGATGGAGATTGCCCGCGATTTAGGCCACAGTCCGGCAGAGGTGATGGAGGATCTGCGGCGCCTGCAGATGTCCGGGGTGGGCAATGGTCCAGGTGAGTTGATTGATTTGGCAGCAGAATGGACCGGCGTCACTGTCATCGATGATCAGGGGCTGAACAGGCCGTTGCGTCTGACGCCGACCGAGGCGAACGCACTGTTGCTCACTTTGGAGTCTTTGGAGACTATGCCAGGGCTTGTGGATCAAAGCGCTGTGACGTCGGCCGCGCAGAAACTCCGCGAGGTTATGCGCACGGGCGTGCCGGACGCGGAACATCCGCAAACAACAGGCCCGGCTGAGGTGATATCGCAAGCATTGGCGCAGCGTCGGATGCTGGAGCTGACGTATTATTCAGCAACCTCGGACACGTTGCGTACCCGCAAGGTTTCCCCAGTCGGGCTATTCCACCGCGACGGAAACACGTATCTCTCGGCATTCGAGGACGGTGCTGCAAAGACCTTCCGCTTCGATCGCATCAATAAAGCAACGCTTCTCGACGCCCCGTCCACCCCCGCCGATCAGACCCCGTACGACGTTGATGATCCATTTGGGTTCCGACAAGCTAATGTCGCCAAACTGCGGGTTAAGAAGGACGCGACATGGTTGGCGGATTACTGGCAGATTGATATTGATGAGGCCAGCACACAGTCCAACGGCACCTCAGAAAGCGAATGGGTGACCGCGTCGATGCCGTATGGCTCCGATGATTGGCTGATCCGTTTCTGTCTCAGCCAAGCTGATCGTGTCCAGGTAGTTTCACCTTCGCACATCGCCGAGAAGATTGTCGCTCGCAGTAATGCGGCGCTTGGACGTTATGCTTAGTGTTTAATTAATGCGCATCACGCTCAGTTGAGCGAGAACCTCTTCTTTGAAAGGAACTCCAATGCCGAATCTTGGCCCAATGGAAATCCTCCTGATCGTCTTCGTTGTCCTGCTGCTCTTTGGCTCTGCCAAGCTGCCGGACCTGGCTCGTTCTGTCGGGCGGTCGGCACGCATCTTCAAGTCTGAGGTCAACGAGATGCAGAAGGACGGCAAGAAGGGTGATTCTGCTGCCGCTGCGGCAGACGAGACTGCGCAGCAGAACGTCGCACCGCAGCGCGAGATCACCTCTGGCCAGCAGGGCGAGGGCACTGCATGGCAGAAGACGGCTGAGCAGAGCTTCTGGAACCAGCCGCAGAACCAGCAGAACCCACAGCCGGGTTCGAACCCGAACGCTTAAACCCTGGCCCGCATAAGTGACTGTGGGACAAAACATCGAGGGACAACGCCCGAAGAGACAGGGTAAGTCGCGCCGGCGACGTGATCCGGAAGGAATTATGAGCCTGACGGAGCACCTCCAGGAGCTCCGTCGCCGCGTGATCATTTCCTTGCTGGCTGTCCTTGGCGGAACGATCCTTGGGTTCATTTGGTACCAGTGGGCACCTGGTTCGGTCATGCCCCTGGGTGAAATCATTCGCCGGCCGTATTGTTCGCTGCCGGAAGAGCTGCGTGCGGATCTCACATCGGATGGTTCATGTCGCCTGATTGCGACAACACCGTTTGAAATGTTCATGCTCCGTTTGAAGGTCGGCTTCTTGGCAGGCTTGGTCTTCTCCTCACCGGTGTGGCTGTTGCAGATCTGGTCGTTCATTACCCCTGGTCTGCACAAGAATGAGCGACGTTGGACGCTGAGCTTTGTCACGTGCGCTGTGACGCTTTTCGTCGCTGGCGCGGTTCTGGCGTATTTCATCGTTGACCAGGGCCTCCACGTGCTGATGTCGATTGGTCGGGAGTACCAGATCGCGGCGCTTTCAGGTGGGCAGTACTACAGCTTCGTTCTCGCGCTCATCGTGATCTTTGGTGTCAGCTTCGAGGTCCCGCTCGTGATCATCATGCTGAATCTTGCTGGGCTTTTGCAGTATGAGCAGGTCAAGGACAAGCGCCGGATTATCATCGTGGTGCTGTTCATTTTCGCGGCGTTCATGACTCCGGGCCAGGACCCGTTCTCCATGGTCGTTCTCGCATTGTCGTTGACGCTTCTTGTGGAGCTGGCGTTCCAGTTCTGCCGTATCCACGACAAACGGCAAGCCAAGCGAGGCAACGAGTGGGCATCGCTTGACGACGATGAGGCGTCCGGCCCCATCGCAGCCCCCACCCCTGTTGGCGCTGCATCAGGCATCGGCGCGACCGCTCCGATTCAAGATGCACCCACAGTGAGTGCACCAGGGCCGATTGGGGCACCGCAGGAGCGAAATAGGGGAAACGGTGGGGCGTCGATAAGCGAACGCGCTGATATGCCGAACTTCTTCGACGACGTGCTCTAACACTTCAGTTAGGGTGGTGTGCATGCACCTCGATGAGTTCCGCGCGAGCAAACCTTTTCCCCTCGATGATTTTCAGATCGAGGCGTGCGAAGCCGTCGAAGCCGATCGTGGCGTTCTTGTCTGTGCACCCACAGGGTCGGGTAAGACCGTGGTCGGCGAGTTTGCTGTATCGCTCGCGCTGTCACGTGGCACAAAGTGTTTCTACACCACCCCGATTAAGGCTTTAAGCAACCAGAAGTACCACGACCTGGTTGCAGAACATGGCGAGGATGCTGTCGGTCTGCTCACGGGCGATACGAGCATTAATGGCAATGCGGAGATCGTGGTGATGACCACCGAGGTCTTGCGCAACATGATCTATGCGGAATCGCCTGCACTTGATCGGCTTTCACACGTGGTCATGGATGAAATCCACTATCTCGCTGACCGTGACCGCGGTGCGGTGTGGGAAGAGATCATCCTCAACCTGGCGGAATCTGCGCGCATCATTGGGCTTTCCGCAACTGTGTCGAATTCGGAAGAATTCGGTGAGTGGCTCGATGAGGTCCGTGGTGATACCGCCGTGATCGTGTCTGAAAAGCGCCCCGTTCCTTTGAATCAGTTCATGATGGTGCAGCGCAAGATTATGCCGCTGTTTGAGCCTGGTACCGACGAGGTGAACCGCGATCTTGAACGCGCCATTGAACGGATCGAAACCGGCGCAGATGAAGGCCGCCGCGACTTCGAGGAAGGCCGAGGCTTCAGGTCTCGTTCGCGCGGCGCGCACCGTAGTGGGGACCGTCGCCCGCAAGATCGTGTGCGCCCTGTTGGACGGCCGGAAGTCGTTGAAGCTCTCAAGGGACGCGACATGCTTCCCGCGATCGTGTTCATCTTTTCGCGTGCTGGTTGCGATGGCGCGCTTTTCCAATGCCTGCGCTCCCGCAAGGAATTGACCACGCACGAAGAAGCTGAACGCATCCGTCAGATCGCCGATGAGGGAGTGGAGGGCATCCCCGAAGAAGACCTCGAAGTGCTCAATTTCCGCCAGCTGCGCACCGCGTGGTCTCGTGGTTTCGCTGCGCACCACGCAGGTATGCTGCCGGCATTCAAGCACATCGTGGAGCAGCTGTTCGTTGAAGGGCTTGTGCGCGTTGTCTTCGCCACGGAGACACTTGCGCTCGGCATTAATATGCCTGCACGCACGGTCGTGCTGGAGAAGATGGTCAAATTCAACGGCGACGCCCATGTGGATCTCACTCCGGGGCAATACACACAGCTCACTGGGCGTGCTGGTCGCCGCGGGATCGACACGATTGGCAATGCCGTCGTGCAGTGGGCACCCGCGATGGATCCGCGTCAGGTCGCAGGACTTGCCTCCACGCGTACGTATCCCCTGATCTCTCTATTCACTCCGGGTTACAACATGGCGATCAACATGTTGCAGATGAACGGCTTTGACGACTCCATCCGTCTGATTGAGAAGTCTTTCGCCCAGTTCCAGACTGACCGCAGTGTGGTTGGGGAAGTGCGCAAGATTGAACGCCAGAAGAATATCGTGGACAAACTCCGTGACGAACTCGATGCGGCGGTAGAGGAGCTCGGCTTCGGTGAGGCCGACGACGATATTGCTGGTCTGCTCGTTGACTACACGGGCCTGCGTCGCGACTTGGCTGATGAAGAGAAGAAAGCCAAGAAGAATTCAATCGACGAGCGGCACAAAGAGATCCAGAAGGTCCTCGGCCGGCTTCAGGTCGGTGAGGTGATCGCTTTGCCGTCGAAGCGCCGCCCAGAGCTCGCTGCCGTGGTGGCACCCGCTGGGCGTAAGGACGATCCGCGCCCGTGGATCACTACGGAGCGTGGATGGTCCGGCCGCATCGACGCCGCATCTTTCGGGAACGCTCCCGTCGTCGTCGGTCGGATCAAGGTCCCGCGCGATATCACGCACAAACCACGCCGCCACACACGCAGGGTCGTGCAAGAACTCCACCGTGGTCATTTCAAGACGCCGAAGAATTTGAAGGAGAAAGCGAGGACGCGGACGTCGAAAAGCGTGCTAAAGCTTCGCGATGCCATCCGTGCCCACCCCGTCCACTCCTGGCCTGCAGCTGACCGTGAGCGGCTGGCGCGGATCGGGGAAGATTTGGTGCGGGAGGAACGCGCGCTCGATAAGGCGCAGGCAAGCGTGGACACCCAGACTGACACCCTCGGCCGCATGTTTGAGCGCATCATTGGGTTGCTCACGGAGATGGACTACGTCGAGCTTGTCGACGGCGAACCCACCGTCACCGACGAAGGTGAACGCCTCGCGCGGATCCATAATGTGTCGGACTTGCTGGTCGCGCAGTGTTTGAAGCGTGGCATTTGGGATGAGCTCGATCCTGCGGAACTCGCTGGCGTGGCGTCGATGTGCGTGTTCGAAAACCGCAAAGCGACGGGCGGTTATCCTGAGGCCGCTACGGATCGCATGGCTGATGCGATGAATGCGACGCAGCGCATCTACGGCGAGCTGGCCAGCGATGAGCAACGCCATCGCCTCCCACCGACCAATATCCCGGATCCGGGCTTCGCACTGTCTCTTCACCAGTGGGCCGCTGGCGCGCCGTTGGGTTATGCGTTGGCTGCCGCCGCTGAATCTGGTGCAGAGCTCACCCCCGGTGATTTCGTGCGCTGGTGCCGCCAAGTCATTGATCTGCTCGAACAGATCGTGCAGACCGGCTACACCGACGAGATCAAGCACAACGCTCGCCGCGCGGTTGAGGCGATCCGACGTGGCGTGGTGGCGATCGGAAACTAGCGCGCCTGCAACTCTTCCACCAATGCTTGTGGCAGAAGGTTCACCATCGCCAGGTGTGTGTTCCACCCAAACGGATCGACGATGAGCGACTGAATTCCGACGATTTTTCCGTCCGCCAGTACCGGTCCACCGGAATCGCCTTTTCGGGCCGGTCTGCGGTTGAACACGATTCCTGCTGGTCTGACAAGTGAACCGGTGCGCGAGATGGCGATGGGCAGAGGAATGATCAGGTGCCCATCACGTGCCTGGATTCTCCGTGCACGACCGCCGAAACCGAACGTCACTGTGGGCGTACCTGGCCTAGGGATCGCGCTTGCGAGTGAAGGAAATCGAGCATTTTTTAAGTGCTCAAATGGTCGGATCCGGACAATCGCGATGTCTGTTCCAGCGATGTGTTCGACGGCAGTGATCGTCCTGATCTGATTTCCAGCGCGCGCGGTGGCATTGGCTGCATGGTCGCGAAAGAAGTGGTGGCAGGTCAATACCGTGTCCGGGGCGAGCAACGTACCGCTGCAATATGCGCCGCGAGCGGCGATGCGAACGAGCACGTCAGGAAACATGCACCCGATGGTAGGCGGAGGCGTTCTACGATGAATGGCATGACTGAACGAAACGGTTCTGCAGCCTTGCCCGTGACTTTCCCGCCGGCTATCTACCGCCAGCGACTGAGCCGTGTCCAGGCGCTTGTCCATGAGCGTGGGCTCGGTGGGGCGATTATCGGTACCGGGGCTGAACTGGCGTATCTGACCGGCTCGTGGACGTCGTCTCATGAACGGTTGACCGCGCTGGTCGTGCCACCAGCGGGGGACATCCGTCTTCTGGCTCCCACTACTGATGCCACAGCGCTTGGGCCTGTAGCTGAAGAAATCGGCATCCAACTGTCTACCTGGCGTGACGGCGAGAACCCATATGTACTCGCAGAAAAAGTCTGTGGCAGTGGCCGCATCGCTGTTGGGTCCTCGTTGACCGCAGATCATGTTCTACGCCTGCAAGAAGTCGCTGGGGACGTAGTGCTCGCTACCGACGTTCTCGCGGAAGCATTCATGGTCAAGGGGACAGAAGAGATTGAACAGCTCGCATTCGCTGCAGCGGCGATCGACCGTGTTCATGACCAGGTGCCTGATCTGCTTCAGGCTGGCCGAACGGAACGTGAGGTCGCGGCAGACCTGGATGAATTGATTCTTCGCGAGCACTCTCGCACAGATTTCATCATCGTTGGTTCGGGACCACATGGGGCAGACCCGCACCATGACTTCTCTGACCGAGTGCTCGAGGAAGGCGTCCCGGTGGTGGTGGATATCGGTGGCACCGTCGGTGCGGGTTATCACTCGGATTGCACGCGCACATTCGTCGTGGGCGGTAAAGAGAAAGCTTCAGCTGAGTTTTCGCGTGCTTATGACGAACTGCGCCGTGCACAGGCTGATGCTGTGGCGGCAGCCCGACCAGGAATGACGGCTGGAGACCTTGATGCGGTTGCACGCGGGCGGATCAATGAGGCAGGTTACGGTACCTATTTCACCCATCGTCTTGGGCACGGCATTGGGCTTGGGCTGCACGAAGAACCTTTCATCATTGCCCGCAGCGAGATGGTCCTTCAGCCCGGAATGGTCTTTTCTATCGAGCCGGGCATCTACATTCCTGGGAAGTGGGGCATGCGGATTGAGGACATCGTTGTTCTGGAGGATGGCGGCGCGCGGAGTTTGAACGCAACGCCGAAATAGAGCTCGAAAGATAGAGTTAACCAGCATGACTTCGAAAGACCACGACTCATCAACGGTTTTGCTGCTTGGCGGCACCAGTGACATTGGCGGGGAGATCGCTGAGCGGATCTGCAATGGCCATAACGTGGTGCTCGCGGCACGGAATGTGGGGGCGCTGGGGGACGTCGAAAAGCGAATGCGTGACGCTGGTGCTTTGAGTGTCCGTGCGGTCAAATTCGATGCTGTGAACCTGGATTCACACCGCGAAGTGGTGGAAGAAGTCGCGAAATCAGGGCCGATCACCGCCGCGATCGTGGCTTTCGGGATCTTGGGCGACCAAGCGCGCGCGGAGCACGATGAGGCACATGCCGCGCAGATCGCCCTTGTCGATTACGCAGCACAAGTGAGCATGCTGACAGTGCTTGCCGACGTCATGGATTCCGGCCACATTTTCGCCTTCTCATCTATTGCTGGCTGGCGTGCCCGGCGAGCCAATTATGTCTACGGCTCCACCAAGGCAGGTCTGGATGCGTTCTGCCAAGGACTCGCTGACCGGTTGCACGGTACTGATCTCTCGCTGATCACCGCGCGCCCGGGATTCGTGATCGGATCGATGACTGAAGGCATGAAGCCAGCCCCTCTTTCAGTCACCCCCGACCAGGTCGCCGATGCTGTCGTGGGAGCAATGGGGAAGGGGAGCCGCACCATTTGGATCCCACGCGCATTGCAGCTTCTCGCGTGGGTGATGCGCTGTGTTCCGCGCCCCATCTGGCGTCGCATGCCACGTTGAGAGCTTTCGGGCAGGTAGTCTGTGCCTCATGCCTCTACTCGCGTATTTCCTCATTGAAGCCCTCGCGTTTTGGGGAGTGAGCCAGCTCATCGGCGTCGGTTGGGCCCTCGTCGGTATTTTCGCGCTCATGCTCATCGGCGGCCTGACGGCTTCGAGCGCGCTGCGTTCAGAGCTTGAACGTGCTTCTGCTGGCTCCGGCACCGTGGGACAGTTCGCCGGCGGTACAGCATTGGTGGCGGCAGGTTGGGCGCTGGCGATCCTTCCTGGCTATGTCACCTCGATTACCGGTTTGCTGCTTTTGATTCGACCTGTCCGCGAGCTGGTCCGGAAGTCCATGGCTAATTCGTTGCGCAAGCGGATCGAGGACTTCGGCGTACAGGTTTATGAAGCTTCACCAATGACACGCCGTAGCACCTCATATGGCTCTTTCGGCGATAGCAATACCGTGATCGACGTCGAACCTGATCCGAGCGATGAGGATATTGAGAGCTGGTCGCAGCACGCACGCCCGGAGGATTTCGGGGATCCACAGAAATGACGACTGCGCTCAAGGCTGAACCTCAACCCGATTTTTCCGCTCGCGTGTTCATACTCGCCCGAACTCTGCTCGCTGGTCTTGGTGGCGTATTCGTTTATTTCTCTTACGAGCCACACGGTATTGCCGCTGCGGGCATCGCGGGCATCATGCTGTTCTATGTGGCGCTCGCCCCATGGCCGCTTAACGACGACAACCCAGTCCCCAGCCCTTCCGGCAAAGCCGGCGCGCTCATTGGCTTCGTGCATGGCTTCTGTGCCTACGTTCTGTTGCTTCCGTGGGTAGGGGAATTCGTCGGTGCTTTGCCATGGATCGCGTTGTCCATCACGTTGGCTCTCTGGTCTATCGCTACTGGGGTTTTCGGTGTCTTGGTGACCCGCTGGCGCTTAGGCTACATCGCTTTCGCTTTTGTCTACGTCACCGTTGAATTCCTGCTTTCTTCTTTCCCGTTCGGCGGATTCTCCTGGGTGCGTCTTGCTTGGGGCCAGATCAATGGGCCGCTGGCGCATCTAGCGCCGTGGGGTGGGCCAGCATTGATCACTTTCTCCGCATCACTTCTTGGTGCGGCCTTCGGTGCGCTCTTTCTCTCTCTGTTGAGGAGAAAAGCGCACAGTATTCAGTTATCCGGTGCGGTGGCTTCCCTGGTTATTGGTTTAAGCCTGTTGGCTGGATTGGCAGTGAATAAGCCAAGTGCAACCACTGGGGAAGTCACTGTTGCAGCGGTGCAGGGAAATGTTCCCCGCATGGGGCTTGATTTCAACGCTCAGCGTCGCGCTGTGCTGAACAACCATGTGAATGTGACAAAGGAACTCGGGGCAAGTGGTGCGAATGCTGACCTGGTTTTCTGGCCCGAGAATGCTTCAGATGTGAACCCTTTCCGTGACCGGGAAGCACGCGACCTGATCACTGGTGCGGTTCAAGCCGTCGATGCACCAGTTCTCGTGGGAACCTTGACTGTAGATGAGGTCGGGGACCGCAACACGGCGGTCGTTTTCGATCCAGATACTGGCGCAGGGGATATCCACCACAAGCGTTACCTGCAGCCTTTCGGCGAATGGATGCCGATGCGCGACTTCTTCCGTTTGTTCTCCTCCTATGTGGACATGGCGGGTGATTTCAAGCCAGGTAACGGCGATGGAACAGTCCACATGGGCGACCACGTTGTCGGTGTGGCGACCTGTTACGAGGTGGCTTTCGACGCTGCCTACCGCGATGCAGTGAAAGCGGGCGCACAGATCCTGACGACTCCGACGAACAACGCTACTTTCGGCTTCACCGACATGACCTACCAGCAGCTAGCGATGAGCCGGATGCGCGCCATGGAGACTGATAGGGCAGTAGTTGTTGCTGCGACATCTGGTGTCTCAGCGATTGTTCATCCCGACGGTTCTGTGTCGCAGGAAACGGAGATTTTCAAGCCGGGTTATCTCGTCGAAAAGCTTCCGCTGCGTGACTCGACGACGTTTGCCGTGCGCTATGGACAGTTCATCCAGTGGTTGCTGGCGCTCGGTGGTGCTGCAGTGATGCTCACCGCAGGGCTACGTGCACGACGGGGGTATGCTTCAAACAGGAGTCAGGCACCGTCTAACTAGCGGTGTTCTGACAAGGAAAGATTTCATGACCCATTGAGGGCGAACGAAACGGAGACACAGTGGCAGAGAAACCGACCGACTCGACTCTGGTGATCATTCCGACTTACAACGAGGTAGAGAACCTGCCTTTGATCACTGGGCGTGTGCGTGAAGCGACTCCGGATGTGGACATTCTCGTCGTTGACGACAATTCCCCGGACGGCACGGGCGAGAAGGCCGATCAGATGGCGGCAGAGGATAGCCACATCCACGTCATCCACCGTGAAGAGAAGACCGGTCTTCTCGGCGCATACACCGCAGGCTTCAACTGGGGGCTGGAGCGCGACTACGCGGTCCTGTGCCAGATGGATGCAGATGGTTCTCACGCGCCTGAGCAGCTGCCGCGTTTGCTGTCTGCGATTGATGAGGGAGCTGATCTGGTCATTGGTTCCCGCTACGTTGATGGCGGAGAGGCAGTCAATTGGCCAAAGGAGCGTTACCTGTTGTCCAAGCTGGGCAACCTGTACATCTCCCTTGCGCTTGGTGATGACGTTGCAGACATGACGGCTGGCTATCGCGCGTTCCGCCGTGAGGTGCTTGAGACTGTCGATCTGGAGACTTTGTCCAAGAAGGGCTACATCTTCCAGGTTGAGCTCGCTGACCGTGCTGTCCAGGAGGGCTTCGATGTCCGCGAGGTCCCGATCACCTTCGTCGATCGCGAACTGGGTGAATCGAAGCTGGACGCAAGCTTCGCCGGCGAATCTCTCGCTGAGGTGTCCAAGTGGGGCTGGCAACGTCGCTCCAGCCAGGTCGCTGAGGTGGCAAGTGAGCTTGCTCGTCTGGGCCGCTACCAGCTCGATGAGCTCGGTGTGAAGAAGGTTCCGGGTAAGGTTTCCCGCGCGTTCACCATGGCTGGCGACCTCGTCGAGGAAGGCGTCAAGCTGGCGAAGTACGAGCTGAATCGCTCCGTGCAGAACCGCCACTAAGAAGGCAAACTGAAAGCCGGCAGGGAAGTGGCCCTGCCGGCTTCTTTATGTGCAGTTAGCACAGCTTATTTGCTGTTTTCCTGAGCTTCCTTCTGCTCCTTAGCGATGCGTGCGGCGGCACGACGACGCTTACGCAGCTGCTCGAGACGCTCTTCGAGGAGCTCGTCGAGCTCTTCGAGGCTACGGCGTTCACGGAGCATGTCCCAGTGGGTACGCGGTGGCTTGACCGGCTTCGATTCGACGCCTTCACCTTCAACCAGGGTGCCCACCTGACCGTTCTTGCACGGCCATTCTTCGGGAATCTCAGCGTCGTCAGCGAACGGGATCTCAAAGACCTCGCCGTTCGGGGTGCGGTATTTCGCCATCCTGCGCGGCGCAAGATCGTGGTCACGATCAGTTTCGTAGCTTACTGCGCCCATGCGGCTACCACGTAGCACCCGATCAGCCATGCTGTATCTTTCCCTTCGTCGATTATTTGTCGCGAGCCTTGATTATAACGGCCGTGATGTTCAACGTGCCGAACGCGTGGTTTGTTCCACGATGGCTATGATGAACCGCGATCATGAAGCAGCTTATCGACGACACGCCGAAGTGCCAGTACTGCGGTAAGGAAGTCCGCCAGACACCCGGTCGGGGACGGCCACGCAAGTACTGCAGCGACTCTTGCAAACAGCGTGCTTACGAGCAGCGACACCCAGTTTCCACTGGTCAACGCGCTGGGCGTATCATTGAAGGCGATAGTTTGCGAGACAAACTGTTCGAGCTTCGTTGCGCCGCGGAAGACATTGCTACGGCGACGCGCGAGGGCGCTGAGGCCGATGAGATTCAATCTCTATGCGACGAGCTGGTTACCATGGCTAAGAAGCTTGAGAGACTGCAATAAGGCGTCGTCTCAGCGCAGTTTAGGCGCGAGAGTTCATTTTGAAAGCAGAGAGGATTACTCATGCAGACCCGGAAACAGAAACTGATTGTTTTTGGCGGCGTGGCAGTCATTATCATTTTGGCGCTGGTGGCGCTCGTTCCGCTGGCAATCAACTTGCTTTCTCATCCAGGTATCAAGACTGAAGGTATCGATGCGGACGGCGCTAAGCCGGCGTCGACTGATGTTGACGGTACATGGGTGGTGACGAATAAGCCGGGCAAGAATGTGACATCAGCCGGCTTCACATTCCAGGAGCTGCTCCCGGGCGACGAACGGATTACGTCAGGTTCAACTCAAGGTGTCAAGGGCGAAATGTCTATCGAAGGAAGCTCGTTGACTGCCGGCGAGGTGACTGTAGACATGACTAATATCGTCACGGATCGCGATGTCCGAGACGAAAATGTGCGGAGGAAGATCCTTCACACGGAGGAGTACCCGGAAGCGACTTTCGTCCTGACTGAGCCGGCAGACGTCTCGCAGCTGCCAGATGATGGAACTATGGGTTCGGTGACGCTCACGGGCGATCTGACAATCCACGGTGAGACCAATTCCGTGACACAGGAATTCAACGTTCTGCGCACCGGGGACAACGTGATTGTTCACGCCGACATTCCGATCAAGCGCAGTGAATACGGAGTGGAGTCGCCAGAATTTGTCGCGGCGAAGATCGCCGAGGATGGCGAAGTGAATATTCGACTGAAGCTGGAAAAGCAGGATTAGAAGAATGCGACCGAGGAGTGGTCATTGTGGCGCGGGCAGGTAATGCCCGCGTCTTCTTCCTTATCTGCAGTTATCCATTTCTGTCCGATAATGTACATTATGTCAAGTAACGTTCGACGACGTGAGCACAGCTCTTAAAACTCACTCCCCGCCCTTTAGCGGACACCCCGACGATTTCGGTGCGTAAGAGTCAACTGCACCACGTCGAGCATCCCGGCGTGCGCCAGAGCTTCCTTCAAAGCGAGTTGCCACATCCACAGGCGGCGGTACACGACATCGAATCCGTCTGCGGCGGCTTCCCGGAGTTGACTTTGGAAAATGGTTCGCTGGTGCTTGAGCGACAATTCCAAATGGTCCGGAGCATGCGTCTGCGCAATGACTCGCAAGCCACTACGGGAATCGATGATCTTTCGGAGATCATCGACCTTTTGGTACCTAAGGGTCGGCCAAATATATGCGCGTAGCGATTCAAGGGCTGATTCCGCTGTTGGTGTGAGCTTCCCTGTCGACACCACCGTCTGCATGGCAGCACGCCCGGAACGGGCTAACAGGCCGTCGATAAGCGTGAAGTAGTGCGGCCGGAGGTTGACTGGCATGGTTTCGATATATTCTGCTGACACGATCGCGTCGTAGCGTGCCTTGCGGCGTTCCATGCCCCGCGGAAAGTGCTCCACGACGTTGAGGTGTACTGCGTCTTCTACCCCGCCGAGGGTGAGGCGCTCGCGCAAGGCATGCATGATCCCTGGGTCAGTGACGATGGAATCAACCGTGGCGCGCCTGCTAGCTGCGGCGATAGCAATCGCTCCACCTGAATTCGGCGTCTCGGCGACGTGGCTGCCAGGGCGGACCCCTGCGGCGTCGAGAAGCATGCCCACGCTGCGCGCTTGAGCATCAGCCAGGTCGAGCTTCTCCGTTTCAAGTGGCGCACTAAAATTTGTCTCCGAAACAAAATAATTCTTCGGCTCGCGTCCTCTGCCCGCTCCCGGTGAATGCGATGGGACGCTGATGCGCTCCATAGTGGGCACCCCGGTAGCGAAATGCCCGGCGAATGCACTCATTCCGTCGCCTGAGAACTTAGCGACGAGCTCTGCAGGAACCTCGCCCCCACTGAACCTTGCGGCGTGATCGAGCTTCGTTCGCGGATTGTACTCATGAGCAATGAGAGCACTCAGAACACGAACGAGGTCCCCGGGCGTTTCTGTGTGCCACTCTCCTGCCATGTACCCCTCAGCCAGGCCGATCCAGCCGTTTGCCGCAATACGTAGAAAAAGCTCGGCACGATCAACAACTAAATCGGGTGAACCTTCCGGGTCAAGATCTAGACCGGCTTGAGCACACGTGGCAGCAAAGGTTGCCTCCGCACGTCGTGCACGCAAGCTCATGAGGCGACCAGCCGGCAACGAAGCGATATTGGGCCACTGGTCTGCATCAACGTGGCTTAAGTGCATGGGGATCGCGGGGTTGTCGGACACGCCGTCTACCATAGACCGACGGGAGCCCGCCTCATGGGAGCCACGTCGCGCGCACAGAATAAACGGGCGTATGATCTCATGGCGGATAAAGCATGCAATTGCTACAAGGAGAGCTTAAAAATTGTCCGATAAACCATATCGTCCGGCAGGAAACCGTCACCACGTCGTCATTATCGGTTCCGGTTTCGGCGGTCTTTTCGCCGCTCGTGAACTAGATGGTGCTGATGTTGACGTCACGTTGATCAGTCGCACCAACTTCCACCTCTTCCCGCCACTGCTCTACCAGGTGGCAACCGGCCTGCTGTCCACTGGTGAGATCGCTACCTCGACTCGCCAGATTTTGGGCAAGCAGAAGAACACGGACGTTGTTCGTGGCGATGTCACTGACATCAACTTGGACAGCAACACTGTCACCTTTGAGGAAGGCGAGTTCACTCGTACCTACGAGTACGACTCCCTGATCGTTGCTGCAGGTGCTGGCCAGTCCTACTTCGGCAATGACCACTTCGCCGAGTTTGCACCGGGCCTGAAGACTCTGGACAATGCTCTGGAGATCCGTTCCCGCCTGGTCACCGCTTTCGAGCGCGCCGAGGTCGCTGAAGACCCGGCTGAGCGTGAGCGACTGCTCACCTTCGTCATCGTCGGCGCTGGCCCGACCGGCGTTGAGCTCGCTGGTCAGCTCGCCGAAATGGCACACCGCAGCTTCCGTGACGAGTACTCCAATTTCCGGCCGTCGAGCGCCAAGATCATTCTTCTTGATGGCGCACCGCAGGTCCTGCCTCCGTTCGGCAAGCGTCTCGGCCGCAAGGCTCAGCGTGAGCTGGAGAAGATGGGTGTCACCGTTCGTCTGAACGCAATGGTCACCAACATCGACGAGAAGACGGTCACTTACAAGGACATGAAGACCGAGGAAGAGACCACAATCGAGTCCTACACCAAGATCTGGTCCGCTGGTGTCTCCGCTTCCCCGCTGGGCAAGATGGTTGCTGAGCAGGCTGGTCTTGAGGTCGACCGTGCTGGCAAGGTCCCGGTCAACAATGACTTGTCCGTCGGTGAGCACCGAAACGTCTTCGTCGTTGGCGACATGATGAGCCTGAACCGTCTGCCGGGCCTGGCACAGGTAGCTATCCAGTCTGGTGAGTACGCCGCTAAGGCTATTAAGGCTGGTGTGCACGATGGCCAGGAGCCGGATCAGCGTGAGGACTTCGACTACTTCGACAAGGGCTCGATGGCGATCGTGTCCCGCTTCCACGCTGTAGTAAAGATGGGCAAGGTCGAAATCGCTGGCTTCCTCGGCTGGATCATGTGGCTGCTCGTCCACGTTTCCTTCCTGGTATCCAAGCGCAACCGCATCGTCTCCATGTTCACGTGGACGTTGAATGCGCTGACGCCGAAGCGCTACAACCTGCCCACCACTCTGCAGCAGATGCATGCTCGCACTGCCCTGCTGAACCTGGGCAAGGAGTCAGGCGACAACGCTGAGAAGTACCCCGAGCTCCGCGACACCAACGGCGAGAACTAAACCTTCTCTTACCTCTCCCCTTCCAGCAAGGATCGAGCACGATAGAAGCACGGTCGGGGCGTATGATCTGTTTAGTTCAAAGCCGGACTGGCTGGATTCGCCCCAAAGCGGATGCGAAACCACGCTTGGGCTGTTTGATTCCGAGTCTGTGATCGAAGGGGGTCGCAATGTCACCGAAAATTCCTCTGCCCCGCAATAAGGCGAAATCACAGGCGAAGCAGAAACAGGCGCATCGCCCCATTCCAGTGCCAGTAGAACGGTCGGTGGATTTCTGCCGTGTCTTCGTTGAGGGCAAAGCTCTGCCGGGTTCGATGCACTACACCAGCGCGATGGAACGCGTTAAGGAAGCAGCGAACGGCTACGTTTGGCTCTCGCTGCACGAACCGAGTGCGGAGCAAATGGAACGCGTTGCCGAGGAATTCGGCATTCACGATCTAATTGTGGAGGACGCGGTTGCTGCGCACCAGCGCCCCAAGGTGGAGCGTTTCGGCGAGCAGCTGTTTATCGTTATCCGCACGGTTGTTTACCGCGATGACGAAGAAGTGGATGACCTTCGTGAAATCATTTCCACTGGTGAGGTGCAAATGCTGGTGGGCGAAAACTTCGTGATCACCATCCGCCACGATGCGGAGCTGCCCAACCTCACCCAGGAGCTCATTGAAGATCAAGAGATCGCGTCGCTTGGCCCTGCCGCTGTTGCGTGGAAGGTTGCTGACCACATCGTGGAGAATTATATGAAGGTCACTGCCTTTCTCTCCAGCGACGTGGATGAGCTCGAGAACGAAGTATTCACCCCACGTCAGCTGATCAACATCGACAAAATCTACATGTACAAACGTGAGGTTTTGGAGATGCGCCACGCAACTGACCCGCTAGGCCCAGCGCTTCGATCAGGACTTGCGCTGCACAAAGACCTATTGAACAAGCCACTGCGCTCATATCTGCGCGATGTTCAGGACAACGCGATGATTGTCAGCGATAACGTCTCCGCGTTTGATGAGCGGCTTTCTTCGCTTCTCAACGCATCGGTGGCCAAGGTTTCCATGCAGCAGAACTCCGACATGCGCACGATCTCCGCCGTCGTCGGTATGGCAGCGCTGCCGACGATGATCGCCGGTGTTTACGGAATGAACTTTGAGAACATGCCGGAGCTCAGCTTCCAGTACGCCTACCCCATCGTCTTATTGGTGATGTTCGGCTCAATTTTGGGTATGTACTGGTGGTTCCGGAAAAACCACTGGCTCTAGAAGCAGCCAGCGTGGTCTCATGCTTTAGGAGCCCATCACCATTGTGCGCAGGCTGCAGATAGCGGCGAGCTTGCCCTCGGAGCGCATCTCAATGCGCCACAGCTGTGTACGACGGCCAACGTGTACTGGTGTGACCTCCGCTTCGATCTCACCGTCGGTGACGCTGCGCAGAAGATCGGTGCTGTTGTTCATACCAACAACGGGTGCTCCCGCTGCGACAAAGCCAGCGAACGAACCCATTGTTTCGCCGATGGAGCAGAACACTCCGCCGTTGACCACGCCCGCTGGCTGGTGGTGCTTCGGTTGCGCCTGGACGGTAGCAACCATCTTTTCTGGACCGAATTCGGTGAATGTCAGGCCGATGAATTTGTCGAATTCAGTGGCTGCCGAGTTGAGCAGTGCGAGTTCTTCGTCATTGAGCTGGCGGTTTTGCAAGTGCTTCAGATCATTGATGTCCATGTGATGTGACCTTAGCAACAAAACAAGTTTTTAAAGTCAGACAATCACATCTGTATTCAGAAATTCATTTCATGCTTTGCTCCACCGGGAAAATCACGTGCGTATGCTCAAGGACATGACTTCGAACGACGCATCTTCCACCAACGCTGCCCCTAACAGCACTGACACCGCTTCCGCCACCAGTCAGGCTCAAATCGGTGTCGTCGGCATGGCCGTGATGGGCTCGAATTTGGCCCGCAACTTCGCTTCCCGCGGCCACACTGTGGCCATCTTCAACCGCTCTCCGGAAAAGACTCGCGCGGTGATGGAACAGTACGGGGATGAAGGAGCCTTCATCCCATCTGAAACGATCGAGGAATTTGTAGCTTCTTTGGAGCGTCCCCGTAAGGCCGTGATCATGGTGCAAGCTGGCAACGCCACTGATGCTGTGATCAATCAACTCGTCGAGGCGATGGATGAGGGCGACATCATCATTGATGGTGGCAATTCGCTTTTCACTGACACGATCCGACGTGAGAAGGAAGTCGCTGCAGCTGGACGCCACTTCGTCGGAGCCGGCATTTCCGGCGGTGAGGAAGGTGCACTGCGCGGCCCATCGATCATGCCGGGTGGCCCGAAGGAGTCGTGGGAGACCCTCGGTCCCCTGCTCGAGGACATCTCCGCGAAAGTCGATGGTGTTCCTTGCGTGACCCACATCGGCCCGGACGGCGCCGGCCACTTTGTCAAGATGGTGCACAACGGCATCGAATACGCAGACATGCAGGTCATCGGCGAGGCCTATCACCTGTTGCGCTACGGAGCAGGCATCGAACCGGCTGAGCTGGCGGAGATCTTCTCTGAGTGGAACCAGGGTGATTTGGATTCTTACTTGATTGAGATCACTGCCGAGGTCCTGCGCCAGGTAGATGCGAAGACCGGCAAGCCGTTCATCGACATTATTGTCGACGCTGCAGGTCAGAAGGGCACCGGCCGCTGGACGGTGAAGGAAGCGCTCGATTTGGGTGTTCCGACCACGGGTATCGGCGAGGCGGTCTTTGCACGTGCGCTGTCTTCCGCTCTCGCCCAGCGCGAGGCGGTCAAGGAAACCGGCTTGCCTTCTGGCGAGACTGCAACACTCGAATCGCTCGGCGTGGACAAGGAACAGTTCGTCGAGGACGTTCGTCGCGCCCTCTACGCATCGAAGCTGGTTGCCTACGCGCAAGGGTTTGATGAGATCAACGCTGGCTCGCAGGAATACGGTTGGGGCCTGAAGCCACAGGATCTGGCCACCATTTGGCGTGGCGGTTGCATCATTCGTGCGAAGTTCCTCAACCGCATCACTGAGGCATACAACAACGATCCGCAGCTGCCGTCGCTGCTGCTGGATCCATACTTCCGTGGTGAGCTGGAGAATGGTCTGATCGACTCCTGGCGTCGTGTCGTCATTACGGCCACCCAGCTGGGTCTGCCGATCCCGGTCTTTGCTTCGAGTCTCTCCTACTACGATTCGTTGCGTTCTGATCGTTTGCCGGCGGCCCTGATTCAGGGTCAGCGTGACTTCTTCGGCGCGCACACCTATAAGCGCGTGGATATGGAAGGCACCTACCACACGACGTGGTCAGGTGAACGCGAGGAAATCAGCTACTAATAGCACCAGCACTGCGCGTTGCGCAGACTCAGGCACCGCGGGTAAGTCACTAGACTTCCCTCGGTGCCTTCTTTTTCTGAATTGGGGCTTCCACGCCCCCTGGTCGATGTCCTGAACAAGCAGAGCATCACCGAGCCATTCCCTATTCAGGCCGCAGCGATTCCCGCTGTCCTTGACGGACGCGACGTTCTTGGCCGTGGCCCTACCGGTTCGGGCAAGACATTCTCATTTGGTCTTCCCATGCTTGCGCTCTTGAGCGGCAAGCCGTCGGGTCCGGGACGTCCACGGGGGCTTGTTCTTGCGCCGACGCGCGAGCTTGCTGCGCAGATCCGTCAGCGTCTCGATGAGCCCGCGGCAGCTCTCAACCTCCGGGTTATCGAAGTCGTTGGTGGGGTGAATATCAACCACCACATTCGCTCTCTCGCCGCCCCGGTAGATTTGCTCGTGGCTACACCTGGGCGCGCCCAGGACTTGATCAATCAGGGCAAGCTGAGCTTCGATGACGTCGCCATCACAGCTATCGACGAGGCCGACCAGATGGCAGACATGGGCTTTTTACCTCAGGTGCGCAAGCTTCTCGACGCCACACCTGAAACCGGGCAGCGGCTGTTGTTCTCGGCAACGCTGGATGGCGACGTCGATAAGCTTGTGCGCAGTTATCTCACAGATCCGGTGACGCACTCGACTGCGCCTGTTGCTGCGGCTGTGGATTCGATGGAGCACTACGAGTTACTCGTGGGTACGCGTGAAGCGCGCAATGAGATCGTCCCCTTGATCGCTGCGCGTGAGGGCAAAACGATCATGTTCATGCGCACGAAGCATGGCGTAGATCGCCAGGTGAAAAAGCTGCGTCGCGTCGGCGTGAATGCGCAAGGAATCCATGGTGACAAAAGCCAGGGTGCGCGCACTCGTGCGATCGAAGGTTTTGCTGATGGCAGCCTTCCCGTGCTGGTGGCGACGGACATCGCTGCGCGTGGTATCGATATCAGCGATGTGTCGCTCGTGGTTCACGTTGATCCGCCTGCTGAGCACAAGGCCTACCTGCATAGGGCCGGACGAACCGCACGTGCTGGTACCTCCGGTACGGTGGTCACCCTCGTGATGGATGAGCAACGCAAGGACGTAGACCAGCTCCTGCGTAAAGCTGGAGTGAAAGCGGAAAAGGTCGAGGTTAACGCGGGGTCTGGTGAGCTTGCTAAAATCACGGGAGCGCGTGAGCCGAATGGTGAACCGCTTCCCCCGCCGGGCCAGACTGCAGCTTCCCTTTCATCCCGCAATCAGCGTTCGGGAAATTCGCGGCGTGGACGGCAACGACAAAACGGCCAATCTAAATCTAACGGTGGGCGTCGCCGACAAAGGAGTTCCCGGCGCCAGGGCGGGTCCCGCCCAAGCTCAGGACGCTGAGCTGTAAAGCGTTAAACCACTCATGGACATATTGATTTCCATCCTTGCCTTGATCGGCTTCGTGCTGCTCACGGCTTCTACCGGCCTCTTCGTGGCCATCGAGTTCGCGATGACGGGTCTAGAACGATCGACCATTGAAGCCCACGTCCAAGAAAAGGACGATAAAACTGCACGTGCGGTGCAGCGCGATCACAGTAATCTGTCCTTCGTGCTCTCCGGTGCGCAGCTGGGCATCACGGTGACCACACTTGCTACGGGCTTTCTTGCCGAGCCGGTGCTTGCCCGGTTCTTCACTCCCCTTCTGGAATTGTTTGGGCTTAGCGAATCTGCCTCGCGCCCCGTGGCGTTGATTCTCGCCCTCATCGTGGCAACAACGTTGTCGATGGTGTTTGGTGAGCTGGTGCCGAAGAACCTTGCCATTACTCACCCACTCCCGACTGCACGCTTTGTTGTTCCTCCAGTGAATGCTTTCAACACTGTCTTCACGTGGTTCATCAAGGGCATGAATGCTTCCGCGAACTGGTTCGTGCGCAAGCTCGGTATCGAGCCTGCAGATGAGCTGGCTTCGGCCCGTTCTGGCTCTGAGCTCGGCGCCATGGTGCGTAGCTCCGCTGAGGCCGGTGGCTTGGACGCAGCTACGGCACAAATGCTTGATCGCTCTCTCCAGTTCGGGGAGACCACCGCGGAGGAAGTCATGTCTCCGCGGTCAACGGTGAATTCTTTGGATGTAGACGACACTGTCAGCGATCTCATCGCCCTCGCGATAGAAACTGGCCACTCGCGCTTCCCAGTGCGCCGGGGCGACCTTGACGACACTGTCGGTCTGGTCCACATCAAGGACGCCTTCTCAGTTCCCCGTGATGAGCGCGCCACCACTCGGCTGGGTAGCTTGGCTAAGCCAGTTTCCTTCGTTCCCGGCACCCTCGACGGAGATGCAGTGCTCAACCAGGTGCGTTCTGCTGGTTCTCAGATGGTTCTCGTCGCCGATGAATATGGCGGCACCCAAGGCATCGTCACCATTGAGGATGTCGTCGAAGAGATCCTCGGCGAGGTGTACGACGAATACGATGATCGCGAGTCGGAGCGGGACTTCCTCCGCTTTGGTTCATCGTGGGAAGTTTCCGGCCTCGTGCGTCTCGACGAGCTCGCCGAGCGCACAAGCTACCTTGCCCCTGATGGGCCATATGAGACCCTGGGTGGTTTGATCATGTTCGCCCTGGGCCGTCTCCCCCAGGTCGGCGATTCCGTGGTCCTGCCTGTGTCTGGGAACGAACTGCAGGATGATTTCGAAAGTGGCAATGCTGGCCGCTGGGTCGCCCGGGTATCGGTAATGGAAGGACGCCGCTTGGATAAGGCGATTCTCACTCCGATTTCTAATGAAGAAGCTGCGGGGTGGAACCAATGAGCATTTGGGTAGCCATTCTCCTCATCATCGGCCTACTACTGGCGAATGCCTTCTTCGTAGCATCCGAATTCGCTCTCGTGTCATCCCGCCGCGACCGCCTCGAATCCATGCTTGCTCAGGGCAAAACTGGTGCACGCCGTCCTTTGGAGGCGACTGAACACCTTTCTTTGTATCTGGCTGGTGCTCAGTTCGGTATCACGATTGCCTCGTTGATCTTGGGCAAGGTTGCTGAGCCAGCGATTGCTCATTTCCTCGAGGAGCCGTTCACTGGGCTTGGACTCCCGGAGAATCTTCTCCACCCCTTCTCCTTCATCATCGCACTGCTGCTCATCACGGTTTTGCACATCATTTTCGGTGAGATGATCCCGAAGAATATCGCGATCGCGGGTCCAGAAACCCTCGCTGTGTGGCTGACTCCGGCGATGGACTTGTGGGTGAAGGTCACCCGCCCGTTGATCTACGCATTGAACGAGCTCGCGCGACACACGCTCAAGCTTTTCGGCGTCGAGCAGCGCGATGAGCTCGATACCACTGTTGACCAGGAGCAGCTGGCCAACATGATTCAGGAATCCAGGCAGGAAGGGCTTCTCGACGCAGAGGAGACCGCCCGCCTTGCTAATGCACTGTCCTCCGAATACCGCAGTTTGAAGGAAGTAATGATCCCGATCGCGGATGTGGTGACAATCCCGTATTCCCGCGGTGGTATCGCGCTTTCGGCTTTGGAGCGCGCTGTACAGGACACCGGCTTCTCCCGTTTCCCCGTTGCGGGTTCCGATGGCGCACTGCTCGGGTATATCCACGTCAAGGACGTACTGGACCTTCTGGAATCGGAGGCTGCTAACCCAATCATTCCGCAGAACCGCGTGCGTCGACTGAGCATTGTCGATGGCTCCGGCACACTGGATGAAGCTTTGACATCCATGCACCGTCGCTCCGCGCACTTGGCACAGGTTCGTGACAATGGAGAGTTGGTTGGTGTTCTCGCGCTCGAGGATCTCATTGAGGAATACGTGGGCACCGTGGCTGACTGGACCCACGAAGGCAACTGATGTCTGTCGATGTCGCCCATAAGCTCACTCGTAACGAGTGGCAGGACCAGATGCGCGCGCACGAGGAGCGCGCTGCACAGTGGATTGATCCGCATCTGGCACGCCGTTCGCGGGGGCAGAAACATCCGATCTGGGACTTCCTCTTCGACTATTACGCAGTGCGCCCAGCGCACGTCATGCGTTGGCATCCAGGGCTGAACACAGCGCTTATCGACGCCGCCGATGCGCCGCACGCCCATTGGCGCGACTACCGGGTGGAGTCGGATGGGACGGTAAGTACGGTAAGTGCGGACGTCGAAAAGTTCTTAACGCACCGCGGCAATGCGATGGACAAAGTGCTGACCTTGCTACGTGCTTCTGAGTCCAATCGCGCGCAATTCGACTGTTTCGGTCTTCATGAATGGGCGATGGTCTACCGCACCGATACTCCGCGGCATGACCTGCCGCTTCGCCTAGGAGCTGAAGGAACCAACGCAGTTGTAGAAAGCCACGATATTAAGTGCACGCACTACGACGCGTTCCGTTTCTTCACTCCCCCAGCTAGACCCCTGAATCTCACGGTGCTCAACAGCACAACGCGCCCTGAGCACGAACAAAAAGGCTGCCTGCACGTGGGCATGGACTTATTCAAATGGGCAGTGAAAATGGAACCGCTCGTGCCTGGCGATCTGCTTTTGGATTGCTTCGAGCTCGCCCGCGATATTCGCCTCTTGGACATGGAGGCCTCTCCATACGACTGTCGTGGGCTCGGCTATGGCGTTGTAGCTATTGAAACCGCAGAGGGTAAAGCGGAATATGTTTCTCGCCAACGAGCATTCACCGAGCGCGCAGATCTCTTGCGACACCAGCTCATAGCGATCCTTGAGCACGTGTGCGAGGGCTAGACTAGGTGGGACGAAGTCTGCTCGAAAGGGGCTTGCGCCATGGGACGGCACTCCACCGGTAAGAACAACTACTCGCTGTCTAAGGGGCTCATCGCGCTCCTTGTTGTGATCGCACTTGTGATCGCAGCCGTCGTGTTGTGGTTGATGCAGCGCGGCGACAGCAATTCCAGCGGCGAGGGCAACGCTGCTGGTGAGCAGCAGGAGTGTGTCTCAGGCGAGTTGGAACTTCCACTCGCGGCGGCAAACAAAGCAATCGGCGAAAAGCTCGTCGGGGAATACGCCGCTTCGAACCCGGTGGTGCGTGATTACTGCATCAAACCGACGTACGTCGACTCCATTGAAGATGCAGCGGTCTACATCGCCCCGCGCACCCCGATTTCCGAAGAAGAAATTAAGGCTGCCGGACGCAGTGCTGCAACCAATGAACCGCCAGCAGTTCATGCCTCACCCGTCGGTCTCGCTGCGCAGGATGATGCTGTTGCAGACGCAGCTTCATCCGACATCTCAAAGGTAGTCTTCGCCACTGATGAGCAGCCTGAAGCTTCAGCACTTGTGGCTAACCAGGTGGCAGATTCCGAGGAAGCAGCCACCGAGGCGCTCGACAAACAGCGCGTTGGCACCACAGCTGAAGGTGCAGGCAAACCTGACGCCGCGGTAGCTACCACTGAAGACAACGCTCCTGAAGGATCAGCCTTCACCGCTCTCGATGGTGCGGACCTGGTATACAACGCAATCCCGTTGAACACCACCGGGAACGTTAACGAAGAACAGACCCGTGCTGCCCAGGCATTCACCGATTACGCCGGCAAGATGTTCATTGATGCTTCCGGCGAAGCAGAGCACACCGATCTAAGCACTATCGGTGCACCTGTTTGGAAGGCAGCCGCACCCGCGAATGGCACACGCGTGACCGGTGATGAGAAGGCTCCTGAGGAGCAAGCTGATGCCGAGCAGACTGCTTCCGGTGAACCTGCGAATACGATCTTCGTGCTTGATACATCTATCCACATGTCGGAATTCAATGACACAGCCGCGACCGCGATCGACGAGATCGCGCCGATGCTTACCGACGGCGGCAACCAAGTCGCCCTCTGGAACTACTCCTCCCCGCTCACCCCGGGCGTGACCAAGGGCTACCGTGCAAATGTCGCCCTCACTGATGATCCGAATTCTGTAATCGGCACTGCTCATCGCTTCATCAACGGCGGCCAGCCGCAAACCCGCGAGGCTGTGCGTGCTGCAGTGGACTATGCTGTCACCGAATCAGCACCTGATCATCCGGTGCGCATTGTCCTGATCACCTCCGGTTCAGCCGACATCGCCGATGACTACGCATTGCAGGCTCTTGCCGATGCTAAGGACAATGGCGTGTCCCTGACCATTGTCCGCACCGGCAACGGCGAGCCAGATGAGAAGCTCGCCGAAACCGCTGAGCGCACTACCGACGCGGCTTCGCCGGCCGATCTCAACGCAGCCATCCGCTCCGCTGCCGGGGTGAACTAGCCATAGCCCTCTTGGTCAAGGCGCGCTTGTTCGCCAGGCACGCCGAGTGACCGGTGGATTTAGATTGCATCTGCCCGACTGGGAAGCTCTAAAAGTCCAGGTCAAAACTACTTCACGATGAAACTACGTAATCTAGATCCACACCAGTCGGTAAGAACCCAGCATGCAATTACTTCCGCCTCCGCCTGAGACATAGCAAAAAGGTGCGGCCCCGCTATGGGGAACCGCACCCTATGTACTTGGGAGTAACTAAGACTTTTTAGGAGCTACGACGGCGACGGCGATCAGCCAGCTCGTCAATAGCGACGACATTCTCACCCTCGTCTTCGGCAGAGCCACCAATGCGCTCGGACGGGAAGGCGGAAATGGTGCCAGTGAGTTCCTTGACGATCTGTGGCACAGCAATACCGAAGACGCCCTGACCACCACCGAGAAGATCGATGATCTCATCGTTGCTGCGGCACTCGTAAACGGTGGTGCCGTCGGAGACGAGAGTGATCTCGGAGATCTCATTGATGCCACGGTCACGCAGCTTGTCCACTGCGAGGCGGATATTCTGCAAGGAGATGCCGGTATCCAGCAGGCCCTTGACGATCTTCAGGACAAGGATGTCCTTGAAGGAGTACAGGCGCTGGGAGCCAGAGCCGGTTGCATTGCGAATGGACGGCCGCACAAGGTCGGTGCGCGCCCAGTAATCCAGCTGGCGATAGGTGATTCCAGCGACCTGACAGGCAATCGGGACGCGGTAGCCCACCTCATCAGAGGGGCCCAGATCAAAAAGCGATTCTTGAACTGGTGCTTCAACGCCTTCGGTGGCGGTGAGGTTCTCAATCGTACTCACGTAATTACTCCCATGAAGTTTAGGAAAGAGCCTAATGATTATTTAAAGGCAAGCATATGCTGTGGTCAAGACCACGGCGATCAACACGCCGAAGTTTTAACCTCAACTTTAACTTTAGAGTTACTCTTCCCCACTGTCATCTTGAGTCCCATCAGACTCAGGAAAATCGCCGAAACCGAGATCTTTTTCCTCAACGCCCAGTTCACGCATCAGTTTCTCGAAGTCACGGTCAGCCTGCGCATCACCAACAGCGGAATCCCCCTGCCCCATACCGTTGGATGCTTCTGCCCCGCTTGGAAATTCTGAATCAAATTCGATATCGAAGTAATCTGCGGCATCTTCTGCACTCATCCAGAGCGATGCTTGATTGATTACGTCTTCGTCTACCTCGATCGGCAAATCAAGCATGACGGAGAGAATCAATGCATCGGTTGGGCGACAATCGAATTCAGCGCCGTCTTCCATGGCAACTTGGGCGATGAAGACACCGTTGTAGTAGCTAGTCAATTCGATTGAGGACACGCCAGCCGTGGATTGCCGGATCATGTCGACCAGCAGATTGTGTGTATCCGGCCGGGTCGGCTCCCATTCACCAATACGGCTCAGCAGTTGAGCTCCTCCAACTGGTGGCAACCATACGGGAAGGAACCGACGGCGTTCTTCCCACAGCAAAGCGGCACAGAGGTAGTTCTCTGGACCAATGGGAAAGACACCGCACAGTCTGACTGGAACAGTACTCATAGTGGATTAAGCCAAACCGCGACGCAGCTCGTTCTTCACCAATGCAGCGTGCAGGGAAACAACCAAAGCGCTCATCTGCTGATTAATCTCGCTGGCTTCCTGCTTAGCGGCGGTACGCCCGGACTTAGCAACCGGACCAGTGACCTGTGCAATCAGGTCCGCCTGACGGGTAGCGGATTGGCGGATGCTCTTGAGGTGGCGGGCATCAAAACCGAAATCAGTCAAGGAGACTGCGGTAGACACCACGTTCACGTCATCAACAGTGAACAGTCCGGAAGAGTCCGGGACAATCAAACCAGCACCAATACAATCTGCAACTACGGATTCATCACAGCCAGCCTGCTCGGCGACATCCGCATCAGTCAGGCGGGTGGATGCTGGAGCCGCGAATTTCTCGGGAGCAATGATCGGATCAGCATTATTCTGACCGGCCAGAACAGCTGTGACCTTGCCAGAGTCCATGGCTTCAAGCTGCTCACGGATCACTTTGAGCGGCAGGTAATTATCACGCTGGGTGATCAGAATGTAGCGCAGACGCTCAACATCAGCTTCGGTGAAGCGACGGTACCCAGACTGGGTGCGCTCCGGGGTGATCAGGCCCTCTGATTCAAGGAAACGAATCTTGGACACGGTGACATCCGGGAATTCCTCGCTGAGGCACTTGATCACGACACCAATCGACATGGTCTTCGTGCCCGAGCGGGGTGCCTGATTGCTCGGTTTTGTTTTCCGGATTGCGCTCACAGTGTCTAACTCTGTCTAACTTGGGCCAACTCTGCTTGGTTTTCGCCTGAAATATTCAACAGGCGAGGGGTTTCGCTTCTCGTGGGCGCTCCCCGCGCCGTCGGATAAGCGAAAGTCTTTTAGTCCTCGTCGGCGATAAAGACGAGACGGAATTTACCGATCTGAATCTCGTCGCCGGTGGACAGCGTCTGAGAGTTGCGCGGCTCACGGTTGACATAGGTGCCGTTGAGGGATCCGACGTCAACGACCTCGAACTCGCCCTCATTGCGGCGGAACTCAGCGTGGCGACGGGACACGGTGACATCATCGAGGAAGATGTCTGCCTCCGGGTGGCGACCAGCGGTCGTGGTGTCGCGGTCAAGCAGGAAGCGTGCGCCAGCATTCGGGCCACGCTTGACTACCAGGAGCGCCGCGTCCTGCGGCAGGCCATCTGCTCCACCAACGTGGTCAGAGGCGGTGGTTGCTCCCGTCTCCATCTCTTTCAGAAGATCCGCACGGAAGACAGAGGTGGTCTCTACCTGTGCCTCCGGTGTACCGGTGTTCTCGCTCATCTCTTCTCCTGACGTTTTAGACGGATACAAATCAATTTAAGTCCACGATCATCATACTGACAACTGGCTGCAACGCGCGTTTGAGACACCGCCAAGCGCCCAGATATCAACGGAAAATGCTGGCAATGCCTGAAATAACGGAATTTCCGCCGCCGGAAAGTGGGTTGTCAGAAACCATGTAAGTCCACGTCGCATTGGGTCGAACCCAGCCTGCATCCTCAAGATGCGCACCATTGGAATCAATTATGACTGTGTTGAATGTCTCAACCGCGCGTTCGACAGCTCGGTTCGCCAATTCTTTGAACTCACGCACTGCGATGCGGTGGTACTCCGTGATTGGCGTTTCACGCGCGATCGCACGCAAGTGAATGGACTCGCGCACATCATCCATCAAAGCGAGGTGCTCAGACCACTCATCGTCGAGGTGGAACAGCATTATTTCGCGTGCAGCTTGTTCGAGCACTCCCCGATCAATCCCCTGCGCCTCAAGCTCAGCTGCACGCTCCGGGCTCCGCTGGGCCAACTCATTCCAGGCTTGATCGGTATCCAGCAAAGAAACACGTCGCTTATCGACGATCTCCCTGTGGTCCGCCAACAACTGGTTGTACTTCCACGTCTGTGCGTGGATTTCCAGCAATTGCCCCTCAGTGACTCGCTGGCAGTGTTCGATGAAGTCCTGGACACGCTTGGAATCAATCAAACCGCGTTCATCTGGCTGTGCACTGACGCGCTCATCCGCACCGCCGGCGGTCACAATATCGTCTTCGAGGGAGACGAAGAACAGGCTTAAACCCGGATCGCCCTGACGGCCAGCACGGCCACGCAGTTGATTATCCAGTCGTGCAGTTCGGTGGCGAGCAGTACCGATCACGGCAAGGCCACCAAGTCCGACCACTGCGTCGCGGTCCGATTCATCAGCGCCGCCCAGGCGAATATCGGTACCACGACCTGCCATCTGGGTAGAGACAGTCACTCGACCAAGATCGCCAGCTTCAGCGACAATGCGCGCCTCTTCCGCATCGTTTTTCGCATTGAGCACATTGACCGAGATGCCCTTTTGCTCCAAAGCCTCAGCCAATGCCTCAGACTCGGCAACGTCATGTGTACCCACGAGAACAGGTTGACCTGACGAGTGAATGTGCGCGATCTCTTCAACGATCGCTGCGAACTTCTCCTCCATCGTGGCGTAGATCCGGTCTGCCTCATCAAAGCGTCGAAGTTCCTTCGCGCGGTCGATGACAGAGACGTGAAGATCATAGAACTGACGCAGCTGATCAGTGGCCTCGACGGCGGTGCCGGTCATGCCGCAGACCAATGGGTAGCGTCGCATGAGCGCCTGCAACGTGACCTGGTCCAGGATGCGCCCGCCTTCGGAGACGTCCAGGCCTTCCTTCGCTTCCACAGCAGCTTGAAGTCCATCTGGCCAACGCTGCAGTTCAGCCACGCGTCCGCGCGAAGCATCAACAAGGTCGATCTTTCCATCTTGGACGATGTAGTGAACGTCTCGAATCAGAAGGGCCTTGGCGTGCAAAGCCAGATTGACGCGCACCAGGATCGTGCCGATATTTTCGTCCGAGTACAGCGAATCAATGCCCAAGCTGCGCTCGATCTTGTTCGCTCCCTCATCAGTGAGGAAGACATTTCGGCGGTCCGAATCGATCGTGTAGTCCTTGTTTTCCACAAGGTGGGACACCGCCTCAGTGATCTGACCGGTGGCCTGCTCCCCCGGTTTCGCGCCGGCGAGAACGAGGGGTACCAAGGCTTCGTCGACAAGCACGCTGTCTGCCTCGTCGACGAGCGCGACGTCTGCCGCGACCTGGACTGTCTGTTCGCGGTGCGTGATTTGGTTATCGCGCAGGTGATCGAAGCCGATTTCAGTGACAGGCCCGTAGACAATGTCGCTGCGATACGCGCTCACGCGCTCTTCGCGTGTCGACGCTTCCGTCACCGACGCCACCGACAGTCCGAAGAACTCTACGAGTGGTCGCATCCAGTCCGCGTCACGAGCCGCGAGATAGTCATTCACCGTAATCAGGTGGACCTTCTTGCCCGTGAGAGCAAAACCAGTCGCCGCCATCGCTCCAACGAGAGTCTTACCCTCTCCCGTAGCCATCTGGATGACATCGCCTTCCAGCAGGCGCAGCACGGCCTGGTTCTGCACCTCAAACGGTGTCATGCCGAGCGTGCGAGTTGAAGCGACCGTGAGCACCGCTAGAAACTCTGGCTTTTTCTTGATCTGGCCTGCCTCAACGGTCCCCCGAACCGCATCAACCAGCTCAGCATCGCTGCGGTGCTCATAGTCCGCAATCAGCTCGTATGCCTGCGTCACGATGCCTTTCGACTTCTTGTCGTTGCGCTCGGCGGACGCGCCCATCGCTTTCCAGAACCAGTCAAACTTGCCCATGAGGCAACTTTACGTGACCAGCCGATTACATCAATCACTCGCCCGTACGGTAATCTATCCGTCGTTCGACGCGAGCATGCCCCGCGCATGCACCGCAACATGAACATCGGGCTGTGGCGCAGTTTGGTAGCGCACCACACTGGGGGTGTGGGGGTCGCAGGTTCAAATCCTGTCAGTCCGACAAAACAGCAAGAGGGGTTCCGGCACAGCACCGGAACCTCTCTTCTATTGTCGTATTCTCCGTTATTCGTCTACCTCTACCACGCGGTAATTCGCTCCACTGACGGCCTTTGACGTTGCACGCTTCGAAACGAGGAGACCGATGAAGCCGATTGCCCACACGGCAAAGACGGCAATCCAGGCAATCCGGAAGGAGTCCCAGGTGTAGTTGCCACCACTGGAGTTCAGGTCGAGCAGGAAGCCCACGCACGGTGCCGCGATCATCGTGGCAACGAAGCCACCCATATTGGCCAGTCCAGTGCCTGTGGCGAGAATCTTGCGATCGACCTCTTCACGGACGGAGTCGAAGCCGAAATTCGACTTAGCGCCAAAAGCAGCCATCAAGATATTCAGAACAATGATTGCCCAATAAGTCGGCGGTTCTGTAGGAACGAAGAACGCCACCCAGACCAAAAGATCCAGCACGGCGATGACGGCGACGACATTGATTCGGCTACGGCCGGTGCGCGCGGAAACTATGCCCATGAGCGGGCCAGCCACGATGACCGAGAAGGTGTTGATCACCAGCACCAGACTTGCCTGGCTCGGGCTGAGGCCCAGACCCAAAGTCATAAGTGGCATGCCCCACAACAGCGTGAAGATGCACTGGTACATCAGCCCAGTCCAGTGCGTGAAAAAGCCCTGCCAACATACCGGATCTGTCAAAACGCGCTTCAAGGTCTCACCAATGCTGAGTCGCTCAGAAGCGGGACTCTTGTGGGCTTTCTTCTTGCTTTTGCGTTCCCCGGGGGCGTCGGCAAGCGCGATCAAACCCACGACCGCGATGATCAAACCAGCAGTGGTGAGTGAGATGAATGCTGGCACCCATCCTGCGGCATGAAGAATAGCCAGGAAAGGCACTGCGGAAATGAATTGCCCCAACTGGCCCAGCCCAGCGGTGAGCTGGGTAAACAGTGGGGTAAGACGCAACGGGAACCAGAGTGGAAGCAAACGCATCGCGCCCAAGAAGGCCGACGCATCGCCAGCGCCGATGAGCACACGTGCTGCCACCGCGAGCGGGTAAGACGTAGAAAATGCGATGATCACCTGGCCTAGAGCCATGATCAAAGCGCCCGCAACCATCGTCTTCTTCGGGCCAATGCGGTCAATGACTATGCCGGTGGGAATCTGCGCAAATGCATAGACTCCAACCTGAACAGCAGTAAACACTGCAAGCTGCGAGGCATTGATATGGAAGCGATTAAGCGCATCGACGCCCGCCACACCGAGTGACGTGCGACCCACAATGGCAACAATGTAGAGCGAAAGCGCCGACAACCACACTGCGATGGCGCGACCAGTGAGCTGCTCGCGCGGATCCTGAGCTGTGGAGTTGGCAGGTTGGGACTGCGACGACCCCTGATCACTAGTATTGAGCTGCTTTTCCACGGGTCTCATGCTAGACCTCACCAACACTCCCCCTTCCCGATGGGTCAGTCCCCCCCTTCGGGGGATTACGTGTTTTATGACGCATGAATGAGCTTTGATCCGGCAGACTGCAATCCGTGGAACTCCTGTTGACTTACCTCGCTGTGGTGTTCGGATGTGGCCTGATTGCTTGGGCTGTGCGCCTACCACCGCTCATTGGCTTTCTCGTCGCTGGTTTCGCTCTTAATGCTTCCGGTGTCGAGCATGTTGGCTCACTGAATCTCTTCGCGGATCTCGGTGTGACCCTCATGCTATTTGCTATCGGTCTCCGCCTTGATCTGAAAGCGCTGACCGATAAAGCGATATGGCTCACGGCAAGTGCCCATGTTTTGGTGATGACGCTGATCGGATCGGCCTTCATTACTGGGCTCGGTGCGCTGGGTGCCTTCGGCCCAACCAGCTTTGGGGTCGCAGTCAATATCGCCGTTGTATTGAGTTTCTCCAGCACGATTGTCGTGATCAAGATCCTGCAGGATCGTGGCGACGAGCAGGCCCTTTACGGCAATATCTGCATTGGTGTGTTGATCATGCAAGACATTCTTGCTGTCGCTTTCATGAGCATTCTCCGTGGTGAGCCACCACACCTTGCTTCCCTGTTGTTGATTCCAATCGTCCCATTGCTCGCCTTGACCACGCGGCGTTGGTACAAACTCGGACACGGTGAGCTTGGCGCGATGTTCGGCATCGTCATGGCGCTGCTTCCCGGCTATGCCCTTTTTGAACTTGTTGGGCTCTCCGGCAGTCTTGGTGCGTTGATCATGGGCGTAGTGCTCTCCCGCTCTCCTGGCGCCGAACAGCTCAGCCACTCCCTATTCACGCTCAAGGAACTGCTTCTCGTTGGATTCTTCGTGAATATCGGATTCATGGGCCTGCCCAATTGGGAGAATCTGCTTGACGCTGGTCTTCTTCTCCTGCTTCTTCCAATCCAAGCCATGGCGTATTGGGCGATTCTTTGGCTCCTTGGGCTGCGTAACCGTACGTCCGTGCTCGCCGCCTTATTGCTGTCGAATTACTCCGAATTCGCGCTCATCATTGCCGCATTGGGTGTTGCAGACGGTTGGCTCAACCAGCGTTGGCTGCTGTCACTGGTTCTTGCGGTGTCCATCAGCTTCGTCGTCTCCGCGATCGTCAACCCGCAGTCTGTTTCACGCGCTACTCACCTTGCCAAGCGCCTGCCCACTCGTCCGCCGCACAAGACTCATCCGGAGGACCGTCCCATCGAATTGGGCGACGCACATGCACTTGTTCTCGGTGTTGGACGTTTGGGGCTCGCAGCCTACATCGAGCTCAGCGAGGTCTATGGTGCAAAAGTCCTTGGTGTGGAGCACGACCCAGCTCGAGTCCGCCACTTGCAGGAGCGTGGCTATAACGTCGTTGAGGGCGATGCCACAGACGTTGATTTCTGGGAGCGCGTTAAAGATAGCCACCAGATCAACATGATCATGCTCGCCATGCCTTCCCAGCACGCCAACGTGGATACCGTCAAGGAAATCCACGCTTCCAAGATCAACACCGATGAGTGCACCATCAGCTCCGTGGCCATGTACCGCGAAGACGTCGAAGACCTTGAAGCACTCGGCCTCAACGTAGTTGTCCACCTTCAGGATGGTGCTGGTGAGTCTTTGGCAGAACGCACGTTCATTGAGAATCAGAAGAGGGTCAATGGTGTCGAACCTGTAAATCCCGCAGATCAGGCCTAAACCGACTCACCGATTTTTTAGACCTTTCGCCACTCACACACTTTCTCGGGTAAGTGTTCAACACCTCTGCTAGATTCATGCGCGAGAACCTTAGAAGCAGCTGCAGCCGAGCTGGAAGCGCCATGAATACTTGAGCGGACCGCGGGCAACACCACCGGTGAGCAGCTGGATCTCCCCAGAACGTTCACTTGTTCGGTCCGCTATCAGGAGTTAAACATGGGCATTTCTGCTCGGCGCCGTGCGCTTCGCTTTAACCGAGTTATGGCCATTGCTCTGGCTTCAGGTCTTGCCGTTTCCGGTGTCCAGGTGGTCAACACTACCTCTCCGTTCGGCGCACCTGTTGCTATCGCACAGGACAACACTGCAATTCCAGCTAAGGCTGTGACGGTTGAAGGCCTGTTCGATGGAGAAGGCAATAAGGTCACCACCGACTACGATGCTCTGGCCAAAGGCAATATTGATAACTCCGCGGGCTACCAGCTCCGCCTGAACGTTGATATGTCGAAGGTGTCCAAGGACGGCAAGATCGACGTTTTCTTCGGCGCAGCCGAGCAGCCACACTCTGGCGGCGGCATCGCCATTGGCGAAGCTGACGCGAACTTCGGCATCGAAGGTGGCCTGTCCGACGTTCTGAACATCAAGAAGACTTCGGCTTCCTTTGGAGGAGGCAAGGTTGCTAGTGGTATCACCATCACCGGTCTTGATAACGCAGACAACATCACTTCCGGCACCGTCCCGATCACTGTGCCAGTGCGTATTGTGGCGAACTTCTACGGCGCTGGCGATGGCGTGACCCAGGGTGCTGAGGGCCAGAGTCCTGAGTGGAAAGATCAGCCGGTCAAGTACTGGACTCGCACGGCTGACGGCAATCTTAGTGCACCGGATGCCACCCCATTCGGCTTCAATATTTCCTACCGCCAGATCGTCAGCGGCGTCAATGACAACGACAGCAAGTATCAGTCGTGGACAATGCCGGTGTACAACAAGGACGCTGACCCGGACAATGTTCACCTTATGCTGCGCGGCATCACTCCGGTGAACACTCCGAACGGTACTGCTGCTGTCACTTACCACCCGAAAAACGATGGCCTGAATGATGATGATCCGTGGGAGTTCACTGACCCTTCTAAGTGGGAAGCAACGATCACCAAGGTTTCGCTCATCAGCGGCTCCCAGCAGTCGCCGCTGACTGAGGAGCAGAAGAACGCAGTCAAGCTCGAGGTCGTTGAGGACGATGGGGGCTTCCGCGTCATCGTCTCCAATATCCCGAAGGATGCACGTGTCACGTACGAGGTTCGTGAGATCGGCCTGGTTCCTGCAAACAAGACTGCCCAGTACCGTCTCGCGCCTTCGAAGCACGATCCTGCAGTTGGTGGTGTTTTCGGGCGCGCTAATTCCGCTGCGAATGTCGTTGATCCGAATGCTTCGGTCGATGCTGAGAGCAAGCCCGCTGCAAAGGTCCTAATCAACGGCAAGGAATGGACTGAAGAGGAGCCATTCAAGTTCAAGCCGGGTGAAGAGATCGAGCTCGAAATGGAGCTGTCTCAGGAGGGCAATACTCGCCTTTCGCACCCGACGATCACCAATGAAGCCGGTGAGGTTGTCGCTGAAGACGCGAAGGTCACCGTCGAGGCGGGTAAGCCGCAGACGCTCAAGTTCAAGTACACGCCTACTAAGGACGACAGCGAGCTGAAGTTCAAGGTCACGTACGCAAACGACAAGAACGTGGAAGCATCGACCTGGGTGGCTACTTCTGGCTGCGACTGCACCGTCGACTACCAGGGTGAAGAGAAGCCGATCCAGGAAGTCATCGATGACCTGAATAAGCGCCTTGAGAATGTTGAGAAGGAAAACGGCCAGCTCAAGGACCAGCTCGGCGAGGCTGAGCAGGCAATCAAGGACCTTGAGCAGGCTGACAAGGACCAGCAGGCCAAGCTTGAGGACGCTGATAAGCGCATCACGGCTCTCGAGGGCCGCCTGAACACCGGCTTGGGCCGCTGCGTTGGCGCGATCGGCGGTTCCCTGCTGTTCATCCTTCCGGCTATTGCGATTGCCTCCCAGCTTCTTGGCGGGATGCGTATTGCTGCGATTGATGAGTTCGTTGCGCAGTCGCAGAAGCAGCTGGGCATCTGGGATCCGCGTCTTGCGAAGATCGTCAACGACAACCGTGGCGCGATCGCTGCAGGTGTCGGCGGGCTGAGCCTGCTTACGCTCGCGCTGATTCCAGGTCTTTGCGGTGAGGCCTCCCTGGGTAAGGCTGCAACGGAGCAGCTCTCCTCCAAGAAAGACGCATAAACATTGCATAGTTTTGAGCGCCAAAAGCTAGTCGCTTCATTAACGCGCTAGCACCACAAAAGGGACGTATGATCAGTGGTGAAACACCACGTCATCGTCCCTTTTGCTGTTGGAAGAGAGGACCTTTCGCCCATGGCTAGTCATATCCAGCAAACTGCGGGTCTGAGAAAGATCCGGTATATCGCTCCCGATGTTGCACGAGGGATGGCGCTGCTGGGGATTGCGCTGGCGAATGTACCCACGGGCTGGCTGGCTGATCCTGAAGCAGTGCGATCGGGTTATTTCGGTGGGACGGGTGAGCATGCAAGTGCTCTGGACATTGTTCTGATCGTGTTGCAGGCGATGTTTGTCCACGTGCGGGGGCTCTCGATGTTCTCTGTTCTCTTAGGCATGGGCATCGGCATGATCCTGTGTAGCCTGTGGCGGCGTGGGTATACCAATGCGGCAGCGAAGAAAGTGTTGGCCAAACGTTATTTCTTCCTGCTGTGCTTCGGCGTGGTTCATCTCCTGTTCTTCTTCCCCGGTGACATCCTCACCGCCTACGGCATCTGTGGAATGGTCGTGGCGTTGCTGATCGGTTGTTCTGATCGAATACTGCGCATCATCGCTGGGGTAATGCTGGGGTTATGGTGCCTGTGGTGCACGCTTGGTGCGCTGATGATCTTCATCGAAGGGCCCGGTGCACCGACATTCGATATGAGCATGTTCTATTTCGACACTGCTGCAACGTACCCAGAGCAACTGCAGATGGCAGTGGGCATACTGGCGGAGCAAGCCTTCCCGGTCATCTCGATCCTTCCGATGATTCTGTTGGGTTTCGTGTGGGGCCGGGAACGGGTGATGGAGGACGTCGATAAGCATGCGCGTCGGCTCTGGGCCTGGGTGATTGTGACGCTGCTGGTTGTCGTGTTCGTGGGTATTCCGTTCGGTCTGTCGTCTGTGGGGATTCTTCCCTACGCATGGGAGCCTGGTTTCGCGATTCTGAATCAAGCTTTCGGGCGGCTGACCGGCCCAGGAATCCTCGCCGCGGTGATGCTGGCGATGCGGCCAATCCAACGCCGGATCAATGCGGGTGGCGCGATTCCAGTCTGGTTGAGTGCGTTCAATGCGTTGGGGAAGCGTTCGATGACCGGGTACCTCGGGCAGACAATTATTCTGTTGCCACTGACGGCGCCGTTCTTGCTCAATTTCGGGCATGACTTGAATATTGCTGGCCAGGCGGTCCTCGCTTTCCTCGTGTGGATGGTGACACTTTTGGTCGCGTGGTGGATGGAACAACGGCGTATCCCTGGACCGTTTGAGAAACTTCACCGCACTATGTCTTACGGGCGGAATGGTCTGCCCGAACACTATGAGCTCACGGCGAGAGAACGTGAACGCGGCCTGGGGCGAACCAAGATCGGTTACAAGCAGAGAATTGCTGGCAACTGGGAACTGGCTATGCCACACAATAGTTGCTAAGGACCTCTGCCCTATTTCAAATCATCGCGTCCGCTGATGCCGAAGAACTCGAGGATTTCTTTCGACGCGAAATTATCGGTGGTGTTCTCCCCAGGACCATTATCGCTATCGTTGCCGGGCCAAATGTGACCGCTGCCGTCGAGGCGGTAGTGACGCAGCTCCGCATCGCAGTGGCGCCAAATGAATTCCTCACCGGGTCGACTGATCGGTTCAACTTCCGGATCGGGGGCGCAATAATTGCGCTTCGCTGCCTCAGCCATCACTTGTTCATTGGGCATATAGTGAGCGCCGTGGCGTGTCCCACCGTCGTAGTTGATCACTTTGTCGTTGGTGCCATGGAAATCGATTTGTTTAGTGGGAATCGGTGCGCAACCTTCATAGACCTTGTCGTAGAACGCTGCAGAAACAGTGGCGATCCCAGTGAGCTGGTGGGCTCGTTTGCATGCAGTAAATGCTGCGAAGCCGCCGCCGTTTGAATGGCCTGCAGCGAAAACGCGGGCGTGGCTCACCGGATAGGTATCGAGCATTTCCTGACGGACCGAGTCGAAGAATTCAAGGTCCTCCTCCCCCGTCGTCTTCGCATATGGCGCGGGCGCCCAGGCAGTGTCAACGCCTTTCATGTACACCACGACGGCATTGGCATCATCGAAATCAGTGAGCTTACGAATCGTTTGTGGGCTCATCTTGTAGCCGTGGAACACGAAGAGCAATGGAAGGTTGTACCGGTCGTCCACATCAGGTGGCGTAGTCACCAGATATTCACGCTCACGCCCGGCCACCGTGATGGTTCGCTCATGCGTGGTGGGTTCGCCAGTGAATTCAGCTTCGGCCTCTGCAAGCTCCTCACGGACTTCATTCGCCGCATCGGTGACTTGGAGGTCCTCTTCATTCTCCCCACATGCACCAAGACCAGCGATGGTGACAAGCAGTACCGCACTAGTGGCGGCGATGCGTGCGTGTTTCTTCACTGGTGTTCGTGTCTTCCTTGCAGTCAACGTGGGAGCTTTTCGGGTCATTCTCAGGGCGGAAAATTTGACGCCCAGCACGACAACCTACGCCATCGTAACGTTGATATCTAAAACCCGCGTGGCGCGTCAGCACCGTTCACAGCAAATTCGACGGTGCTGCCAAAGCAGGTAGATTTCATCGCATGGACTCACACCCGGACCCCAGGTTCTTCAAGCCGAGCGGCAAGCAAGCTCCGGGCTTTGCCACTGCTTCCGCGCGGGTGTTCACTGCTGGTGCCTTCGCCACGGGCGCAGACGATTATGAGGACGTGCGCCCAAGCTACCCGCCTCAAGTCGCGGCACTCGTGAATAAAGCACAGACGCTTATCGACGTCGGCGCCGGCACCGGCAAACTCACCTCCACGTTGCTCGCGCCGGGTAGATCAGTGTGGGCGGTGGATCCGTCGGCAAGCATGCTCGAGATGCTTCGTACGCATCTGCCCAATGTTCCTGTGTGGCGGGCGACGGCGGAAGCGACTGGTCTTCGGGACCGGAGTGTTGATGCGTATGTCAGTGCGCAAACGTGGCACTGGGTCGACGCGGCCGCCGCGAGTGCGGAGGCTGACAGGGTCGTGAAACCTGGTGGTGCGCTCATGCTGTGTTGGAACACCCTCGATGTTTCACACCCGTGGGTGTTGCGTCTTTCCCGGATCAGCCACTCTGGCGATGTGCACCGTGAGGGTTTCTACCCAGAGGTGAAACAGCCGTGGGTACTAGAAGAAGAAGCGCGTACCCGATGGTTCCAGGCAATCACCCCAGAGCAGCTTTTTGCGCTTGCGCGCACGCGTTCATACTGGTTGCGGGCCAACGAGAAAACCCGGCAGAAAGTGACAGACAATCTGTGTTGGTATCTCTACGAACGTCTCGGCTTCGATCCCGGGCAACCGATACCACTGCCCTACCGCACCGACGCGTTCTTGTACCGCAGGGCAGCCACTACCTAGCTTCCACCGACGGTCACGGTGCGGGTGACACGTCGAGTAGACGTCACTTGCGTCTCCGCGGGTTGCGTTCACGCACGCGCACGGCGAAACGAATTGGAGTGCCGTGGTAGCCGAACTGTTCACGGAATTTCCGCTCCAGGTAGCGGCGGTAGCCACCATCGAGGAAGCCGGTTGTGAACAGGACGATTGTCGGCGGACGGGTGTTCACCATGGTGGCAAAGAGCACCTTCGGCAAACGGTTATTCTTCATCGGCGGCGGATTCTCCGCGATCGCTTCACGGACCCAATTATTCAGCTGGCCGGTGGAAATACGACGATCCCAGTTCTCCAGCGCCGTGATCATTTCCTTCTCCAGACGGTGCAGGCCACGACCTGTCTCCGCAGAGATGTTGATCTTGGACACCCACGGCAGTTGGTTGAGCTGCATGTCGAATTCCCGGTCGAAGTAGTAACGCCGGTCCTCGTCCATCAAGTCCCATTTGTTGAAGGCGATGACCATTGCCTTGCCGGCCTCCAACACCATGGAAATCACGCGTTGATCTTGCTCGGTGATTTCCTCTGCGGCGTCGATAAGCACAACGCACACTTCGGCCGCGTCGATCGTGCCGCGGGTACGCAACGAGGCGTAATACTCGTGTCCGGTCGCGTTCTTGACCTTCTTGCGCAGACCAGCGGTATCAATGAAGCGCCAAAGGCGCTGATCAAGCTGAATCAGCTCATCGACCGGGTCGACAGTGGTACCCGCGACATTGTCCACGACAGCACGCTTCGACTTCGACAGCTTGTTCAGCAGGCTCGACTTACCCACATTCGGCTTGCCGACGAGTGCAACACGACGCGGTCCCTCCGTGATCGAGCTTGCTGCCTTCGGCTCCTTCGGGAAAGCTTTGACGATCTCGTCCAAGACATCTGCACCACCACGACCGTGCAGTGCGGAGACCGGCCATGGGTCGCCCAGTCCGAGCGAGTAGAACTCGGCGACATCACCCCACTGGGACTCGGATTCAAATTTGTTGGCAACGAGCAGGATAGGAACGTCCGAACGCTGCAGGTTACGTGCCATGAAGGCATCAGAATCGGTGACGCCCACATGAGCATCAACGACCATGACGATGACATCAGCATCATCCATGGCGGCCTCAGACTGGTGCGCGATGGAAGCGTGGATGCCCTTCGCATCCGGGTCCCAGCCACCGGTATCCTGCACCCAAAAGCGCTTGCCGGCCCAGTCGGCGAGGTAGCTGACCCTATCGCGGGTCACACCGGGGTGGTCCTCCACCACTGCTTCACGGCGGCCGAGAAAGCGGTTGACCAGGGTGGATTTACCCACGTTCGGGCGACCAACGATCGCGACAGTGGGCAAAGCCTCTTCGATGTGACCGTCCGGCGTGATGCCGTATTCCGCACCGATTTCTTCCCACTCTTCGTCGGTATATTCGTAGTCTTCGATCTCATCGCCGTTATCGCTGGCAGCATCGTCGCTACCGTAACTGTCGCCGAAATCAGCGGGACCGAATTCCGATTCGTCAAAGTCTTCGTAGGCCTCAGCCTCGGAAATCACTTCACCGTCATAATCGGCTGGGTTGAATTCGGTGTACTCGAATTGGGTGTCTTCGAGCGATTCGTTGTCCTTGCGGTCAGTCATCGCGCGCTCCTTTCAATGAGCGTGATCAATGCTCCCAAGACCTCTTCTTTAGTCATCTCAGAAGTGTCGATGATCTCGGCGTCATCTGCCGGGCGGAGCGGACTGGTTGCGCGGGAAGAATCCAGCTCATCGCGGCGAATCACATCAGCCAAAACAGTGTCATAGTCCGCCTCACGACCAGCTGCGATGTCCTGGTCATAACGGCGGGTGGCGCGCACCTCCGGGGAGGCGGTGAGGAAAGCCTTGGCAGGAGCGTCGATAAGCACGACCGTGCCAATGTCCCTGCCTTCGACGATCGCGCGGTGCGCTTCGTGGGCGAGCTTGCGCTGCAGCTCCACGAGGTTCGTGCGCACCTCCGGAATGGCAGATACCGCAGAGACATTCTGCGTGACCTCGCGCCCGCGGATTTCCGTGGCCACGTTCTCACCGTTGAGGATCACTTCGGTGGAATCAGGATCATCCGAGATCTCCAGCGGCAGGTCACGTGTTGCTTCAATCACGGCCTCAGTATTCTCCGGATCCACCCCGGCACGAAGCACAGCGAGCGTAGCCACGCGGTACATGGCACCGGTATCCACATACTTAGCGTTCAGGCGCTTGGCCAAGGCGCGACAGGTCGTGGACTTACCAGTGCCGGAAGGCCCATCGACGGCAAGAATCAGACCGCCATCAGGCATATTCGACAACGTAGCGAGAGAATCATTCGTCGTACTCATTACATTTCCACCGCCTTGTACAGTGCTGTCAACTCGGAGTCATTCAAAGCACGCATAGTGCCCGGCTTGAGCTCGCCAAGCTGAACCGTATGGATCTTCGTGCGCACGAGACGCTGAACTGGGAAACCGGCTGCCTTGAGCATGCGACGGACAATGTGCTTGCGGCCCTCGTGGATCTCCAATCGGACCAGTGACTGCCCCTGATAGGTATCCACGATTTGGGCGTAATCTGCCTTCGCGATTCCGTCGTCGAGCTCAATGCCCTTCTTCAGTTCACGCACCAAAGCGGGCTTAGCTTCGCCCAGTACCGTCGCCAGATATGTCTTAGACACCTGGTAGCGCGGGTGCATGAGACGGTTCGCCAACTCGCCATCATTAGTGAGCAGCAACAGACCTTCAGTGTCGGCGTCCAAACGACCAACGTGGAAGAGACGCTGGCCGGACACAATGCGGTCAGCAACCAGGTCGCCAACGCACGGGCGCCCAAGGTCATCTTCCATCGTGGTGTGCATGCCACGGGGTTTATTCAGCGCGAAGTACTGGTGTTCCTCGTTGACATTGATGCGCACACCATCGACGCGGATGATGTCCACATTCGGATCAAGGCGCACGCCTTGTTTCCGAATGATCTTGCCGTTGACCTCAACGCGACCCTCGTCGATCATCACCTCAGAGTGACGGCGTGACGCCACACCCGCCTGGGCGAGAACCTTCTGCAGACGAATGCCCTCATTCGGCTTCCTGCGCGGTGTACGTTTCTGTTCCTCGTGCTCAACGGCTTTTCCAAGCGGAGCAACGGGGTCTTCGCGTTCATCCCACCAATTATCTTCCAGTGGGTGAGCTTCAGCGTTTTTCGCCGCATTCTCACGCCGCTCATTCAAGCTGACGTTCTGGTGCTTTGCGGGTTTAGCGTTGGAGAGGAAGAACTTCTCGTCCTTCCCCCTGTCCGGTGTGCCTTCTCGGCGAGCGGTAGGAGTCATGGTTCCCCAAACTACCAGGCATCTTCGATCGAATCGACTTCCGGAAGCAGTGGCGCCAAGTCCGGCAGTCGATCAAGTGAATCAATACCGAGCTGCTCTAAGAACAATTCCGTTGTCACATACCGGTGAGCGCCCGTCGCGGCGTCCGGATCGACCTCCGCAATGAGTCCGCGCAACGTCAGCGTGCGCATCACACCATCGACATTCACACCTCGTACCGCTGCGACTTGAGCACGCGTTACTGGCTGGCGGTATGCCACCACCGCGAGGGTCTCCATCGCAGCACGACTGAGCTTTGTGTGCGCGCCATCGACCAGGAATGCTTCAACTGCATCAGCATTATCTGGCCGTGTGTATAGGCGCCAGCCTTCCGCGGTTTTACGCAGATCCATACCTGATCCCCGCTCATCGAGCTCAGCTGACCACTGATTCAAACACTCAGTGACCGCAGACTCTTCGACATTGAGCGCACCGGCTAGATCAGCCGCCAAGGCGGGCGTATCAATCACCAGCAGAATCGACTCGAGATGCGAGCGCAATTGGCTCACCATGGGCAAAGATGCTTCGGCTTCCACGTGCTTCTATTTCCCCTCACTATTCCCAGTTCGATGCAGCCACTACTGCTGGATCGACGTCTTTGCCAGTCCACGCGATATTAAGCTGGCCCAATGCTTCTTCCTGTTGGGCATCAATCGCATGAGCCTTATACAGCTCAAGTACTGCTAGGAACCTGCCGACGACTTCCATCGACCGGGTGCAATCCCGAGTCAGAGCCGTGAACGTCAACCAGTGCTCCGGACCCGCAAGCTTTAGCGTTTCCAGCAATCGTCCGGCCTGCTCTGGGACGGAGACCTGCTGAATGTGCAGGTGGTCCACTCGGACCTCCTCCGGCGGCTTCGGCCTGAACACTGACGCAGCGAGTTCCGCGAATGATCCCGGCGTATGCCCCAAATCCACTGGCGGAAGAATCTCAGCGAAGGCGTCCTCCATGCCGACTGCGCGCGGATACCTGCGCCGGGCATTGGCCTGCCACCGTTCGAATTGGTCTGCGACCTGTTGGTATGCCTTGTACTGCAAGAGGCGTGCGAAGAGGAGATCTCGCGAGGACAACAATTCAAGATCATCTTCATCGTCATCACCGTTGCGTGGCAGCAAGCGTTGGGCTTTGAGGTTCAACAGCGTGGCAGCGGTGACCAAGAACTCAGTGATCTCATCTAATTCCGCGGTCTCACCAAGCTGTTTCACGTATGCAATGAACTCGTCAGTGACCTCCGCCAAAGCTACTTCAGTCACGTCGAGCTTGTGGGAGCTGATCAGATTCAGCAGCAGATCATACGGGCCTTCAAAATTATTCAGGACCAGGGTGAAACCAGTGATCTCCGGCTGGTAGCCCTGACCGGAATATGAGGCATCGCGTGGATCAACCGGTTTTGCTGTGGTCATTGAGTCTGGCTCCCCTCACCTGGACCGAGGCGGGGTCCTAAGAGGTGCGCTCGATGACTTCGAGGGCCAAGTTGCGGTACTGCTCGGCGCCGGGGGAATTCGGCGCCCATGTGATGATCGGTTCGCCTGCCACAGATGTCTCCGGGAAACGAACGGTACGTGTGATCACGGTGTCAAAGACACGGTCACCGAAGACTTCCACGACGCGGTCCATGACCTCACGAGCATGCGTGGTCCGTCGGTCGAACATGGTGACCAGGATTCCCACGATGTCCAGGTCGAAGTTAATGCGGTCCCGGACCTTTTCCACCGTGTCGGTGAGCAGGGCCAAGCCACGCAGGGAGAAGTACTCGCATTCCATGGGAATGATCACGCCCTGCGAGCACGCAAGAGCATTCACCGTGAGCAAACCGAGCGACGGCTGGCAGTCGATGATGATGAAGTCATACTCCCCGCGCACTGGACGCAGCGCACGGCCAAGAGTTTGCTCACGACCGACCTCGTTGACGAGCTGGATCTCCGCAGCTGAGAGGTCAATATTCGCCGGCACCAAATCTAGTCCGGAGACATTCGTGTGCTTGATCGCTGCATGAATTGACGAAGTGTTATCCAACATCAGGTCATAGACCGTCACCTGGTCCTCATCATGCGAGACATTCAGGCCAGCAGAGAGCGCACCCTGGGGATCAAGGTCGACGAGAAGGACTTTGCGTCCCTGCTCCGCCAAACATGCGCCCAGGTTGATCGACGACGTGGTCTTACCCACGCCACCTTTTTGGTTGACCATCGAAATGATCGTGGCGGGACCATGCTTTTCCAACGGTTCTGGTTGGGGAAGCTCACGCAAAGGCCGACCAGTCAGGCCGACTTCCGCCTCGGAAGCGCTAAAAAGTCCGTCCTCCGTCACCGCCACTCCTTTTAGTGTTCCCGTGAACGCTCTGCCATTACGGCGCCGCTGCCAATCAAAGATCAACTGAAACGACGCGGTTGATGGTCATCTTACACGGGTGTCATTTGCCCGCACTTACGAACGGGGATGCGCAGTGGCCCACACTTCACGCAAGTTTTCTGGTGTGACGTGGGTATATATTTGAGTCGTTGTTACGGAAGCATGGCCGAGCAATTCCTGGACCGTTCGCACATCTGCTCCCCCCTCAAGCAGGTGGGTGGCAAATGAGTGCCTCATGGTGTGTGGAGAGATTTCCTTTTCAATCCCAGCACGCGATGCCGCATCTTTAATGATCGCCCAGGAGCTCTGACGCGACAGCGCGCTGCCGCGCTTATTCAAGAAAACAGCATGCGATTTCCCCTTCGACAGCGCGGGCCGGCCACGCACCAAATAGGCCTCGAGTGCTCGTTGCGCGGCCCCACCAACAGGCACAATGCGCTGCTTATCACCCTTGCCTGTCACTTTGATGAAGTCACGGGTCTCCGCAATATCGTCGACCACAAGGGCCAATACTTCTGAGATGCGTGCCCCGGTGGCATAAAGCACCTCGAGCAGCGCCTTATCACGCAGCTGGGTCGGGGTCTCGGTCGGGCAGGCGTCGAGAAGCATGCCGACCTCGTCGATCGTGAGCGTATCCGGAAGCTTCTCCCCTAGCTTCGGTGGCGAGACACCGGCGGCGACATCGGCTGCGACAACACCTTCAGAGACCGCGAATTTGTGCAGGCCGCGCGCAACGACGAGGGCACGGCTTGCCGACGCCGCCGCGAGCCCCTTCCTTCCCTCGCTCCCTCGCCGGAGGTCCGCCACATAGTCTTCAAGATCCGTGGATACGACCTCGCCCAAGTCAGTTTTGCCTGCATCTTCAAGCCAATTGAGGTAGCGCTCAACATCACGCCGGTAATTGCTCAGCGTATTGGCGGAGACTCCCCGCTCCACTGCGAGATGGTCAAGCCAGAGTTGGCCGACCGTACGTGCGTCCACTGCGAGCCTTCTACTTCTTGATCCGCTTCATATCCGGTTCAATCCCCTGGCTCCGGCGACGTTTCGCCATATGTGTTGGGCGGAGCTTAAAAGGGATGTCCGTGCTGCGCGCCTCGGCACGCCCGGCAAGGACTTCAGATGCACTGAGAATGCCAGCGATGGCAATCGAATTAGCTATCTCACCAGTCATGACGCTCGTCCGCGCCTGTTCCAGCGGCACCCAATCGAAAGCCATATCGGCTTCCTCTTCTTCGGCTTCGGGACGCTTGGTTTCGTTGAGACCTGTGGCCAGAAAGACGCGAACTGCTTCCTCAGCGAATCCCGGTGAGGTAACAAGATCCACCAATACCGACCAGGAATCCGCAACAAGCCCTGCTTCCTCAACCAATTCGCGCTTGGCTGTTTCAAGCGCATCTTCGCCAGCGAAATCCAGCAGCCCTGCGGGCAGTTCCCACAGTCGACGGCCGACGGTGTGCCGGTATTGCTCCACCATGGCGATTCGGCCGTTGTCATCGACAGCGACAACAGCTACCGCACCGAAGTGTTCGACTACTTCACGGTGTGCTGTCGACCCACCCGGCATGGTGACGGTATCGCGGCGGAGGGCGAGAATCGGAGCGTCGATAAGCAGCTCCGATTCCGTGACCTCAAAGACATGACGCTCTTGCTGCGATGAGGAATCATTCATGGAGCTCACCATAGCGCTGAGAAATTACTCAGCTGGGCGTGCTGCTGGCTTCGGTGCGGGCATTTCGGCATTCGCATTGGATGCCGAACCGTATGCGCCGGAACCACCATTGATCTGCTCAGCAAGCGCGAGAACAGTGGAAATTCGTCCAGTCTCAGAATCAAGCGAGTCGACCGTGGAAACCTTCGCCTTCTCATCCGCGCGGAGCTGATCCAAGGAACCATTCTCCGCGGCTGCACCACGGCGTCCAGCGAGCACTACCGCATCACCCTTGGAATCAAGACCACGTGCGAAATCAGCAAGCACTGTCGAAGCAAAAGAGGCAGCTTCGTCGCGAGTCTCAGCCCCATCCTCATCATCCTGACCACCAGTGATCACGATGATGCCTTGAGCCGGAGTGATCGTGCCGTCCTCATACTCGATGAAGCCAGCATCACGCAATGCTTGCAGGACCACAGCGCGGTCCTCCACAGTGGCCAGTGGCTGGTCACCCTTCGGGTCGTACATCAATGCCGCGCCAAGCGACTCACCGGCATGAATACCGGGTGCCTGGTTGTCCACGGAGAGCTGTGCGCCTGCCGGAAGCGTATTAGCGATGATCGAACGCAGCTCATCCGCGCCCTCAGCGGAGAGGAATTTATCAGTCAGTGTGATCTGACCAGATGCCGTACCACCTGCCTGCTTTGCCAACCAGCTGGTCACATCCACATCGTCCTGCTGTGCATCCGGAGTACGGATGACGAGGAATGGGCGCTGATCGAGAGCCCCTTCGACGATCTTGGTCGAAGTGTTGGCCAGCAAGGCATTGGCGGAATCAGCCTGACGCTGCGTAGCCTCATCGGCCTCGCCGCCGCGCTTACCGCCCTCAGATGATCCGTCGAGGTAATTGAATCCGTTATCAGCAATCGGGGCCATGGACGGCGCAACGACCAGGGCACCAAGGGCAAGCCCGCCGGCGAGGCCCCAAGCGAGGCCGCTGAACACCCAACCCGGCGCACCGGAATTCTTCTTCTTAGGCATGGTGACGCGATCCTCCTTTTAGCGGTTGAAGAGATTCTGGACGGCCAGAGCAAAGTTATTCCAGGTGTCCACGAGGTTGTCTACGAAATTTCCGTTGCCCGTCAGGCCCACAATCAGGATCACGGTCGCGGCAGCAACGAGCAGGCCAAGGATTGCCCATGCCCATGCGATTCCTCCACCGCCAGAGCCCTTCTCATAAAGGCTCTCGATCACGCTGGAATCAATGATGCGGTTGCCCGCCTTCAGGCGAGTCAACATCGCAGCCGGGGTCGCTTCCTGGCTACCAGCAAAGATCCGGTCCAAGTCCACGGGGTCACCAACGGTCACGATGGTCTGCGCATCATGGAAGACCGCCAGCAAAATAGCCAAGTCTGTTGCAGAGTCAGTTGCCGCCGGGAACGTCACGGCGCCGACTCCGAGATCCTGAATGCGCTCGAGCCCTGCCGCGTGCCCATCCGGGTCTGCAGGAAGGATCACACGAGCATCGCCGCGCAGAGTGTCAGAAGAGATATCCGCTGGATCACCAACAATGAAATCGCACGAGTAACCAAGGTCCAGCAGAGTATCCGCCGCCGCACCGACGCCGATGATCACCGGCTGGAATTCACGAATGAAGTGACGCAGGTTTCCCACACGCTCACGAGTATCCACAGTCGGGCTGACAATCAGGACCTTGCGGTTATCCATGGCGTCGCCGAGTTCGGGGACACCGACGCCGTCGACAAGCAATGGCGATTCGGTGTGAATGAACTCGATCGTATTGCCGAAATAAGCCTCCATGTGGTCGACGAGGTGCTGCTGCGAGGCGTCGAATGCCGCATCAGCCGCCGCACGGTCCACAAGATCAGTCTGAGCAATCGCCTTACGACCAGCGATGACTTCACCTTCTGGTGTAACCGCGCCTTTCTTGCCGTCACGGAAGGCACCACGTGTCGCTGCCCCAGCATTCTCCAGCAACGGAATGCCAGCATCGAGCAGAAGCTGTGGGCCATAGTTCGGGATATTGCCCGAAGAAAACTGCGCGATATTCACAACAGCACCCGGACGCTTTTCGACGAGCGCCTGCGCCTCACGCCGACTCATATCCGGCGCATCAACAACAGCGATATCGCCTTCACTCAGCTTGCGCAGGCCCTTGCCCTGTGGAGTGCAATCACGCAATGCACCTTCGATGGAAGACTTCAGCTTCGCCTTCTCAGCCTTTGCCGTAGCAGGCGTAGTCTTCTCCGACGTTGTGGCCTTGCTGGTCGCAGCTGCAGGCTTTTTCGTGCTGTTCTTTCCGACGCTTGCGGCACTCGTCGTGCCGGTCTTGGCGCTGGTGCCGTTCTTTTCGGCAGGGGTACGGGAAGTTGAGCTCATGGCAACAGATCTTGCCCGTTCGCGCTGTATATTCGGTGAAGGCGCGCGGGAAATGCATCAATTCAATCAGCCAAGTGTGGGCGGGAGAAGCCCTGTACGACTATGCGCCGGCGCGGTAGCTCTCAACGTCCTGCCGCGCTTTGTCCAATAGCTCAGCTGCGTGAGCACGTCCGGAAGCTGAATCATCCATACCTGCCATCATGCGGGCTAGTTCATCGACCCGGTCTTCGCCGGCAAGCTCCCGTACACCGGAGGCAACTGTCTCATCGCCCACGTTCTTGGACACGTGAAGGTGATTGTCGGCATAAGCCGCCACCTGGGGCAAGTGAGTGACCACGATGACCTGGTTATTCAATGCCAGCTTGGCGAGTCGACGCCCGATCTCGACAGCCGCTCGGCCACCCACTCCTGCGTCCACCTCATCAAAGACCAATGTGGCGCCACTGCGCTGAGCCGACAAGATCACTTCGAGGGCCAGCATCACGCGGGAGAGCTCACCGCCAGAAGCGTTCGATGCCAAGGGCTGTGGTTCAAGCGCATCATTCGGGGCCAGGCGAAGTTCCACTTCATCGGCGCCGTCCCGATCAAAATCGCCGTCTTCCACACTGACCGTAAGCCGAGCCTTCGGCATTGCTAAACCGCGAAGCTCCTCAGTGGCTTGTGTACTCAATTTCTCCGCGGCAGCACGACGTGCCTTGGACAGCTTCTTCGCTCGAGTAACCATCGCCTTGTGGCGCTCGGCCACCTGTTTCTTCAGTGCATCCAGTGCTTCAGCCGAGGTGTCGATCGATTCCAGCCGCGCCTGCGCTTTCTCCCGCCACGCGAGAACACCAGCGAGGTCTGGTGCGTATTTCCTCGTCAGGCCTTTCAGCTCCTGCTGGCGCTGAAGCATCCGCTCAAGCTCTTCTGGGTCGCTTGGCAATTCAGAGAGATAAGCCCCGAGTTCGCCGGAGACATCAGCAAGCACCGATGCGACTTCATTAAGCTGCTCCCCCAGCGCTCGAAGTTGCTCATCACTTGAACCACTCAGCGCACCGGAAGCACGCCCGACCAGGTCGGAGGCTGCTTCTTCCTCGGCACCAAAACCACCCACGGCTTCTGCACCATCGATAGCAACGATCGCCTCTTGGGCTGCCTCACGCAAAGCGTCGACATCCTGCAAGCGATTGACTGCAGCAACAAGATCGGTATCCTCGCCAACTTCTGGGGCGACTTCATCGATCTCCCCGATGGCATAAGTCAGACGGTCCACTTCTTGCGCGAGCTCGCGACGCTTATTGACGCGCTCCTCATAGTCCTTGGAGGCTTTCCGCCACGCAGTGAATGCCTCGCGGTAGGTCTCCTTCAAAGGCCCGATCTTCGGGTCGTAGGAGTCGAGCGCGCTCAGCTGTTCTGCCGGTGAAAGCAAACGCAACTGATCATTCTGACCATGAATAGTGAGTAACTCACCCGTAAAACGGCTCAATGTCGCCGCAGGAACGGTCCGTCCGCCCAGGTGAGCCCGGGACCGCCCAGTCGATTTCACCGTGCGGGCAGCAAGGTATTCGCCGTTCTCATCGGCAGTGGCACCGGCTTCGTCGAGAAGCTCATCCAGCGCTGCTTTGGATGAATCATCCAGCTCATCCGCGTTGAAAGCCCCCTCAACACCTGCTTGCTCGGCCCCTGTGCGCACCTTTGACGCATCTGCGCGACCACCCGTGAGCAGCCGGAGGCCCGTAAGCACCATCGTCTTACCCGCGCCTGTCTCGCCCGTGAGCACGTTAAGCCCAGGGGCGAATTCCACGTGCGAATGAGGAATGACGCCGAGGTTATCGATGGAGATTTCTACGAGCATGCAGGCCTTTTGAAAACTAGGAGTCAGTGCGAAACGTGAGCAGTGAGCTTAGTGTGCTTTGCGGCGAGTCACGGAATCCGAATACGAATAGTCATCTTTTACCACCGGTCCGCGCCAGCCGTTGACCGGCAGATGAAGCTTACGTACAAGACGGTCAGTGAACGGACTGTCATCCAAGCGCACAAGCCGCACCGGACGGTGCCCACGCACGACTTCCAAGCGTGAACCGGGAGGCATATCCACCTGACGCAGACCATCCAAGACGACCTTGGCGTACGTCGTAGTGATCAAAGATTCCACCGCCACCGTTGATTTAGGAGCGACGACCAGTGGAGTGGTGAACAGCGCGTGCGCATTATTTGGCACCACGAGAATCGCGTCGAGCGACGGCCACAGAATCGGACCGCCCGCTGAGAAGGCATATGCCGTCGACCCGGTCGGAGTGGCGATGAGTACACCGTCGCAACCGAAAGAGCTCACCGGGCGGAAGTCCACCTCGAGGATCGCATCGAGCACACCACTACGGTCGATATTTTCCAAGCTCGCCTCATTGAGTGCCCAGCTCTCCCCCACGAGGTCATTATTTGAATCGTGCACGGAGATATCGATAGTCATGCGATTGACCACACGATAGTTCCGGTCGATCACCCGACGAATCGCCGTTTCCAGGCTGTCTTCTTCCCACTCGGCCAAAAAGCCAATGTGACCAAGGTTGATGCCCAGTACCGGAACGTCCTGCTCACGCGCCATTCCCGCCGCACCGAGGAACGTGCCGTCGCCACCGAGGACGAGCACGAGCTCACAGTCTTTCGCTGCGTCTGGTCCAGGATCAACGGTGTCCAAGCCCGCGAGCGAAGGATAGTTATCGGTGAATGGAACATCCCGGTCACCGAGCAAGCGCACAGTAATGCCCGCTTCAAGCAACAGTTCAGTCGCACGAGCAGCTGAAGCGATATTTCCCTCGCGGCGAGTGTGCGGAACGAGGAGAACAATGCGTTCGCTGTTATCTCCCGCAGGTTGAGTGCCTGCAGCTACGTCAGCGCCACCTTCCTCAAAGGCAACATCAGCAGCCATTAATTCTCCGGTCCTTCCTCTACAGCCCGATGAATCATCTGGGCCAGTTCAGCGTCGCTCGGTGCGCTCACGCCACCGTCGCGGACAAGCCATAGGAAGTATTCTACGTTGCCACTCGGCCCAGGAAGGGGCGATGCAGTGGCGGCACGACAACTCAATCCCAGATCGAGCGCTTTTCGTGCGACATCAAGGGTGACTTCCTCACGCAATTCTGCCGAGCGGACAACGCCACCACTGCCAAGGCGATCCTTGCCCACCTCAAATTGCGGCTTCACCATCGGAAGAAGATCAGCTCCTTCCGACATGCACGCTGCAATTGCGGGAAGAACGAGCTCCAGCGAGATAAACGAGAGGTCACCGACCATGAGGTCAGCCGGTCCATTCATCGCTTCTGGTGTGAGGTGACGGATATTCGTGCGGTCGAGCACCGTCACGCGATCGTCGTTTTGCAAACGCCAAATTAACTGGCCATAGCCAACATCCACGGCAACTACTTCGCTGGCACCGCGCCGCAATAGAACATCAGTGAAACCGCCTGTCGACGCCCCCGCGTCCAGCGCACGCTTCCCTTCGACGGTCAAGCCCAGTGGTTCGAAAGCTTCGAGAGCACCGAGCAATTTGTGGGCGCCACGGGAAGCCCAATCATCACCGTCAACATGGGCGACCTTGATGGAAGCATCCGGCTCGACGATGGTGGCTGGCTTCTTTGCCACAAACCCGCCGACTTCTACCCGGCCGGCCTTAATCCACTCCACCGCCTGCTCGCGTGAGCGTGCGATCTTACGGCGGACAAGCTCAGCATCGAGCCTTCTTTTTGCTGGTGGCATGAGTCCTATTCCCCGTCCTGTAGTGCATTCGCGAGAACCCCGTACGCAGCTTCAAACCGAGCTAGCTCGGCAGAAAGTTCATCGGTGTCGTCGATGACATCGGTGTCTTCAACAAGCGCATGCTCATACTGATCACGCAGTTCATCAACGCTGATCTGCGGTGTGCGCCGGTCATGGGGTTTCGGACTGGGCTTCATCAGATGCGTCACCACCACGCCTGGATCGCAGCTTGGGCTGCATCGGAGCTCGCTGTGATGACCGGTGCGGAATCGCTATCGCCTTCCCACGCGACGGCAAGGACCGTACGCAGTGCCTCTAGCGGAGAACCACCTTCTTCGCCGCCGCCAAGCACGATCTTTTCACCGTCTCGCTCAGCGGTGAAACCGCCCTGTGGCCCCGGACGAAGGGTCTCCGGATCGACATCGTCGATAAGCACGGACAAATCCTCGGCGATGAACGTCGAGCGCTGCTCAACAGGTGCAGCGAGCAACGCATGCGGGCCAGACACACCAGTCAGGACATGAAGCGTGTCCATCTTGGCGGCGACACCACCAGCGATGTCGGTATCCAGACGATCACCCACGACGAGGGGACGACTCACCCCGAGATCTGCCTTGGCCAATTCGAACATCGCTGGACCAGGCTTGCCAGCAGCTTCAGGTACGACACCAGTCGCATTGGTCACGGCTGCGACCAGGGAACCATTGCCGATCATGAAGCCACGGTCCATCGGCAGTGTCGAGTCAAGATTGCTGGCGATGTACTTCGCGCCACGCTGAATCGCCAGAGCAGCTTCGGAAAGCTGTGGCCAACCATTCTCCGGTGAATGACCGTGCAGCACCGCAACGGGGTACTCATCAGCTGACGTGACCGGGACGAAACCTGCCTCACGGGCGAGTTCCGCGAAAGAATCCGCACCGACGACCAGAACCTTGTCGCCCGGGCTCGCGTAAGTAGTTGCCAATTGCACTGCGGCCTGCGCAGACGTCAGTACATCTTCTGGCTTCGTATCAAGACCAATACCGCAGAGCTTTTCCGCTACTTCACCAGGGGCTTTCGAGGCATTATTCGTCGTGTACGCCGCAGCAAGCCCGGCCTTCTTCGCTGCAGTAATCGCCTCCACCGCATTCGGAATGGCGACAGAACCTGCCCAAACTGTGCCGTCAAGGTCAAGCAACAGGGCGTCGAAAAGCGTGGTCATGCGCACGGCGAAACTCTCCGGAATCTAATTGAGTTCTTTCAGACGCTGTGCCGCGTCCGTCATTTTCTCTGCATCAATCTTGACTACGTGCTCAAACCACTTCCGCGCTTCTTCATTGCGACCGACCTGAGCAAAAGCATCGGCATACGCATAAGAAAGACGGATGTCCTCGAAGTCCTTGCCCTTCATGGACGGATTGAGCTGCTGCAGCGTCGCCAGAGCGGATTCATGCTGCCCCATGTCATGGCGTGCACCCGCCATCACGATGGCGAGCTCGATCTTCGAAGCATCATCGAGATCCTTTGCCTCCGGCCCACGACCGATTTCGAGAGCCTTCTCCGGGCGGCCAAGGCCACGCTCCGCATCAGCCATAACAGCAAGCAGCCCAGGGCCGCCACTCATGCGGCGAGCCGCGCGCAACTCAGAAAGCGCTTCCTTCCACTCGCCCGCGTGGTACGCAGCGATACCGGCTGCCTCACGGACAACGCCGACACGACCAGCACGGTTCTTCGCCGCACGCGCGTGCGTGAGCGCCAGCTTCGGGTCATCAGCCATCCAAGTCGCAGCCATAATCATGTGCTTGGCCACACGGTCAGCATTGTCCTTAGACAGAACGCGCAGATCCTGCAGGACCGACGGATCCAGATCAGTCACGTCGATATCATCCGGCAGCGCTGGCTCATTTTCCTTCTGTGCCATGCGGTCTTCGCGGTAGCCCTGACGGTATGGATTCGACCGGTCATGACGAACCTTGCCACCACCGCGGCGATCGCCTCCACCGCGACGGTCATTGCCACGGCGCTGATCACGGTTGCCACCACGGCGTCCACCGTCACGACGGTCATACCCGCCGCGACGTTCATTGCTGCGGTTGTCGTAGCTCATCTGTTTCACATCCTCTCTTCTGCCGACAGAAGTTTAGTTTTCAAACTTCACGCCAGCGAAGTTCTTCTTGCCGCGGCGCAGAACAACCCACTTGCCGTGCAGGAGATCATCCGCACCCGGCTCCCAGTCCTCTGCCTCGATGCGAACGTTGTTGGCGTACGCGCCACCTTCCTTAATAGCGCGACGGGCAGCACCCTTCGAGTCAACAAGACCGGTACCAACGAGCAGGTCCACAATCGTGCGCGGTGCGCCTGGCTCGACCGTGAACACATCGGTCTCAGACACAGCACCCTCAAGCGTCTGCTCATCCAATTCGGTGAGCTCTGCGCGACCGAACAGTGCCTGCGAAGCAAGTTCCACAGCCTTCGTTGCCTCAGGGCCATGGACAAGATCAGTCATCTCTTGTGCCAGACGCTTCTGAGCCTCACGCTTGAACGGACGCTCCTCGACTTCAACCGCGAGCGCGTCAAGCTCTTCCTGGTTGAGGAACGTGAACCAACGCAGGTAGCGGATGACATCCGCGTCCGCGGTGTTCACGAAGTACTGGTACCAGCGGTACGGGCTGGTCATCTCCGGGTCGAGCCACAGGGAGCCACCGCCGGTGGACTTGCCGAACTTCTTGCCTTCGGAGTCAGTCACCAGAGGAACAGTCAGTGCGTGGACGGTCTCACCGTCCATACGACGGTTCAGATCCACACCAGCAACCAGGTTGCCCCACTGATCAGAGCCACCCACCTGCAGCGTGCAGTCCAAACGACGACGCAGCTGCACGTAGTCGTTTGCCTGAAGCAGCATGTAGGAGAACTCGGTGTAAGAAATGCCGTCATTTTCCAGACGACGCTTCACCGTGTCACGCGACAGCATGGTGGACAGCGAGAAGTGCTTGCCCACGTCACGTAGAAAGTCAATGACCGACATTTCATTGATCCAGTCCGCGTTATTGACCAGGATCGCAGCGTTATCGCCCTCGAAGTTGACGAAGCGCTTCAGCTGACCGGAAATACGCGAAGCCCAGTCGCCGACGGTGTCGGCAGAGTTCATCGTGCGTTCTCCCACATCACGCGGGTCACCGATCATGCCGGTGGCGCCACCAGCGAGAACGATTGGGCGGTGACCAGCCTCCTGGAAGCGTCGCAGCATCAACAACGGAACAAGGTGGCCGGCGTGGAGTGATGGACCGGTCGGATCGAAGCCCGCATACAGCGTGATCGGAGACGCAGTCGCTTCCTTGAGCGCCTCCAGGTCGGTGGACTGGTTGATCAGTCCGCGCCACTGCAGTTCGTCGATAATCGTTGCGCTGTCAGACATAGAACAGTTCTTTCAAGCCTCGTTGAGTTGTAGATGGTTCATCGCAAAAAGGAAAGAGCCCGCCGAGCGGGTTCTAGGCGGCGGGGTACGGCTCTGCTTCGTCGATAAGCAAGACCGGTATGCCGTCATCAATGCGATACGCGACGCCGAGCCGACGATTGACCAGCAATTGCTCATCATGAAGGTACTCAAGCGGCCCTTTGTCCTGCGGGCACGCAAGGATATCGAGGAGCTGCGGGTCAAGCGTCGAGTTTTTCGCCGTCATGGTGCTTCATCGTACCTTGTTCAGGTGTGGTCCAAGCCCGGTAGGTCGCCAAAGGCTTCACGCAGCGTACGCGCCTGAGAATCCAAAGCGCGCAAGTTCTTGTCCAGGATTCCCTTCTTCACGCGATTGGCAGCTGTTGTCAACGTGCTCAAGGAGCCTGTGACCACCTCTGCAGCCTCAGGGCTGCGGAACTGTGGCGCACCCAGGTATGTCGTGACTACCTCCGGAAGGTAGATATTCACGATATTCCAGATAGTCACCTGGTGTTCTGGGACGCTTTCCAGGTCATGCCATTCCTTGAACACGAAGCGAAGTGCCTCTTCTAGTTCCATTGCCTGGACGGTGACGGAAGCCGGAGGTTCTGCTTTATACAGCGGATTGAGAGCCTTCGTCAGATCCTGATCCATCTGCCTGTCCGGCGGCAATGCTGGCTGACTAGGTCGCGGCAGTGCCTTTTGCCCAGGTGCTGGTGTCAGAACAATGCCTGCGCCCCATGCCGCAACTGCGACCACGGGCCAGAGGAATCCGAGGCCGACCACAATGTGCAGCAGGATTGCCAATGTGGCCAGCACCATGCCCACGAGGTTCTTACGCGAGGTGAAGAAACTTCCGGAATTCTCGATGCCGTCCCGATTGAACTTCGATTTCGTACCATCATGCGATTGTCTATTGGTAGCCACGGATCTCCTTGAAAGCGCCGGCAAGATCACCGTTTTTGGCATCGAAGACTGCCCCACCGGTCATGTCTGCCAGTTCATTCATCTCTTTCACATTGGCCTCACCGTACAAGATGACAAAGACCGGAATCTTGCCTCTCTTCATGGTGATTCGGTCGTATTCGCTTTTGAAGGTAGCGAAGTCACGTCCGGCGGTCACTTCCCCATCTGTGAGCAAGACGATCGAAGTGATGCCATCACTTGGATTGGTTTTTGCCGTGACATCGATGAGCGTGTCATAAATATTCGTTTCCCCGTTTGCAGCCAGCGCGTCAATGTAGTCCTGGAACTGCTTCTTCACGCCAGTGTCCGTTGAGCTGTACTCGCCGGTGAAAGGCTCGAACGGAACGCTAGAGAATTCTTGCAGGGTGACTGTCTCCCCATCACGCAGAGACACATTGCCGGTGTCGGTCGCGGCAGAGCCATCAATCAACGCTGTCATGATCTGCTTTAGTGAATCGAGACGCTCGCCTTCCATCGAACCGGAGGTATCCAGCACGAAGGTCGTGTTGCCGCGTGTGCGGAACTCGTTGTTATAACGATCAACGAGGCGTTGCACGGTGTCATAATTCCCCGGGAATGGCAGCTCGATGACTGTCTGGTCGTGGAGGTCAGCAGGCACATTCGAAACAGTGCTGACCGGGCGACGGAATGTTTGCGCGACATTTTGCTGATGTTCTAACAGCCAGTCCGAAAGTGCTTTCACTCTCTCCGCAGCATCATCACGTGCCGGATTAGCCAAGGTGGACAAGGGATAGTCCGCAGAGATCACGCCATCTGCTGGCACGATCACATCGATCTCTGCACCCTCCGCTCGCAGCTGATGCAGTGTGGATTCGTAGTTGATGATCGCATCGGCCTTGTCCGGATCTTCCTTGAAAACTTCAGCGAGCCAACCTGAAGATCCTGAAACCAGCGACAGTGCCTGGAAGAGTTCTTCAAGCCGTGGGCTGACTTTCTCAACATCATGATCAGTAAGAGCGGAACCAGTATCCGCCATCGCGGTAGCAACAGATACCAAGGCGGAGAAGCCAGAATTCGATGAGGACGGATCCGTCATACCGAATGTGAATTTCCCTTCGCGTGCAGCATCAGCGAAGTCATTCCAGGTGGGCTGCTTGGTATCCCACCCCAGTTCCTGGGCCTTGGACTTCTTCACACCAAAAGCGACCGGGCTCGTGGCGATCTTTGTTTCATCCGCAAGTGCACCGCGTGCCCCGATCAAGTCGACATAACGGTTGGTGGCCATCCACGTCGCATCGACCTCACCATCGAATTTCCCGTTTTTCAGGTCCTGGGAGTTCTGCAATGTTCCACCGCGAAATTCCATGGTGATAGGAAACCCAAGTTCGCGCGATGCTTGATAGACCAACCCCTCAAGGTCTTTCAGCTCGGTGGCAGCGACGATGGTCAGTGCATCCTTTGGTCGGAACGGATCATTGTCTGAATTCTTTCCCTGGAGCCCGCACGCGACGAGCGAACTTCCGGTGAGCAGTGTGACAAGAAGCGCTACCAGCTTTTTCATTTCTCCTGCTCCTCCTGGTTACGTGGTGGAACGGTGCCATAACGAGTACCAATGCCCTCAATGAGAGCTTCCAACCTGTCGTAATTGGGTGGGTCCACCGATGAAATATAATCCGTTGGCGCCGCGAGTCCCTTTTCTTCGAGGGTCTCGGTCAAGTAGTCATTGCTCACTGGGCGGAAGCCGTGCGCTGCGGCGAGACGTTGCAATTGCTCGTCCGTGGAAAGCAGACGGCCAAGCTCTTTGCCTTCAGGACTGATCCCGACGATGCCGTGGTTAGCCAGCACGGTCGGTTCGAGCTGAACGAGCACCATGTCATCTTTGATCCGGGAGTTCGGCTTCATTTTTTCGCCGAGGAACTGGGCTTCGTAGACCAGAACCATGGGGGCGGACCCCATACCTTGGCTGAGATAATCATTGAACGGACCAGCAGAAGATGACTGGGTGTAACCCTGGCCAGTGAAATATGGCGTGACTTGTTGGGTCAGCCAACCGACATCATTTGCCTTATCTGGTTCGCGCTCTCCGAATTGCCAGGCCAAGATAGACATGAACATCGCGGCGGAGTTGGAAGTTCGGATATCCGTCGTGGAAATCTGGACATTGCGTGGCGAAGGGAAGGTATCACCGAGATCACGCCAACGCTTCCCTTCTTGCGTGATATCGATGTAATTGTTCATGTCCAGGACGTAGCCCTCCCCCTCCTTGCGCACGACGTTTGCATCGACTAACAAATCCACGATCGGCTGGAATGTCGCCACCGCCATCGGAGAGAAAAACGGGTATTCGGCGGAGTAGTCCGCGTTCTGGTCGGTGACTTTCTGCGTTGCTGGACTTGAGGAGGGCGAGACGAAATCTTCGTTTTCCAGATCAATATCGGTAGCAATCCGGCGCGAACCAGCCGTGTTTACCTTCACCGTGAAACCAAGCTCAGCCAACCGCTCGACGACAGCTGGGTCCTCAAAATACTCACGCTTCTCGGAGCCGACGACACCATGAAGCTCCTTGGTGCCTTTCGCGACGCCCCCGCCGTCTCCCCTGCTACCACCGCCGGAACGATCGGATATCCCCGGTAGTCCTGGGATCATCCCTCGTCCCATCAAAACAGCGATCACCGCGACGATGATCAGCAGAATGCCGATGCCGACGGAAAATCCCCGTCTGCTCTTCCCAGACGAATTTGAACTGGGCGTATCGCCAATCCCCGGCGGAGTGTAAGGCTCATGCGTGGACATGCGCACAGTTTATTGTGCGCATGTCCTTTCTGCAGGCTAAGTGAATAGAGTTACTTAGCCCGCACAGGCGTCTGGGCCCACGCACGTGCCTCAGCATTCGCTTCGTCGACGCGTGCACGCTGCTCAGCAACACGAACTGCCGCAGTGCCGCCACGCGTCGCGCGAGAAGCAACTGCACCATCAATCGTTAGTACTTCGCGTACTGCAGGCGTCAGGCGCTTGTCCACACCCGCGAGCTCCTCATCGGTCAGATCCACCAGATCCACACCGCGAGACTCCGCGATACGGACGCATGCGCCGGAAGCCTCATGGGCTTCGCGGAACGGAACCCCCTGGCGGACCATCCACTCAGCCAGATCCGTAGCAAGGGTAAAGCCAGCAGGCGCCAGCTCACGCATGCGATCTTCGTGGAAGGTCAGCGTGGAGACCAGACCGGTCATTGCCGGAAGCAGGATGCGGAGCTGGTTGACCGAGTCAACGATCGGTTCCTTGTCCTCCTGCAGGTCGCGGTTGTACGCGAGTGGCAATGCCTTGAAGGTGGCGAGAAGGCCGGTCAGGTTGCCAATGAGGCGACCGGTCTTACCTCGGGCGAGCTCCGGCACATCCGGGTTCTTCTTCTGCGGCATGATCGAAGAACCGGTGGACCAGGCATCGTCGAGCGTGACGTAGCCGAATTCCGGAGTGGACCACGCGATGATCTCCTCCGACAGTCGGGAGATGTCTACCGCGATCTGCGCGAGCACGTATGCACCCTCAGAAACGAAATCGCGTGACGACGTTCCGTCCAGCGAGTTATCCGTAGCGGAATCGAAACCGAGCTCCTCAGCAATCGCCTCCGGATCCAGCTGCAGGGACGAACCTGCCAATGCACCGGAACCATACGGCGAAACAGCCACGCGCTTATCCAGGTCGCGGATACGCTCCAGGTCACGCAGCAACGGCTGAGCATGCGCCAGCAGAGAGTGCGCGAGCAGGATCGGCTGTGCTGCCTGGAAGTGGGTCTTGCCCGGCATGATCGCTTCCGGGTGTGCTGCGGCTTGCTTGCTCAGTGCTTCCACCAGATCGCACACGTCCTGGGCGACATCGCGGAATGCATCGCGGACCCACATGCGGAACATCGCTGCAACCTGGTCATTACGCGAGCGACCAGCGCGCAGACGCCCACCTAGCTCGGGGCCCACGCGGTCAATAAGACCGCGCTCCATCGCGCCGTGAACATCCTCATCAGTCGGCAATGGCCCAAACGAACCGTCAGCGACGTCACGTCCAAGCTGATCCAGGCCCGCGAGCATTGCCTCAAGATCCGCATCGGTCAACAAACCGGCACGGTTGAGCACCTTCGCGTGCGCCTTGGAAGCCAGCACGTCATACGGGGCGAGGATCCAGTCGAAGTGCGTGGACACACTCAGCGCGAACATTGCCTCCGACGGGCCGCCGGAGAACCGGCCACCCCAGAGAGCGCCTTCGTTAGTGCCGTGCTTTTCCATTACTTGCCGGCCTCACGGTCACGCTTGTTAGCGATCTCGGAAGACAGGCCATGAAGCTTGACAAAGCCCTTGGCGTGAGTCTGGTCGAAGGAATCGCCAGTGTCGTAGGTAGCCAGGTTGAAGTCGTACAGCGAGTGATTGGAACGACGACCATTGACAGTGATGGAACCAGCGTGCATGACCATGCGGATATCGCCGGTGACGTGCTCCTGGGTGGACTCGATGAAAGCATCCAGGGAACGCTTCAGCGGGCCGAACCAGAGGCCGTCGTAGACCTCTTCGGACCAGCGGGCGTCGATAAGCCGCTTGTAGCGAGCCAGCTCACGCTCAACAGTGACGTCCTCGAGTGCCTCGTGCGCGGTAATGAGTGCAACTGCACCCGGTGCCTCGTAGACCTCGCGGGACTTGATGCCCACCAGTCGGTCTTCAACCATGTCCAGACGACCAATGCCCTGGGCACCAGCGCGGCGGTTCATCTCCTCGATGGCTTCGAGCATGGTCACCTTGCGGCCATCAATAGCCACCGGCTTGCCACCCTCGAAGGAGATGATGACCTCATCCGGAGCATTACCCAGAGCCGGGTCCTCGGTGTAGGCGTACAGGTCCTTTGTCGGCGGGTTCCACAGATCCTCGAGGAAGCCCGTCTCAACAGCGCGGCCCCACACGTTCTGGTCAATGGAGAACGGCGATGCAGCGGACTGCTCAATCGGCAGATCTTTGCCCTCTGCGTACTCGATCGCCTTGTCGCGGGTCCATGCGTAATCACGCGCCGGAGCGATGATCTCCAGATCCGGATCCATGTTGACAAAGCCGACCTCGAAACGGACCTGGTCGTTGCCCTTGCCGGTGCAGCCGTGTGCGACGTGGGTACCGCCATGCTCCTTAGCGGCCTCGACAAGGTGCTTGACAATCAACGGACGGGAAATAGCAGACACCAGCGGGTACTGCTTCATGTACATGCCGTTCGCCTTGATGGTGGGCAGGCAGTACTCCTCAGCGAACTCATCGCGGGCATCGACAACGATGGACTCGACAGCACCACAGTCCAGTGCACGCTGGCGCACAGACTCCAGGTCCTCGCCGCCCTGGCCGAGGTCGAGGGAGACAGCGACAACTTCGCCGTCCGTCATCTCAGCCAGGTACGGAATAGCGACAGAAGTGTCCAGGCCGCCGGAGTATGCAAGAACAACGCGGTTAGTCATGAGTGATCAGTGCTCCTTATTCAGCAGATCGTGTGTTGGTGGATTTTTCAGTTCTATTGTCGAGCTAGTCGTCGGCAGGTTCTTTTTGAACCTCGCCCATGAATTCAGCTGCGAGTTCAGCGCCCGTGAGCGGTTCACGTGCAAGAACGAAGACTGTGTCATCGCCTGCGATTGTGCCCACGACCTTATCGAGTGCCACTCGGTCAATGTAGCTTGCCAAGTACTGTGCCGCGCCCGCAGGGGTCCGCAGTACCGCGATATTGCCGGTGTGGTCGACGGACACGACGAGTTCCGCGAGCATTCGCCGCAGTTTGTCGCGAGGGCCCTTGGGCGAGGCTTGAAAAGACTGTGCTTCCTCCCCCACCGCATAATACGATCGCCCCCCACCAGAGGGACGTACCTTGCGCGCCCCGAGTTCGTCGAGATCGCGCGACAGAGTTGCTTGGGTGATGTCGATGCCTTCATCCAGCAACAATTCCGACAACTGCACTTGGGAGGACACACGCGTGTGATCGAGAATGGCCAGAATCTTTGCCTGTCGCACATTGCGCGAATTCGGTGTTGTCATCGCGTCGCCTCCAAACATTCGGACAGCGTTGCCTCCAATGCGACTACCGCGCGGTCAATCTCCTCATCACTGATGACCAGCGGCGGAGTGAGACGAATGATCTTCTCAGTCGGCGCGTTCAAAATCACGCCATGTTTAAGACCAATACGCACCGCTTCCTTAGCCACCGGCTCAGTGAGAACCACACCGAGCATGAGGCCGCGGCCACGCACATAATCGACGCCAGCAAGCTTTTCGACGGCTGCCTTCACCGTCTCCCCCTTGGTCTTCACCTCAGCGCAGAAGGCGTCATCCACGATCTCAAGCACTGCATTCGCTGCAGCACACGCGATCGGGTTGCCACCAAAAGTCGTGCCGTGTGCACCTGGGGTGAACAGCGCAGCTGTCTTCTCATTGGCAATCACAGCACCGATCGGCATGCCGCCAGCAAGGCCCTTAGCCATGGTGACAATGTCAGGTGTGATGCCTGCTGCTTCGTGCGCAAAGAACGTGCCGGTACGGCCAACCCCCGTCTGCACTTCATCGACGACCATGAGGATGCCGTGCTCGTCGCAGAGCTCACGGATCGCCTGCAAGAAACCTTCGGGGGCCGGAACCACACCGGTTTCGCCTTGGATTGGCTCGAGGAAGATCGCGGCGATACCATCCGGGTCCTGCCCGACAAGCTCGCGGACATGATCAATATCGCCATAGCGGTAGTACTCAACCCTAGGCACAAGTGGCGCGAAAGGCTCACGCTTGCTCGGCTGTCCAGTCAGCGACAGTGCACCCATGGTGCGACCGTGGAAACCATTGACCGCAGCCAGAACCTTCTTCCGGCCAGTTAAACGGGACAGCTTGAAAGCAGCCTCATTTGCTTCGCCACCCGAATTGCAGAAGAAGACCTTGGCGTTGTCATCACCGAAACGCTTCCTCAGCTCAGTAGCTACATTCAACGCGGCGTCCGACCCGAAGAAATTCGAAATATGACCAAGGGTTGCGGTCTGCTTAGACACTGCGTCGACAAGCGCTGGGTGCCCGTGTCCGAGTGCGTTGACTGCGATACCGGCGAGCAAGTCCACATACTCTTTGCCATCTGCGTCGGTGACAATCGAGCCTTCGCCCTTGACCAACTGCAACTGCGGCGTGCCGTAGGTATTCATGAATACCTCTGACCACTGGTTCAAAGCATCCTCATTGCTTGCGGAATGGAACTGCTCAGTCACTGCGGATCATCCTTCCTGAACACGGTGCCCTCTGGATAATTCTCTTTTTCATAATCGTCCGGCAGAACCATCGTGCCAATACCGCCCATGGTGAGCAGTTCCAGCAAGACCGAGTGCGGGATACGGCCGTCGATGACATGAGCAGCATTCGCACCGCCCTTAACGGCTGTCATGCAGGCTTCCATCTTCGGGATCATTCCTGAGTCCAAGCCCGGCATCATGCTCTCAAGCTGGCTCAAAGTGATCTTGGACAACAAAGAATCCTTATTCGGCCAATCCGTGTACAGACCTTCCACGTTGGTGAGCACGACGAGGCGTTCAGCACCCAGTGCCGCAGCGAGTGCGCCTGCAGCGGAATCAGCATTGACGTTGTATACATCGCCATCGGTGCCTGGAGCGATACTCGAGACCACCGGGATGCGTCCTGCCTCGATAATGTCCATCACAGCGGACGGATTGACATCAACGATCTTGCCGACGAGCCCGATGTCCTTCGTCTCGCCATCAACTTCGACATAGCGCTTCTGCGCGGTGAACAGGCCAGCATCCTCGCCAGACGTGCCCACTGCGTATGCACCGTGCGAGTTGATCCGTCCCAGCAAATCTCGACCGACTTGGCCGAAGAGAACCATGCGGACGACTTCGAGGATCTCCGAGGTGGTCACACGGAAACCACCGATGAATTCGCCCCCATCGAGCCCCAGCTTGCCCAACATCGCGGTGATCTGTGGACCACCACCGTGAACAACCACGGGCTTTGCACCGACTGTGCGCAGGAAAACCATGTCAGCTGCGAAAGCCGACTTCAGATCATCGTCGATCATGGCATTGCCGCCGTATTTCACCACGACGATTTTGTCACGGTAATGCTGCAGCCATGGCAACGCTTCCGCGAGAACATTCGCGCGGTCCTGATTACTCAGATTCATGAGAATGCTTCTTTCTACGTCGAGTACTCAGAATTAATTTCGACGTACTTGTACGACAGATCCGTCGTTCGCACGCTGGCACGGCCCGGTCCGTCAGTACCAAGATTAACCAGTACCTCCACATCGGCCCCGGTCAAGTCCACGTCACGCGCGCCGGGTGCACCAGTGCTATCGACGCATACCGGGGTGCCGTTGAAGGACACCGTGATCTTCTCCGGGTCCATCTCCGCATCCGCCATACCGACGGCAGCCAGGACACGACCCCAGTTCGGATCAGAACCAAACATGGCGCACTTGACCAGGTTGTCCCGGCCGATCGCGCGTGCAGCGTTGAGTGCCTGTGCATCATCTGCGGTGCCTTCGACAGTGATGACCACGCGCTTGGTCACACCTTCGGCATCAGCCTGCAGTTGACGCGACAGCTCTTCGCTGAGCTCAGTCAGGGCGTCTGCGAAATCCTCGGCGCTCGGCTGGACGCCAGATGCGCCAGAAGCCATTGCGATGACGGTGTCATTCGTCGAGGTAGCCCCATCAACATCGAGGGTGTTGAAGGTCACGCCCGACGCACCGTGCAACGCAGCATCCAGATCGTTGGATTCCACCACCGCATCAGTGGTGATGCACACCAGCATCGTTGCTAGCGAGGGCGCCATCATGCCGACGCCCTTTGCCATGCCAGCTATCGACCAGCCATCACGCTTCACAATGGCCTCTTTAGCAACCAGATCAGTCGTTAGAATCGCTTCTGCCGCGGCACTGCCGTTGTCACCCAACTCTGTGCTCAGCTTGCTGATGCCTTCGCGGATCACATCCATAGGCAGCAGATCACCGATCAAACCTGTTGAACAGACAGCGACTTCCTGCTGCTCCACACCGAGTTGCTGTGCGGTCAGCGCCTGCATCTCTGCTGCATCTGTATCGCCCTGGCGACCATTGCACGCATTCGCGTTACCGGAGTTGTACACCACTGCAGAAAGCGTGCCCGTAGCCAACGCCTGTCGAGTCACCTTCACCGGTGCTGCAACAACCTTGTTACGGGTGGTCACCGCAGCCGCGTCGAAACGCGGACCGTTATTGACCACGAGCGCCATATCCGGCTTGCCGGACTTCTTGATTCCTGCCGTGACACCAGCCGCAGAAAAACCTGCGGGTGCTGTCACACCTGTCGTAGACATTGCTTGATTCCTTAGTTTGTTTGAATACACCGATAACTAATGCCGCTTAAGGGGCAACTGCCGCCTGGGGCAATCCATCTGTTTCTTGGAACCCGAGAGCCAAGTTCATGCACTGCACTGCAGCCCCACCAGTGCCTTTAGTCAGATTGTCGATCACGGACGTGACCAGCAAAACACCAGCCCCCTCATCGACTTCCACTTGGAGCAGACACATATTCGTACCAACTACATGCTGAGTCTGCGGTTGACGGCCTTCTGGCAAGAGTCGGATGAATGGCTCGCCCGCATAAAACTCTTCAAATGCTGCGCGTGCCGACGCCTCTGTCACGCCATCCTTCAACGGCGCAGTAACGGTCGAGAGAATTCCGCGCGGTAACGGTGCAAGCACCGGGGTGAAACTCACCGTGACATCTTCATCCGTCACCTCAGCGATATTCTGCACCATCTCCGGGGTGTGACGGTGCTTACCAGCAGTGTTATATGCCTTGACAGATCCCATGGTCTCCGCGCCAAGAAGATCCACGTTTGCCTTTTTGCCTGCACCGGAAACACCGGTCACGGACACGATATTGAAGGAAGGCTCAACAAGTCCTTGCGCCGCGGCGGGCAAGGCAGCAAGAGTTGCGCCAGTTGGGAAACAGCCAGGCACGGCTATTCGACGAGCCGTGGTGATCTGCTCCCTATGACCGGGCATCTCCGGGATTCCGTACGGCCACGAGCCAGCGTGCTTGGATCCGTAATATGCAGTCCAATCATCCGCATTTCGGAGCCGAAAATCAGCTGCGCAATCCAGCACCAACGTACTGTCAGGCAGTGCTGCTCCGATCTCCGCAGAGAAACCGTGCGGCAGCCCCAAGAAAACCACATCGTGCCTGGACAGCACCTCGACGGTGGTTTCTTCGATCACGCGATCCGCCAGTTGAGAAATATGCGGCAACACATCGGCACCCAACTGGCCAGCATTTGAGTTGCCGGTCAGCGCGCCAATCGTCAGCGTCCCATCAAGGTAGCGAGGGTGATTGACCAGCAGACGGAGGATCTCTCCGCCCGCGTAGCCAGTGGCACCTGCGACTGCAACTGAGTAGCTCATAGCGTTAGGCTACACAGCCGACCATTGCTTTGCAATTTATTACACGCTTAACATTTTATGCGGAGTTGATTCGGGGAAGTTACGCACGCATCTGTGCGCCGAATTTCTCCTTCACAGCCTCTGCCGCCGCCAAGCGGCCTTCGGACGCTTCGTCTTCCGTAAGGGTACGATCCGGCGCGCGGAAGATCAGACCGAATGCCAGAGACTTCTTGTTCTCGCCAAGAGACTCCGAGCGGTAAACATCGAAGAGGGCGACCTCTTCGATCAACTCGCCTGCGGACTCCTCGAGGGTACGACGTACCGCCTCAGCCGGAACCTCTTCCTCCACGACGAGTGCTACATCCTGGTGCACAGCTGGGAATGAGGACAGTACCGGCGCGGGAAGCTTTTCCCCCAGCGGCAATGCCGTGAGATCAATCTCCATTGCACAAGTACGTGCGGGCAGACCAAGAGCCTCAAGCACCTGTGGGTGAAGCTCACCTGCGTGACCGACCACATGCGTTTCGCCGTCAATATTTACCGACAGCTCAGCACAACGGCCCGGGTGCCACGGCAGCTGCTCCGCAGAAGCAATGTCCAGGTCAACGCCAGCTGCACGCGCTACGACCTGAGCAGCCTCAACCGCGTCAGACCAGGTGTAAGCGCGTCCATCGCCCCACGGACCTTCAAGCTCGAGATTGCCCGTGGCCACAGTCGCAGCATGCAAAGGCTGCTGCGGAAGAGATTCGATCAGTTCTTCAACCACGGATTCCTCTGGACGTGCAGCGACGCCGGGCATCGGCGAAGAATCAGCCGTCTTGAACGCCACTTGCGCGACGGAGAACAGCGAAAGATCATGACGACCACGCGCGACATTGCGACCAACTGCTTCCAGCATCGCCGGGAGCAGCGTCGTGGCGAGCACGCCGTAATCAGCATCGAGTGGATTTTGCACCTTCACCACGCGGCGGCGCTCATCGTCGGCATCCAGACCCCAGGTGTCCAGAACCGTGTTGGACATGAACGGGGACGGAATGACCTCTGCATAACCGGAGTATGCAAGAGCGTGCGTGACAGCACGACGGCGACGCTGTACCGGGGACAGCCCACGGCCACCCCGAGGTGTCGGCAGGACGAGAGGAATATCGTCAAGACCCTCGAGGCGAACGATCTCTTCGATCAGCTCAACCGGCTCATTCAGGTCCGTACGCCATGCCGGCGGAGTGACCACCAGATCGTCGCCATTGTCGACAATCTCGCAGCCAACCTCCTGTAGACGCTTGACCACGGTCTCCTTGGAGTACTCCACACCGATCAGTTCAGACGGGTGTGCAACTCGCAGGTTGATCGGCTGGCGGTCTTGCACAGCACCCTCAACAAGTGTGCGCTTGTCAGAAATAGTGCCGCCAGCGATCTGCACGAGCAGTGCGCACGCCATGTCCAGTGCCACCTCAATGATGGTGGGATCAACGCCGCGCTCGAAACGTCGAGAAGCTTCAGAGCTCAGCTTGTGGTGGCGTGCGGAACGCGCAACGGTGAGTGCATCCCACGCAGCGGCCTCGAAGTACACGTTCGTGGTGTTTTCGCTGATCTCAGATGTCGTACCGCCCATGATCGCTGCCAAAGACTGGATGCCGTTGTCATCGGAGATGACCACATCGCCCGGGGTGAGCGTGCGCTTAGCGTGGTCGAGAGTCTCGAACTCTTCCCCACCCTGCGCATTGTGAACGCGCAGTCCACCAGCGACCTGATCCGCGTCGAAAGCATGCATTGGCTGGCCGAGCAGCAGCATGACGAAGTTAGTCACGTCGGTAGCTGCATTGACGGAACGCACACCGGACAGCATAAGGACGCGCTTCATCCAGAACGGTGCCTGAGCAGCCGGATCGATGCCTTCAACCTTGCGCAGACCGAAGCGCTGAACCTTCGCAGATTCTTCGAGCGTGATCGGGATGAGATCGCCCGTCGGCGCCGGAACGGCGGAGACATCAATCTCCGCGACGGACGGGTCCCTTGCCACATCCTTGTACTCAAGATCGAAAGCAGACGCGATCTCGCGGCCAAGACCGCGTGCGGAAAGCGCGTACCCGCGGTCCGGCGTGATGTTCACTTCGAAGATCGTGTCGTCGAAGCCGCCAAGCACCTCACGTGCGTCCTGGCCTGGCTCGCCAGCCCCCTCCGGCAAGACGATGATGCCATCGCTCTTGGAGGTGAAGCCAAGCTCAGCCTCGGAAGCCATCATGCCGTTGGAAATGTGGTCGTAAGTCTTACGCGCGGAGATCTCGAAACCGCCCGGGAGCACAGCGCCCGGCAGCGAGACCACGACGAGATCATTGAGCTTGAAATTGCGCGCACCGCAGATAATGCCCTGCAATTCGCCCGTGCCATTGGCATCACCAACATTGACCTGGCAGTAACGGATCGGCTTCTTGAAGTCAGTGAGCTCTTCGATCTCCTCGACGCGGCCGATAACGAGCGGGCCTGTCGTTTCAGGCAGCGGCTCGTAGCCTTCGGTTTCGAAGCCGACGCGGACGAAACCTGCGTCGAGCTCCTCTGGGCTCACGGACCAGCCGGGGTTGCCGGCATTGTTCAGCAGGGACGTCAACCATTTCTGAGAAATCAGCATTTTCTACTCTCCTAAGACCTTTCCCTGTTTATGCCTGAACACCGAACGGCAACGTGAAGCGCACGTCGCCTTCCACCATGTCGCGCATGTCCGTCAGACCATTGCGGAACTGCAGCGTGCGCTCAATACCCATGCCGAATGCGAAGCCGGAGTATTCTTCCGGGTCCACGCCGACCGCGCGGAGAACATTCGGGTTGACCATGCCGCAGCCACCCCACTCGATCCAGCCGGCTCCACCCTTCTTATTTGGGAACCACACATCCACCTCGGCGGACGGCTCGGTGAACGGGAAGTAGTTGGTGCGGATGCGCGTCTTCGTCTCCGGGCCGAAGAGCACCTTGGCCAGATGGTCGAGCGTGCCGCGCAGGTGTGCCATGGTCAAGCCCTTGTCCACTGCGAGCCCTTCCACCTGGTGGAAGACCGGGGTGTGCGTGGCGTCGAGCTCATCGGTGCGGAACACTCGTCCCGGGCAGGCGATGTAGATCGGCAGGTCGCGCTCAAGCATCGTGCGCACCTGCACCGGCGAGGTGTGTGTACGCATTACCTGACGGGAGCCTTCCTCACCGATGTAGAAGGTGTCCTGCAACGTGCGTGCCGGGTGATCCGGGATGAAGTTCAGCGCGTCGAAGTTGAAGTATTCCGCCTCGACCTCCGGGCCTTCGGCGATCTCCCAGCCCATGCCGATGAAGATGTCTGCGATCTGCTCGCTCAGCGTCGTGATCGGGTGCATCGCGCCCGTCTGCGTGCGGGTGGACGGCAGGGTGACATCGACCTTCTCTTCACGCAGCTGCTGCTCACGATGCTCAGCTTCACGCTCTGCGTGCAACTGGCCGTAGCGCTTCTCGGCGCGGCCACGCGCCATATTCACAAAGCGCCCAGCATCCTTGCGCTGGTCCTTCGGGATCGAGCCGAGCGACTTGCGCGCCTGCATGATCGTCGACTGTTCGCCGAGGTGATCGCGCTTCGCTTCCTCCAACGACGCCAGATCCGGCGCCGCCTCAAAGGCTGCGATCGCCGCTTCAGCTGCAGCGTTCAGGTTCTCTTCGGTCAGTTCGATTGCCGGAGCTGGAGTGGTCCCGCCGTTATCTGCCACGTGTGGTCACCCTGTGCCTTTCCACCGCCTACAACACGCGCGGTGCGTCTGCTTCAAAAACGCTCACAAGCATACCCGTGAGCCTGTGGCCTACATGACAAAGGTCACTTAGTATTCAGCGCTTTAATGCTTCTCCACGCTCAACGTCTTCGCCGACTCCCACAAACAGATCGACGCGGCGGTGGACAGGTTTAAAGACTCGGCGGAGCCTTGGATCGGGATGGAGACGGTGTAGTCGGCGGACTCGAGGACGTCATCTGACAGGCCATGTGCTTCGTTGCCGAACAGCCACGCGGTTGGCTGATCAAGCACGCCGTCTGAATCGGCGAGGTTGACGTCGCCGTGCATGGTGGTGGCAAACGTCGATAAGCCAGCTGCTCGCAGTTGGCCAAGCACTCCCTTGATGTCGCGCTCGCGGGCGACGGGAACGTGGAAGAGTGAGCCGGCGGAGGAGCGAACGACCTTCGGCGATTCCGGGTCGACCGTGTCGCCGGCGAAGACCACGGCGTCGGCGCCAAGTGCGTCGACAAGCCGGATGATCGTGCCGGCATTGCCCGGGTCGTTCGTCTCCACACACACCGCGACCAGCTTCGGTCGCCCCTTCAGGATCGAACCGAGCGTCCACGTCACTGGCTTGCACACGGCAAAAATACCGGTGGATTGAACCGTATCCGAAAGTGCGTGTGCAGCTTTGTCCGTGATCGCATGGGTGAACACGTCCATGTAACCGGCGGCCGTCACGATATCGGCGAAGCGGTCCGCAGCTGCTTCCGTGACAAAGAGATCCGTTGCCGAGCCAGTGGCAACCGCAGCTTCAACGGAGTTCTCCCCCTCCGCCAGAAATACCTTCGCCTTCTTGCGCCCCGCCGCGCGCTTGAGCTTTGCGGCGTTGACCACGCGCGGAGTGCGTTCAGTGAAAGGCTGCGAGAAATCCAAACTCATGATGAACCAGCGTATAAGCACCATCACGCAAGCGCTATTACGCTATCCGTGTGACTTCGATGCGGCACTGGCTAGAGGCGTTCCCCGAGGCACCGGTCCCGCGCCGGTGGTTCGTTGCGGGGAGCGCCCTTGTGGCATGCGTCGTTTTAGGCGCCAGCGGTTTGCTGTTTTCCTCAGCCACTGATGATGTGACAGCCGTTGTGCTGCGAGTCGGCGTGCTGATCACCGCAGCGTGCACACTGATCAGTCCGCTTCCATCAGCTGTTGCCTTTGCTGTACTGCTGCAGATTGCCGCTACGCATCCAGAGCTGCAAAGCCCCGTCGTTTTCTTCGGCACATTAGGCGTCGTTGGCGCCTTAGCATTGTGCCTGCGTCCCTCAATCAGCGCGCTGAATGCTCTCCTCCTCTGGTACTTCGCACTATCCAGGGTGATTAGTGGCGAATTCATTCCAGATGACCTTGAGGCCAGCGCTGTGCTTGGCGCATTCATCGTGATCGTCTGGGCCGGAGGCTTGGTGATCCGCGAAACCTTGATCACCCGACAGCGAGAATCCGCGCAGTTCCAGCAACAGATCGAAGACGAGCGCGACCGCGCGGTTAAAGCCCTCCATGGGTCCGTTGCAGCGTCCTTGACCTCCGTGGTGCTGCGCAGTGAGTCAATGGCAATGAATGCCACCGACAAAACCCGCGATGAATCGCTCCTGATAGCTGAAGACGCCCGCCGTGCGATGCGTGAGGTACGTGAACTCATCCGCTTTATGCGAACCGACGACGCCAGCGAATTCGATGTGCACGAACACCAGGGCCCGCCCGAAGTACTGAATCATGTGGTGACCATCATCGGCAAGATACGCAGCCACGGATTCACAGTCATTGATTCGGGCATCAATGAGACCGTCCTATCCGATGTTCGTATGCAGAATGCTTACACCGTGTTCCGTGAGCTGAAGACGAATATCTTGAAATACGCCGACCCGAACAAGCCCGTCATTATTGCAGCCGTGCGTGAGGAGGAAACTCTTACTCTGGCCCTGCAAAACTCAATTGCCGAGGGCACACGAGATGTCAGTATGACAACTGAGATCGGGCTCGAAGAAGCAATCAAACTAGTCAAACGCGATGGTGGCTCGCTCACATTCACCCAGTCAGATTCCACCTGGCGCAGTGAACTCACCTTCCCACTGCCAAGTCTGAGCAAAGAGAAGGAACGAAAGTAGATATCCCCAGTTCACGGGCGGTCACTTTCGTACCGACTTTACAAAACAACGCTAAAGAGGTTGTTCGCCACAGTTCAGCGACACATAATCAGTGCAGCACTATTCGAAAAATAAATCTCGCCGTCATTGTCCCGAAAGGAAACCCATGAAGAAGGCCGCAGGCACAACCGCTGCTCTCTTGGCCACCGCAGGCCTCATTCTTGCTCCGAGCGCAGAAGCAGCTGACGCTTCTACCCCGTCGCCTGTGCTCACCGATACAAATGCCACTAGCCCGATCCAGGACGAGACCGCGCCGGGCCTCACCTTCTACACCGGCGCTATGGGCGACATGCTCAACTGCGGCGGCTTCATCGGCCGCCTGTGGTGCAAGAAATAATCACTGGTACTGAGGATTTTTCTAGATTTACATGGGTAGCAGCGACAACCAGCACATCAGCGTCTTTCTTGTCGACGATGACCCGCTCGTCCGCGATGTACTAAACCGCTACCTCACTTCCGCTGACGGCATCGAAGTCGTCGGCACTGCATCGAGCGGCCCCGAGGCGCTCGAGCTCATTGATCCTGCAGAAGTCGACCTTGTGCTCTCCGACGTGTACATGCCGGAGATGGACGCTCCGACTCTCCTGAAACACCTCAACGAACTCCCCCACACGCCGGCGTTCTTGGCCATCACCTCCCTTGAGAACGACCGCAAAATGCTTGACGTTCTCGCCCAAGGCGGGCGCGGCTACATTCTCAAGAGCCAACCTCCTGAAGAAATCATCTTGTCTGTCCGCCAGGCAATCACCGGAGGAACGGTCGTCTCCCCCGCCGCGATGACGAACCTCGTGCGTTATCTCGACGCCGAAGACAAACCAGCCGAACCCACAACGCCACAGCGCACCTACCCTGACGGCATCAGCCAAGGCGAAATCAATGTCCTGGAACTCCTCTGCGAGGGGTTGAGCAATTCCGATATCGCTCGCCGTTTGAGTTACTCCGAGTCGACCGTGAAGAAGCAGGTTTCACATCTGCTCAAGCTCTACGGTGTCTCCTCCCGGCTGGACCTCGTCGTCCATGTCCTCGGCGGCAAATAGCCCTTAGACACTGCTGCTTTTCATCGGCTCATCTGTTTTCTACTTTCGTTCCTTCGCGCAGGTGAGGCCCCACCCCTGCGGAACGAAAGTCTCTGACCTGCAAACTTTGGTGCCAAGAGTCCTCTTTTTCCTTGTTTGTGCCCTGTGCGGGTCTTAGTTTGAAGCACGTCAGCGTCCACATCGAAGTCCGCAGAGGTAAACACCCGCGGCAGAACACGCTGGAAAGCCTCAAACCAAGGAGAAAGGAAACACGTCATGTCCCGCCTCAACCGCCGTGCAGCCGCTGCCGCTCTCGCAGCAGTGCTCACCGCAACCGCCGCAGCAAACCCGGCGACCGCAGCTACCCTCGAAGAATCCGCACCGGAGACCCCGGCAACCAATGCGAAGCTGCCGATCATTCACACCTACCGCGGCAGCGATCACCTCAAGGCGAACGTGCTCAACCCGCGTCCGGTGTGCAATTCCACGGAGGATTACCGCACCGTTGTCTACAAGGTGACCGATAACTTCCTGCCGGTGGGCACGATCTCCACCACCAACCAGTCCAAGTCCACGATTCCGCTGGAGCAGGATCTGTCCCGCACCCAGTCCATCGAGGCATCCATCAACGGTTCCAAGACAGAGACGCTGGAGCTCGGTGGTTCCGGTTCCAAGGACGGCATCCAGGGCAATATCGGTTACTCGCTGGCTAAGACGCTCGGCTGGGATGTTTCCGGTTCCCTGAGCTGGACTGTCGGCCAGAAGATTGGCCCGTACGACGTTCCTGCGGGCAACACCGGCGAAGCTTCCTACGGTTTCCGCACCGTCACCATGACCGGCACCCAGCAGCGTTGCAAGCCGAACGGCACCTGGGCGACCCCGACCGCATGGGTGGCGAACATGCCAGTCAAGAACGAAGTTCGCGTCAAGAACTACTCCACCCCGGCTGATTCCTGGGCACCGAACAAGGACGCGCAGACCACCAAGCCCGTCGAGAACCCGAACCCGGCTTACCACTCCGACGTGGAAAAGATGAACAAGGGCGAGACGCTTGACGACGTCACCAAGGTCGCAGACACCGACGAATCCAACGTGACCAACAAGGAAATCGACTTGAACGCTCCGAAGCCGGAGGGTGACAAGGACAAGGTCGACGCTGTCGCACAGCCGGAAACAAAGAAGCTTGACGACGCGGAACAGCCCAAGGTTGAGGCAGAGACTGCTACCGGTGAAAAGCTCGATCTGGAGCCCTACTTCACCACTTCCAGCGCTAAGGCAAAGGGCTACGCCGGTTCCGTAGCACTCCGCGTGAAGAACGTGGGCACGGACCGCTACTGGGGCGAGTTCCCTGCTGTGACCTTCCGCGTTCAGATTCACACCGAGGACGGCCCGGAAGGCGTCGACCGTCTGATCACCCGCACCAAGAGCAATGGCGCACACATCCGCGATCTCGGCTTCAGCGCTGACAAGGGCGTGCGTACCTTCGAGGTCACCCTGTCCAACCCGGTCAACGCCGGTGACGACGTCCTGCTCGGTGCGTTCTCCTTCGGCGACGGAAAGAGCAAGGAAGGTCGCCTGACCAACTACATGACCGTCACTCAGACCGGTCGCCTCGACGGTGACACCTCCAAGGGCAACGACCAGAACGTCGACTCCCGCAAGGCCACCCTCAACGACTTCGGCAAGCCGCACAACGGCCTGTTCTAAGCCTCAGCCCTTAACGGGCTCTCTTCCACCTGTCCGCGCGAAATGCGTGGGCAGGTTTTTATATAGCTCCCCCAACAACGCAAAACGCCCCGTGCGTCCCGGGATGAAACCGGGAGCAACGGGGCGTCGATAAGCGAAAAGCTAATGCTCTTAAGCAGCCTTCGGAGCGTTGACGTCCTCCGGCAGAGCGTCCTTAGCAACCTCGCAGATAGCGGAGAACGCAGCGAAGTCGTTCACAGCCAGGTCAGCCAGGATCTTACGGTCAACCTCAACCTCAGCCAGCTTCAGGCCATGGATAAGACGGTTGTACGTGATGTCGTTCATGCGGGCAGCAGCGTTGATGCGCTGGATCCACAGCTTGCGGAACTCAGACTTACGGGCGCGACGGTCGCGGTATGCGTAGGTCTGAGAGTGCAGCCACTGCTCCTTAGCCTTGCGGTACAGGCGGGAACGCTGACCACGGTAGCCCTTAGCAGACTTGAGGATGGCGCGACGCTTCTTCTTAGCGTTAACTGAGCGCTTGACACGTGCCACAGTGATACTTCCTTACTTATGAGAGTTTGAGGTGTTTATTTCTGAAGGCAGGCGCTCTATTAAGCCATGCCAAGGAGACGCTTGGTGCGCTTGACGTCGCCCTTAGCAACGTCAGTGGTGCCGGAGAGCTTACGACGACGCTTCGCCGACAGCTTCTCGTTCAGGTGGCGCTTACCAGCCTGCTCGCGACGCAGCTTGCCGGAGCCGGTGACCTTGATGCGCTTTGCGGTGCCCTTGTGGGTCTTCTGCTTCATAGTGGTAATTCCTTTAGCGTTTATTCGTTTCGCGGGCGGTGGCCTGCGGAACTCTACTTCTTACCCTTGCGAACGGGCCCAAGGACCATGGTCATGTTGCGGCCGTCCTGCTTCGGACGAGACTCGACCTGGCCGACCTCCTGGATATCCTCGGCGAGACGCTCCAGCAGGCGGTAACCCAGCTCCGGACGCGACTGCTCGCGGCCACGGAACATGATGGTCACCTTGACCTTGTTGCCCTTCTCCAAGAAGCGTTCAACGTTGTTCTTCTTGGTCTGGTAGTCGTGCTCATCGATCTTGGGGCGGAACTTCTGTTCCTTGACCACAGTCTGCTGCTGATTCTTGCGGGATTCGCGAGCCTTCTGGGCCTGTTCGTACTTGAACTTGCCGTAGTCCATGATCTTGCACACTGGCGGCTTCGCGTTCGGGGCTACCTCGACGAGGTCAAGGTCAGCTTCGTATGCGAGCTTGCGTGCATCATCGGTACGGACAATTCCAACCTGCTCGCCGGATGGGCCGACGAGACGAACTTCGGGAACGCGGATGCGTTCGTTGATCCGAGCTTCAGCGCTGATGAGAACTCCTAGTGGTGAGAAGGGCTTGTGTTGTTCGCTACCGAATCGCTCATAGCGCTTCCCCACAACAAAAACCCACGCTGTCACTGCCGATTAATGGCCGTGATGCGTGGGAGTTCATCCTCAACACAGCAAGATGCGCACATCAGTGCGCGATACTTACCGTTGTTTTTGACCTTTAGCCTTCCGGTCATCCCGGCGGCATCAGGTGGGAGAAACTCCACTTGCGACCCGGCACGCTTTGGGCGCGCCAGGCGGTAGTGGGTTAAACTATAACACCCAGCTACTACTGCACCAAATCTCAACACGCCGTGCCACGCATGGCGGGAAGCTACTTCCCTTGCAGAACGTCAGTCAAGAACTGTCCGGTATAAGAGCCGTCAACCTTGGCCACGTCCTCCGGGGTGCCTTGCGCGACGACCGTGCCGCCACCCGAGCCACCTTCGGGGCCCATATCAACGATCCAGTCGGCGCACTTAATCACATCCAGGTTGTGCTCAATCACCAGGACTGAGTTGCCCTTATCCACCAGGCCATTGAGGACCAGCATCAGCTTTCGAATGTCCTCAAAGTGCAGGCCGGTGGTCGGCTCGTCGAGGATGTAGATGGTGCGGCCATTGGAGCGCTTTTGCAGCTCAGCAGCCAACTTCACACGCTGCGCCTCACCGCCAGACAGCGTCGTCGCGGCTTGGCCGAGACGGACATAACCGAGGCCGACATCGCAGAGCGTCTGAAGGTAGCGGTGGATCGACGTGATCGGTTCGAAGAACTCGGTCGCTTCGCTGATCGGCATGTCCAGGACTTCAGCGATGTTCTTGCCCTTGTAGCGCACCTCGAGGGTCTCGCGGTTGTAGCGGGCACCGCCACAAACCTCGCACGGGACGTAGACATCCGGCAGGAAGTTCATCTCGATCTTGATGGTTCCGTCGCCACGACACGCCTCACAGCGTCCGCCCTTGACGTTGAAGGAGAAACGCCCGGCCTTGTAGCCACGCACCTTAGCTTCCTGGGTTTCAGCGAAAAGAGTACGGATCTTGTCAAAGACACCGGTGTATGTCGCCGGATTCGAACGCGGTGTGCGTCCGATCGGTGACTGGTCAACCTGGACGAGCTTGTCCAGATGCTCCAGCCCCTCGACCTTCTTCACACGGCCCGGCACCTGGCGGGCGCCGTTGAGGCGGTTCTGCAAGGTCTTGGCCAAGATCTGGTTGACCAGAGTCGACTTACCGGAACCGGACACACCCGTCACGGCCGTGAGCACGCCCAGCGGCACGTTCACGGAGACATTGTCGAGGTTATTCTCACGCGCGCCGACGATCTTCAGCATGCGTTGCTTATCCACGGCACGTCGCTGCTCCGGCACCTCAATCACCTTGCGACCGGAGAGGTAATCACCGGTCAGCGAGTTCTTCGCCTTCAAAATGCCCTTCGGCTCGCCCTGGTAGACGATCTCGCCGCCGTATTCACCAGCGAGCGGGCCGACATCGACGAGCCAGTCGGAGGCACGAATTGTGTCCTCATCGTGCTCAACCACGACGAGCGTGTTGCCGATATCGCGGAGCTTTTGCAACGTGGCAATCAGGCGCTGGTTATCACGCTGGTGCAAGCCGATTGATGGCTCGTCTAGCACGTACAGCACGCCCGCGAGACCGGAACCGATCTGGGTGGCCAGACGAATGCGTTGCGCCTCACCACCCGAAAGCGTTCCGGCGGAGCGAGCCAACGTCAGGTAGTTCAAGCCGACATCCAACAGGAAGTGCAATCGTGCCTGAATCTCACGCAGGACCGCACCGGCAATGAGTTCCTCGCGGTAGCCCAGAACCAGGTTGTCCAAGTACTCAGAAGCATCCTCGATGGACAGCTCCGTCAGCCCCGCGATCGACTTTTCACCGTGCGTTGTCGAATCCAAACGCACCGCGAGGATCTCCGGCTTCAGGCGTGAGCCCTTACACGTCGGACAGGCGACCTCACGGGTGTACGCCAGGTAGCGCTCCTTCGCGTGGTCAGATTCGGACTGCTCGATTTTGCGCTGCAAGTACCCTTTCACGCCTTCAAAGGCGGCGGTGAAAGAGCGCTGCCGGCCATAGCGGTTTTTGTAGCGGACGGAGACTTTGGTGGACGTGCCGTCGATAAGCGCCTTGCGGTGCTTCGCGGGCAGCGAGGACAACGGCGCGTGCGGGTCAAAGCCTTCTGCCTTGGCGAGCGCAACGACGAGCTTTTCAAAATAACCCTTATTCGGCGAGGAATTCCACGGCTGGAACGCGTCGACAGCGGGCGCATCTGGATCTGGAATGACGAGGTCCTCGTCGATCTCCGAACGAGTGCCCAGGCCATCACATGCAGGGCACGCACCGAACGGCGAGTTGAAGGAAAAAGCACGCGGCTCATACTCCTCGACCGACAGCTTGTGACCATTCGGGCACGCGGTCTTCTCCGAAAAGATTTCAACGCGCGCCGGATCATCTTGTTCACGCTCAACCCAATCGAAAGCAACCAGCCCGTCAGCCAGCTTCAGCGCGGTCTCCACTGAATCAGTAAGGCGCTGCTTCTGGCTTTCCTTGACCGTCAAGCGGTCGACCACAACGTCGATATTGTGCTTGACCTGCTTTTCCAGCTTCGGCGGGTCAGACAGCTGGTAGGTCTCTCCATCCACCGTCACGCGCGCATAGCCCTGCGCAGACAGATCCGCGAAAAGGTCAACGAACTCGCCTTTACGCTTGCGCACAATCGGGGCGAGCACCTGAAACTTAGTTCGCTCCGGCTGCTCCATCACTCGGTCCACGATTTGCTGCGGCGTTTGGCGTTCAATCACCGCATCGCACACCGGACAGTGAGGCGTACCGGCACGCGAGTACAGCAGACGCAAGTAGTCATAGATCTCCGTGATCGTGCCCACCGTCGAACGCGGGTTACGGTTCGTTGACTTCTGGTCAATGGACACGGCTGGACTAAGACCGTCGATGTATTCCACATCCGGCTTATCCATCTGCCCCAAGAACATGCGGGCATACGAGCTCAGCGACTCTACATAACGCCGCTGCCCCTCCGCGAAGATGGTGTCGAACGCAAGAGACGACTTGCCGGAACCCGACAGCCCCGTGAACACCACCATCTTGTCGCGTGGCAACTCCACGTCCACGCCTTTGAGGTTGTGCTCGCGCGCCCCGCGCACCGTCAATTTCTCAGCCACGTACTTCCCTTCCCACGGCATTCACTTCGAACAAACATACCAACTACTTCCCAACTACTGTTGGGCGCTATGAATTCCTTCAAGCTCAAACACGTCTCCGTCTCCGAGATGGACAACAACTGCTACCTGATCAGCTCCGGCGACCAGGGCCTGCTTATCGACGCCGCCGCCGAGGCCGACACCCTCCTTTCCATGGCCGAATCCGCTGGGGTGCGCATTACGGACGTGTTGACCACTCACCGCCACTGGGATCATGTCCGGGCGCTTGAGGAGGTACTGGCCGCGACTGGCGCAACCCACTGGGCGTCACACCTTGATGCGCCTGCCCTGCCGGTTGCTCCCGAACATGAGCTCAACGAGGGCGATTTCCTGCCGTTCGCTAACCGCGAACTGCCTGTCCACATCCTGCGTGGACACACCCCGGGCGGCGCCGCCATCGCCGCGGAGATCGACGGCCAGATCAACCTGTTCGTTGGCGATTCCCTCTTCCCCGGCGGTGTGGGCAAAACCCACAGTGAGGGCGATTTCCTGCGTCTATTCAATGACGTCAAGGAACGACTCTTTGATAACTATCCCGATACCTCGATCGTCCGCCCGGGCCACGGCGCCTCGACCACGTTGGGCGATGAGCGACCGCATCTCGACGAGTGGTGGCAGCGTCGCTGGTAAAAATTCTGGCGTAGCCCACACGCCGGAATGCCACACATGTCTACAGTGGGAAGAGAACATCCGCTAAATGAAGTAAGGAAAAGTGAGTATGATCCGCAAACTTGCTCGTCCGATGCTCGCCTCTGTGTACATCGCAGACGGCGTGAACACGGTCAAGAACGCGTCCGCCCACGCAAACGATGCTGAGCGCGTCGTGAACACCATTAAGTCCGTGCTGCCGAGCCAGTACGCCCAGTACATTCCGTCTGATCCGGAGACTGTGGCAAAGATCAACGGTGGCTTGAAGATCGGCGCAGGCAGCACCTTCGCACTGGGCAAGGCTCCGCGCCTGTCCGCTGGCCTGCTCGCTGTGTCCACCGTGGGTTCCCTGCTGGGCCGCAATGCCTTCTGGGAGGCTAAGAACGCTGATGAAAAGACTCGTCGTCGCAACGGCGCGATGACCAATGTCGCACTGCTCGGCGGTGTTCTGATCGCTAGCGCAGACACCGAGGGCAAGCCGGGTCTTGCATGGCGTGCGCAGGATGCTGCAAAGCGTGGCAAGAAGAATATCCAGCAGGCCCTGCCGACCCAGTCCGAGACTGAGAAGGCCACCAAGAAGGCCTCCGAGTGGCTGCAGGACACCGCCGAGACGGTTTCCTCCCGCGCCCAGGAAGTCGCCGAGCAGGTCACCGATTACGTCGACGACAACAAGGATGACTGGAAGAAGACCGCATCCCAGTTCGCCGACAAGGCAGCTGACCGTGCTTCCTCCTTCGCTGATGATGCAACCGAGTGGGCTGAGGACACCTACAAGGACTTCAAGCCGTCCAAGCTCGACCAGGCCAAGGCAAAGCACAAAGTCAAGGGTCTCGTTGGCGACCTGCAGGACACCGTCCAGGGTCGCGTCGACGACCTGACTCCTTCCGAGTGGGAGAAATTCAAGGCAAAGCGCAAGGTCAACAGCGTTGTCCGCGACCTGCAGTCCAACCTGGACGACCTGCGTCCGTCTGAGTGGGAGAAATTCAAGGCAAAGCGCAAGGTGAACAAGGCTTCCTCCAAGGCCCAGAACAAGGCACAGGATGCGATTGACGCTCTGCAGGATGCTTTTGAGAACCTCGACGCCTCACCGTCCTGGCGCCAGAAGCGCAAGTGGAAGAAGAAGGCTAAGAAGGCTGAAAAGCAGGCTCAGAAGCTTGTGAAGAAGGCAGAGAAGAAGCTGAAATAAGCTTCATCCGTCACCGTAGCGGCCCCGCGGCAGGGAATACTCCCTGCCCCGGGGTCGTTCGTTTGTGTGGTGGCACGGTGAGAGGGTGTTACCGGGTAGCGTCGATAAGCCGACGTGCGTTCGTGAGGAAGGAGACCGCTTCGTGGCAGACATGCTTGATGCCCGCGCCGAAGAGCAACAACACGTGGATACGTTGTTCGCGCACCTGGACAAAGAGGTCGAAGCCGCCAGCAAACGCCTCGAGGAAGTCCAACGCGCTGTGGACCCTGACAACCCGGATGCAGATGCACTTGTTCGTCGTGAGACCGAGTACCACGGCCTCAACGCGAAGCTCGATGCTTTGAATATCGCAGAAACGGGTCTTGTCTTCGGTCGCATCGATATTGCCGACAGTGAGGCGGAAAACCCCGTTCCCGGCCGTGCTGATCTGGATCGCCGCTACATCGGACGCATGGGCATCGACGACCGTGCAGATAATTACCGCACTCTCCTCCTCGACTGGCGTGCGCCCATGGCGCGGCCCTACTACCTGGCCACAACCGCGCATCCGGAGGGCGTGGAAACCCGCCGCAATATTCGAATGAAAGGCCGCACCGTAGCAGCTGTCGACGATGAAATCCTTTCCGGCACCCACGTCGATGAGTCCGCACAGACTACTGATGTCGGTAGCGAGGCTGCTCTCCTGCGCGCGATGAACTCCCCGCGTACGGGACACATGCAGTCCATTGTGGAAACAATCCAGCGCGAGCAGGACGAGATCATCCGAGACTCGACGCGCGGTGTGCTCGTCGTTGGTGGTGGCCCAGGCACCGGAAAAACGGCAGTTGCCCTGCACCGCGTCGCGTATCTGCTGTACACGTGGCGTGATCAACTCGCGCGCACAGGCGTGCTCGTCATTGGCCCGAACCGGACCTTCCTGGACTACATCTCCCGCGTCCTGCCTGAACTGGGTGAAACTGGCGTGGTGCTCAGCACCGTTGGTGAACTCGTCCCGGGAATTACCCCACACGGCGCTGATTCGCTGCTCACCCGCGAGGTCAAGGGCTCCGCGGAGATGGTGCTGATCCTCAAACGTGCGGTGCAGAATCTGCAAACGATCCCTGAAGAGGACATCATGCTGCGCATCGATGGCATTGACCTCGCCGTCACCCCCGCGATGATCAAAGCGTCGCGCACTCGCGCCCGTCGCTCACGCAAGCCGCACAACGAGGCCCGTGAATTCTTTGCAGATCACCTGACGCAACTCATCGCTGAAGCACTCGCCGAGAGGATCGGTGCTGATCCGCTGGGCGGAAAGAATCTGCTCTCCGAAGCCGATGTGGATCAGCTCCACGATGATCTGGCGGAGGAAGGGCAGGTTGAAGGGATCGTGGATACGTACTTCCCTGAGCTCGACGCTCCTGAAGTGCTCGCTGAGTTCTTGAGCGACCGTAAGGCCATCGCTGCTGCCACACACGATTACGACGATGTCACGCGCGACGCTTTGTACCGCGCTGACGGTTGGGCATTCACAGCCGCAGACACAGCGCTTATCGACGAGCTCTACACCCTCACCGGCATCCCCACCCCCACCGACGAAGCTGAGAAAGCCGACCGCCAATGGCGTGAACTCGTCGCAGATGCCGAGGATGCCCTGGACATTCTCGCGTCATCGGCCAATACCGACACCGACGATGATGAATTCGAAGCCGAAGTGTTGTCTGCCCACGACATCATCGACGCAGAAACACTCGCCAGCCGCCAGCGCGAGACCGATATCCGCTCTACCGCGGAGCGCGCTCGAGCTGATATGAGCTGGGCGTACGGCCACGTCATCGTCGATGAGGCACAGGAGCTCACCCCGATGGAATGGCGCATGGTTTTCCGCCGCTGCCCGTCGAGATGGATGACCCTCGTGGGTGATCCCGCTCAAACCTCGTCGCCAGCCGGAGTCGAGTCGTGGACCGAAACCCTCGGGCCATTTATCGGGGAGCGCTTCCGGTTCCACGAGTTGAGCGTGAACTACCGCACGCCAGAAGAAATCATGGATTTCGCTGACGGGATTCTCGCCGAGATCGACCCAGAGGCATCGCCATCTGTCAGCGTGCGCTCAACAGGTGAGCCTGTCCGGCATCTCCCGGAAGGAACGGCCCCGGAGGGCGTCGTTGCGGAACTAAAAGAACGTGGTGGTCTCACCGCTGTCGTTACCGTGGACAATGTCGGTGACGTCAAAGGTCTTGAATTCGACCACGTCATCGTGGTGGACCCCGACGCGATCGTCAATGCTTCACCACAGGGGTGGCAAGACCTCTACGTCGCAGTCACGCGTGCGACGCAGACGCTGACTCTGATCGGGTGATGCAAGAAAGCTAAGCGACGGTGTGAACAATCATCACGTCACAATCCGACTGACGAGCCACATCAGCCGGGACCGATCCGAGCAAACGACCGGTCAGGGAGTTGATCCCCCGGTTGCCCACGACGAGCAGGTCAGCGTTGAAATCAGTGACAATGCTCATCAGCGCCTCGACCGGGGTGCCGGGCCGCACAGCGGTCTCAACATTTTCCACGCCGACTTCCTTCGCACGGGCTGAAGCAGCCTCAAGGTTCTTCCGCGCAGTGTCGTCGCCGAGAATCGTGTTGGAATCCTGGCGCAGGGTCGAGGAAGCATCTTCCTCAGACTCGTAATAGGCGCAACCCACCACGAGCTTGGCATCAAATGCACGTGCCAACTCAGCCGCACGCTCGACGGCCAGCAAGGAAGATGTGGATCCGTCCGTGCCGACAACGATGGTGTTGTAGTTCTTGCTCATTGTGCACCTTCCGTTCGAACTGGCTTCGTTGGCCTAGCGACCTTAAACAAGATCAGCGCGACTGCCAACCTCATTGCCAAAGGCCATACTTCTGGCCACTATATACCGGCTTCTTTCACACCGCGGAGCTCCTTGCGCAAGTCCGCGATCTCATCCCTGAGGCGACCAGCCAATTCGAATTTCAGCTCGCGGGCAGCGCTGGTCATTTGGGTGGTCAGGTCGTCGATAAGTTTCTGAATCTCGTCTTGCGCCATCGTCGACGTGTCTCGCCCCTCGAGCATCGACGTCTCGCTGGTTGTTGAGCTCGAGGCGTCCTCATCGGTGCGCTCATAAACTTCGTCGAGAATGTCTGCGATCTTCTTGCGCAGTGGCTGCGGGTCGATGCCGTGTTCTTCGTTATAGGCGATCTGCTTGGCTCGGCGACGCTCCGTTTCGTCGATGGCTTCCTGCATGGATTCGGTGATGTTGTCGCCATACATGATGACCTCGCCGGAGACATTGCGAGCCGCACGACCGATCGTCTGAATGAGCGACTTCGTCGAGCGCAGGAAGCCTTCTTTGTCTGCGTCGAGAATGGCCACGAGCGAAACCTCAGGCAAATCGAGGCCCTCGCGGAGCAGGTTGATGCCCACGAGCACGTCGAATTCGCCGAGGCGCAACTGGCGCAAAAGCTCAACACGCTGCAAAGTGTCGATATCCGAGTGCAGATACCGCACCTTGATCCCGTTATCGAGGAAGTAGTCGGTGAGGTCTTCGGCCATGCGCTTCGTCAACGTCGTGACTAGGACGCGCTCGTCCTTCTCCGTGCGCTGGCGGATCTCGTGAATCAGGTCATCGATCTGGCCCTTCGTCGGTCGGACAGACACCTTCGGATCAACAAGGCCCGTCGGGCGAATCACCTGTTCGACGAATTCGCCGCCGGCGGCCTGGAGCTCATAGTCACCCGGTGTCGCCGACATGTAGACAGTCTGGCCGACGCGGTCCTCAAACTCGTCGAAGGTCAGCGGGCGGTTATCCACCGCAGACGGCAGTCGGAAGCCGAATTCAACCAGATTGCGCTTGCGCGACATGTCGCCCTCGTACATACCACCGATCTGCGGGACGGTCACGTGGGACTCATCGATAATGGTCAGGAAGTCCTCTGGGAAATAGTCGATCAAAGTCGCTGGTGCCGATCCTGCCTCGCGCCCGTCGATGTGCCGCGAATAGTTCTCAATGCCAGAGCAGAAACCGACCTGCTGGATCATCTCCAAGTCGTATTCCGTGCGCATCCGCAGACGCTGCGCTTCGAGGAGCTTGCCGCGGTTCTCCAGGTCCTCAAGGCGGTCCGCTAGCTCTTCTTTGATCGCCTCAATCGCCTTTTCCATACGCTCTTCGGTGGCCACATAGTGCGTCGCCGGGAAGATCCGCAGTTCATCGCGCTGCTGCAGCACGTCGCCGGTCAGCGGGTGAATGTAGTAGAGCGAATCAACCTCGTCGCCGAAGAATTCCACGCGCACAGCAACTTCCTCGTACGCCGGAATGATGTCAACGGTGTCGCCTTTCACACGGAAGGTGCCACGTTGGAAGTCGATGTCGTTGCGCTCGTATTGGACGTCGACAAGCAGGCGCAAAAAGCGGTCGCGCTCGATCTCTTCGCCCACGCGCAACAGCAGCGAACGGTCGAGGTACGACTGCGGCGTGCCCAAGCCATAAATGCACGAGACCGAAGAGACAACGACCACGTCACGTCGACTGAGCAGCGCAGATGTCGCGGAGTGGCGGAGACGCTCGACGTCGTCATTGATCGACGAATCCTTCTCAATATAGGTATCCGTCTGCGCGATATACGCCTCCGGTTGGTAATAGTCGTAGTACGAAACGAAGTACTCAACCGCGTTATTCGGCAGAAGCTCACGCAGCTCCGTCGCCAGCTGCGCGGCGAGCGTTTTATTCGGCGCCATCACGAGCGTCGGACGCTGCTGCTGCTCAATCAGCCACGCCGCGGTCGCGGACTTACCCGTACCGGTCGCACCCATGAGCACCACGTCCGGCTCCCCTGCACGCAGCCTGCGGTCCAGCTCGGCGATCGCTTTCGGCTGGTCGCCCGATGGCTCGAACTCGGACTCGACCTTGAAAAGTTTCTCCGAGCGTTCCACTTCTCCGACGGGACGGAACTCAGAGTGCGACAAAACGGGATGTTCAGCAGCAAAAGCCATGCCCGCCAGTCTAGGTCAGTTCAGCGCAACGCTTATCGACGCACCAAAGTTGCGACACACCTTCGTTTTCGAGTCAAAGTGTTGCGATGAGCTCTCAGCTGCGCTTAAGGTCTTCCTATGGCCCAGGCACATTCCAACACTGCAGCTCGCGCCGCCATCAAGGCGGCCGGGCTCCGTCACGCGGATGTAGCCGCCCAATTAGGGATTGATGCCAGCAAGCTCTCCAAGTCACTTTCGGGCGTACGGCAATTCACCGCTGTTGAGCTTGAAAAGCTAGCGGAGGTCACTGGTGTCACCGTAGACAGTTTGAGGCCGCTGTCCACGGAAAACTCAGCCCCCTTGGCGCATCCACGGCAAGCAGAATGGGCCGAACGTCGACGAGCAATCGCCGCTGTGGCCTGGCCGCTGTTCACAACGAACGGTTACCAGGCGGTGAAGATCGCCGACATCGCACGGGAAGCTGGCATCTCCAGTTCGGCGGTGCACTACTACTTCCACTCCAAGAACGACATCTTCCTGGCCACGCTTGATCTCTGCTCAGAACAAGCTGCGGGCCGCCGCGATCAGGTGACACAAATCAGTGACCCTGCACTACGGCTCCTGCGCTTTGCTGAGATTCAGCTCGACGGATCCACGGAAGCTACTCGGGAGTGGACAACCTGGGCTCAATTCTGGGCGTCGGCCCCGACATTCCCAGATGCGAGGCGAGCAACTGCCGTGGCGTACAGCCGTTGGCAGGAACAGCTTCGTGCGATCGTGCTGGAAGGCATGGCATCAGGTCAGTTCTGCACCGCGGACCCAGACGAAATGATCAACGCTGTCACGGCAATGATCGACGGACTTGGAGTGCGCATGCTCGCTGGCACGTTATCCCCCGTCGATGCGGCACACGCAGCGACGGCTTATTTGAAAACCTGGTTCACAACAGCCCCTGCTTCGGGGAGCGCTGTGACCGTGAAGGAGAACGCATAAACATGGTTGAACTTTCACGTCGGCAGCTGTTGGGCGCCGCTGCAGCCGCAGGATCTGCTTCTGCGCTCGCGGCTTGCTCATCGACGCTGCCGGCAGAAAACATCGATACCTCAGGTCCCCCGCAGAAGGGCGGAACGCTGCGTGTTGGACTCGTCGGCGGCTCGATCAAGGACACGATCGACGCACACAAGCCCGCTAGTGCTAGTGATGCTGCTCGCGTGATCAACCTTTACGAGCCCCTGGTTCGTCGTGGCTATAACTATGAGCTTGAGAATCGTCTCGCAGAAAGCCTCGAACCGAACGAAGACGCTACGCAGTGGACGATTCATTTGCGCGAGGGCTTGAAATTCTCCGACGGTCGCCCCCTGCGTCCCGAAGACGTCATTGCTACCTACGAGCGTATCGCTGATCCGGACAATCCGAAGAACGGAGCGGGCTCCATTGCTCACATCGAGGCAATGAATGTCGTCGATGACCGGACACTGACCATTTCACTGTCCCGCCCGGACGCAACCCTCACCGATGCGCTCGCCGAGTACCAAATGGGCATCGTCCCCGAGGACTACGACCCAAAGAATCCCGTTGGCGCCGGCCCGTTCAAGTTGGTCAGCTTCTCCCCCGGCCGCGAAACGGTCATGGAGCGCAACGAACACTTCTACTTGGGCCCCGCCAACCTGGACCGCGTCGAAGTTGTGGATTTCTACCAGGAAGACGCAATGCTCAACGCGTTGCTTTCCTCCCAGGTCGACGGCATCGGCGCACTCAACCACGCCCTTGTCCGCGTCATTGAAGCCGACCCACGCCTCCAAGTGGTCAGCTCCGAGACCGGCATGTGGCTCCCCTTCACCATGCGCGTCGACCACGAACCATTCGACGACGTCCGCGTGCGCCAAGCGATGCGCCTCGCTGTCGAGCGTCCCGGCATGGTCGACCAAGTCTTCTCCGGAGAAGGCCAGGTGGGTAACGACATGTTCGCCCTCTACGACCCCGCCTACCCGCACGACTTCCCCCAGCGCGAGCAGAACATCGCCGAAGCTAAAAAGCTGCTTGCCGACGCCGGCTACCCCGACGGCATCGACGTCACCCTCAACACCTCCGAAATCGCCTCCGGTGCCGTCCGCGCTGCACAGGTCTTCACGGAGCAAGTACGCGAGGCCGGCATTCGGGTGAAGATCAACCAGGTGGATTCCACAACCTTCTGGGCAGAAGGCAACTACTTGTCCTACCCGTTCTCCCAAACCTTCTACTACACCCGAAACTTCCTTGAACAGGTAAATCGCTGCGCTACAGCTGACGCACCGTTCAACGAGACGCACTGGGTCGATGATGAATTCACCGCACGCGTTGAAGCTGCCCGCGGCATTGTCGACGACCGGGAGCGCGGCGAAAAGGTCAAGGAGCTCCAGCGCGAGTTCTACGACCGCGGCGGCTACATCATTTGGGGCTTCCCTAATCAGGTGGACGCGTATCACAACTACGTCCGGGGAGCTAAGCCTCACCCGAGTGGTGTGGCTCTGTCCCAGACGTTGTTCTACGACATGTGGATTGCGGAGGCATAGACAATGGGCAAACTCATCGCTCGCCGACTCGGCTTGAGCATTTTCATTCTTCTGGCGGTATCCGTCATCATCTTCTGTGCCACGCTGCTCCTGCCCGGCGACCCTGCACGGGCCATTCTGGGCCAGCAGGCAACCCCGGAGCGCATCGCTGCTTTGCAAGCAGAGATGAACCTGGATAAGAACCCAGTCGAGCGTTATTTCCTTTGGCTCGGCGGTGTGCTCACCGGTGACTTCGGTACCTCCACCACGACTGGTGGACCGGTTTCCGAGCTCCTCGGTGAACCACTAGTCAACTCTCTCGTCTTGATGGCGCTTGCCGCGGTCATCGCTATTCCGCTGGGCATCCTCGTCGGTGTCTACGCCGCGTGGTGGCGAGGATTCCGTCGCGACCAGGCGATCACCTGGGTGACCTTGGTTCTTGCAGCAATGCCGGAATTTGTCATCGGTATTTTGCTGGTCACCGTGTTCGCTACCTCGGTCTTCCAGGTTCTGCCTGCGGTGACGATGTCGCCTCCAGGTACCTCTGTGTGGTCGTTCCCGTCGCAGCTCATCCTGCCGACATTGACACTGGCTCTTGTGGTCAGTCCGTACATCGCACGCATGACTCGCGCCACCATGATCGAAACGCTTGATTCCGGCTACGTCGAAATGGCGCGCCTGAAGGGTGTGCCGGAGCGTCGCGTCATCTTCCGTCACGCTCTCCCCCACGCCATCGGACCGATCGCACAGGTCGTGGCCATCCAGCTGGCATGGCTCGCGGGCGGCATCGTCGTTGTCGAGTACCTGTTCCGTTACCCGGGCCTCGGTGTCGCAATGATCGACGCCGTCAACTACCGCGATGTCCAAGTCGTGCAAGCAGTGACGCTTTTGATCGCAGCGGTTTACGTCGTGGTCAACCTGCTTGCCGACGTCATCGGCATCATGGCCAACCCCAAGCTAAGGAGCAACTAATGACCCAGCCAACTAACACTGGTGCGGGGGCAAACGCGGGCGTCGATAAGCGTGCTCCTGAAGATGTGCGCACCGGCGACGAACTGAAAGCCTCACTGTCCAAGCCCGACCCGTTGCTCAAACGCATCTGGGCACAGCCCGAGGGCAAAGTGGGAATGGTCCTTTCCGGAATCGTCCTGCTCGTCGCTCTCGTCGGCTATTTCTTCGCCGAGCAGCTCACGGGCCACTCCACCACCGAATTCATCGGTCTGCCCTTCGTCAATGACGGCGTATTCGGCACCGACAACCTCGGCCGTTCCGTGACCTCGCGCTTCATCGGCGGCGGCCTGATCCTTCTGATCACCGCATTCCTGGCCACCGTCCTCGGCATGGTCCTGGGCGCAGTGCTCGGCATGATCGCTGGCTACACGGGCGGCAAGACTGATGCCGTAATCATGCGCATCAACGATGTTCTGCTCGCCTTCCCGCAGCTGATCTTCGCCATGCTGGCCATCGTGATCTTCGGCCCGTCCGCGACCGTGCTCGTCCTCGTCATCGGTCTGACCCACGCGCCGCGCATTGCACGTGTTGCGCGTTCCGCAACCCAATCCGTGACCAACGAGGACTACATCCGCGCCGCACAGATGTACTCCGTGCCGCACTGGAAGATTCTCACGCAGGAAGTCCTGCCCAACATCACGGGCCCGCTGTCCGTCGAAGCAGGTCTGCGTCTGACCTACTCCATCGGCGCGATCGCCTCACTGTCCTTCCTTGGTCTCGGCATCCAGCCGCCCGCAGCGGACTGGGGCCTCATGATCAACGAGAACCGCATCGCCCTGTCCATCCAGCCGTGGGGCGTGGTCTTGCCGGTCATCGCCATCGCGATTTTGACCATCGGCACGAACATGCTTGCCGACGCCACCGCCCGCGCCACCGCCACCACCGCCACCCCGATCAAACGCACCGGCCAAACCGTGCCGAGCGACCGCCAGGACAAGGTCGAACCCATCATCAACGAAGACACCCGCAGTCGCGGGACTTCCCCGAAGGAGAACGCATGACTACCTCGATGAATGCGGACGGAACGCAGCCGAAGAGAGACTCGCTGTGGTCAACAACCGGCGGCTCCGGTGAATATGTCCCGCCAGTGCGTAACGACGACACCCTCGTCCTCCGCATCCAAGACCTCCGCATGGCTACGTACAGCGGAACCGAGATTCTTCACGGTGTGGACATCGACCTGTACCGCGGTGAGATCGTCGGCCTCGTCGGCGAATCCGGCTCCGGTAAAACCACCGCAGGGCTTGCTGCTCTTGGCCACGTGCGCACCGGTCTGACAATCACCGATGGCACCGTCACGCTGCACACCCGCGACGGAGCCACCACCGATGTGCTTTCGCTTAGCGAAGACGATGTGCGCGACTTGCGCGGCGCCCGCGTCGCCTACATTCCGCAGGATCCGGCCCTCAGCTTGAACCCCGCCATGCGCGTCGGCGATCAAATCCGGGAAGTGCTGGACATCCACCGCTTCGGTGACAGTGCCGCTGAACGCGAAGAACGTGTCCGCGAAGTGATGCGCGACGTGGACCTTCCCGACACCGACGAATACCTTGCCCGCTGGCCGCACCAGCTCTCTGGTGGTCAGCAGCAACGCGTCGGCATCGCCATGGCGTTCGCCATGTTCCCCGACGTCCTGATCCTCGACGAGCCGACCACCGGCCTCGACGTGACCACCCAAAACCACGTGTTGAAGACCATCCGGTCAATGACCATGAAGAACGACGTCGCGTCGCTCTACATCACCCACGACCTCGCGGTCGTCGGTGAGCTCGTTGACCGAGTAATCGTCATGCTCCGAGGCGACATCGTCGAAGAAGGCCCCTACAACGCGGTGCTGTACAACCCGAAACACGCATACACCCGCAAGCTACTCGGGGCGATTCCGGACCTCGAAGGCCACAAGGACATCGCCGGAAACGACCGTTGGACAGATTCCTGGGGCGAGGTCTACGGCTCCGCAGCAGATGCCGACGTTCCTCTCCTCCAGGTCCGTGACCTCGGAATGGCTTATGGCGACAACAAGGTGCTGCACGGCATCGACCTCGCTATCGAAGCCGGTGAGTCTACGTTGTTGCTCGGCGAATCCGGCTCCGGCAAGACCACGCTCGCCCGCTCCATCGCGGGGCTCAACCCCGCCTACACAGGTGATGTGCTTTTGCGCGGCAACGAACTTGCACATTCGAGTCGCGACCGCACCCTCGAGCACCGCAAGGACGTCCAGTACATCTTCCAGTCACCCTTCTCCTCGCTCAATCCGCGACGCACCATCGGTGAGTCTATGAGCGTCCCGTTGGTCATGGCTGGCGAGCTGTCCAAGGACGAGCAGCGCCAGATCGTCGAAGAAACCCTCGAATCGGTCCAGCTGGACCGGAGTTTCTACGACCGACGCCCCGGCGACCTATCCGGCGGTGAGCGTCAACGCGCCGCGATCGGACGTGCCCTTGTGAACGCGCCGTCGGTACTTGTCTGCGACGAGATCACCTCAGCGCTTGACGTATCTGTCCAGGCGTCGATTCTGCAGCTCCTCGCCGAACTGCGCTATGAACGCGGGCTGTCTCTGCTTTTCGTCACGCACAACATCGCGCTGGCGCGACACATCTCCACGCGCGTAGCTGTGCTGAACAAGGGAGTCATTGTCGACGACGGTCCCGTTGACGACGTTCTCGAGAACCCCCAACACGAATACACAAGGAGCTTGCTCGCGAATATCCCTTCGCTCTAATCGCACACTCCGCTGGGTAGGGTGGGAAGTGTATATCCGCTGGCGAAACACAGGAGGAACACGCCGTGGCATTTCCCACCCCGCACCCCGCGACGACCGACCTCAAAACGCTCCCGGTCCCGCCACTCGACGACACGCTCGACGCGTACAGCCACGCGCTTGAAGCGGTGCTCGACAGCAGCGAATTAGCTCATGCCCGCAGCGTCGTCGAGGATTTCCGTACGGGCGCTGGCCCGCTTCTCGACGCCAAGCTGCGCGAACGGGCCTCCGAGCGCGAAGCCTCCGGCACCAACTGGCTTAACGACGAATGGTATTCCTCCTACCTCACCACCCGCGACCCTTTGACGTTGACTACAAACGTAGGTTTCCAAATCGCTCTTCCTGCAGCTGAGAACACCGGCCTGGACCGTGCTGTCGAGTTCATTCAGCGCGCCGCTACTGTCCATTTGGCCGCCGCAGCCGGCACGATCGAAGAGGATGTCGATGGCCGTGGCAACCGCATCACCATGAACCAGTGGTTCGTTTATGCCGGAGGAATCCGCCACCCGGAGAAGACTGAAGATACCGTCATCGCAACTGATCTAGGCGCTGAGAACCGTGAGATCGGTGTGTTCGTCAACGGTCGTCTCTTCGCACTGCCGATCAGTGACGCCAACGGCGCGATCCTTCCTGCCGCAGCTCTCCGCGCTGGACTCGAAAAGGCGCAACACCTCGCAGCCGGCAACCCTGCGGGTCTCGATTTCAACGCCCCGTCCCTCCTCGGCTCGGCTGCGCTCGCAGAGCTCCTTCCCACAATTCTCGAGCAGGGTGACAACCGCGCGACCTACGCACGTCTGCAGGACATGCTGTTCACCATCGACCTGCAAAACGGCCCGGGCACCCCGGACACTCCGGACAGCGACCGCATTCGCGAAGCCACCTTCTCCCCTCGCGGCGCATGGGTGTACAAGCCGCTGAGCTACCAGGTCGGCCTGAACAGCGACTGGATCGCAGTCCACGTCGAGCACTCCTGCCAGGACGGTGCGACCCTGGTCACGGCGATTACGCGGATGCAGAACGCCGACCTCGAGGTAGCCACAACGACTAACTCAGCTATCAGTCCGACAGAACTCACGTGGGATCTCGACGAGGCCACCACCCAGAATCTCCACGAACAGCTCGACGCATTCAACGCTGCAGCGCAGAAGCTTGAGACCGACATCATCACGGTTCCGCACAATCTCCCTGCCGACCTGCCTTTCAAAGTCAGCCGTGATGCTTCTGCACAGTTGACCATGCACATCGCTCAGCAGCTGACGTATGGGCACGTGCGGGCGGTGTACGAGGCCGTCGATATGCGCGAATACCGCGCGGGCCGCACCGAGTGCCTGCGCGCAGCCACCCCAGAAGCGGTCACCTTCGCAGAGAAGCTTATCGACGCCACCGCCACCCAAACCGACCTCCAAGCCGCCCTCGACGCCCACCGTGGCTGGGTCAAACGCTGCAAGTCCGGCAACGGCTTCGACCGTCACATCCAGATGATGGCCACCATCGAAGACCCAGAATCCGGCTCAGCTGGAACCGATGCGTTCTTCACCGACCGTCTCGCCACCGCAGCGCGCCGGGACTTCCTGTCCACGACATCCATCGGTGGACCAAACCAGATCGTGCGCTACTGCTTCGCACCGACGTTGCCAGAGGGCTTCGGCATCTCGTACACGCCCCTTCCTAGCGATGCTGAATACTGCGTCTCCTGGAACACCGACACTGCTGAAAAGCCCGCAGAGTTCCGCGCGAACCTCACGCGCGCCTCAAAAATGCTCTGGGACTTCTGCGCTGACTTGGTCTAAACACAACCGATTGCCACTAGCCTAGGTACACGATGAAGAAAATCGGACTAACCGGAGGCATCGGAAGCGGCAAATCAACGGTTGCGCGCCTGCTCAACGACGCAGGTATCGCAGTTGTCGACGCCGACCAGATCGCCCGCGAAATCATGGAGCCCGGCTCCCCCGTTCTCGACGACGTCGCAGAAGCATTCGGCGCTGATCTGATCCGCAACGATGGTTCGTTGGATCGGGCGGGATTGGCGGGAAGGGCGTTCGTCGATAAGCAATCAACTGAAAAGCTGAACTCGATCACCCACCCGGCAATCCGTGCAGAGTCCGAGCGTCGCTTCGCCGCAGCCGAGGAAGCTGGCGAGAAGGCGGTGGTCTATGACATGCCTCTGCTCGTTGAGCTCGGCATGCACAAAAACATGGACCTGACTGTCGTTGTTGATGTCGATGTCGACGAGCGTGTCCGGCGCCTTGTGTCCACGCGTGGACTCGATGAAGCTGACGCACGCGCCCGCATCGCCCAACAGCTCGACGCGGCAACGCGCAACGCTGCAGCCGACGTGATCATCGACAACAACGGCGATGAAGCTGCCCTGAAACCACAAGTCAAAGCCCTCATCGAGCGAATTTTCGCCCAATAGACCCATAACGTTCAAAAGCACGCCACACCCCATTAACCTGCCCACCATAATGTGACACGGCATGGGGACATGGGACATCGGGCCGTTCGACAACGACCCAGCAGTAGACGCCGTCGCAGCACTTGCCGACGGCTCCTTCCGCATGGACCAATTCCGCTTCGACTGCGGCCGCGGACCCCTCGGCACTGACGAAGCAGAATCCGTCATCGCTTTAGCCGCTGTCCTGAATGGACACGTTCCATCCGATGCCCTAGCCGCAGCTCTGCGTTACCCCTTCACCATCGACGACCGTCGCTGGATCCGCCACCGCGCAACCCAAGCGATCCGCCCTGGCGCATCTGAACTCTACGACCTGTGGGAAGACGCCGGCGAGCTGGACACGTGGCTCGCCGAAACGAAAAAATACGTCGCCTAACTCACGCGCACGCAGTCGGACCCCCTCCCGACACGGATTCGCAAAAGGCCCCTTCTACAATTTTGACTTATGTCTGTGGACCAGGTCGACCCGCTCATCACCTCTATCTACCAATGGATGGATGTCTCCGGTGTGCTGCTGATGGGCATCATCGGCGGCACCCTCGCCCGTCACCGTGGCTACGACATCGTCGGCTTTTTCTTCATCGCGATGCTCTCGGCGCTTGGGGGCGGCATGCTTCGCGACGTCCTCATCAACCAAGGCACCGTCGCCGCCATGAGCCAACCCGAGTACTTGATTCTCGCATTCACGGGCGCGATCATCGCTCGCTTCACCTACTTCAAAGGTCGTGCGTGGGAGTTCCTTGAATCGCACGGCGATGCGCTCGTTTCAGCTCTGTGGGCCGCGACCGGCGCCTCCAAGGCAATTCAGTACGGACTGCCGATCTTGCCCACGATCATGATGGGTGTTTTTACCGCAACAGGTGGTGGCATGATCCGCGATGTTGTCACCGGTCGCGAACCCAGTGTTTTCGGCGGTAACCAGCCGACAGTGATTCCAGCGGTCGTATGTGCGGTAATCGTCTTGATCGGTAATGCGACAGGCTTCCTCGCGGCCGCCATGGTCGCGGGGCCGATCGCCAGCTTCATTCTGTTTCTCCTCGGCTACTACGCTAATTGGAGAGTCAGCCAAGACCCAGAATTCGCCCCCGTCAATGCAACTGTCAATGCGACGGCAACGCAGGTCGCATATCTTGCTCGCAAGGCAGAAGACCGTTCTCGTGCCGTCGCACGTGGCTTGGAGCCGAAGAGCGTGCGGTCGTGGCGCCATAAGCAGATGGAAAAAGCACTGCAACGCCGCATCGAGGCAGAGATTCGAAAGGGCAAGCGTCCTGCGGAGGCCCGCAACGCTGCCGACGAATTCCTCGAAGAATTCACCACCCAGTTCCCTGCCATCGATTCTGAAATGGTCAACGCTGCCAACGCCGAGACCCCCACTGAAGACGAAGGCATCCTTGAAGGCATTGGTGTGGACCTCAGCGGTGATTCCTACGACGAGGACACCACCGAACCTGACCCAGCTGAGACCGAGGCCATGCATGCGGACATGCTGGATATCATCCTCTCGGACGCCAAACTAACCGACGAGCTCATCGATCGACTCATCGAACGCTACAAGCAGAAAGATGCCTAGCTGCCAAACAAAAGGTGCATGGCTCCGTACCGGTGGGTGTTATTCGGCACCGGTTTTCCGCGTGGTGATACCCAGATTGGGCTGCCGCGTCGCCTTCGTATGCGACCCCGGTGTTGTCGCCACGGGTCATCATCATTAGTCCGGTTGTGATACCTACACACCGGCGCCAAATTGGCCATATTCGTCTCACCACCATGCACCCAGGCAGTGATGTGGTGGATCTCGCAATGATCCGCAGCATGCCGGCACCCCGGCACCGGACACGTCGTCATTGTTGCCCGGGCTAGGTCTCTTTGCTTGCTGTTGGCAAAACGCTGCGTGCGGTACAGGTTCACCGCACCTTCCGCCGGGTGGAACAACGCCACCTCAAGCTCAGCACCATGGAGCTGCGCAAGGTATTCCGCACCAGTCATCGTGGTGCCATCCGACAACCCAAGGATCGTCTCATCGCCGCGGCCACCAAGGATGGAAATATGGTCTGCCAGCGGGACGACCACCAACGGCCGCGGCACCGCAGAGGCCACCCCACCACCAGAACGCAACAGGCGAGCAAACGCCTCATACATCTGCGGACCCTCCGGCCGGGTGGCATCCAGGTTCTGGCGCAGGGCGTGTTCAAGGGCAGCGATATCACGCTCAGAACCCGTAGCAGTAAACGACCGCTTACCTTTACGCGATTTGGTAAACCGCACCGATGTTTTCGGGGCAGGCTTGTCGGGGACTTCGACGATGTCTTTTGCGCGACGCTTCAACGTCGCGTAGTTCCCCTCCACCGACAACAGGGCCAAACGCGTCTTCCACGGATCCTTGGCCTTTTTGACCTGCTGCTCAATAAACACCAACTGATCCAACGACTTCGACGTCGAACGCGCAATACGTACAGCATGAGCCTGCTGCCGGGAGTACCTGGTTTTCCCGTAATAAGCCTCATGAACACTGGCCCACTCGGTAACACGGTTGGGGTTAGCACCGGCATCGATAAGCAGCTGGGCATCGAAACTGCCCAGCGAGTCGATGGCGTTGGTGGCACCAACATAAACCGCGAAATCGTTCATGCCCCAAAACCTAAACCGACGAGGACCCCCAAGAAAAGCGCACAACAAAACCCCTGTGGACAAACCGAAGTTATCCACAGGGGCAGTTTATGTGAGGTTAGTTACCTGCAAGCTTCTCGCGCAGAGCAGCAAGCTGCTCGTCGGAAGCCAGGGAGCCACCCTGCTCAGCCTCACCAGCGGACGGAGCTGCCGGAGCTGCAGCCTCGCCGGAGGTGGAGCTGTAGTTGGTCTCGCCCTCGCCGGCTGCCTCCGCCTCTGCAGCGGCAGCGCGGTGACGCTCGATCTGAGCTGCGTGAGCCTCGTGCAGGCGGGCAGCCTCAGCGTAGCGAGCCTCCCACTCCTGGCGAGCCTCGTCGTAGCCTTCCATCCACTCGTTGGTCTCCGGGTCGAAGCCCTCCGGGAAGATGTAGTTGCCCTGCTCGTCGTAGGAGTCGGCCATGCCGTAGCGGGACGGATCGAACTCTTCGGAGAAGTCCTCGTCAGCCTGCTTGAGGGACAGGGAGATGCGGCGACGATCCAGGTCGATGTCGATGACCTTGACCATGACCTCTTCGCCAACATTGACGACCTGGTCCGGGACCTCCACGTGGCGCTGTGCCAGCTCGGAGATGTGGACGAGGCCCTCGATGCCCTCTTCGACGCGAACGAACGCACCGAACGGGACGAGCTTGGTGACCTTGCCCGGGACGATCTGGCCCACAGCGTGGGTGCGGGCGAAGACGCGCCACGGATCTTCCTGGGTTGCCTTCAGGGACAGGGAGACGCGCTCGCGGTCGAGATCGACGTCGAGAACCTCGACGGTGACCTCGTCGCCAACGGTGACAACCTCGGACGGGTGGTCAATGTGCTTCCAGGACAGCTCGGACACGTGGACCAGGCCGTCGACACCGCCGAGATCGACGAACGCGCCGAAGTTGACGATGGAGGACACGACACCCTTGCGGACTTGGCCCTTCTGCAGCTGGTGCAGGAAGTCGGAGCGAACCGCGGACTGGGTCTCCTCCAGGTACGCGCGGCGGGACAGGACGACGTTGTTGCGGTGCTTGTCCAGCTCGATGATCTTTGCCTCGAGCTCCTGGCCGATGTACGGATCCAGGTCGCGGACGCGGCGCATTTCGACGAGGGATGCCGGCAGGAAGCCACGGAGGCCGATGTCGAGGATGAGACCACCCTTGACAACCTCGATGACGGTACCGGTGACCGGCTGGTCGTTCTTCTGCAGCTCTTCGATGGTGCCCCAGGCACGCTCGTACTGAGCACGCTTCTTGGACAGAAGCAGACGACCTTCCTTGTCCTCCTTGGTGAGGACCAGTGCGTCAATCTCATCGCCGATTTCGACGACCTCATCCGGGTCGACGTCGTGCTTGATGGAGAGCTCGCGGGTCGGGATGACACCTTCGGTCTTGTATCCGATGTCGAGGAGGACCTCGTCGTGGTCGACCTTGACTACGGTGCCGGTGACGATGTCGCCATCATTGAAGTACTTGATGGTGGCGTCAACTGCGGCGAGAAAATCCTCAGCGCTGCCAATGTCGTTGATGGCAACCTGCGGGGTAGTAGAAGTGGGCATAGGTTATGTTGCTCCGAAATGGATAGGAGATAGCAAATGGACATGAGCGCATCTCTCGAAAAGCCATGCTTAAGCTGGTATTTCGATCTCGCTTTCGGTGTGGGTTAGCCCTCCTATTACGGCCGCGCCCGCACTGGAAGCGTAGATACGCCTAAGCGAGATTAGTCCATTTGTGCAGCTCGAGCAAACTTTGGCCTGGGCGTGTTCCGTGGCGTGTCGCTGTGTGGGTTAGCGCGCATGACCGGCAGTTTTGCTGGGTGGAGGGGTACGGGGGGCGTCGGCAAGCGAGTACTCGATGCAACATCTCGCATGCATTGGCACTACCGTTATATACAGACATTCAAATTTTATATAGGTGGTGTTTTTATGTTGAAACGCGGTATCGGAATCGGTTTCGCGTTCATTGGCGTCGTTGTTGGCGCCGGTTTTGCATCAGGTATGGAGGCGTTTCAGTACTTCGTCTCCTATGGCGACATGGGTATGTGGGGCATTGTCCTCGCCGGTGTGGTCATGGCTTTTGCCGCTGTGGCATTTCTGACGTTCGGTTCGTATTTCCAAGCTAATGAGCACACTCGCGTTTTCGGTGAGGTGTCCGACGGTTTGTCTTCGCGCATCATGGACTGGTCTGCGATCGCGTGTATGTTCAGTGTCGGTTTTGTGATGTTCGCGGGCGCCGGCTCGAACCTTGAGCAGGCGTATGGCTGGCCGATCTATGTCGGCGGTGTGGCCATGCTGATCATCATGCTCTTGGTCGGCCGCCTGGATGTGGACAAGATCTCGATGGTTTTGGGCCTGGTCACTCCCTTGCTCATCATCTTCGTCTTGATTGCTTCCATCTGGACGTTCACACACGCAAACATTGATTTCGCTGCGCAGAGCGAATGGACTCAGACGAATGTTGATGGCGCTACTGGCGCCCCGACGTGGTGGCTGGGTGCGTTGAACCACACTGGCTTGAACGCGCTGTGCACGGTGTCAATGGCGATCGTGATTGGTGGCGACAACTTTGACAATAAGTCGGTGAAGATCGGCGGTCTGATCGCTGGTTTCCTGTATGCCGCTATGTTGGCGTTGCTTGTGGTCACCCTGTTCATTACTGCGCAGGATGTCAATGGCAACGATCTTCCGTTGCTTGAGGTGCTCTTCGGTGTCCACCCGGTGCTGGGCCAGATCATGACGTGGGTCATCTTCCTCATGGTGTTCAACACCTGTCTCGGCATGATTTACGCTTTGGCGAAGCGTTTGACCCGTAACAACCCGAGCCGTTTCTATCCGGTCTATGTCGTCGCATGTCTGGTTGGTTTTGTGCTGTCGTTCATTGGCTTCAAGCCGCTGGTGGCAAACCTGTACCCGGTGCTTGGCTACTTGGGTCTGTTCGTGATCGCGGTGCTGGTATACCAGTATTTCCGTTACCGCGATCGACTGGACCGTGAGGGTGAGCTGCGTACCGCCGCAGTGGACCTTGTCACGGACGAGGAGAACTTGGATCCGGACAGCGAATTCGCGGACATGTCGCTCGAGGAGCTCGCCGAGGAGTCCATGCTTGACGACGACGACTTCCAGGAAGCCCTCGAGTCCGAGGTCGAGGAACAAGACGAGGACGCAGATGAATCCGAAGCTACTGATAATGCAGCCTCGGATTCTGGCAGTACCAAGATCTAGTGCAAGCGCACACCTAGTCCCTTTTAGCCCGGGAGCGGATCATTCCGCCCCGGGCTAATGTGCTGCTTCGTCCCAGTTGGTGCCGGTGCCTGCAGAAACTTCGAGGGGCACGCGCAGGCTGATCGCACGGTCCATTTCAGATTCGACGATGGACCGGACTTCTTCAAGCTCGCCGGGGGCGACTTCGACGACGAGTTCGTCGTGAACTTGGAGGAGGACGCGGGATTTAAGGGATGTGTTGTTAAGCGCGGCGTCGACGCGGATCATGGCGACCTTAATAATGTCTGCGGCCGTGCCCTGAATCGGCGCGTTGAGTGCAGCACGTTCGGCATTCTCACGGGCGACGCGATTGTCGGAGGTGAGCTCCGGCAGGTAGCGGCGACGCCCGAAGACAGTGGATGTGTATCCGTCGCGACGTGCTTGTTCGACAACTTCGTCGAGGTAGCGCTTCACACCGCCGAAACGTTCGAAGTAGGATTCCATAATCTTCTTCGCTTCACCGGCGGGAATACCCAGTTGGTTGGACAGGCCGAAGGCACTCAAGCCGTAAACGAGGCCGTAGCTCATGGCCTTGACGCGGCGACGCAGCTCGGGGGTGACTTCGTCGATAGGTACGTCGAAAACGCGTGAGCCGACGAAGTTGTGCAGGTCCTCCCCTGCTTTGTATGCCTCGATGAGTCCGGGGTCTTCGGAAAGGTGTGCCATGACGCGCATCTCAATCTGCGAGTAGTCGGCGGTAAGCAGGCAGTCAAAACCTTCGCCGACTGTGAATGCGGAGCGGATGCGGCGTCCTGCTTCAGTGCGCACCGGAATGTTCTGCAGGTTCGGCTCAGTGGAGCTGAGACGACCGGTGGATGCGACGGTCTGGTTGAAGGTGGTGTGAATCCGACCGTCGTCGTGGACAGTCTTGATCAGCCCTTCAATGGTGGTCTTGAGCTTTTGCCATTCGCGGTGCGCGAGCAGCTGGTCCAAGAATGGGTGCGGGTTCTTCGCGGCAAGGGCTTCGATTTCCTTCGCGGCGGTGGAATAGCCGGTCTTGGTTTTCTTCGTCTTTGGCAGCTCGAGCTTGTCGAAGAGGACGACGGAGAGCTGTTTGGGGGACGAGAGGTTGAGGTCGGGTTCGTCGACAAGCGTGCGGGCCGTGTTTTCTGCGTCGGCGACCTTTTCCGCAATTTCGGAAAGCTGTGCTTGAAGCACGTCCAAATCGACAGCGATGCCGACGTCTTCCATTTTCGCGAGGATGGTCACAAGTGGCAGTTCGAGGTCGGCGTAGAGCTCATACGAGTCAATCTCGCGGAGGTCTTCGCTCAAGGCTGCGGAGAGCTCGAGGATGGCGAGGGCGGAGTCGAGGTCGGCGGTATCGTCGTCAAGCAGGCTCAGCTGGTCGCTGTTCGTGGTGAGCTGACGCTGTAGGTGACGCTGGTAGACATCAGCAAGATCGTATGTGCGCTGGCCAGGGCGCAATAGGTATGCGGCAATGGCGGTGTCGTGCGCGATGCCGTTCAGCGTGATTCCGCGGCCACGCAGCATGTGCCATGCGGCTTTCGCGCTGTGCAGGTACTTCGGGGAGTCAGATTCAAGCCATGTCTTCAGCGCGGTGTCTTCAGAGGGTGTGAGGTCGCTCAGTTGCTTGGCTACACCGTGGCGCTGCTTATCGACGACCCCCACTGCCCATGCGTCCCCACCCGCCGGCGTGGCGTCGCCCTGGATGAACACGGCAAGGCCTTGCCCCTCGCGGGCTTTAAGCCATGCATCGAGCGGTTCGTCCTCGACGGTGAGTTCCGGAAGTTCTTCTGCTGCTGTCTCGGGCGCTGCGCCATCGGTAGGCACTGCTGCGAGGACGCGCTCACGCAGGTTGACGCCAAATTCGAGGTCATCGAAAGCTGTCGCTACCGCGTTGACGTCGGCGGGCTTGAGCTCGAGTTCATCCGGCCCGACGGGCAGCTCAAGGTCGCGCACCATTTGGGTGAGTTCACGGTTGAGCTGGACTTGCTCGATGCGTTCGCGGAAGTTGTCGCCGGCCTTGCCCTTGATCTCGTCGGCGTGCTCGATCAGGCTATTCAAGTCGCCATACTGGACAATCCACTTCGTGGCGGTCTTCTCCCCCACACCTGGGATATTCGGAAGGTTGTCGGACGGGTCGCCACGCAACGCCGCGAAGTCCGGGTATTGGGCTGGGGTGAGTCCGTATTTCTTCTCCACTTCCTCCGGAGTGAAGCGGGTAAGCGTGGACACCCCGCGCGTGGGGTACAGCACGGTCACCTTGTCATTGACCAGCTGCAGATAATCACGGTCACCAGTGACGATGACGACTTCATAATCATCCTGAGCCTGCGTGGTCAGCGTAGCCAGGATGTCGTCTGCTTCGTAGTTCTCCTTGGTCAAGGTGATAATGCTCAGATCCCCCAGCACGTCCTGGATGATCGGCACCTGGCCCTTGAACTCCTCCGGTGCTGCCGCACGCTGCGCCTTGTACTCCGGGAAACGCTCGGTGCGGAACGTCTGCCGCCCAATATCGAAAGCCACCGCGACGTGGGTGGGCTGCTCATCAGCGAGAATATTGGAGAACATCGACAAGAAGCCGTACACCGCATTCGTGTGCTGGCCGCCGGAGGTGGAGAAATTCTCCGCCGGCAGAGCGTAGAAGGCACGGAAGGCCATCGAGTGGCCGTCGATAAGCAGCAGGCGTTTCTTTGCAGAGGAATTATCAGCGGAAGTCACGCTGTCCCACTCTACCGTTCACCGCATTGCCTCCGGCACCGCATTGAGAAACAGGAAAAGCCCTGGCACACCGCATAAAAGCAGCGTGTCAAGGCTTTCGCATCGTGCCCCAGGTGAGACTCGAACTCACACTGGACGGGTTTTGAATCCGTTGCCTCTGCCAATTGGGCTACTGGGGCGCGCTTTGGAAAGAATAGCGCACTGCTGCCCTGGGACTGAAATCAGGAACCCCCAAAACAGGCATTACATAGGTTGGATATATAGTTCCCCTATGCATTCTGATGAGACGCTATCTCAGCTTGCCATCGACTTGGTCGCGGCAGGAACCCATTTCTCCCGCGCGACTTTTCGGGCTGCGGGCAGCGAGTTGTCGTATGTTTCTCTTCGCGTTTTGGCTGCGCTACAGCGTGAACCCGGACTACGCGTGGGGGAACTTGCACAACGCGAAGGCATCGCCCAGCCGTCGATGAGCCAGGCGGTCAAGAGGCTAGTCGGCGAGGGGCTCGTGTCACGAACGCCTTCGCTTGACGACGCCCGCGCCTCCGAGCTCACCATCACCGACGCCGGTTGTGACGTTGTCAGCGCTTTCCGTACAGCATCGGTGCGCGAACTTGTACCGGTATTCCACGACCTCTCCCCCGGCGATATTGAGACCCTCATTCGAGCGGCTGAGATTCTCCCTTCTCTTTCAGAACGGCTCCGCGAAAACCATAAAGACGACTAGAAGTCAGGAGGAATTGAATGACTGAAAGCACTTCAGAGAGCTTCTTCAAACAACCAATCGCTGTGTGGGCAATTGCATTTGCCTGCGCGGTGTCTTTCATGGGCATTGGCTTAGTCGACCCGATTCTTCCGGCAATCAGTCGTGACCTGGATGCATCGCCAACCCAGACAATGCTGCTGTTCACCAGTTATCTGCTCATCACCGCTGTGGCGATGTTCTTTAGTTCCTTTATTTCTTCGCGCATTGGTGTGAAACGCACATTGCTTACAGGACTGGCACTCATCGTTATCTTCGCGTTCTGCTCAGGAGCAGCTGGGTCAGTCGATGCGATCATCGGCTTCCGTGCTGGCTGGGGTTTGGGTAACGCTCTGTTCATTTCCACCGCACTTGCTGCAATTGTGGGGGCGGCAGCAGGGGGCACAAGCCAGGCCATCATTCTCTACGAAGCAGCAATGGGCATCGGCATGGCTGTTGGGCCATTGCTCGGCGGTCTGTTGGGAGAAATCAGCTGGCGTGGCCCGTTCTACGGCACGGCAGCACTCATGGCGATTGGTTTCCTTGCCATCGCAGTCCTGCTTCGCAAACCGGCAAGCAAGCCAGAACCGGTATCGTTCACCGCTGGTTTCGAAGCCCTGCGCGAACCGGCTCTACTCACGCTTGGAGCAGTCGCGTTCTTCTATAACTACGGCTTTTTCACACTGCTGGCCTATTCCCCATATCCCATCGATGAAGCCGCTGCTGCAGCTGGACGCCCTTTCGGCGCGACCGAACTCGGATGGGTGTTCTTCGGTTGGGGTCTGGCACTCGCACTGTCTTCGGTATTTTTGGCACCCCGGCTCACAAAGAGCTTCAAGCTCTTCCCCGTGGTTTGCTCAGTGCTTGCCGGATTCGCTGTGTTGCTCACTGTCCTCGGCTTCACGGTTGAGCATCTGACTACGCTCATCGTGCTCGTCATCATCGCTGGTGTTTTCATCGGTGTTTTCAATACCGTTCTCACTGAAGCAGTGATGGAAGCCACCGATCTGCCACGCAATGTCGCTTCCTCAACCTATTCCGGTTTGCGCTTCCTTGGCGGTGCTGTGGCCCCTGCAGTCTCCGGATCTTTGGCAACAGCATTTGGCGTCGGGGTGCCCTATTGGGCAGGAGCAGCAGCGCTCATTGTCTCGCTGCTCCTACTCTTCTGTGGCCGAAAGACCTTGACCAGAATTCTTTAGGACTGGGGAGATTCGGGGATTGGAGCGCCGTCGATAAGCTTCGCGTCATTCCAGGTGCCCTTCGCGACCATCTCTGCCTTGCGCTCGACCCAGAAATCGGCGTTTTTGATGCCGAGGGCTTCGGGATCGAACTGCGGCTCGAGGCCGGCTTTCTTCTGGCGACGGTAATCCCACAGGCACTTCATGGCGGGGACCTGGAGCACGAGGATGGCCAGGATATTCAGCCATGCCGTAGTACCCACACCGATATCGCCCAGTGCCCATGCGGTGCCCGGCGTGGTGGTCGCACCGACCCAGACGGAGACGAGGATGAGCACGCGCAGGAACCAGATCACGATTGTGCGGACCTGCTCGCTCTTGATCCAACGGTTGATGTAAGTGAAGTTCACCTCAGCCATGTAGTAGTACGCGACGATTGTGGTGAACGCGAAGAACAGGATGGCCAGTGCGATGAAACTTCCGCCAAGGCCTTGGACGTAGGAATCAAGACCGGACTGGACAAAGCCAGGGCCGACTTCGACTGAATCAGGAACAGCGCCGGTATAGCGGGCCGGACCATCTTCCGTGCCGTTCTCGTAGACGCGGTACATGTCGGTGGAAATGATGATGAATGCGGTCGCGGAGCAGACCAGAAGGGTATCCACGTAGACGGCGAAAGCCTGCACGAAGCCCTGCTTGGCTGGGTGGGAAACCTCGGCAGCCGCGGCGGACTGCGGGCCAGTACCTTGACCGGCCTCATTCGAGTAGATGCCACGCTTCACGCCCCACATGATGGCGGTGCCCAGCAGGCCGGAGAATGCAGCTTCCTTATCGAACGCGGCGCGGAAGATCAGGCCAAAGACCTCAGGGATCTGAGAAGCATTAGCAAAGAGAATGGCGATCGCAATGACGATGTAGATGACCGCCATGAACGGAACGACCATCGTGGCAAACCATGCGATGCGCTTAACACCACCAATGACGATGATGCCCAGCAGAATCACCATGCCAGCCGCAGTCGCCCACGTAGGCACCGACCACGCGTGCTGGACCGACGTCGCCACACCATTTGCCTGGACACCAGGCAGGAAGTACGAGGTGGCCAGAATCATCGACACCGCGAAAACAACCGCGTAGACCAATGCGAAAGGTCGCGCCTTAGTGTGGCGGTAGGCCTTCTCAATGTAGTAGGCCGGGCCACCACGGTATTCACCGGTGTCCTGGTCCTTCTCCTTGTAGATCTGTGCAAGGCAGCACTCGACATAAGAAGTAGCGGAACCGAGGAAGGCCACGATCCACATCCAGAACACCGCGCCAGGGCCACCGAAGGCGATCGCTGTCGCAACACCTGCGATGTTGCCCACACCGACGCGGCCGGCGAGCGAGATCATGAGCGACTGGAAAGAAGAAATGCCAGCCTCAGAATCCTCGTTGGATTTGAGCTGGCGAATCATGTCCGGAAAGCAGCGGACCTGCAAGAAAAGTGTGGTGAGTGTGAAATACACACCAGCACCGAGGCATAAATAAACGAGCCAGTTCGACCAGATCGCGTCATTGACGCTATTGATGATGTCTTCCATGTGGGAACTCCCTCTATTCCGGGTGCCATCGGCCATCTGTTTCATGCATGCGGTGGATAATTATCATCCACTGCCATGGGCCCAGATTGACGGAATGTACTGCTAGACGCACCATCACTCATCAACGATAAGTTTGGTTGCCCTGAATATACTCCTTGGAAGGACACAACTTTCGCGTTTCAGGAAATTTTCTTGCTGGGACTTTCAGCTGAATCGAAGCACCAATCCACGGACATGGCTGGTTGGTTCGTGCCCAACAGGGCAGATTAGGGTGGTGAGCGTGACACCGCGGACGAAACACTGGCTGCGGCGGTACGACCAGATGTGTGATGCCGCCGCTGGCACGGTCATCGGCGAATATTCAACGAGCTTCAGCCTCGCGACAAAGCTTCTACCTACGCGTGAGCGCCGGGATATTCGCAATCTTTATGCAGTGGTGCGCATCGCCGATGAGATCGTCGACGGCACAGCCACTGAAGCTTCCGTGACAACACCGCAGGACGTTTTAGACGCATACGAAAAGCAAGTCCTTAATGCACCTGAGATTCGGTTCCACACCGATCCAATCATGCACGCCTACGCGGCGACTGCGCGCCGGTGTGGATTTGCAGCCGAGCACATTCGAGCATTTTTCGCCTCCATGCGCCGTGATCTCCACCAGAACGATTATTCGCACCGGGATTTGGACGCTTATGTATATGGTTCGGCTGAAGTGATCGGCCTTCTTTGTCTCAATGTTTTTCTGGCAGACCGACACATTTCTGATGCTGAGCGTGCAGAAATGGAAAGCGGAGCGCGTCGTTTGGGAGCCGCTTTCCAGAAGGTGAATTTCCTGCGTGATCTGGAAGAAGACACAGCAGAGCTCGGGCGGTCGTATTTCCAGTCTTATGGCGCGATCAACGAGACGACAAAGCAAGAAGTTGTAGACGAGATCCGCGATGACCTCGCCGCAGCTGAAAAGGCAATCTGGCTCCTGCCTTTTCAGGTGCGCGCTGCGGTACTTGCCGCGAAGAATCTCTTTGGTGAATTGACGGAAATGATCGCTGAGACACCAGCAGAAGAATTGGTGCGCACTCGCGTCAGCGTGCCCGCCCATCGGAAGGCAGTGCTCACTGTTCAAGCAGTCGCACAAGCCACGGGGAGAAGATGAACATGAAGCAACAGAACTCACGCACCGCACTCGTGATCGGTGCGGGTGCTGCCGGGCTGGCCACCGCTGCTCTTTTGGGGCGTGAGGGCTACGCAGTCACAGTCGTCGACCGCATCGACCAAATCGGTGGTCGCGCGGGTGAACTCGTCGTTGACGGATTCCGCTTCGACACCGGCCCCTCGTGGTATCTCATGCCGGATGCCTTCGACCATTTCTTCGCGCTCTTTGGCAAACGCACCGAGGACATGCTTGAGCTCGTGGACCTCTCCCCCGCCTACCGGCTGTTCCCGGAGGGGCACGAGCTTGTCGACGTCCCGTCCAACCCCACCGCAGCAGTCTCCCTCTTCGAATCAATTGAGCCCGGCGCTGGAAAGCAGTTGGAGCAGTACCTTTCTAGCGCCGGTGAGACTTATGAGTTCGCGGTCAAGTATTTCCTTTACACCACGTTTTCTTCCCCACGGGCTTTCTTTGTTCCGGAGATTCGTGCCAATTACGGCAAATTGCTGAAGATGTTGACGGTGGGGTTGGAACGGTTCGTCGATAAGCGATTTGTTGATGTGCGCTTGCGGCAAATGCTGTCTTACCCGGCAGTGTTCTTGTCTTCGCACCCGGCGCATACCCCGGCGTTGTACCACCTGCTGAGTCATACGGATTTAGTGCAGGGAGTGAAATATCCGCAGGGCGGGTTTACCGCGGTGATGCGTGCGCTGGAAACGGTCGCCCGTGAACAGGGTGCTGAGTTTGAGCTCGGCACTGAGGTCACGCAAATCTGCACGCGCGATGGGCATGCGACTGGTGTGAAGGTACGTCGGTCCGATGGAACTGACGATGTGTTGGCTGCAGACATCGTGGTCTCTACTGCGGACCTGCAGTTCACTGAGACTCAATTGCTTGCGCCTGAAGAGCGTACGTACGACGAAAGCTATTTCACGCGCCGTAATCCGGGCTTGAGCTGTGTGCTGGTCATGCTGGGCGTCGAAGACAAACTCCCGGAGCTCAAACACCACAATCTGCTGTTCAGCAAGGATTGGTCGGAAGATTTTGATGCTGTTTTCGATGGTCCTTTAGACGCACGCCCGCTGGGTGCTTCCCGCTCCATCTATATTTCGAAGCCTTCGGCGACCGATCCTTCCGTCGCCCCTGATGGGGATGAGAATCTCTTCGTGCTGGTACCTACGCCTGCTGATCCCGACCTTGGGCATGGAGATGCGTATTTCGCGTCCGCTAGTCAACGCGTGGATGCCATCGCTGATGCAGCCATTGAACAGATCGCTGCGTGGTGCGATGTCCCTGACCTGAAGGACCGGATCCGCGTTCGCCGCACGCTCGGGCCTGAAGATTTTGCCACGCGCTACAACTCCTGGTCGGGTGGGGCGATTGGTCCAGCCCATACCTTGCGGCAGTCAGCTTTCCTGCGTGGACGCAACACTTCGAAGAAGGTGGACAACCTGCTATACGCGGGCGGGACCACACTGCCCGGTGTCGGCGTGCCCATGTGCTTGATCTCCGCAGAGAACGTGATCAAGCGTTTACGGCAGGACACCTCTGCCGGTCCACTGCCAGAAACACTGTGAGCCTGGTGAATTAACAGCAGGCTCACATCAGTGCGTTTGATTTAACGCTCTTGCGTTCGACGCGGCTCCTCCGACGGCTTCGGCTGCGCCGGGCGAGCCGGGGCGTGACGCTCAAGAATCCAACCAGCAGCTGGGCCCAGTAGACGTGGGCCGTACATTCCGTGGTTACGGACGCTGAGTAGCAGCGGGATGGTTGTCGGCGATCGCTTTGCCACGATTGTGGCGAATTCAGATACCGGAACCCGGCCGCGCAGCGTAGCCATGCGCAGCATCGGATCGACGTGCACGCGCCACTCATGCGGAAGCGCGCAAATCGGATCGTCGGTGCGGCAGACATCAAGCACGCGGTCGCTGAGCTCGCCGTAGCCGCCATCAAGACGCTCAAGCGCGCCACGCGTCTCCTTGGTCGCGCCACCTGCAAAAGCGCCGCCATTGTCCGCGAGGTGCGGATTGGAAACAAACACTGCCGAATTGATCTTGTGCGCCGGCAGCGGGCCACGACCTTTACCCATATTGTTCACAAGCTTCGCCCCGATATCCGCACCCTCGGAGTAGCCGACGATGCTGAACTGAGCCTTCGGACACATACGTGCTAAACGACGCATCGTCGCAGACGTCTCCCGGTATCCCGAGCGCGAAGAATCGGTATACGTAGACAGCGTGAACGGGGTGGAGTTATATCCGATCCACACCGGCTGAATGCTGCCACGGCTCTGGCGATAAGTGTCCAGAGCGATTTCCTTCACCATCGCGCCGATCGGCATCTTCTCCGGCATGAAAGAGGTGGTGCCGCCACCACCAGGAATAGCGATCAAGAATTCACTGGAGCACGTCGTCACATTCGGCGATTCAATCAACGAACGCAGATCTTGCGCCTGTGCTGGCGCGGCAGCAGCACTAGCGAGACCGATGACGGCAGCGGTGGCCGCGACAATTTTCTTCCACACCATGGGGGATCAAAGCTCCTCGGCTTTAAAAAATTAAATTAAAAAATGCTCAGAAAGTTCTATGCAAACCCTGCAACATCCTAAGCCATTTTTGGTTTCCCGCCTAACTATTCGGGTTTGATCCTGGTCACTTTCTCAGGGTGAAAATTTGTCACTGCAATGATTATTCCTCGCCTCAAGCTACGGGTAGTATCTCCGCCATGCGTAAAAAGATTGCTTCTTCCGTCCTCGCTGCATCGCTTGCTTTGACCACTGTTCCGGCTATTGCCCCAGCCCCTGCTACCGCCCAGACGGCCCAGGCTGAGGCGCAACTGCCTGATACTGCCGTCGGTCGCGGCATCGAAAATGCCTTTGATCCAAAGGTGGCTTCTTCCATGAAGGAAGACTCCTTCAAGGGCTTCTTGGAGATGGCTTTCCGCCCCTACTCCCTGCTTTTCAAGGGTGAGAACACCGAGCAGCGCGTGCAAGGCGCGACCCAGCTGGTGATCAACTACGCCATCATTGCTGCTGTCGTGACCGTTCTGGGTCAGGCAGTGCAGATCGTGATGTCTAATCTGCCGCGTTAATTCGCCACTTTCTCCCTTAACTTTTGGCCACGTGACATACGTGGCCTTTTTCAATTTTTCATCTGGGAGCATAGTATGCTCAGCCCTATGTTCACCCGTGTAAAAACTGCCGCTGTCGGCACATGCCTCCTTCCGGTGGCTATGCTCGCTGGCTGCGTCACTAACGCCGAGGGCGGCCACCCGGAGGGCTGGGAGGAAATCACCCCGGCTGAAGTCCCGGAAATCGCCGCTATGGTTCCGGAAGATATTCAGGCATCCGGAAAACTCTCCATCGGTGCCAATCCACCTTTTGCTCCCTTTGAGTTCAAAGACTCACAAGGTCGCATCATCGGCATGGAAATGGACCTGGGTCGTGCGGTAGCAAGCGTGATGGGTCTTGAGTATGACGCGCAGGAGCAGGACTTCGCCATGATCTTGCCCGCCGTTCAAGCCGGCACCCTTGATGCAGGCATGTCCGGTTTCACTGACACCCCTGAGCGTCGTGAGAATTTCGACTTTGTGAACTTCCTCTACGCCGGCATTCAGTGGGCCGCCCAGCCAGGCGAGGACATCGATCCGGAAAACCCGTGCGGACTGACCATTGCTGTCCAGCGCACCACGGTCTCTGAAACCGATGATGTGCGTCCGAAAGCCGAAAAGTGCGCTGAAGAAGGCAATCCCATCACCGTACTTTCCTATGACACTTCGGATAATGCAGCGTTGGCTGCACTGGTCGGGCGTGCGGATGCCCTCAGCGCTGACTCCCCTGTCACCGCGTGGGCAGTGAATAGGTCCGACGGACAGCTAGAACTCATCGGCGACATGTTCGATGCGGCACCGTATGGCTTCGCAGTTCCGAAGGATTCGCCTCTTGGTCCAGCAATGGCCGCAGCAATGCAGCACCTCATCGATACCGGTGAATACGAGCGCATTCTGTCCCAGTGGGGCGTGGAAACAGGCCTGCTTGAGCAGGCACAGATCAACGAGCAGCCTGTAGGAGGGCAGTAACCATGAGCACCACAACGACAAAGAGGGGTTCTTCGGGGAAACCCGAGCGGATCGAGGCTAAACCGCTGCGCCACCCAGGCCGTTGGATCACTGCTGCTGTGCTCCTTGTCCTGTTCGTCCTGTTCATCTGGGATGCTGCCAACCGTGAAGCTTATGGTTGGGGAACCTACTGGGCGTACCTGTTTGATACTCGGATTCTCACGGCTGCTGGCCACACTCTGGCTATCACTGTGTTGTCCATGATCATCGGTGTTGTGCTCGGCGTGATCCTCGCCGTGATGCGTATGTCACCGAACCCGGTATTCAAGTCCATTGCGTGGCTGTACCTCTGGGTATTCCGTGGCACCCCGATTTATGTGCAGCTCGTGTTCTGGGGTCTGCTCGGTGCGATCTACCAGTCGGTGAATCTCGGTTTCACTCAGGTCTCGCTCGAGGCTCTCACCTCTTCCGCTTTCGCTCTCGCAGTGATCGGTCTCGGTCTGAACGAGGCTGGTTATATGGCGGAGATCGTTCGTTCGGGCATCAATTCAGTTCCGGAGGGCCAGATCGAGGCGTCGAAAGCCTTGGGCATGGGCTGGAGCATGACCATGCGCCGCACGGTGCTCCCCCAGGCAATGCGCATCATCATTCCGCCGACTGGCAACGAGTTCATCTCCCTGTTGAAGACGTCTTCGCTCGTGGTCGCTGTTCCCTATTCGTTGGAGCTCTACGGCCGCTCGCAGGATATCGCTGCTGCGCTCTTCGAGCCGGTGCCGATGCTGCTTGTGGCAGCTACTTGGTACCTGGTGATCACGTCGATCCTGATGGTCGGCCAGTTCTACCTCGAGCGCTATTTCGACCGAGGTGTCACCCGCGAGCTCACTGCCCGTCAGCTCGCCGCACTTACCGATGCCGAAGGCAAAGCTCCCAATAACGTCACTGTCGTGGAAAGGAACCGTTAACCATGACTAATTCCTCCGTCTCTTCCACCCCGATGGTCCAGGCAGTGGATGTGTGGAAGTCCTTTGGCACCCTCGATGTTCTCAAGGGCATCAACCTCGAGGTCCAGCCTGGTGAGGTCACGTGTCTTATCGGACCTTCCGGTTCAGGCAAGTCGACCTTCCTGCGTTGTGTGAACCACTTGGAAAAGGTCAGCGCTGGACGTCTTTATGTCGATGGCAATCTGATCGGCTACAAGGAAAAAGATGGTGTGCTGCACGAGATCTCCGAGAAGGAAGCCTCCTTGCAGCGCCGCGATATCGGCATGGTCTTCCAGTCCTTCAATCTTTTCGGACATCGCACGGTGCTGGAGAACATCATTGAGGCTCCGATTCACGTCAAGGGCGAAAAGCCTGAGGACGCGAAGAAGAAGGCGATGCAGCTGCTCGAGCAGGTCGGCCTCGCCCACAAGGCCGAGGCGTTTCCTGTCCAGCTTTCCGGCGGCCAGCAGCAGCGCGTCGCCATCGCACGTGCGGTGGCAATGGACCCCAAGCTCATGCTTTTCGACGAACCGACCTCTGCTCTCGACCCCGAGCTCGTCGGCGAGGTTCTGCGAGTCATGAAAGAGCTTGCTGCCAGCGGCATGACCATGATCGTGGTCACGCATGAAATGTCCTTCGCACATGAGGTCGCGGACACTGTTGCATTCATGTCCGGTGGCACCATCGTCGAGCAAGGTACGCCCGAGCAGGTATTGGATAATCCTCAGCACGAGCGCACCAAGGAATTCCTCTCGTCGATTTTCTAAGGGCTCCTACCCCAGCAGCCCGGTGGCACCGTGGATCAAAGCGGTGCAACCACCAAGTGCTGCGAGCAGTAGCGCGATCTTGTGCGCTACGTCGCGGGATATCTTTGGCGAAAGTTTGGTTCCCACCCAAATGCCAAGGATCATTCCCGTTGCACCGGCCAGCCAGATCCACGGGTCAACCCCGCTGAGATCAGCTGCGCCGGTGAATTCTTTGATGGCGAAGGACAAGACTCCACTGACCAGAAAGATCGGCTGCAGGGTGGCTGCGTAGATGCGCTGTTCCCACCGCGCAGCTTGGGTATAAACCGTGATCGCTGGGCCAGCGATTCCGGCGAGGGTATTCATGAATCCCCCGGCCATGCCTGCCGTGATGGCAGGAAGCACTCCATGAGGCTCTGGTACGAAGCGACGGCCGAATGTCACAAGCGCTAGAGCAGCCAGCAAGAGCGCACCAACTAAGACGAGCACGACATTTGGTTCGACCGCACGGATCAGAAGCGCACCGGGGATCGCGCCGAAGACCAGGGCGGGCGCGATGAGACCAAATTTCCGCCAGTCGATATCAGCACGCATATTGATGCTGGTGATCAGCGCATTCGTCGCAGCCAAGACGTTGACCACGAGAATACCTTCGACCGGCCCGAGGAACAGCGAGAGAACAGGGCCGGAAAGCAGTCCCACACCCATGCCGGCGATGCGTTGAAAGCACGCACCGACACCAACGGCGAGGAAGACAATCAGGACGGTAAGGGTGATACTCATCCCTTGTACTTAGCGTTCATTGCTTCAACAACGCAGTCCGGAACAAGTCCGCTCACATCGCCACCGTATTTGGCCACTTCCTTGCACAGCGAAGAGGAAATATAGCCGTACTTTTCATCAGTCATGAGAAAGAAGGTGTCCACACCAGACAGATGGCGGTTCATCTGCGCCATTGGCAATTCGTAGTCATAGTCCAACGAGGAACGCAGCCCCTTGACCAGCGCGCCGACCCGGTGTGCCGTGGTGTAGTCCACCAGCAAGCCACCCCAGGTGTCCACAGTGACATTCGGAAGATCACGCGTGACTTCACGGATGAAGTCCATGCGCTCTTCAATAGTGAAAAGACCAGTCTGCTTATTCGGGTTCGCAGTCACCAAGACAATCACCTCGTCGAAGCTGCGCGATGCGCGGGTGAAGATGTCTAGGTGGCCGTTGGTGACTGGGTCAAAGGATCCCGGGCAGACCGCTTTCGTCATCGTGATTCTTCCTTGCTTTTCTAACTGGCCTTAGTCGTGGTCAGCGATGTCTTCGCGTGAAAACGTCGCCATATCCATACGAGCTATACCGTACAGTCGCTTCTTCAGCTTCTGCCCAGTCGGGGTGAATCCTTTTGGCCACGCAGTCTCTGGGCTGTCACGGTGGCGTTCAATGACTACGGCTGCTTCATCAGCGAGAAGAGGTACCAAAGCTTGGACCATCTCTGCGATGTCCTCGTCGGCCAAGTCATACGGAGGATCGGCCAGCACCATGGTGAAGTGCTCTTTCGGCGCACGTGGCACATAGGCAGAAACCTTGGCCTGTTCCACGGTGACGTGCGGGTGTCCCACCACTTTCATGTTGTGGCGGATGATCTCTACAGCATCGGCATTGGACTCCACCAGCACGACTTCGTCTGCTCCACGGGAGGCTGCTTCTAGGCCCAGTGCGCCAGAACCAGCGAAGAGATCCAGGACTTTCTGGCCGGCAAAGCCAAATCGGACCTGCAAAGACGAGAACAGTCCTTCACGCGCTCGGTCAGACGTGGGACGCGTGCCCTCCGGGGGAACTTTGATGGTGCGTCCGCGGGCTTCACCAGAAATGATTCGGCTCATGGGGCACAGTTTAATGCGCGCGGGCGCTAGCTCTTTTCCAGGTATTCGAATTCTTCAAGAATCTCGGTGTCGGTGACCGAGCGGGCAAGCTCTGGGTCGGCTGCGACTATTGCTTCGGCGTCGTCGTAGGCGCGTTGAATGATCTCGTAGTCTTCAACCAGATTAAGAAGCTTTAACTGGCGCTCATTGCCCGACTGGTGTGTGCCCAGCACATCGCCCTCCTGGCGGTTCTGGAGGTCAAGCTCTGCGAGCTGGAATCCGTCTGTGATCGCTGCGATTTGGGAGACACGTTCGAATTGCGGAGTATCGGGACCAGCAAAGGTGTGGAAGAGGCATAGTGATTCAAAGCCACCGCGCCCGACGCGACCACGCAGCTGGTGCAGCTGCGAGACACCGAAGTGCTCAGATTCTCGCACCATCATCACGGTGGCATTAGGCACGTCAACGCCGACCTCGATCACCGTCGTGGAAACCAGCACGTCGATTTCACCGGCAGCGAATGCTGACATCACAGCGTCCTTGTCTTCGCCCTTCATCCTGCCGTGGAGTATTCCGACAGTGAGTCCCTTGAAGTGGGTTTTTCCTAAAATGTCTGCGATTTCAAGGACACCGCCGGGTCCGTCGATACGCGGGCAAACAATATAAGCCTGGTGTCCGGCGTAGACCTCTTCTTTGATTTTCTCCCATGCTCTTTGAATCCAGGCGTCTTTGAATTCGGGCACGATCGATGACTGAATCGGTTTACGCCCTCCCGGTAATTCACGCAGTGTCGATACCGCGAGGTCGCCAAACACCGTGATGGCGATGGTGCGCGGAATCGGCGTTGCGGTCATGACCAGCAGGTGCGGGGTGGACTCCCCTGCTTTATCGCGCAGGCGATCGCGCTGCTCCACACCGAAGCGGTGTTGTTCATCAACCACGACAAATCCGAGTTTGAAAAAGTCGACGTTGTCTTGAATGATCGCGTGCGTTCCCACGATGATGTCCGCCTCGCCAGAGACGATCGCCAGCAATGCTTCTTGTCGTTGCACTGTCGACATGGAACCGGTCAGTGCAACGACGCGAGCATGAACCCCTGTGCGCATGAGGGTTTTTCGCAGGGATTTCTCGTGCTGAAGCGTCAAGACTTCCGTGGGAGCCAGAAGCGCACACTGCATCCCGTTGTCCACAGCTTGGAGCATTGCCGCCAAAGCGACGATGGTCTTGCCGGAGCCGACTTCGCCTTGCAGCAGACGACTCATCGGGGCAGTGCTTCGCAGGTCCCCGGATATCTCTTCAAAAACTTTTCTCTGCCCAGCAGTGAAAGCAAACGGCAGATTGGTCAGCATCTGCTCTTGGGAAGCTCCCTCCACGCGCGGCAATGCTGGCGCGGTCCGGTGACTAGAGTCCGCCCGGCGTAGAGCCATGATCAGTGCAACGCGCAGCGCCTCGTTGTATTTGAGGCGTTCGCGCGCAGGTTCCGGCCCAGCCGTCGTCGGATTGTGGATTTGGCGAATAGCTTCATCGAGCGAGACGAAGCCTTCCGGGGTGAAACCCAGCGGTTCTTCGACGGGCGGCAGAGTGTCCAGCACCGCATTGACCGCACCCATGAGCGTCCAGGTGGACAAGTTCTTCGTGGCCTTGTACACCGGCAGCCACTCGCGACCGGCAAGGATCTCATCGGGATCGCCAAAGACTGAAAGTTGCTTCATCGAGCCAGTCGCCCCGCCTTTCGGCGTGGGGCGCCGGCCATCCTTGTCTTTGAATTTCGGGGCGTCCAGAATAAGGAAGTCTGGGTGCTGGAGCTGGGGCTGACCGTTGAAATAGCTCAGCTTCCCAGTGAACATGGCACGCACACCTTCGTGCAGCACACGCGGGGCGTATTTCGCACTGAAGAATGTGGCGTCGATATTGCCGTGACCGTCCGTGACACGCACTTTGAAGATCGGCCGCTTGCCTTGAATCATCCTGGTTGCCACGACAGTGCCAATGAAAGTGATCCGGTCATCAGGCAAGGCCCCTTCGAGTGCGCTGGCATTGCCGTAACGGAGATATTTGCGTGGGTAGTGCTCGAGCAGGCCTTCCGCGGTCTCAATCCCGAAAGCCTTCGCAATCGCGCGGGCCGGACGCGTGGGAATGATCAGGTTCAGCGGCGTGGTGTAGTTAAGCCCCAGCACTGCTTATTCCACCCCGATTTGGCCGAGCATGCCCATGCCGTCGGCAGGATAGATCAAAATCTCGGCATCCAGGCTTGCTTCGAGTTCAGCGACGTCGACGGCGCTCGCGGCTTCGGTGGCAAGCAAGAGGGTGATCAGCTCGCCGCCGTCGGCAAGCAATTTCGCGCATGCCTTATCGACGACTTCCTGAACCGACTCTCCTTCCGCGAGTACCCCATCAGGCGTTGTCGCGGTGAGACGACCTGTTTCGCTGCGAACGATATCTGCTGCACGCATATCTGCGGCAGCTTCATCCATGTGCGCTACTGCTGCGTCGAGTGGAAGTCGTGGATCATGCACCGCGAGCGCTGCGATTCCCCCGACCAACCTGGTTGTGTGCAAGACCGCGATGTGCGCACCAACTGCCACCGCGGCCTGCTCAACGTGTGAAAGCTGCACGCAGTCCGTTTGGCCATTCGGAAGAACAATGACGTCTTCTGTCCCGTTTGCGGTAACGCATTGAGCTACCTCACTGGCCAGCTCCGCGCCTGGGCTGTAAACGGTGGCTCCGGCTTGGCGGTACAGTCCCGCAACTGCCCCTTCGGGAGCAAGCGCGATGATCAGTCGGTCTGCGGTGATGCCAGCGACTTCCTCGTTGGGGTCGGGGAGAATTTCCAATCGCAGATCGGTCACGGCGCCGAGACCATAAGCCTGTTCAATGACCGTGCCTGCTTGCAGCGAATGGATATGAATCTTCGCCTCAGTGTCCGAAACACGTGCGGTGACCAGACTGGTGCCTAAAGGCGCGATCGCAGATTCAAGCTCATCGACTGGACCAGAGAACATGAACATGATCTCCAGCCAGCCAGTGTGACCGTGGGAATCTTCCTCAGATACAAAAGTGAAACTGTCAGTCGCAGTAGATCCCTGAACCTGTGAATCATCGGAGATTCCCGAAACTTCATCACGCAATGCCGCCAAGATCAGGACCAGGCCACGACCGCCGGCATCGACCACGCCGGCATCCCGAAGCTCGGCAAGCTGGGATGGCGTCTTTTCCAATGCTGCTTCCGCAGCTGCGACGGCAGCGGCAGTCACACCGACAAGACCTTTATCCACGGCGAGCGCATCTTTCGCAGCTTGGGCAGCTTCGCGCAGAACAGTGACAATCGTTCCCTCGACCGGCTCATTGATCGCACGGTCAACGTAAACGACCGCATTGGACAGTGCTTCAGCGACATTCGCACCATCCAGATCGCCTTCTGTCGCTGCCTGTGCAACACCACGCAGAACCTGTGAGAGCACCACGCCGGAATTCCCGCGTGCACCCTTGACGCTGCCAATAGCCAAGGCCGAGGCGATATCTGGGCAGGTTGCCCCTGGTTCAAGGCTTTCTGCCTGTGCAACTGCCGCAGACATCGTGTGGGCCATATTGGAGCCCGTATCGGAATCCGGCACCGGGAAAACGTTGAGGCTATTGATTTCCTCACGGTGCATCTCTAATTTTTGTGCGGTGCGACGAGCCCACGACAGAAGTCGTGCGCCATCGATCACCACGGGATTAGTCATGGAGCCTTACTCTACAGTGCCCAGTCGACACCGTCCGCGCCCTGCGCACGGAGTGCCTCATTAGCACGGGAAAACGGACGCGAGCCGAAGAATCCTCGGTGCGCAGCCAGCGGAGAAGGGTGGGCGGACTCAATGCAGGGGGTATCACCCAAGAATCGCTTCGTAGTTTGCGCATCACGGCCCCACAGAATGGCAACGAGTGGTGCGTCACGGTCCGCGAGCGCGCGAATCGCCGTTTCAGTGACTTCTTCCCAACCGACGCGACGGTGAGAACCGGGCTGACCAGGAGCTACCGTGAGCACTCGATTAAGCAACAGGATTCCCTGGCTGGCCCATGAAGACAAATCACCGTCTTGGCGAGGTGGGATGCCTAGATCATCCTGCAGTTCCTTGTAGATATTCACCAGCGAGCGCGGGGCAGGAACGCCAGGTTGAGTGGAAAAACTCAGCCCCATCGGGTGTCCGGGCGTCGGGTATGGGTCCTGCCCCACGATCAATACCCGGACGTCATCAAAGGGGTCAGCAAAGGCGCGCAAGATATCGTTGCCCGCCGGCAAGTATGCAGGCTGCTCGCGCAGGAAATTCCCGATCGTATGGATTGTGTCTTCGACCGGTGCCAATGGTTCTTGCCATGAGGGGTGCACAGGCAAACTCATGCGAAGCTCTCCCATCCTTGGCTGTACTTCGGTGCCTGGCCATCGACCTTGACGCCTGGTTCCTCATCGGTGCCGAGCTTGGACACAGACCCGATCGTGCGGAAGCCAACGGGTGCTTCCCCATTAAGCGTGCCCAATAAGGTGTGGTCTTCTCCCCCTTCGCAGACCCACTGCCACGGGTCGTGCGACAAGAATTCGCCGGCACGCTGAAGGAGTTCATCGGGAGCCACCGTCGCGGAGTCCAGATTGATCCGCATCCCGGAGCGCTCAGCAATCATCCGGAGATCGTGCAGCAGACCATCGGAATTGTCAGTCATGCTCGTTGCCCCCGCTGAGCGTGCGACCACGCCAGCACCCGGAGTGATCGTTGGGGCTTGGTAGGCCTGCACGAGTGGCTCGAATTCGCTTGGGATGTCCAGCCCGGATTCCAGCAACGCTAGACCAGCGGCCGAGTAACCGATCGCGCCATGCGCAACGACGTTCTGGCCAGCGCGAGCACCATCCAGTGTCAGTGGCGGACGATTGCCACCGAGGGATCCAATGGCGGTGATCGACATGACAAGACTGTCGCCTGATGTGACATCACCACCAACGAGCTCGGCGGCGTATTTCTCTACTTCGTGCCCAATCCCCTGAGCGAGGTCTTTGACCACAGCAACAGGCAGGTGTTTCGGTGCGGATAGCGAGAGCAATGCCGCGATCGGGCGTGCCCCCATGGCCTCAACATCGGCGAAATTTTGCACAATCGCTTTTCGGCCCACGTGCCACGGAGTGGTCACATCCCATCGAAAATGGCGCCCTTCAACCAACATGTCGGTCGTGGCCACGACCCGGGAATTCGGTGAAGAGCGGTGCAGAACTGCAGCATCATCGCCATTGACAGCGGATGGAGTCGCCTCTGTGATTGCCGCAATCACCGCGTGTTCGCCGACGTCCCCGAGCGTGGGGCCGTCCGTTGGGTAACCGATCTGGATCACAGTCCTAAAAGGGGCCTTTCCGTCGTATTCGACATTGACGCATAAGATGAGCCGCTATGAGCACCAGGCACACTACCGATGAACAGCATGTCAGCCACAGTGAATTCAATCAGCACAATGGCGGGACCACAGAACAGACAGGTGTCATGCGTCGTCCTCTGATTGTGCTCAGCTTGGTGCTTGCTCTGTTGCTCGTCGCCGGTGTGCTGGTCGGCTCGAAGTTGTACCTTCAGAAGCTTAACAATCAGCCTGTCGCGCTAGCAGAGTTGCCATCGCCCGAAGCAGATAGCCCACAGTGCGCCGAGCTTATCGACGGCCTCCCGGACACAGTCGCCGGCCACTCCCGCGCAACCCTGGCAGATCCTGCACCAGCAGGAGCCGCCGTGTGGCAGACGTCTTCCGCCCAACGCGTGACACTGCGCTGCGGTGTTGATGCACCATTGCAGTACACGGAGCTAACGCAGACACACGAGCTCGGTGGTGCGGAATGGATAAAGGTCACGGACCCGACACCGGGGTCGAACCTGACCACGTGGTTCACAGTGGACCGTTCCCCCGTCGTCGCTGTGACAGCTGACGATGCAGCTTTGGTCAATGATGACGCCCCAGTCGCGGACCTGAATCTCAGTGGTCTACCAGAGGAGTCCGTGGATCCGCATCGGGCGCCATTGGCAGATGTGGCGTCGATAAGCAATGCTTCAGCCGCAGATGCTGCTTGCCGCGAGCTTATGGCGCAGCTGCCTGATGAAATCGCTGAAGACTACAGTCGCCTGGATGTCACGGCGGTACATGGACTGGAGAGCAACGCCGCAGCGTGGGGTGCTGATGGCAAGGACCCACTCGTGCTGAAATGCGGTGTCGAGCCTCCTGCACATTACGAGCCTGGTGCGCAGCTCACGCAGGTCAACGACGTGCCATGGTTTGAGGATGCTGGCAGCGACAATGCCTCGCAATCCACCACCCTGTATGCCCTGGGGCGGACGACCGATATCGCGGTTTCCGTACCTGCTGGGGTGGGCGAAGGCGCTCTCACCCAGCTAAGCGAGCTTATTGCTCAGCACGTGCCAGAGCAGTAGCGATCAGCGTTTTCAACAGCTCGCCGTAAGTCATTCCTGCGGCGAGAAAGACCTGCGGGAACATCGAAATCGACGTGAACCCAGGCATGGTATTCACTTCGTTGAGCATCGGGCCGGATTCCGTGACGAAGAAATCGACGCGCGCCAGACCCTCGCAGCTCAAAGCGCGGAAAGTCTTCAGAGACAGCTCCGCGAGCTCATCATTGAGCTCATCGTCGTAGCCTGCAGGAATCGTCGCGGTGACCACATTGTCGAGGTACTTCGTTTCAAAACCGTAGAAGCCCTCATCCGAATCGGCCGTGCCGTTGAGCTTAGCCGGCGGTGACGCGACCAGCTCACCGTCCGGACGTTCAATAACGCCGACCTCGACTTCATCGCCGACGAGCTCAGCCTCAATGATCACCTTGGAATCGTAGAGGCGAGCAAAACGCACCGCGTCTTCGAGCTTGTCCCAGCTTTGCACCCGGTTAATGCCGATCGAGGATCCTCCGCGAGCCGGCTTAACAAAGACGGGCAGCCCCAAGTACTCGCGCACGTCCTCATCGATGTCTGCGAAATCCGCGTGTTCATGAAGAATGAATTCACGCGTCACCGGCACGCCTGCTGCACGCACGATCGTCTTGGTGAACTCCTTGTCCATGGAGCACGCCGAAGACAGCACGCCCGTGCCCACGTATGGCACACCTGCCAGATCGAGCAAACCTTGGATCGTGCCATCCTCACCATTGGTGCCGTGCAGCACGGGGAAAACGACATCTACAGTCGCCAGCACTTCACCAGTATTCGGGTCAAAGAACTCTCCACGACGAGCAGGATTCACCGACAGAGCCACTTCCCTGCCACCTTCCACACTGGGCAACTGCGAATCCTTGACTGGATCCGTTTCCCCAACGACCCACGTGCCATCTTGGGTAATACCAACCGGGAAGATCTCATATTCATCCCGAGGTAGTTCCGCCATGATGGCGCCAGCAGAGATGCAGGAAATGGAATGCTCGGAAGACATTCCACCGTAAATAACGGCGAGTGTGATCATGGGAACCACACTACAAGCGTTTACTCCGATTTCTTGGAGCGCCCCATCAGTGAGGCGATCATTTCATTGACATGCATGTCTCGGTGGCACACGGAGTAAACTGCTTCCGTCAAAGGCATATCTACGCCCTGCTCCAAAGCCAGCTGATAAATACTCTTTGAGCTGATCACACCCTCAGCGACCTGACCGTTCGTCGCTTTTCGTGCCTCTTCCAGCGTCATGCCTCGACCGAGACGCTCACCGAATGTGCGGTTACGCGACAGCTTCGACCCACATGTGGCCACGAGGTCGCCCAGGCCCGCAAGACCAGCGAAAGTCGGTTGCTCTGCCCCGAGCTGCATACCAAGGCGTGTGATCTCCGCCAGGCCTCGAGTAATAAGCGTGGCCTGTGTATTCTCCCCCATCTCCTTGCCAGCGGCCATACCACAAGCCAGAGCAATGACATTCTTGCAAGCACCGCCGATCTCACATCCAATGACATCGGTATTGGTGTACGGGCGAACGTATGACGTCGCACATGCAGCCTGAACGAGCTTGGCGCGATTCAAATCAGTACACGCAATGACTGTTGCGGCTGGCTGTTCATCAGCGACCTCGCGCGCCAGGTTTGGTCCCGTCAGCACAGCGATTCGCTCAGGATCAATCCCAGTGACCTCCGTGATCACCTCGCTCATCCGCTTATACGTGCCTGCTTCGATGCCTTTAGAGATCGAGACAATCGTCGAATCCGTAGGAATATGAGGAGTCCAGGCTGCAAGGTTCTCACGCATTGTCTGACTAGGCACTGCAGGGATGACAATCTGCGCAGAATCGATCGCTTCAGCAGCATCATCAGTTGCTTCAATAGTCTCCGGAAGAACGATGCCGTCGAGGTAATCCGCGTTAATGTGCGTTGTCTGGATCGCCTGCGCGAGCTCGGTGCGGCGTGCCCAGAGGCTCACGGAATTACCGGCATCAGCGAAGACTTTCGCCAGCGCTGTTCCCCATGAACCTGCGCCAAGGACTGCCACCTTGACCATACGAGCCCGCCTTTCGTTTCACTTTCGCCTGTCGAATTTGTGTCGGTCACAGTGTAGAGCACTGCCCCATTCAAAACTGGGTTATGCGCGCCCGCGTTAGATGCGAGACAATAAAGACCATGGGCAAAAAGTCGAAGATGCACGAAGACGATAAAGACCTCCAGGGCGAGAAGTTTCTTACCGGCCGCCACCAGGAGATTCCCTCAAAACCAGCCGATGAATTCGCATCCACCACGTTGGCTGCAGGTGCTGTTTTGTGGCGTGGCGATACTGAGGATCCAAGCCAAATTGAGGTCGCATGCATCCACCGCCCACGTTATGACGACTGGTCGCTAGCCAAGGGCAAGGTTGACCCGGGCGAATCGATCGTGGTCACGGCAGTGCGCGAAATCAAGGAAGAAACTGGCTATGACGTGCGCTTGGGCAAGCTGCTCGGCAAGACTGTGTACCCGGTGAAGGATTCGACCAAAGTCGTCTACTACTGGACTGGCGAGGTCACTGGCGGAGAATTCGAAGCCAATGAAGAGGTCGATGAGATTCGTTGGCTCCCGTTGACCGAAGCCAAGGAAATCATGTCGTATGACTTGGATCGCCAGGTGCTTGAAAAAGCTGAGAAGCGTTTCGGGCTACCGACCACCGCGCGCATTTTGTACGTCCGCCACGGTCGTGCCCATGACCGCAAGAAGTGGGCGGGCGACGATAATTTGCGTCCGCTGGATAAGAAGGGGCGCCGTCAGTCGGAGATGCTTGTGCCGATGTTGGCGCCGTTTAGTCCTGACCGCATCTATTCCGCAGTTCCGGCTCGTTGCCAAAGCACTATTGCCCCGCTTGCCGACGAATTGAATCTGTCCGTCGAGGTGAACAAGCTCTTCGGTGATAACGGTTGGCTAGAGGACATGGTGGGAGCCCAGAAGGCATTCATGGATGTCGTAGCCGAGGGCGGCGTCAGCGTGATCTGCTCCCAGGGCGACATCATTCCAAATATGGTCGCCTGGCTGTCTGCGAATGGTCGCTTGCCCATCGATGAGGAGATCAAATCGAAGAAGGGATCTGTTTGGGTGCTCTCCTTCAACGACGGCAAGCTCACCGGTGCCGACTATTTGCCGTCGGCACTGCCGGTGCGTTAGCTAATCGACGGCTTATAAGCCGGGCGCGAGGACTCGAAGTTCTCGATGGCATCCTCGTCCCGCAGCGTCAGCCCGATGTCATCGAGGCCTTCCATGAGGCGCCAGCGAATGTAGTCGTCGATCTCGAAGGTGTAGGTATTCTCACCAACGGTGACTGTGCGGTCTTCGAGCGAAACCGTGACCTCAAGGCCTGGCTCCTGCTCGAGCTGCTTCCAGATCAGCTGGATATCCGCATCCGTCATCTGGCCTGCCAACAGTCCTGCCTTAGACGTATTGCCACGGAAGATATCAGCGAAGCGCGGGCTGAACACGGCCTTGAAGCCATAATCCATCAAGGCCCACACTGCGTGTTCGCGCGATGAGCCAGTGCCAAAATCCGGTCCGGCGAACAGCACAGAACCATCCTTGAACGCTTCCTGATTGAGCACGAAATCCGGCTCATTGGTGCGCCAGTTGGAGAACAGGCCGTCCTCGAATCCGGTGCGCGAGACCCGCTTCAGGTAAACAGCGGGAATGATCTGGTCAGTATCCACATTCGAGCGGGTCAGCGGGACGCCAACGCCGGTGTGGGTGGTGAACTTCTCCATTATTACTCCTTGACTTTCCTGCTCGAATTAGTCCAAATCAGCGGGGCTGGACAGGTGGCCGGTAATCGCGGTCGCCGCAGCAACCAGCGGGGACACCAGGTGAGTGCGCCCGCCAGGGCCCTGACGGCCTTCAAAGTTACGGTTCGACGTGGATGCGGAGCGTTCGCCCGGCTTCAGCTGGTCCGGGTTCATACCCAGGCACATCGAGCAGCCCGCGGTACGCCAATCTGCACCGAAGTCACGGAAGATCTGGTCCAGGCCTTCTTCTTCCGCCTGCTGCTTCACCATCGCTGAGGACGGCACGACCATCATGCGGGTCTCCGGGTGGATCTTCTTGCCCTTGATCACATCAGCTGCTGCGCGCAGATCCTCAATACGAGCATTGGTGCAGGACCCCAAGAAGACAGTGTCGATCTTGATGTCGCGCAATGGTGTGCCCGGCTCCAGGTCCATGTACTTCAGAGCCTTCTCGGCGGCAGCCTTCAAGGTGTCATCGCCAAAGGATTCCGGGTCCGGAACAGACTCAGCCAGTGGCAGGCCTTGGCCTGGGTTGGTGCCCCACGTGACAAACGGGGTCAATGCCGAACCATCGATTTCCACGACAGTGTCGAATTTCGCGCCTTCATCGGTGGGCAAGGTCTTCCAGTAGGCAACAGCCTCGTCCCAGTCTTTGCCCTTCGGTGCGAATTCGCGGCCCTTGACATATTCAAAAGTCTTCTCGTCTGGGGCGACCATGCCTGCACGCGCACCGCCCTCAATAGACATATTGCAGATGGTCATACGAGCTTCCATGGAGAGCTTCTCAATGGCCTCCCCACGGTATTCAATGATGTGGCCAGAACCACCATTGGTGCCGATCTTAGCAATGATGGCCAGGATCAGGTCCTTCGCGGTCACGCCCGGCTGCAGCTCGCCAGAGACCTCAACAGCCATGGTCTTGAACGGCTTGAGCGGCAGAGTCTGGGTCGCCATGACATGCTCAACTTCAGAGGTGCCAATGCCCATGCCAATGGAGCCAAACGCACCGTGCGTCGAGGTGTGCGAGTCACCACATACAATGGTCATGCCTGGCTGAGTAATGCCCAACTGCGGGCCGACTGTGTGAACGATGCCCTGCTTCACATCACCCATGGAGTGCAGGCGCACACCGAATTCCTCACAGTTCTTGCGCAGCGTGGACACCTGGGTGCGTGAAGTCAGTTCCTCAATCTCGAGCAGGTTGCCCGACCTGATCCCCACGGTGGGCACGTTGTGATCCTCAGTAGCGAGGTGCTGCTGCGGACGGCGGATCTTTCGGCCGTTCATGCGCAAACCATCAAATGCCTGAGGGGATGTAACCTCGTGGAGAAGCTGGAAGTCGATATAGATCAGATCGGGGTCTCCATTTTCACCCTTCTTGATCACGTGATCGCGCCAGACTTTCTCCGCCAGCGTCAACGGTTGTTCTTGTTGCGCCATAGTCGTTTCCTCCTCAGGCCCCAGCAATTCCGTATTGCGGGATTACAGTTTCCATTTAGTGAGACAGCTTAATACATGCCTGCACCTTCCCGCACACCGACTCCCCACATTCCCGGTCGGCCAGGCGACCATATAGTGAGATGCTATGATCCACCCTGTGGGAAATTCTGTAGAAAAGTCGGCTACCGACACCAGCTCTGGCATTAAGGTCCTCGACCGCTCGATCGCGCTTATCGACGCCGTCGCCACCGGCGACAAGACGCTCTCCGAATTGAGCGCGGAGACTGGCCTGCCACGTGCGACGACGCACCGTCTCGCCACGGCTTTGGAGATCCATCAGATTCTTGTCCGCACCGAAGCTGGTGCATGGACCATCGGGCCGGCACTCGCCCGCTACGCGGCATCCGCCCCATCGCAAATCATTGATGCAGCGAAACCGATCATGGCGGAATTGGTCGACCTGACGAATGAGTCAGTTCAGCTTTACGAGCTCACCGGCACGACTCGCACCTGCGTCGCCGCAATCGAGCCACCGAGCGGATTGACCCATACCGTGCCGGTCGGCTCGCAACTGCCTCTTGATCGCGGTTCCGCAGCCAAGATCTTTGCCGCCCACAAGCTTGTCGACGCCGCTTTCCCCGACAAAGAAATGGTCACCGTCCGCTCGACTGGTCTTGCTGAATCCGTCGCAGAACGCGAAGTCGGCCTCGCTAGTGTCTCCGCCCCGATCTACGGCCCAAACGGTGCAGTACTAGCAGTGCTTTCCATTTCCGGGCCCGTTGAAAGGCTCAAGCCGTCCCCTACCGATAAGTGGGGAAAAGAACTTCAGGCTGCAGCTCAGCAGCTAAACCAAACAATCTGAATAGGTTTCACATCATGACCAATGCAGACGCAACCGACCCACAATCCACCACGCAGTCGCAGACCGACGGCCGCTTCGACGCTGGCATTCAGATCCGTCGCGAAGTCATGGGCGATGATTTCGTTGACGCGGCACTGAGCCGCAATGCTGGCACCGATGGCGAGGAACTCCAGGAGCACGTCACTGCCACTGTTTGGGGCTCTGTTTGGACGCGTGACGGTTTGAGTCGTCGCGACCGAAGCTTGCTCAATATCGGCATGCTCGTTGCACTCCGTGCCACCGAGGAACTTCGCGGGCACGTCCGTGGCGCACTCAATAATGGTCTGACCCGCGAAGAAATCACCGAGGCGATCATCCATGCCTCGGGTTACTGCGGCGCACCCGCAGCGCTGTCCGCGATGAAGGTAGCGCAGCAGGTGCTTGAGGAAGAGCTCGGCCCTAAAGCTTGATGCTGACTTAAGTAGCAAAAAATCCAGCCCCACATTTTCGTTGTGCTGGATTCTCCGCTGTATTTCTTTGTACCCCGTACGGGATTTGAACCCGTGTTACCGCCGTGAGAGGGCGACGTCCTAGGCCGCTAGACGAACGGGGCGCGCTCGCTATTGAATGCGACCAGCTAACAGTAAATGACGCACGCCATCAAAACAAATCCCTTGGTCAGAGGGCCTTTTTCAAATAGACCAAAGGCCTTTGAATCTTCACTTCAACCCGATCGCCGACCTCAGGTTTCGGATCCACCGCCATCCGGGCACGGAATTCCGTCCCGTCGCTCTCAAGCGTTACCGAGTAGCTGGTCACTTCAAACAGCACCGAAGTGACCGTCGCCGTCACCATGGCCCCTTCCGCGCTACCTGCGTGCACCGCAGCCGGGAGCACCGCTACGGTCACCTCTTCCCCATCAGCCAGTACATCAGTGCCGGGACCACACTCAACTTCAGCAGTGCTCCATTTCAGCGCTGGCTTATCGACGACAACCTCACCACCCCGCACCACACCATCGAGCACTGTGGCATCTGCGATGAACGATGCCGTCCACGCCGTCGCAGGACGTGTCACCACTGTATGAGGAGTGTCGAATTGCTCAAGCACTCCATCGTGAAGCACAGCAATTCGATCAGCGATCGCGATCGCTTCCTTCCTATCGTGAGTGACATGAACCGTGGTCAGCTGTTTCTTCGACGTCAACGCCACGATCTCACGGCGTAGCGCATCACGGAGGGGCTCGTCGAGGGCGGACAGGGCTTCGTCGAGAAGCAAAACGCGTGGCTCCGCAACGATCGCGCGAGCTAGTGCCACACGTTGACGTTGACCACCTGAAAGCGTGTCTGGCTTGCGTTTGCCGTAGCCCGCAAGTCCGACCATCTCAAGCGTGCGCTCCACTCGCTGATTCGCCTCAGCGCGCTTGATCCCCGCTCGCCGCAGCGGATACGCCACATTGTCCGCAACACTCATGTGCGGCCACACCGCATGCTGCTGAAAGACCATGCCCATGTGGCGCTTCTCGGGAAGCGTCGAAGAGACGTCCTCTCCCCCGAGCGTGATCGTGCCTTCCGTCGGCTCGATAAAGCCCGCAATTGTCCTTAACAACGTGGTCTTGCCCGAACCAGACGGGCCCACGAGCGCAACAAATTCACCGCTTGGAATATCCAGCGAAATATCCTTCAACCCTTGCGTGCCATCCGGGAATGTGACGCCGAGGTTCTCGATGCCGATATCGCTCATTATCGCTCCTTAGCGGGGTTGCGCACCGTCGGCGCGAGCGCAGCGATGCCGATCACCACGAACATGAGCGCCAATGCAGATGCTTGATTATAATTGCCGGATTGCTGCAGGTTGAACAACTGAACACCGATCGTTGTCGTGCCCGGAGAGACCAGAAGAATCGAGATGGTCAACTCGCGCACTGCTGTCACAGCAACAAGAACCGCGCCTGACGCGACAGCTGGTAAGGCCATCCGCCCGGAAGTGTCCCACAGGGCACGAAGACGACTTGCTCCAGAGATTTGCGCGGCTTCCTCCACGCTGGTGGGAATCTTGCCCAAGGGGGCGCGCACAGCCTGCAACACCATCGCTGTGAACGCGCAAATATACGCAAGCAGAATCACCCAACCGGTGTTGTACACGCCTGTGTAGCGGCCAACGATCACCCAACCCACACCAATAATCAGACCCGGCAGCGCATTCGGCAGCAGGGTCAATAGACTCAGTGCTGTATTCGACCGTGCGCGCGTACGAGTCACCAGGATGCCGATCGCCCAACCGAAAAGCGCACACCCAAGCGCAGCTCCCGCCGCGAGCAGAACAGAGTTGAAGAAGCCGTCCTGGACACGAGGATTAGTCAGCGTGCTGGTGAAATTAGCAAAGGAAATATTCTCCAACGTGAACGGAACACCAGGTGCCGGCAGCAATGCACGGTACGTCAACCCCAAAACAGGACCGAGCGTGATCGACAGCGCGATAATCCACGTCACAATCGTTACCGGCCATTTCGCACGACCCAAGGACAGCTTCATCGTGCCACTACCAGAAACCGCGGTGGAGCCACGACGCGACACCAGATAATCCGCAACCACCGCGGCGATGCCCAACAGCATCAGCACAGTGCCAACGGTCGAAACCACCTGCAGCGGATTGTCCACCGTCCCGGACTCCATGAAGCGGTAAACCATCGTCGCCAATGTCTCGAATCGCACAGGCGAACCCAAGATCGAAGGAATACCGAAATCAGCCAAATTGGCCACAGCAGTCAACGTGAAAGCGCTCAGGAATGCCGGCCCCAAAAGCGGAATCGTCACCGTCCGCAGAACCGTTGCAGTTCCCGCACCACCGATTCTCGCGGCGAGCTCTAAGTCCGAAGGAATAGAACGCAAAGCCGCAGCCACGATGACATAGACGATCGGGTACGAGTGCAACGTCATCAGGAAGATAATGCCGTCCGCACCATAGATATCCCAGAGCGGCTCACTGAAGATGCCATTGAGCCCCTGGTTACGGCCAAAAAGCTGCAACCAAGAAATCGCGCCAACAAAAGGTGGCACCAGCAAAGGCGACAGCAAAAACAACCTCAGCACGGTTGAGCCACCAATATCGGTGCGCTCCAGAAGGATCGCTACGGTCGCACCAATCACGACAGCGGCTATCGACGACAGCAGCGTCGTATAGACCGAATTCCACGTTGCTGTGGCAAGTCCTTGCTCAATGAGAACGGGAAATTGGTTGCCGCCGAGCGCAAGCGAGATAACCATCGCCAGCGGCGCGATCAAAATCGCCGCGGCGACCAACCAAATTCCGATACGGGCAATAGAGATCCCGGGCGTAAAACGTGTGCCCACTATGAAACTGAAATCCAGACGGTGAGGGAGGTTCGGTGACTACTTGACGGAGTTCTGGAAGAAGTCGACCGAACGCTGGCGGTCGTTGGTCAGCGTCTCCTGATCCACGGTCATCAGCTCAATATCGTCAAGCTTCGGCGCATCACCAGGGGTGCCCACAGACTCAAGCACCGGCAGGTAATTCTGTTCCACAGCAAGCTTCTGAGCCTTCTCGGACAAAATGAAGTTGATGTAGCGCTGGGCCGCTTCCTTCTTCTCCGAATCCTTGAACACACCGATCGGCTCAGTGATGTACGGGGAACCTTCCGTTGCGTAGACCTCCTTGATCGGCGAACCCTTCGCAGCCAGATCACGCACGAGGTAATCCACAACAACGCCGACCGGGTGACCACCGCCAGCAATCTCCTGAGAAGTCGGTCCATTCGAAGCCGCGATCATCGGCTTATTCTTGCCCAGGTCCTCAACCCAGGTTTCACCGAGCTTCTCGTTATTCATCCACACAGTCGCATTGAATGCCGCTGCGCCAGAGACAGCCGGATCTGGCATGACGATCTTGTCCATGTATTTCTCATCCGTCAGATCAGCCCACGACTTCGGCGCATCTGCCTGATCAATGACATCGGTGTTGTACGCGATCACGGTCGGAATCAGACGGGTGCCCACGTAGTAGCCGTCCTCATCAACGACCTCCTCGAGCACCTCATCGGTGGTGACTGCGTCGAATTTCGAGAGCAGATCCTGTTCCTTGAACTCCTCAAAGGTCGGAGCATCTGCTGCCCAGATGAGGTCGCCTTCGACCTTGCCCGAAGACTTCTCAGCATCAATACGTGCCTTCAGATCGCCGGTGCCGGCACGGTACACCTGCACCTCGACGTCCGGGTTCTCCTCGGTGAAGGCCTGGTTGATCTGGTCGACCTTCTCCTCCGGCTCAGAAGTGTAGACAGTGATCACTGTCTTGTCACCTGACTGCTCGGCCGCGCCGTCATTTCCCCCATGTGCTGCGGAATCGTCAACGTCTGGTTCAGAGCAGCCGGCCAGAGTAAGTGCGGCAGCTCCGAATACAGCGACAACAGACAAAGATTTACGGGAAATGCGCATGACGAAGGAGGTCCTTTCAGTTTTTCTCAAATCGGGCTCACCGTAGCACCGACTCTGAAGTCTTGCTGGATGAAGCGTGAACCTAGCTCTCGCGCAGCTTGGAACGACGCATATCAAGCGCCAAAGCGATCCCGATCACTGCTGCATGAAGGTTCTGATCAAGCCCCTCTTGGAACACGAGACGGTAGTTCGTCTTCCCCATCAATGCTCGGCCGAACCCCGAATATTCGGCATCCACTCGTGCGAGCGGATGGCCTCCAGCAGAAAGCTGGTAGTTCAGCTGGAAGATCTCACCATCGATATTCACCGGTGGGTATCCCGCAATGTCAACGTCATATTTCGCGCCAATCCAGGCGAATTTCTTCTTGATGTGGGCTAGCTCTGTCTGTGCGCCTGTGTGTGGGTCCGCACGGTGGACGATGTAGGTGTCCCAGAACAGGTTCACCGGATCCTCGATGACGAGTACGAGATTGCCGGCTTGATCAAAGACCTCTACCCCGCGTGAAGCCTTGACCAGGTCACTCAATTTCAGCGTCTGACGGGCAGTTCCGAGGACCTGCCCCGCACCATTAGTGATGGTGAACTCATCGCGACCGATCGCTTTTGTTTGGGACACAGTGAGCATATTTTCGCGCAACATGGCCACCACGATAACGAAAAACCTCCGGCCAACTTCGTGTGAAGCGAACCGGAGGCATTCTCTTTGTACCCCGTACGGGATTTGAACCCGTGTTACCGCCGTGAGAGGGCGACGTCCTAGGCCGCTAGACGAACGGGGCATAAGGACTTTTTGTCCTGCAGAGCGCTATTGCTAGTTTTCTGCAGCTGGCCTACCAGGACTCGAACCTAGAATGACGGTACCAGAAACCGTAGTGTTGCCAATTACACCATAGGCCATCGTTTACTCAGCGCTTCCGGTGAAGTTCCGGTTGCTCTGAACAACGACGATTACTATAACCACACCGACGATACGGCACCAAATCAGCAGGTAGAAGCACTTAAAAGATGCCTTCAAATAACGCCGATGTGATTACTAATCGTTCAAAGGGAGCTACTCTGCTGCCGGAGCGAACGGAGTGACCTCCCGTGCTGCACGGAGGCGAGCCAGAGTGGACTCGCGGCCGAGCAGCTCCATGGACTCAAACAGTGGCGGCGAGACTGCTGCACCAGACACAGCGACACGGAGAGCACCGTAGGCCTTGCGCGGCTTGAGCCCCAGATCGTCGATAAGCGCGCCGCTGAGTGCGCTCTCGATATTCTCGGTGCTCCACTCCTCGATGCCCTCGAGCGCCTTAATGCCAGCCTCGAGCGGCTCAATCGCATCTTCCTTGAGATTCTTACGCGCTGCCTTCTCATCGAGCGTGAGCTCTGCATCCGGCGTGACGAGGAACTTCAACAGGCCGTATGCGTCACCCAGCATCTTGATGCGGGTCTGCACAAGATCCGCCGCGATAGCGAATTTGTCCGCCGGGTAATCAGCCGGGAAGTCCGTGTACTCGCTCAGGTAATCGCGCAGACGGTTCTTGAAGTCCTCCGGCTCGAGCATGCGGATGTGATCCGCATTGATTGCCTCAAGCTTCTTTTGATCAAAACGTGCCGGGTTGCCCAGAACGTCCTTAATGTCGAAGGCCTTAACGAATTCATCGACAGAAAAAATGTCCTGATCCGCCGAAAGCGACCAGCCCAGAAGGGCCAGGTAGTTGATCATGCCCTCCGGAATGATGCCGTTATCGCGATGGTTGAACAGGTTGGATTCCGGATCACGCTTGGACAGCTTCTTATTGCCCTGCCCCATCACGAACGGGAGGTGACCGAATTCCGGCGTGAAATCGGTGACACCAATACGCTGCAGCGCCTCGTACAGAGCGAGCTGGCGCGGAGTGGAAGACAGCAGATCCTCGCCACGGAGGACATGAGTGATGCCCATCAGCGCATCATCAACAGGGTTCACCAGTGTGTAAAGCGGTGCGCCATTGGAGCGGGCGACGACGTAGTCCGGCTGGGTCGCAGACTTGAATTCCACTTCGCCGCGGACAAGGTCATTCCACTTCCAATCCTTATCCGGCATACGCAGACGCCACACCGGCTCACGACCTTCTGCCTTGAAGGCAGCGACCTGCTCTTCGGTCAGCTCACGGTCGAAATTATCGTAGCCGAGCTGTGGGTCACGGCCAGCAGCGATGTGACGCTCCTTGACCTCTTCGGCAGTGGAATACGCCGGGTAGACCTCGCCAGCCTCAATCAGCTTGTCAAGGACGTCTTTGTAGATGTCCATGCGCTGGGACTGACGGTACGGCTCATGCGGGCCACCAGTGAGAACTCCTTCGTCCCACTCCATGCCGAGCCACTTCAGGGAATCAATGATGGCCTGGTAGGACTCTTCCGAGTCTCGGGCAGCATCGGTATCCTCAATGCGGAAAACCAGTGTTCCGCCGGTGTGCCGAGCTTGCGCCCAATTGAAAAGCGCCGTCCGGACCATTCCCACGTGGGGTGTTCCGGTCGGCGACGGGCAGAAACGTACGCGTACGGGTGCATCAGTCATGCACCCAACTTTAGCGCGCAGTCTCCTACTTGCTCACGCGGGATAGCACTGCCCACATGTCGTTCGCGGTGGACGGGTCGTACCACCAGAAGTGATTCGAGCCGTGAACCTTGATCACCTGCGTCGGCTTCTTGCATCCCGTACCAGAAACACGGGTTGCATTACGGCCCACTGGCGAGGTGTGAATGCGACCGACATTGCAGCCATTGCGCTTCTCATAGGAGTTAAACAGCTGCGGTACACCCAGGTAGCGGGTCCCGTGACGGACACCGCCGTTGTAGCGTGTCAGGGTATCGCCAGTGCCGTGGTACGCCAGGAAAGCGACCGGAATGTTCTGGCAGTTCGCATTCGTTGGCCAGTAGTACGCACCGGACACGCCAGCTACCCCGGCGAACAGATCAGCCATGTGGCATGCCGAGACAGCAGCCATACCGCCACCGGTAGACATGCCGGTTGCGTAGATGCGCTTGCGGTCAATGTTGTAGTAGCGCTGCACATCGTTGATCATTGCGCGGACGAACTTGATGTCCTGGCCTGGACGGGACGAAGCGGTCGGCGAGCCTTCCCAGGAAGCACCAATGGCGCGCGGGTACACAATAATCGCATCGCGGCCGACAGCAGATTCACGCAGACGCGAGTAGTTGCGAAAATTCTCGGTGGAATCCTGGAATGCGGAGTACCCAACCATGACCGGGATCGGGCGGGACGGGTTGTAGCTGCGCGGCACCCAGATCAGATAGGAGCGATTGCCTACGCGAATCTCACCGTTGTGTCCCGGTGCGACAGGGCGACCAGCGGTCGGACGCCAAGCACCCGAAGGTGCCGGCTTCGGTGCGGTACGTGGGGCTGCCTGAGCAGGTGCCGGAACCGGGTTATACGGAACGGAGGAACCTGCCCCCTGCGGGATCGCGCCATTGACCTGGCGAGCGACGTCATTCCATGCACGGTTGACATCATTTGCCACATTGCCGGCTGCCTGGCTGGATTGTGCAGCATATTTGTTCAGGTCCGGCAACGCCTGCGCATCAGCTGGTGCGGATGCCAGTCCAGCTACCATCAAGACACCTGCTGCTGCACCGGCGAAGCGACGGTGCCACGTATTTCCAATTTTCATTTTTAGCCTTTCAGCAAAAGAAGCCAAGCTCACGCGGGCGAAACAGCGCTAAACCCTAATAGTCACTTGCGTAACAATAGATCCATTTACTTGCTTCCTCAACAGAAGATGTAAGAAAACTGCCTTTTCTCTGAAAAGCTGAGAGCAGCGGGCACGTGCCGAATCAATCTGCGACGACCGCCCCAGCACCGCACCATTTTTCTTGGGCATTAGAATCGACGATCATGCCCACAACCAGACCAGCGACCGCGCCTGACTTTTTGCTGTCCCGTGCACATGGCTCCATCCGCACCCAGGGCGCAAAAGCCAGCTTTACCGACGTCTGGGATGCTGTGAATGCATTAGAACGTGGCTCGGTCGAAATGGTCGTCGGCGCTCTTCCTTTCGACCGTGATGCTCCGGCTGCGCTGACCGTGCCCGAATCAATCATCCGTGAACCAGGCCCGCTTGAGCCGCACTCGTATTACCGGATCGGCGAAGGCTCACACCTTTCCGCACGGATCACTGGCTACGACCCGGAACCACACGAACATCTGCGACGCATTGAAGCAGCTATCGCAACGATTGAAGACTCGCTGCTGGAAAAGGTCGTGCTCGCTCGCGCCGTAGATATCGCTTTCGACCCACCGGTCGATCCACTTCTTGTCGCGGCTCGACTCATTGACCTTTCGCGCACACGCGATGGTTTCATTTCCGATCTGACTCCCGCTGGCCAGCAAGGACATATGTTCGTCGGGTCCTCGCCGGAACTATTGCTCAAGCGCGAAGGCCTCCAGATTTCCTCCTACCCACTCGCGGGTTCCGCGGCACGTGTATTCAACGATGCATCTGCCGATGAGGCTGCAGGTCGTGCGTTGGCCGAATCAACAAAGGATCTTGATGAGCACGCCTATGTCGTCGAGCACATTCGGGAGATCCTCGCGCCGCTGTGTAGCGAACTGAGCATTCCTGATCGCCCGATTCTGACCAAGACGAATGAAATGTGGCACCTGGCAACCCCGATCACGGGTGTCTTGCGTGAGCCAGCACCCACAGCTCTCGATCTCGCCGCACGTCTCTACCCCACCCCGGCTGTCTGTGGCACCCCGCAGCATGCAGCAGAGGCGCTGATCACCACAGCCGAAACTGATCGTTCTTTTTATGCCGGCGCCGTTGGTTGGTGCGACAGCTCGGGAGATGGCGAATACATGGTCGCGATTCGTTGCGCCGAGGTCAACGGCGATGGCACCGCTGCCCGTGCATGGGCTGGTGGCGGCCTCGTCGCAGCATCCAACCCCGAGCAAGAACTCGAAGAAACAACGGCCAAGCTGCGCACCATCCAGCGCGCGCTCGGCCTCTAGCTCTTAAGCCCGTTCAACCGGGTTCTTCAGGGAACCGATTCCCGGAATCTCCACCTCGATGGTGTCGCCCGGAACCATTTCCGCGGTACCAGCTGGTGAACCAGTGCAAATGATGTCGCCTGGCAGGAGGGTGTAGGCCGAGGTAATGAACTCGATGATCTTGCCCAGCTTCCAGATCATTTGGTTCGAATTCGAGTCCTGCTTCGTCTCAGTCACACCATCGTGAGTCAGGTGGGCCTTGATGGGCAGATCGTCGAAGTTGAACTTGTCCAGATCGGTCTCGATCCATGGGCCCAGCGGGCAGAACGTGTCAATGCCCTTTGCGCGTGCCCACTGACCGTCGGTGAACTGGAGGTCGCGCGAGGAGACATCGTTCACGATGGTCACGCCACGAACAACAGACTTCCAGTCTTCAGCCTTGACGTTCTTGCAGGGCTTGCCAATCACCAAAGCGAGCTCGCCTTCAAACTCAACACGGGTGGCAAAATCCGGGATCTTGATCGGCGATTCCGGGCCGATCACTGCTGTCGGCGGCTTGATGAACAGGGTGGGCGGAAGGTGCTCAGCCGACTGCTTGAACACCTCGGCAACGTGGTCGGCGTAGTTACGGCCAATTGCTACTACCTTGCTGGGAAGCATCGGGGCGAGCAGGCGTACGTCCTTTAGCGCCCACTCCTTACCCGTGTACTCCGGCTCCGTGAAAGGAGTCGCTTTAATCTGCTTCGCAGTCGTCGCATCGTCATCGATGACCGCGAAGGTCATTCCCTCAGGTGTGGCAATTCGTCCAAAACGCATGTGAACGAGCATACGCCACGGCCCTAGCCAATGGGCTTAGGTTCAACTAATCAGTCTCAGATTATTGATAGCTGACAAACCACGGGCGCGGATTGACGGTGTTGTACGTCTGATCCGGGGTGAACATGGGCTTGTCCTCATCAATGAAGTTCTTCCAAGCCATGAAGAATTCCGGCTGAAGATTCTCCCGCATGACATTCCATGTATCGAATTTCTCTTCAGCCGTGCCATGGCCATCGGCGTGGAGAATGAACGAGAGCTCCGGCGCCGTGGTGTTGATATTCTCACGGTCCGGCAACATCGCCAGCTGGAACTGGTGAACAATCAGTGCCTTTTGCGGGAGGTTATTTTCCCGAGTCAGCTGTGCCAGCCACTCAGTCACTTCATTGATCTCGGCAGCGTCGGCAGCACCCACCTGTGCTGCGGGCGTCTGCCCCGGCTTCAATTTCCACTCCGCGTCAAGTGCCAGACCCACATTCGGGCGCTTGAGTAATTCTTCATAGCGCACTGCCTGTTCCTTGAAAGTGGTCAAACCGGGCTGCAGATCGATGACTGCGTAACCGCCAGCTTCGGTGATGGCGTCGATGTACGGGACCAATTCCTCCGGATCGGACTCGTTGGTGAAGTTGCCATCGTCGCCCGGCTCAGAGGACGCCACGGTGGCGATGACTTCAAAGGCCGGAATGACCTTCTCGTCAGTCAGTTCTTGGTACTGCTTGACCCATTCCTTGACCACATTCACAGCTTCAGCCGGTGGCTGCTCGCCCATCTGTCCAAGGGCAGGGCCCGATGGATGACCGTATGTCGCGATCATGCGACGGCCCGGGAAAACAAGGCCACCGCCACCGGGTAGCTCGCCATTCTTGGCCAGCTCGATGGTGGATGCGAAGCGCTCGGATGAGCCGAACTGCTGGCCAAGAGCAATGGCCTTCTTCCCCTCCACCTGCTTGATGGAATCCGAGGTCACTCGGGGATCGGCATAAGACAACACCGTGACAGGCAGTCCGCTAGCGCCAGCTGTTGCTGCCGCAGCAAAGGACGTCAGCTCGGTGGCAAAGACGGGCACTTCCCCACCGGCATCAGCGCCACCAGCACCAGACTTATCGACGATCGAAGCAATCTCCTGACCCTTATCCGCCGCAATGGGCTCGGTATCGGAGATGAGCTTCAGATCTTCTTCGTCTTCTTCCGCACCGGCTTTCTCCCCCACGTTGACCACACGGTCCGCGCCAAGGCGCTCGATCTCCGCATCAACAGCTGCGTTAGCTGCTGCTGAGCCATAGCGGATCAGCATCGGGGCATCGAGGTCGAGCGCGATCGCTGCAGCTTTCAGCTGACTCTCGCGATCAGGTGAACTGACAACGACTGTGTCAGCTGCTTCAAAGAATTTCTGGGAGACTTCTACCCCCGTGCCGTCTGGATCCGCGATCACCCGTGAACCATCACTCACAAGTGATGCGGCCAGACCATTCGCGCCCGAGGCGACGGAGGAATCTGACTTCCCGTCACCACCCCCAATTGCTGAGCAACCAGTGAGCAAGAGCATGGTGGATGTCGCCACTGTGGCAACGGTGGTGAACCGGGAAGTGAAACGCATGTGGCAAACCCTACTGCAGAGCGGCCGCGATTCGGGTTCCGACTCTTTCAGTAAAGCTTCCATCCTCGGCGCCAGTGGCACCTGCGGCATCCTTGTCTCGGCGCGCCGACACATCCGCCGCCACTGCTTCCTCAATGCGTGTGGCGCTCGCATCGTCGTCAAGCCAGCGCAGCATCATTGCAACCGACAGAATCATCGCAGTCGGATCCGCAAGCCCTTTGCCGGCGATATCCGGCGCTGAACCGTGAACCGGCTCGAACATCGACGGGTTAGTGCGCGAGGCGTCGATATTGCCGGAGCATGCCAAGCCGACGCCACCAGCGACAGCGCCAGCCAGGTCGGTGAGAATATCGCCGAACAGGTTGTCAGTGACGATCACGTCGTAGCGGCTCGGATCGGTGACCATGTAGATCGTCGCGGCATCGATGTGGTTGTAGTCCACTTCGACCTCTGGGTATTCGGTGGCCACCTCATCGACGGTGTTCTGCCACAGCGCCCCGGCATTGGTCAGCACATTCGTCTTGTGCACCAGCGTGAGCTTCTTGCGGCGCTCCATTGCGGTTTCAAAGCCGTGGCGGACAAGACGCTCAACGCCATAACGAGTGTTCTGCGAAACCTCGCAGGCCACCTCAGCAGGCGTGCCCTGGCGCAAGGTGCCACCGTTGCCCGCATACAGGCCTTCGGTGCCCTCACGCACGACTACGAAATCGATCTCACCCGGATCAGCAAGCGGGCTCACTGCCGTCGGGTAGAGCTTGGACGGACGAAGGTTGACGAAATGGTCCAGTTTGAAGCGCAACGGCAGCAAGAGACCACGCTCAAGCACACCAGCCGGCACGCGCTCGGGATCACCGATCGCGCCGAGCAGAATCGCGTCGTGCTCGCGCAAGCTGGCCAGATCCTCATCGGTCAACAGCTCGCCATTGCGCAAATAACGGCGCGCGCCCAGATCGTATTCGGTGAGCTCAATGTCATCACGCACTGCGCGCAAAACCTTGAGGCTTTCTTCCATGACCTCGGGGCCGATCCCGTCCCCGGCAATAACAGCGATCTTCATACCTGTCACCCTTAGTCCAGAACGAGCTGGAGGCAATCAGCCTCGATCGACTTCGCAACAGCATCCTGGAGATCCTGCGGAACCTCAGATTCCACACGCAGAATCAGGAATGCGCCATCGCCCTTTGACGACTGGGTGAGAGCAGCAGCCTCGATATTGATGCCTTGAGCACCCAGCTGCGCACCAACGTGGCCGAGAGCGCCCGGCTTGTCGGTGTAGGACAGGAAGAGGTTGCGGCCCTGCGCACGCATATCCACGCCGCGGCCATTGATGCGCACGATCTTCTCCACGCGCTCCAGGCCAGTCAGTGCGCCCTCAACCGTAGCGGTCTCACCATTCGCCGAGACGACCTGCACCTCAAGTGCAGCACGGTGGTCGCGCGACTCATTAGCCACGCCCGTCTCAACCTCAAGGCCGCGCTTCTCAGCGATAGACGGAGCATTGACAAAGGTCACCGGCTCCTCAACGATGCCGGAGAACAGGCCACGCACAGCAGACAGACCCAGCGTTGAAGGATCCTCGCTGGACAGCTCGCCACGCGCCGTCACGCGCAGGGACACCGGCGCATCATCAAGCAGCTTGCCGGCAACCAGACCGAGCTTGCGTGCCAGCTCAAGCCACAGAGCGACTTCCTCGCCCACAGCGCCACCAACAACGTTGACAGCATCCGGAACGAATTCGCCAGCCAGTGCCTTCAGCACGGAACCAGCGACATCAGTGCCCGCACGGTCCTGTGCCTCGCTTGTCGACGCCCCCAGGTGCGGAGTCACCACAACCTCCTCAAGGGCGAACAGCGGAGAATCCGTGCACGGCTCAGTCGAGTACACATCGAAACCGGCACCGCGGATCGGGCCGTTCACAATTGCGTCGGCAAGCGCCTGCTCGTCAACAAGGCCGCCACGTGCGGCGTTGATGATGATCTGACCTTCCTTGGCCTTGGCCAGCAGCTCGGCATTGAACATGCCCTGCGTTTCCTTGGTCTTCGGCAGGTGAATGGTCACGAAATCGGCGCGAGCAACGAGCTCTTCCAACTCAACGAGTTCAACGCCAAGCTGTGCAGCCCGAGTCGGGTTCGCATACGGGTCGTACGCGATGATCTCGGTCTCAAATGCCGCGAGACGCTGCGCGAACAGCTGACCGATGTGGCCGAAGCCAACGATGCCGACAGTCTTACCGAAAATTTCGACGCCCTTGAACGAGGAACGCTTCCACTCACCATCGCGCAGGGTCTTATCTGCAGCCGGAATCTGGCGTGCGGTGGAAAGCAGCAGCGCAATAGCGTGCTCACATGCGGAGTGAATATTGGACGTCGGTGCGTTGACCACCATCACGCCACGCTGCGTAGCAGTGTCCACATCAACATTGTCCAGGCCGACGCCTGCACGACCGACGATGCGGAGGTTAGGTGCAGCCTCGAGGACCTCGCTGTCTACCGTCGTGGCGGAGCGAACCAGCAGAGCCTGCGCCTCCGGAACAGCGGCGAGCAGCTCCTCACGGTTCGGACCGTCAACCCAGCGCACCTCCACAGAATCCCCCAGTGCATCGACGGTGGATTGAGCGAGCTTGTCGGCGATGAGGACGACTGGCTTTGCTTCGGTGTTGGACGCTGGTGTGGTCACAGTGCACATCTCCTACTGTGTAGTTAAAGGGGTATTGATTCATTAAACCTTAATCCGGAGATTGAGGAAGTGAGGAAATATTATTTAAATCACCCGGACGAATTGCCCCCTCAGCCTCTTTAATACGTGCCGCCAATTCCTGATCCGAGCCGAATGCGCCGAGCGCAACCAATGGTTTATCTGACAAACCAGCGGTGAGAACCAGTGTCTGATGGCTCTGACGCGGATCTGCTTCATCAGTGACATAAACATTTGCTCCGAATGCGCGCGCAGTAGCGACCGAAGCAATAGAGGTCGACGGCAACGCGATCACCTGCGGAGCCATCTCTGCATCTTGGCGGGAACGGACCGGAACAACGTCTTCCTTCGCATCCTTGGAAATGTGCTGCTTCGGGCCATATGTGGCTCGCAACCACGTCGGTTCCAATTCGTTCAAACTGGCCACGGCACGTACTGCCTGCTCAGGATCTGCCACCTCTGCTTCTTCGAAGCGCAATGCAGTGGCCTTCTCTAAAGCTTCGAGCCCACCAGGATCCTTGATCACCTTCAGCTGCTCGGTATACCCCAACACCGGTACGTCCCCGACGGCAAAGACCGTGTGGGTCGCCATTCTTTCGATCTCGCGGATCACCTGTGCGTGCTGGTGGCTGTGATAAATGATTAACGGAGCATGCGTCACCACTGCCAGGGACGCTGCACGAAGCTGCGCTTGCGGTGTGTCATCCGCAAGGATCAGTACCTCTGAAGTGGGAAAAAATAGGTCCGCACTAGCAAAGCCATCTGGGTCGTCGAGCACCACCGGGTGTGCATCGAAACTCTCGGAGACATGGCGCGACTGGTTCACGCTGCGTGCCTCTTGCAGCACGCGATCAACGGCAGGCGTCTTTTCCTCTGCCCCTTCGCTCGCGCAACCAGCCAGGGTCAGTGCAGCAACTGTGAGGAGCGCCCCTACTGCTTGATGGACGCTCGTCACTGTTCCTCTTCTTCACCCTCATCTGGGGCTTCTGGTTCAACCTCGAAACCAGCAATGATGTCCTCATCACGACGGACCTTCTTGTCCATTGCGTATTCGATGATGCCGACGAAGCGGTCCCTGCGATCAATGAAGAACGCTTGCCAATTCGACGTGAACAAGTAGTCCGGTTCGATCTCATGCGTCGCAATCGTCGCGTCGAATTCGTCATCTTCCATGATCGCCTTCGACTGCAAACGCGACAGATAACGCTTCGGATCAGCGTTTTCCATCACCGCTTCAGTGCGCTTGCCCAAAGGGGTGCGGTTGAGCACAGACTGCGCCAGCTCCGGATCCACATCGTGGACACGGCAGAAACCTGCCGGGAAGACCTGATGGAATCCAGGCTGCAGTTCTTCAACAGTCTCACGAGTGAACTGCTTACCGGTCCGCCAATCCCTGGCCCCACGAGCCATAAGCAGCGAGAACATACCGCGATACACACCGGAATCCTCGCGCGCAGTGATTAGACGGGATTCATGGAAGAACGCATCCTGCACCGTCTTAGGCACCACATCTGTCTCTCCTTTTGCCCACGGTGTCACCTGATCAACATCAGAGCCCGCACGGATCGAAGGGGCATGCGCGCCGTAGAGCTCGCCGAACACACCATTCCAGTACCACTGGTTAATGCGATCCCAGGTGTCCTGCCCAATGGCTTCTCCATCACGCGTCAGGCGCGCGAGAATGACTGCAAGCGGAACCAACTGGTGCGAATACGGCACCTGATCGACGGTGAAAATGCAACGGTCTGACAAGAATTGCGCCGCATGAATGAATCCGCCGAGAAGTTCGCGCGATGCCCACAGGTAATCATGCAAGTCCAGGTTCAAAATATCGCCGCGGTGACCGCGCGCCGAGCCGCGGCTACCGGTAACCAGCAAGGAGACACCACGCAAAAATCGCACACGGTCGATCTCGTCGAGCGCCGGATATTCACGCAGTACTTCTTCGCATTCATTCCAGTGCTTGGCGAGTGAGAATTCCGGATCCTCCAGCGCGAAAACTGCCGTGAGCAATTCAAAGACATCCATGGACACGCCCGAAGAATTCGCCTGAGCGAAAATCTGTCCAACACCGATCTGCGATGTATCACGATCCAAACGCGTCATCGGCATGTCATAAGCAGCGAGCGGCCGGAGAATCCGACGATGGAATTCCTTCACATCTGCGCGTACCGATGCATCATCAGTGTTCGCCGCCATATCGAAGAGCAAGTCATTGCCCTCTTCCCACAGCAGCGATGACACGGGCACGACAAAGTTGTCCACCATCGTCTGACGGTCGGTGATTCCGCCCTCAATCTCAGGGCCAAAGTGGGAACGCACTACCCCATCATCGTCGACCGCGAAAATCGCTTCCGAAGGCATCGGGTCAGCAGAAACCGCCGCCCGAACGTCGACGAAGAAACGACGAAAGATACGCCGACCACGGAAATCAAGCACCTCGATACGCCCGTCCGACTGCATGGACAGGTAGAGAGATGACAGCCTCTGCTGCCCGTCGAGAAGCAATAAGCCCGGATCCGCATCGGTGCTCGGCGCGCCCGGGAGCGGACGCGGACGGAAACGCATTGGCTCGTTTCGAGTATCGAGCGCCAGCAAAGTTCCGATTGGGTAGCCACGCAGCACGGAAGACAGCAGCGTTCGCGTGCGGTCCACATCCCATAAATAGGTGTGCTGGAAATCAGGGATTTGCAGTTCGCCCCGCTCAGCGCGTGCGAAAAGATCTGTCAAAGAGTAGCTCGGCGTTGTAAAGCCCATGAGCCCAACCTTAGATCACCACGGATTACTCAGCACGGCTCTGTGGAGCGCAGTAGACCTCATGCTCATAATGCCCAGGACCTTCAATCTGAATGGTCGCATGCTCACAACCGAGCTCACGGAGCAATGCCTGGGCACGATCAAGCAAACGGCCGTGATCTGCCGTAGTGATCAAGTGCACACTGCACAACACATCCGTGCCACCAGACGACCACAGGTGCAGGTCATGGATTGCATCGACCCCCTCGAGCGCTTCCAGCTCGTCTGCAACTACATCAGGGTCAATGCCTTCAGGCACACGTTCAAGCAAGACGCTTATCGACGTCCGCAGCAACCCCCACGCCCGTGGCAACACCAGCCCAGCAATCACAAGAGAGGCGACCACATCTGCCCCGGTGAATCCTGTCAGCATGATCACCACACCAGCAATGATCACCGCGACTGAGCCCAACAAATCCACAAGGACATGCAGGAAAGCGCCTTCAATATTTACCGACTGTTTGCGCTGTGAATGCAACACCGCGGCCGAGGCCACATTGGCTACCAAGCCGATGACAGCGATGATGATCATCGTTCGGGTCTGAATCTCTTCAGGACTACCGATGCGCCGCATCGCTTCCACGACAATCCAAATGGAGATCACCGCGACCGTCACAGCATTGATGACGGCTGCGAGAACTTCGACTCGTCGATAGCCGAATGTGGCATAACGCGATGCTGGCCGACGCCCGATTGCGACTGCAATTAAGGCGATCATGAGCCCAGTCGCATCAGACAACATGTGCATGGCATCAGCCATCAATGCCATCGACCCGGAGAGCCATCCACCGATCAACTCAGCGAAGAACACCACACCGGTGATGCTCAGCGCCGTGGCCAAGGCCCACAGCGGTGCATCGGCTTTGCCGTGATCGTGGTTGTGACCGTGCCCGTGGGCCCCAATTTCCGTCATGGTCACCACACTACGACAGATCAGCACTTAATGACAACGTATTGAAAATGACTGGTGATATTGAAACCGCAATAACCAGCATTGACCTGCACAAATAGTTTGCTCGCGATGGCCAGTCGGACGAAAGGTCCATGCAACTGCGTGCGGAATCCTGTTACCCTGGGATGCTGACTGGTTAATTCGGTCTGTTAGTTAGAACAGCTTTAGAAGGAAAGGTGGTCACGATTATGACCAATAACACCCCGAATCCGAACGACCCGAACAATCTTGACGAGACCCGGGCATTTGATGCTCTCAACGAGACCCGCGTTAACGAAGAGCGCATCGCACCCGCAGACAACCCGCGCGAGATCCGCACCGAGGCTGACACCGCAGCTGCAGGCGGTTCCACCGTTGCCCAGGACGGCGAAGGTGGCGGCGGCTGGTGGAAGTGGCTGCTCGGCCTTCTGGCCCTGATTCTTCTGGGCCTGCTTATCTGGTCCCTGGCTAAGGGCGATGGTGGCGAGACTGAAGATCCGTCCACGTCCGTTACCGGCACCACCACTGTTGATGTGACCACCACGGTCGCACCGGCAGAGGGCGAGGCAGCCGACAATGCTGGCGATGACACCGCCGGCGATGCGACCGATGCCGCTGGCGACGCAGCTGACAAGGCAAGCGATGCCGCTGGCGATGCCGCAGACAAGGCAAACGAAGCTGGTAGCGATGCCGCAGACGCCGCTGGTGACGCAGCCGATAAGGCAAGCGATGCCGCTGGCGATGCCGCTGATAACGCTGGCAACGCTATCGAGAACGCCACTAACTAAGACCGGCTCGTTCACAGACTTTCGAGTCGCACCCCGCTTCCCTATCCGGGTCGCGGGGTTTTTCATGCTTGAAAGCTTTTCCTAAGTTCTAGGGATCGTTGCAACACTGATTGGAAAGTTGGTGTTGGTGTGTCTGGTTCGCGTTGGGATCCGAGTGGTGATGAGGTTGTTCGGTTTCACCGG
>NZ_CAMXWS010000002.1 GCF_947253065.1 uncultured Corynebacterium sp.
CAACCTTGCGCTGCTCATTGAGCACCTCGTCGTACTTCAGCACGTTCTTACGTGCTTCGAAGTTCTGGTTCTCCACCTGAGACTGTGCGCCCTTGATCGCACGAGAGACCATGCCTGCCTCGATCGGCACATCGTCCGGGACGTTGAGGCGGTTCATCATGCTCTCCATGGACGCGCCCACGAAGCGGACCATCAGGTCATCGCGCATGGACAGGTAGAAACGGGTCTCGCCCGGGTCACCCTGACGGCCGGAACGACCACGCAGCTGGTTATCAATACGGCGGGACTCGTGGCGCTCAGTACCAATCACGTACAGGCCACCGGCCTCACGCACCTGATCACCGAGCTGCTTGGAACGCTCCTTCGCCTTCGGCAGCTGCTCGTCCCATGCTGCCTGGTATGCCTCTTCGTCCTCGAACGGGTCGAGGCCCTGCTCCTTGAGCTTGGCATCCAGCAGAATTTCCGGGTTGCCGCCCAGCACGATATCCGTACCGCGACCAGCCATATTGGTGGACACCGTGACGGTGCCCGGCAGGCCAGCCTCTGCAATGATGCGACCTTCTTCTTCGTGCTGCTTCGCGTTCAGCACATTGTGCTTGATGTGCTTACGGGTCAGCAGCTGCGACAGGTACTCCGAACGCTCAACCGAGGTGGTACCAACCAGCACCGGCTGGCCCTTCTCCACGTGCTCAGCGATGTCCTCTGCCACAGCAGCGAATTTCGCTTCCTGAGTCTTGTAGATCAGGTCGTCCTTATCCTGACGGATATTCGGCTTATTCGGCGGGATCGCCACAACACCGAGCTTGTAAATCTGGTGCAGCTCGGCTGCCTCAGTCTCAGCGGTACCGGTCATGCCGGCGAGCTTGTCGTAGAGACGGAAGTAGTTCTGGAGCGTGACGGTAGCGAGGGTCTGGTTCTCGTTCTTGATCTCCACGCCCTCTTTGGCCTCAATGGCCTGGTGCATGCCCTCGTTGTAGCGACGGCCCGGCAGGATACGGCCGGTGAACGAGTCGACGATGAGGACTTCACCCTTGCGGATGATGTAGTCCTTATCTCGCTCGAAGAGTTCCTTCGCCTTCAGCGAGTTATTCAGGTAGCTGACCAGCTGGGAGTGCTCTGGGGCATAAAGGTTGTCGATGCCGAGCTGATCCTCGACAAAAGCGACGCCTTCCTCAGACACACCGACGGTGCGCTTGCGGTGATCCACTTCGTAGTGGATGCCCTCACGCATGCGCGGGGCCAGCTGGGCGAAGACAGTGTAGAACTGGCTGGAACCGTCGACCGGGCCGGAAATGATGAGCGGAGTACGCGCTTCGTCGATAAGAATCGAGTCAACCTCATCCACGATGGCGAAGTTGTGGCCGCGCTGGACCATGTCATCAACCGACTTGGTCATGTTGTCGCGCAGGTAGTCAAAGCCCAGCTCGTTGTTCGTGCCGTACGTGATGTCGGCAGCATAAGCCTGCTTACGCTCCGGCGGGCGCATCTCAGAGAGGATCACGCCGACCTCCAGGCCGAGGAAGCGGTGAACACGGCCCATCATCTCCGCGTCACGCTTAGCCAGGTAATCGTTGACCGTAACAATGTGGACGCCCTTGCCGCCCAGGCCGTTGAGGTAGGCAGCGAGCACGGAGGTCAGGGTCTTACCTTCACCGGTCTTCATCTCGGCGACCTGGCCGAAGTGCAGGGCTGCACCGCCCATGACCTGAACCTTGTAGTGCTTCTGGCCCAGGACGCGCCACGATGCTTCGCGTGCGGTGGCAAAAGCATCGAGCAGGATGTCGTCCATGCTCTTGCCGTCTTCAAGCGCCGCCCGGAACTCATCGGTCTTGGCTTTTAGTTCCTCGTCGGTCAACGCGGCGTATTCGTCCTCCAGAGCGAGAACGTCGTCCGCGATCTTGGAAAGGCGCTTGACTGTGCGGCCTTCGCCGGCGCGCAGCAGCTTAGACAGTCCGAACACGTTGTGCTTCCTTTTCCGGTTGGATACATCTGGCATGAGCAGACGAACACGTGAGCGTTAAACGACACAGGTCTGCCCTTTATTCAAAAGGCTATTGTACGCACGCCCAGTTTCAGAACCACTTTCAGGCGGGCAGTTGGCCTGCTAGTCCGCTGTGAAAATGCTGATGCCCGCTCCCCCGGCGGATTTAGCGGGGAAACGGGCAGTTATTCAGCCACGCCTAACGGCGAGACAAGTTTTACTTGCCTTCCTCTTCCGGCACGAGGGTGATCAGACCGTAGTCGTATGCGTGGCGGCGGTACACCACGGACGGACGGTTGGTCTCCTTATCGATGAAGAGGTAGAAGTCGTGGCCAACGAGCTCCATCTCGGACAGAGCCTCATCCACAGTCATCGGGGTGGCGGAGTGCTCCTTGGTGCGCACGACCTGGCCCGGCAGCTGATCTTCAATCTGTGCTGCGTACGGGTCAGCCGGCTGCTCCTGCTCCTGCTTTGCACGTGCTGCCTCTGCCTCGGCTGCGAGCTCTGCTGCGATCTCGCCCGTGGACTTCGGCTTGCGGTGGCCGCCCATGGAGATTTCGCGGCGGACCTTCACCTTGCGCAGGGAGCGCTCCATCTTGCCCACTGCGGATTCGAGTGCGGCGTAGAAGCTGTCTTCCTTTGCCTCGGCGCGAGCCAGGTGGCCCTTGCCGGTCGCAGTGATCTGGATGCGGTTGGCCTGTGCTTCACGGCGCGGGTTCGGCTCGTGCTGCAGCTCAACATGGAAGAAGGTCAACGTCGGGTCGAGCTTCTCAATCTTGGCCAGTTTGCCATTCACACGCTCCTGGAAATGCTCCGGAACTTCGACGTTGCGGCCAGTGATAGTCACCTGGGCGGAAGGGCTCAGGGATTCGTTGTTGTGCTCGTTTGCAGAGGTCATCTGCTCTCCTCCTTTTGGTCGGACACGTCGAACGCGCTTCGCTCGCTCTACTAGAAATTATACCGCCCGACATCACCGCGCTGCCATGAGTTCACGCGTTTGTAAACAACGTGCATCAGGCGGCCGCGAGGACGAGGCAAGCACGAACATCGCCACCGTGTGCGAGCAGCTTTTCGACGCTTCCTTGCAGCGTTGCCCCCGTTGTCACGACATCATCAACCACGATGACCGGTTGGGGCGGCACCGCAGAAATGGAGATCATGCCTTCCAGGTTGCGCCTGCGACCCGACTCATCAAGCGAGCCCTGATCTGGGGTGTGCTCTGCCAAAGTGAGCACATCGTGGGTAGGCCGGCCGGCAGCACGACAGATCGCTGTGACCGGATCACCACCGCGTGCGCGCGCAGAGGCAGGTCGTGTCGGCGCGGGGACAAGATGCGTTCCTATTGGGATGTCTCCCCTCGCCTCCAGATAGTCGATTGCTGCGCTCAGCACTGCCCCGATGTGGCGGCGAACAGCAAGGTTTTTGTGCTCCTTCATTGCCAGGATCACCCCACGGTGTGGGTCCGCATACGGACCGAGGACGAAGACCGGGACATGCACCGGTGCACCGGGGTTATAACGAAACGGCGGAGTGGCCAGCTGCGTCTTGCACCGCGGGCAAAGCAGATGACCGGGTGTCCGACACCCGGCACACTGCCGCGGGAAGAGCAGCTCGGAGATCACGGCCGCGGCACCACCGGGGCGGCACGCACGCCTTGTTGGCCAGGGACCTCACGCCAGTTCAACGAGTCTTTCGTGGGCAGTGGCATGCGCATGATCACCTTGGAATCGGTGAGGTACATCATCTCTGGTGTGGCGCCCACCGCCACGACTGGGCCACTGATATTGCCCGATGGCAGTGCGGTGAGCGAGGAGCCGTCTTGTTCCACGCGCACGATCGGTCGTTGGCTGGCAGATGTGCCCACGAGCAGTGAACCGTCCGGCTGCCAATCCACGCTGACTGCTGAGCCATCGAGTTCGACTTCGGCGTATTGCGCGGTGTTCACCACGGCACGCCCACCGTCTTCACCACGTTCAACCACGCCGACGACGAGGTGGCCATCGACGATCATGGCCACGCGGGAACCAGAATTAGACAGGCGCAGGACGGTGATCTCGCCCTCCACGTCTTCTGGCAGCTCCACTCGGACGCTGCGGACATCCACTTCACTGGTGGCGGTGGAATATTCAGCACGGATCACACCCTTGCCATCCACGACTGCCCACGCAGCATTGTGATCAGGCTCCAGCGTGGGGCGGGCGAAGCTGCCGGCGCGCTGGACCTCTTTGGTTCGACCATCGACAGAGCCCGCCACGAGCGCTTGTTCGTCATCGCTGATGTTGAGCACGGCGGCGAAATTGCCTTCATCACCAATATCGATCGCCGAAATACTATCCAAGTTGTCCAGTACCTCGACGCGCTCCACCACGGGGTCTTCGCCCTCGCCGATGCCATCGACTGCGACGACTTTGCCATTGCTCAGGGTGTACAGGTCCGGACCGCCGTCGCTCTGCTTGACCGGGTCGAGCTCCCGGAAAGTCTCTGTGCTCAGCTCGTTATTCTCCCCCACTATGGGCACGTCATTGAGCGTGACCGGGTACGGACCGGGCACGCCGGCCGACGCCAAGGTCCACACCACTTGTGCTGCGAAGCGGGCTCGGGTCTGTTCATCCGCATCGGCCAAACCAGTGAAGCGGTAGACCCCGTCCGTGTAACCGGTATAGGCCAGATCACCGCTACCTGCGGTGGACACAGCTGGGGCGATGAGGGCGGACGGGCCGTCGGCAAGCAGATTCAGCAGCGCGTCTTCCTTTGTTGATGCTCCGGAATACACCCAACGGCGGTCAGGGACGAGCGCTTGGTCGGTGGCATCGTAGAAGAACAGATTGCGTGGCTCGTAGTGGTTGCGCAGCTCAACGCGGTCCACCACCACGTCATTGGGCAGGCCAGCGATGCGCCACTGGCCGTCGTCTTCTTGGGAGAGCTCCATCGTGGCTTGGTACTGCTGGTTTTCTGGCTGGAAGACTCCACCGGGGCCAAGCGAACCGATGATGCGGCCTTCGACTTGGTACGAGCGCTTCGTCTGATCCGTCATGGGCTTTGAGGACAGCTCAAAGGTGTCCAGCACCAGGATGCTCTCGCGGGGCTCCCAGGCCTGCGACATCGGTTCGGTGAGGTAGCGGCGCGCGGCCTCGTACTGGCTGTACGGGTCCGCGGAGGCGGCGAAGAATTCACGCAGGATCAGATCCGGATCGGCGTCCTTGGTCGGCTCGACCGCCATCTCCGGATCAGGGCGCCCCTCGAATTCATGCAAGGCGTGCGGTTCAGTACTTGTCGGCAGTGTCGCACAGCCGGTGACCGTCAGAAGGGTCAAGGCCGAACAGGTCGCCAGAATCGCCCGGAAGGCAGCGGGCTTGTGGGATCGGGTCGTATTCATCACCGCTGCTCCTCCTGTTCAGGCTCGTTACGTGTTTCTCCTGTTTCTCCTGCTTTATCAGCAGTCAGCTCGGGCTGCGCGGCACGCTCGATAGCTGGCGTCGATTCAGCTTCCTGCTCATCAGCGCCCGGCGCGTGCAGCTCCAGTGGCACCTCGGTGAATTCCACTTCTGGGTCACGTGGGAGCACGAGACGGAATTGAGAGCCGACCCCCGGGGTGCCAGCTGCATCAAGTGTGCCGTGGTGCAGCTGGGCGTCTTCGCGCGCAATGGCGAGGCCAAGGCCGGTGCCGCCGGAGTGGCGCTTGCGGGAAGAATCCGCGCGCCAGAAACGGTTAAACACCAGCTCTTCCTGGCCGGGTTTCAGACCGACGCCCCCATCGGTCACGGTGATCGCCACTGCATGCTCATTAGCGGCCAATTCGACAACAACTGGGTTGCCCTCAGAGTGGTCAATGGCATTAGCCAGCAGGTTTCGCACAATGCGCTCAATACGGCGTGGGTCACCGATCATTTGTACTGGTTCTTCGGGCACGTCGAATTCGACGGCCACATCAAGTTCTTCGGCCAGCACAGAGGTCTGTGCCCAAGCGGATTCGATCGGCGAGCGGGCATCGATGGTGGCGGAGGACAAGTCGGCCACGCCGGCGTCGTGACGCGAAATCTCAAGCAGATCCGCAAGTAACGCTTCGAAGCGATCGAGCTCGCGCATCATCAACTGCGAGGCGCGCTGGACGTGGGGCTCGAGGTTCTCTTCATCCGCGGCGATCATGTCCGCTGCCATGCGGACGGTGGTCAGTGGCGTGCGCAGCTCGTGCGAGACATCTGAGGTGAATTGCCTTTGTAGGTCACCGTATTCCTCAAGCTGGTTGATCTGACTGGAGAGCTTGTCCGCCATGTCATTGAAACTCAGTGCAAGGCGTGCCATCTCATCTTCGCCTTCAACGGCCATGCGTTCACGCAAGTGACCGCCAGCGAGACGCTCAGCGATGCGGGATGCAGAACGCACAGGGGCGACGAGCTGTTGAGAGGACAGCCAAGCAATGCCCACGAGGAGAACAACGACGACGATGCCGGCTGAGGTGAGCAGGCCACGCATGAGCGCGAGTGTTTGGCGCTCACTTTCCATATCCATGACCAGGTAAAGCTGCAGGCCCGGAATATCAGAATCGGTCGGGGTGCCAATGATCAAAGCATCAAAGACTCGTCCCCCACTGTTGACCGGGTTGAATTGGTAGGCCACCTGGCCCTCGTTGACAAAGTCCACCAGCCGTTCCGGCACGGCGAAATCTTCCGGCGAGGTGATCACGCCGCTTTTCTGTGGCACCACCAGCACTGCCTCATAGCTGCCGGTGGCGGCTTGGTCCTGCTGGGAGCGCTGGGCCAATGTGGCACGCGCAGTATTGAGGCGACTTTGCGTCGATGTGCCCGTTGCAGACGTATTGCGCAGCTGCTCTTCGACGGCGACGCGCACGCGTTCCAGATCGTGCTGGGCATTATCCAATTTCAGGTCAACGAGACGCTGCGTCACCACAGATGCGAGCGCGAGGGCGAGCACGCCCATGACGATCGTGGAAACGATGAGCACCGTGCCCACAAATCGGACCTGGAGTGAGGTCCGCCAACGGTGGGCAAGAGAATCTCTTACCCGTTTCAGCTCGTTAACCAGGGTCTGTTACACCCCCTACCGTCCAGTCTTGTAGCCCACGCCGCGGACGGTAAGAACGATCTCCGGGTTCTCCGGATCGTGCTCGATCTTGGAGCGCAAACGCTGCACGTGGACATTAACTAGGCGGGTATCGGACGCGTTGCGGTAGCCCCACACGCTCTCAAGGAGCTCCTCGCGGGTGTGCACCTGGTGCGGTTTCCGGGCGAGCTCCACCAGCAGATCGAATTCGAGCGGGGTGAGGTTGATCTCGGTCTCACCGCGGGTGACGATGTGCTGCGGGACGTCGATCTGCAGGTCACCGATCTCGAGGATCTCAGTCGGTTCCTCGACCTTCTGACGCAGGCGTGCGCGGATACGCGCGACCAGCTCACGTGGCTTGAATGGTTTGGTGATGTAGTCATCCGCGCCCGATTCAAGCCCCAGCACCACATCGACGGTGTCCGTCTTAGCGGTAAGCATGACGATCGGCACAGCGGATTCCTTGCGGATCTCCTTGCAGATATCCACACCACTCATGCCAGGCAGCATGAGGTCCAGCAGGATCAGGTCCGGCTGGTAGCTGTGAAAAGCGGGGATCGCTTCGAGCCCGTCAACAACAGGCTTTGCTTCAAATCCCTCGGCTTCCAGCACGATGGTGAGCATTTCAGAAATAGCTGGATCGTCGTCGACGACGAGAATCTTGTGGGACATCGGGTCTCGGTGCTCCTTAGAAGCGTTCGCTGACAACTAGGCGCTAATCGCGCGGATAGCTTGAATGATAGGCGCTGGTTCGGTCGCGCGAATCCATCGACCCTCCCAGCTGGTACGCGCCATCTCCTCGTATGCGGCAAAGGTCGCATCCTGGAGGGAGGTGTCGCGTTCATAGCGGTCACGGGTGCGTGAGGCATCTTCGCTTTCGCGCTTCGTGGCACGCTCACGCGCGGTATCCGGCGCGGTATCCACGAGGACCTGCAAGTGCGGGCGTGGCAGACCGAGGCGGGAGAATTCAAGCTCGGCGACCCACTCGCGGTCAGCGAGATCGCCGGTGCGCGCTGACGTGTACGCCGCATTGGACGCTACGTAGCGATCGAGCAAAAGCACATCGCTTGGCGACGCCGCCCACTGCCCCAGTTCCTCACTCACCCCGGCACGGTCAAGCGCGAACATCACTGCCATGCCATGGGCGGAATCCACCAGGTCGCCCATCTTGCCGTGCAAGGCATCGGCGGCGAGCTGGGCGTGAATGGATTCCTGGTAACGCGGGAACGACATGGTGGCCGCGCTGTCGATACCCTCCAACTGCACAATCTCGCGGATGAGCGCTTGAACTAGCGTGTTCTTGCCGGCACCGTCGATGCCTTCGAGTGCAACAATCATGATGTTTAGTAGCGGTAGTGCTCCGGCTTGTACGGACCAGCAACATCAACGCCGATGTACTCGGCCTGCTCCTTGGTCAGCTCCGTCAGGGTGCCGCCGAGTGCTTCGACGTGAATGCGTGCGACCTTCTCGTCGAGGATCTTCGGCAGGCGGTACACCTGGTTCTCGTACTGGCTGTTGTTGGTGAACAGCTCGATCTGCGCGATCGTCTGATCGGCGAAAGAGTTAGACATCACGAACGACGGGTGGCCGGTGGCATTGCCCAGGTTGAGCAGACGGCCCTCGGACAGAACGATGATGGAATTTCCGCTGGGCAGGGTGAACAGGTCGACCTGCGGCTTGATATTCATGCGGGTGACATCTTCGCGGTGCAGCAGGGAGGCCATGTCGATCTCATTGTCGAAGTGGCCGATGTTGCCCAGCACGGCGTGGTCCTTCATCTTCAGCATGTCGTCGAAGGTGATGATGCCAAGGTTGCCGGTAGACGTGATGATGATGTCTGCATCAGCGATCGCCTCATCGACGGTGACCACCTTGTAGCCATCCATCAGTGCCTGGAGAGCGTTGATCGGGTCGACCTCAGTGACGGACACGATCGCGCCCTGGCCGTCAAGGGCCTCAGCCACGCCCTTGCCCACGTCACCGTAGCCACACACCAGGGCCTTCTTGCCGCCGATGAGCATGTCGGTGCCACGGTTCAGACCGTCGATGACAGAGTGGCGGGTACCGTAGCGGTTATCAAATTTGGACTTGGTCACCGCATCGTTGACGTTCATCGCCGGGAACGGCAAGGTTCCCTCATTAGCGAAGTGGTACAGGCGGTGAACACCAGTGGTGGTCTCCTCAGTGACGCCCTTGACAGACTTCGCGGTCTCGGTCCACTTCTGCGGTTGTGCTGCGAGGGTCTCGCGCAGCATGTTGTAGAAGGCCACCTGCTCGTCCGAGTCGGTGTCTGCCGCTGCCGGGACAGCACCAGCATTTTCAAATTCTGCGCCCTTGATCACAGCCATGGTGGCATCGCCGCCATCGTCCAGGATCATGTTCGGGTACACGCCATCGCCCCAGCTGAAGATCTGGTTCATGCACCACCAGTACTCATCGAGGGTCTCGCCCTTCCATGCGAAAACAGGCACACCCTTCGGATCTTCCGGGGTGCCGTCCTTGCCCACCACGATGGCTGCGGCAGCCGGGTCCTCAGTGGAGAAGATATTGCAGGATGCCCAACGCACCTCAGCGCCGAGTGCCGTGAGCGTTTCAATCAGCACTGCGGTCTGGGTGGTCATGTGAATCGCACCGGCGATGCGGGCACCGGCCAACGGCTGCTCCTCGGCGTATTCGCGGCGCAGCTGCATCAGGCCCGGCATCTCATGCTCCGCCAGGTCGATCTGCTTACGGCCTGCCTCGTACAGGGACAGATCGGCGACCTTGAAGTCCTGGCCGGAATCGTGGCTTTGATTCATGTGAAGGGGTTCTCCTTTGAGTTTTGTGTTTTGAAAGCCTCAAGCGACTTTACGACAGTGCTTCGATGAACTGATCGACGTCCTGCTCGGAGTCGACGTCCTCGAGGATCTCCACCGCTGCGTCGATAAGCTTCTCATCTAGCTCGACAGTGGAAACGCGCAGGAAAGAGTACGTGTCGGCGACCTCGCCGGCACTGAAAGGTGCACCCGCCCAGATCGCAGCGATGGTGGCTGCTGCCTGGCCGTTAAGAACCTCGTCCTCGGAGGCATTGTCTTTATCCAAGGCCAGCAGGCACGCATCGCGCACCGCTTCTACTGTTTCGTCGAATTCCAGATCCGCGAGGTCGTCGAGGAAATCGACATTGGTGCCCTCGTTGAAGATGGCCAGATCCCAGGTGCTCATGCCTTTTCTCCTTTACGGCTCGTCACCTTTTAGAAAATTGTCAGTCGCTCATCGTCTTACTGCCTGTGCAGAGACGTTTAAGGTCCGTCAAAGTCCACTTCTACTGCGTATTTTGCTGCCTGTCCACCATCATTTTTCGGTTTTTACAAAGCAACACCCCACCAAGCGCGGTGAGCAATGTGTGCGCCCGCGACGCGCCGGTGATGAAACTTGGCCTAGCTTCATGTTGGTTTCCTTGGTAGCTTGTTATCGAGTTGTTATAAGGCTTGTTTGCAACACCTCGCAGGTAGGCACCTGAAGGAAGGGAGATGTCCATGGAACTGACTAACCGTCGCTTTGCCATCTTCCTGTCTTCGGGCCTCGCGCTCGCCGTCGTGGTGGGTCTGCTTGTGTGGAAGATCTCCGATACCGGGGCGCATCTGCACAGTGAAGAAACTGAATTCGCGGGCCAGCCGGTCGTTGCGGCTGATTCCAGCTCGAGCGAGATGACTGCCTCCGAGCCTTCTACAGAAGAGTCGACGACCTCCATCGAGAACGAAGGAGACGGCGACGAGGCACAGGCTGCACCAGCGAATAATGGTGCTGGCGGCGCGGGCTACGATCCGCTGGCACCACGCAATGCCAACTTGAACGGCAACCGTGGCGGCGACCAGGATGTCTCCTACTACCGCCCGACCAATGTGGCTCCGGCCCCGCAGGGCACTAATCCGAAGACCACTGCGCAGCCGACGCAGCAGCCGAATGAGGGCTCCGAGGGAACCTCCACCCAGCCGGGCACGTCCCCGCAGCCAACGCAGCCGCAGGACAACACCACAACCACGGTCGTGCCGGCAGAGCCACAAAGCGGCGAGGAACAGGCCGAGAAGGATATCAATCCGGACTTGCTGAATCAGCAGCAGGGCACGAACCCCAAGGCCCCGCAGGCTTTCGAAGAGAAGGCACAGCAGGCAGCTGACGCAGCGAAGGAAGGCCTGCCCCAGAACAAGCCGCGCCCGGAGGATCCATTCTCCGCCTCCACGCGCGTACCACAGGTCCCTAATGAGCAAAAGGCTCAGGCCGCTGGTGCGAATAATCCGGCCGAGAACTCCTCGCAGTAATCAGCTAAAGCTTCTAAGCTCCAACGCGGACATAGAACACTTCCGCACCAGCATCATGCGCGGTGATCTCCACCGCCGGATCAGTAGCGGGAATCCATGCAGCGGTCCCCGAGCTAAGCGAAACACCGCCACCTTCAACTTCACCTGCGGTGCACAGCACGATCGCCGGGCCCGCGCAATCAGCGGTGAAGCTTTCACCACTGCCGAGCTCGTAGCGCGTCAGCGTGAAATCACGGGCGGGCACATTGAAATCATGGGCACTACCACGGATTTCGGCTGTCACCCGCGGATCGATCTGCGACGAGAAATCTGTCACACGCACCAGTTCCGGCACGTCCACATGCTTGGTGGTCAACCCACCGCGCAAAACATTGTCTGAATTAGCCATGACTTCCACGGCCATGCCGGAGACATACGCATGCAGGCGACCGGCCCCCAGGTACAGGGCCTCGCCCGGCGCCAATTGCACATAATTGAGCAACAGCGAGGCGAGCACGCCGACATCACCCGGGTAGGCCTCATCCACGTGAACGAAGCACTCAGCAGTCGCGCGCATCCAGTCTGGGGTTCCAGCGAAGGATCGCTTCTCCACGGCTGCCCTGACCCCCTCAATCACCTCCACACGCTTGGTGCGGGGCAAGGAGATCCACGTAGTGAAGAGAGCGCGCAGACCTTCTTCCTCATCCTCCGAGCGGAGCATGTCCGCGAACCGGTCGAGCTCCGGGCAGTCGAGATGGGCGAAGAAGTCCAGAGTTTGGTGCGCTGGCCGCAGCCCCGCGAGCGCAGTGAATGGCGTCAGCGCAATGAGCAGCTCTGGTTTGTGGTGCGGATCCTTGTAATTCCGCTCCGGGCTTTCCAGTGCGATACCTGCTTCATTCTCCGCAGCGAATCCCGCGCGGGCTTGTTCCGCGGTGGGGTGCGCCTGGATCGACAGTGGTGCATCCGCAGCGAGAATCTTCAACAGGAATGGCAGTTCATCCCCGAATTCTGCTTGCACCTCTGCACCGAGCGCAGCCGCCGGATTAGCAGCAATGACCTGATCAAGCCCAGTTTCCCCAATCGTTGCTGGGGATGCCGGGTGGGCACCAAACCAGAGTTCAGCCTGCGGTGTCGCAGAAGGAACGTCGAGTCCACGCAGCTGCGCCAACAGTGTTTTCGAGCCCCACGGGTAGGTCTGCAGCGCCGGGTTGAGCACCTGCACGCTATTCGTCGCCTCCTTGAATCAGTTCAAAGCTGTTGTGGCCAGTCCCCTGACAATCAGCCTTAATGCAGCGGCCAGATGGTGCGCGTCTGCACCAGGAGAACCTGCCGCTGTCGGTATCGAGTTCATTGTGTCGTCCTCGACATATTCTGCACGCGCACCAGCTAAATGTGGTTCGCGTTGCACCCACACGATCGTTTTCACCGGGACTTCAGCTGGCGGGCCGTCGATGAACGGGTCATAGAAAATATCGTTCGGGTCCGCCTGTGAGTTACTTTCCGCAGCGCTATCGCCATTCCGGAAACTCGCTTCCAAGGTCGGACCAAGGTCTTCCCTGCCCACGAAACCACTGGGCAATCCACGGGCCGACCACAGTGTGGCGATGAACTTTGCCACAGCCACGCCAACAGGCGTGTAGCCGGTGTGCAGCACACGCGAACCAGCAATGAATTCACGCAGCTGCCGGGCCGAATTCACCGATACATCACGTTCCGGGGAAAGGCCGGTGAGCTCTTCGTCGATTGCATCGGCAAGACCGTCGATAAGCGATGACGCCCCATCTAGTGTGGTGATCACTGCAGTGATGGCCGCGATGGTGCGCAGCGGCGAAGCGCCTAGTGCGGTCGGTGGGGTGGGCAGCTGGATCACACGGGTTGATGCATCTTCGACCACCGGGCCGCCGGCTGGACCGGCGAGAATCACCTCAGCGCCACGGCCCGCTGCCGCATTCAATTGACGGGTAGCGCTCTCGGCATCGGGTGCATCGCCAACGACGATGACCACGTCGAGCGCGCCGACGAATTCCGGCAGGGAGCGCGTCACCGTCACGGGCGCGCGGTCGTAACCGAGCACCGCCACCGCACATTGCGCGGCGGCCTCAGAGATCGCGTCGGTGACCAGCACGACCACGCTGCGCGGGGTGGAGCCTTCCAGCTCGGCGAGCAAGCTCGCCGCTTCAGTGATCGCGCGCACGTGGGCTCCTTCATGAGCGACATCGAAGAAGCGGACGGTCTCCGCGTCATAATCAGCGGCACCCTCGTAATAGCTCCTGCCCTCGCTCATGGCGCGGTCTCCTCCCCTTCTAGGCGCGGATAATGCTCAAGACTTCCTCAACCAGGGTATCTACTTCTTCCTGGGTCTCAGCCTCAACGTTCAGACGCAGCAGCGGCTCGGTATTGGATGCGCGCACGTTAAACCAGGCCTTGGTGCCGGACAGCGAAACGGTCACACCATCGAGTCGGTCGACGCTCTCAGCGCGATCAGCGAAAGCCTCGACGACCTTGTCCATCGTTGCCTGCTGGTCAGCGACCTCAGAGTTGATCTCGCCGGAGGCTGCGTAGCGGTTGTAGCTGGCCATCAGCTTACTCAGCGGCTTGTCCTGCTCAGCCAGAGCAGCGAGCACGTGCAGCGCTGCGACCATGCCGGAATCCGCATTGAAGAATTCGGCGAAGTAGTAGTGCGCGGAGTGCTCGCCGCCGAACAGCGCACCCTTGTCCGCCATCTGCGCCTTGATGTAGGAGTGCCCCACGCGCGTGCGCACAGCGGTGCCGCCGTGCGCCTCAATCAGCTCCGGCACAGCCTGCGAGGTGATCGCGTTGTAGATGATCGTCGCGCCCGGGGATTTCTCCAGCGTGCGCTCTGCCACTAAAGCGGTGATCGCCGAAGGCGAGACCGGCTCGCCCTTTTCATCCACGACGAAGCAGCGGTCCGCATCGCCATCGAAAGCAAGGCCGATATCGGCATTTTGCTTGACGACGAATTCCTGCAGATCCACCAGATTCTTCGGATCCAAGGGATTCGCTTCGTGGTTGGGGAAGGTGCCATCGAGTTCAAAATAGAGCGGGCGGATATCCAGGTGGTCCTCGGTACCCAGCACCGCCGGGACGGTGTGGCCGGCCATGCCATTGGCGGCATCGACAGCGACGACTAGCTTGCGGTCCGACGGAACCGGGACCAAATCGCGGAGGAAGGTCGCGTAATCACCCAAGATGTCGCGCTGGGTCACAGTGCCCTGCTCACCATCAAAGGCAGGCACACCTTCAACGAGCATGTCGGTGATCTCAGCCAGGCCAGAATCCTGCGAGACCGGGGTGGCTCCCGTCCGGCACAGCTTGATGCCGTTGTACTGAGCCGGGTTGTGGGAGGCGGTGAACATCGCACCAGCGCAACCGATCACGCCGGCGGCGAAGTACAGCTCATCAGTAGAGGTCAGGCCAAGCTCAATCACATCCAGCCCCTGGCTGGTCACACCACGGCCAAAAGCAGCGGCGAGCTCCGGCGAGGACGGGCGCATGTCGTGGCCGACAGCCACGGTCTTCTCACCCTCCCCACGCAAAATAGAGGCGAAGGCAGCGCCAGCATCGAAGACGAAATCTGCATCGACGGTAGCTTGATCTGCGGGTTCTACGACACCGCGGATGTCATAGGCCTTGATCGCGGCCTGGACATCTTCACGGGAACGAGTGCGGTGTTCTAGCTGTGACGGATTTTCAGTCATGCCCACCGATCTTAAACGTGATCGGCGCCCAAGCGGTCTACCCCTCGCTGTTGCCACGGTCAGTGGCAGAAGATGATCCGTCCTGTTGTGAATCCGGGTCCGGCACAACGCTCAAATGCGCACGGCGGGCAGCTTTGTGCTCGGCGAGGTGCTCGCCAACACGCTTGGTGCGGTAAACGGGATGATTCGAGGTTTGCGGGTTAGTGAAGTCCCGCTCGGTGTCGAATTCGATGGGGTCTTGGGTGGTATCCACCAGACCCGTGGTCACACGGCCTGCCTCACTGACGGCTTGGGCCAGGGCGGTGATCTCTTCTTCGTCGGAAAGCTCGATATTGTCAATGCGCACCATCTCCCAGCCAACGGGGGCGGTGATGTGCTCGGAGTGTCGCTGGCACAGATCCCAGGCGTGTGGGTCTGTGGACGGGGCGAGCGGGCCGACAATGGCGGTTTTTTCGGAGTACGCGTAGACGAGTGTGGCGATGGCGGGGCGACCACACCCGGGGCGACAGCAACGACGGAAGGTACTCACGGGGCAATAGTCTAAACCCAAGGTTTAACTTTTGGGCATGCGCCACGCGGCGCGCCACTATCTGCCCCAGAACATTTCCGGCCTAGATTGATAGGCATGACCGACGCTTCTGCCAGCTCATCCCGCTTGCCCTTGCGCCGCGACCGGCATGGACGTGGCGTGCGCGGCCCCCTCATGCCAGTGGCTGTGCCGCGTTACCGCACGCGCTCCATGGCTTTTGACCAGGCCGTTTTGGATGCATATGCTCCGCTGCAGAACCGCTATTTCGATCACTTGACCGGCGTTGACCTGGCCGTGGATACCGTTCCGCGCATGCGTCTGCGCCCGGACATGCTCATGCCGGAGGAGATCTTTGCTGACGGCCCGGTCCCACTGGGCCGTGTGCTGCAGGCAGGTGTGGATCGCGCAGGCAACCCTACCCGCGCGCGTTTTGTAATTTTCCGCATGCCCATTGAACAAAGGGCCACAAATGAAATTGAGCGGGCAGAACTCCTGACTAATGTTCTGACCGCTTTAGTAGCGCACTATTTGAATCTGGATCCGCGGGATATCGACCCGAATTTCCAGGATTGATATAACTAACCGATCTGCTTGCGCAGACGACGACGCTCACGGTCAGAGAGACCGCCCCAAATACCGAAACGCTCATCGTGTTCGAGTGCGTACTCGAGGCATTCATCGCGCACAGCGCATGCCTGGCAAATGCGCTTTGCCTCGCGGGTGGAGCCACCCTTTTCCGGAAAGAATGCCTCCGGGTCAGTTTGAGCGCACAGGGCTTGGTCCTGCCACTCCTGCTCGACGGTGCCGAACAGTTCGTCGAGGGTCATTCCACCCGCGGCCGCGCCGCGGAGCGTGGCGCCTGAAACCATGTCTTCCACGCCGTCCCCTTTCTGAGTCTTGTCTGTCGCCGTGTTACCGCCGTTGATTACACCCTTGTGATTCAACCCTGGCGCACTAAATAGCGTCAACACAAAGTTCCTCAAAACTACCGCTTCGCTGGGCAAAAGCTCAGGTTTCGGCCGTGAAGTGCCACACCAGTCACACGAGTCACATGCCGCCCGTACCGGGGGCAAGTACCGGGGGTACTACATGTAGTAGTAGGTGAACCGGCAAGCAACTAATCCCCATGCTCTCCGGCGTGTCGCTACGCGTCTGGGGAAAAACGCACTCCCAGATCCGGGATATCCACGCCTGGCCACACACGCATGCCGCCTTGGAGTTCGCAGCGGGCACCGATATTCACGCCATCGCCAATCACGCAGTCCTGGATCCGCGCATTCGCACCAATGGTCGTGCCCGAAGCGATGATCGAATCACGGATCATCGCGCCGGGCTCAATGGTCACACCATCAAAGACAACGCAGTCATCCAAGCGCACACCAGCACCGATGGTGGAGCCGCGCCCCACAGAGGTACCGCCGACCAGGATGGCGCCGCCGGCGACGCCAGCGGATTCGTCGATAAGCGCCTCGCCCGTACGTCCCTCCAACAGTGGGCTGGGCGCGATGCCGCGGACAAGGTCCGAGGAGCCCTGCACAAAATCGGACGGGCGACCCATGTCGCGCCAGTAGCTTGTGTCCACGTGACCGAAGACGCGCGCACCGGATTTGAGCAGGCCCGGGAAAGTCTCACGCTCAACCGACACAACGCGATCCGCCGGGATCGATCGGATCACATCGCGCTGGAAGACGTAGCAGCCGGCATTGATCTGATCTGTCGGTGGCGCCTCCGTCTTTTCCAGGAAGGCTTCAACGCGCCCCTTAGAATCCGTGGGCACGGAGCCAAACTGGCTCGGATCTGGCACGCGCACGAGGTGTAGCGTCACGTCCGCCTCATTATCCGCATGCGTTTGCAGGATGTCGCCCAGGTCCGCGCCAGAGAGAACATCTCCGTTGAAGATCATCGCCGTGTCATGGCGCAGGCGGGATTCCACATTGCGGATCGCACCACCGGTGCCCAGCGCGGCCTCCTCAACCACGTACTCGATCTCCAAGCCCATCTCGGAGCCATCGCCGAAGTACTCCTCAAAGACCTCAGCTTTATAAGAGGTACCCATGACCACATGCTCAATTCCCGCAGCCTTGATGCGTGCCAAAAGGTGCGCCAGGAATGGGTAGCCCGCGGTGGGCAGCATCGGCTTCGGCGTGGACACAGTAAGCGGACGCAGGCGTGTTCCTTGCCCACCGACAAGGACGACAGCGTCTACTTTGGCGGGATCAACCGTGGTTGCCTTCGGTGCCATGATGGCAAGGCCTTTCTATTGATGGAAAAGATCTCTGCGCCTAAACCTAACCCGGCGCGGGCAGAAAACGCGGGATTTGGCTGGGCGCGGGTGGCTGAGGAGTTGCCGGGAACTACCTTGCAGCTAACCCAGGACCCGAGCGAGGAGAGCACGACCTTTCAGTCCCGCCCACAGGACAACGCGAATGGGCAGCTGCCACAGGTGCGGGTGACGGTCCGCCTGGAAGCGGTACGCCGAATCATGGTGCGCGGGCACGGTCACGCGCGAGTGCTTCTTCGCGGAGTGCCCCTGATCATGGAAGATCACCGCGTCTGGGCAGAAGATGTTCTGCCACCCAGCACGCGCCAGGCGGTCACCGAAGTCAATGTCTTCGAAGTACATGAAATAGCGCTCGTCGAAGCCACCGATCGCATCAAATGCATCCCAGCGCACGAGCAAGCACGAACCAGACAACCACCCAGCCGGGCGCACCTCCGTGAGATTCTCCCCTGCCTTGTATGCACGGCTGAACGGATTATTAGACCAGAACGGATAGAGCACAGCATGGCCAATGCCCGTGGCCAGCGTGGGCACCTCACGCGCGGACGGATAGGCCGAACCATCAGCTTCTTCGATGCGCGGCCCAACGGCACCGGCATTCGGGTATTCACGGGCACAGGCGAGCAAAGCATCGATCGAGCCCGCAGAAAATTCCACATCAGGATTGACGATGAGGAAGAACTCGCCGTCAATCTCACCCGCCGCACGCGCCGGGGCAAGGTGGCGCGCAGCAGCGTTGATCGCCGCGCCGTAGCCGATATTTCCGCCGGTGGGCAGAAATTCCACATCATCACGCTGCGCCGCAATCGCCTGAGGCACGCCATCGGTCGAGCCATTGTCCGCGCACACCAGGCGTGTGGTCGCACCAGTAGCAGCAGAAAGCGTATCGACGAGCGCCGGCAGGTGCTTGCCCGGCGAATACGTCACCGTCACCACCGCCAGCGGGGTGACACCACCAACTTCTTGTGCAGTCACAGTGTGCGAGCTTACCGCCGCACGCTCGTGCTGGATCCCGGCGCGCGCGGGAGTGTGCACTATACTTTTCTCCTATTGTGAACAACTGCATCTCAGCAGGTGGACGATAAAAGGGACAGCGTTTCGTGAGCGAGAATTACCGGCCAGTACGCGATATTCAGCCAGCCCCGTCGCGTGTGAAGGACATCAGCCAGTCCGGTCACCCGGCCCTCAAGGGCACACTGGCTGTTCTGTCTGTGCTGCTCATTCTCATCACGGGTCTGGGCTACTATTCCGTCGGCCGGCTGGGCGGCAATCTGTCTTCTTCTGATCTGTCACTGTCCAAGGACGGCTTGGACGGGACCGACGGCGCGGTGGACATTCTGCTGGTCGGCTCCGATTCACGCACCGACGCCCAGGGCAATCCACTCAGCGAGGAAGAGCTGCGCCGCCTCAATGCTGGTGAGGCTGATGGTGAGCTGAACACGGACACGATCATGGTGATCCGCGTGCCTAATGACGGCTCCCGTGCGACTGCCGTATCCATCCCGCGCGATACCTATATCCACGATTCGAAATTCGGCAACTCCAAGATCAACGGCATCTACGGCCAGTACGCCACCGAGAAGCGCGATGAGCTGATCGAAGCCGGGGAGAAGGAAGGCCGCGAGCTCGAGGAGAAGGTCGCCCAAGCAGGACAGCAAGGGCTTATCGACGCAGTGGCGAACCTCACCGGCGTCGAAGTCGACCACTATGCGCAGGTGGGCCTGCTCGGCTTCGTGCTGCTCACCGATGCTGTTGGTGGCGTGGAAGTCTGTCTGAATGAGGCAGTGGATGAACCACTCTCCGGCGCGAAATTCCCGGCTGGCAACTCCACCTTGGACGGCGCAAAAGCACTCGCCTTCGTCCGCCAGCGCCACGATCTGCCCCGCGGCGACCTGGACCGCATTGTGCGCCAGCAGGTCTTCATGGCCTCCCTGGTCAATGAAGCGATCTCGGCTGGCACGCTGTCCAATCCAGCGAAGCTGCGTGAGATTTCCAATGCGGTAGAACGTTCCGTGAACGTGGATTCCGGTTGGGACATCATGTCCCTGGCCACCCAGATGTCCGATCTGGCTGCTGGCAATGTCACCTTTGCCACCATCCCAGTCACCTCGGTTAACGGTGTGGGCGATTATGGCGAGTCCATCGTCACCGTCGACCCGCAGCAGGTCCACGAGTTCATGGACAAGCTCGCCCGCGAGCAGGAGGAAACCGAGACCCCCGAAAACGGCAACGGTGGGGACAAGAAGAATGAGGGCGATGATGCCGCTGGCATTGGTGCTGAACTGTCCAATGCGTCGGTGACCATGCTCAATGCGGGCCAGACCGCTGGCTTGGCCGGCACGGTCGGTGCCTTCTTGGAGGAAAAGCAGATCACCATCGAATCGGTGGGCAATGCCACCCCGGGTATCTACGGCACCTCACAGATCGTCGCAGCTAACGCCGATGATCCGGCTGCCAAGGAGCTCTCTGAACTGCTCGGTGGCCTGCCTATTGAGGTCAATGAAACTCTCGAGCCTGGCTCCCTGATCGTGGTCACCGCCGATGATTACACCGGCCCCGCCGCTGATGAAGCACCGCAAGAGGTCACGCAGGAAGACACCGTGGGCACCCCGGGCGAAGATTTCGGTGCAGCCGAAGTCTCCCCCGAATTCAATGCTGGCGGCGGTCCCCGCTGCGTGAACTAGGCGCTTAAACCGGCCCCACTCGTTTTGCCTACGATGGGACTACATGAGCTTGCTCTCCCCGATCCTGTCCACTGACCCAGCCAGTCCCCGCCTCACCGTCTACGACGAGACCGCCGGAACACGCATGGAATTTTCCGGCGTGACCTTGGATAACTGGGCCAACAAGATCGCCAACATGCTCGTCGAGGAATTCGACTTTGAGCCTTCCGACACTCTCACCGACGAGGAGAACCCCCGCATCGTCGTGGACCTCCCCGTCTCCTGGCAAGCCGCCGTCCTACCGATCGGCATGTACAACGCCGGCCTGACGTTTGCCACCACTGATTCCAGCAGCCACGACTCGAGCAGCAACAAGCCAAACACCCCTACCCCACAACTGGTTTTCACCACGGTGGAGCGGATGGGCAATTGGCAGTCCGTCACTGATGTCGCTGTGGTCTCCGACGATCCATTCGGTCGTGGTGTGACAGAGACCGGTGGCACGTTGCCTGCCGGTGTGGTGGATTTCGGTCCGACCGTGCGCTTCTATGGCGACCAGTACTACGGCGAATCACCTGAGCTTTCCGCCTGGGATACAGAGAACACGAACGCTGAGCGCCTACTGATTCCGGCGTGGCACTCGCGCGAGGAATTCGATGCCACCGTCATGGCGACCCTCGCCGCTGGCGGTTCCGTCGTGGTGGTCGCCGGTATGGCTTCTGCTGACCGGCTTGAGCAGATCGCAGAGGCAGAAAAAGTCGACCGCCGGTTGAATTAGTGGCCGAACCAACGGCGCGCGAGTTTGCGCCACACCACTCGCGTGGCCGAATGCGGCACGGCGAAGACTTCACGCGCGTAGTTCTTCACCCGTGATTTCTTCGGCGTCGGTGCCGCCACCACCTGGATAGGCACGCCCAGGTGCGCCGCCCACACCTTGGTGCGCGCAACATGAAAACCATTGGTGACCACGATCAAGCGCTTCGCATCCGGAAACAGCGCCCGGGAATTCTCCAGGTTCTCATTCGTCGATGTGGCTACCGGCTCTTCAATGATCCGTGCTGCTTGCACGCCGTGAGATACGAGCCAGCGCGCCATCACATCGCTCTCCCCCTTTCCCGTCACCACAACGGGTGCTGCTGGGCGCGCTGTTGCCACAGACAATGCTGTGGCTAGGCGGGCCTGGAGCATGCGGGAGGGGCGGCCGTCGATAATTTTTGCCCCAAGGACGACGACCGGGTCGGTGCTCTTACTCACCTTCGCCGAGTAGGCGCTTGCGCAGCGCCTCGTCCTTGCGCTCGACCTCAGCGGCCATCTTTTCCTGGTAGTCCACCATGCGTGCCTGAATCTCCTGGTCCGCGGAACCAAGGATGCGGGCGGCGAGCAGACCAGCATTCTTCGCACCACCGATGGAGACGGTGGCCACGGGCACACCACCTGGCATCTGCACGATGGACAGCAACGAGTCCAGCCCGTCCAAGTCCTTGAGCGCACGCGGAATGCCGATGACCGGCAGCGGCGTTGCGGCCGCGACCATGCCCGGCAAGTGTGCGGCACCGCCGGCGCAGGCGATGATGACCTTCAAGCCACGCTCATGCGCGCTTTTGGCATACGCCAGCATCTTGTCCGGGGTGCGGTGCGCGGAAACCACACCGACCTCAAAGCGGATCCCGAATTCGGCGAGCACCTCCGCCGCGGGTGCGACGGTGTCCCAGTCCGAATCGGACCCCATGATGATTCCTACCTGTGGTTCCATGTGCGCTCCTTCTAGCTTTTCTTAGTTACCTGTGCCGTGAACGATGATGTCTGCTGCTGCCTTCGCGCGTTCGAGCACGGTGTCCAGGTCATCGCCTGCGACATTGATGTGCCCCATCTTGCGGCCCGGACGGTAGCCCTTGCCGTAGAGGTGCACCTTTGCATCCGGGTAGCGGCGCATGACCTCCATGACGCGCTCCTCCATCGGCTGCTCCGGCTCCGTGTCCGCACCGAGCGTGTTCACCATCACGGTGTACGGCGCCGTGGTGGCCACCGAACCCAGCGGCCAATCCAGCACCGCGCGCAGGTGCTGCTCGAACTGGCTGGTCACACAACCATTCTGCGTCCAGTGCCCCGTATTGTGCGGGCGCATGGCCAACTCATTGACGGTGATCTCCCCGTCTGAGGCGAACAGCTCGACTGCCAGCACGCCGGTGACGTCCAGCTCCGTCGCGATCTTCTTCGCCAGCTCCTGGCAGAACTCCGCGTCCTTTTCGCTCATGCCCGGCGCGGGCGCGATCGCCTCAACACAAATCCCGTCACGCTGACGCGATTCCACAACCGGCCACGCACGAACCTCACCCGACGGGGTGCGTGCCACCATCGCGGAGAGCTCACGGTCAAAATCTACCTTGCGCTCGGCATACAGCGGCGTGCCCTTGTCCAGCAGGTCACCGACCAGGCTCACTGCCTCCTCGCGCGACTTCGGGAACCACACACCATGCCCGTCATAGCCACCACGCGTGGCCTTCAAGCACATCTGTCCTTCGACAGTGTCGAAGAACTCCCCACCATCTTCCGCCGACTCAATCGGCGCGAATTCCGGCACCGGCGCACCGATCTCCTTCATCTTGCGCCGCTGCTCCAACTTGTCCTGCGCATAAATCAACGCATGCGGCTGCGGCTGCACACTCACCCCCTGCGCGATCAACGCATCCAGGTGCTCATTTGGCACATGTTCATGATCAAACGTGGCCGCCGCCGCACCATCCACGACCGACTTCAAATCAGCCAGGTCCTTATAGTCCCCGATGCGCACGTCACCGAAGACCTGCGCTGCCGACGAATCCTTAGCTCCCGCCAGCACACGCGGCGCGAGCCCCAACTCAATCGCCTCCGTATGCATCATGCGTGCCAACTGGCCATCACCAATCACCGCGACAACGGGCATTCCCTGGGCATCTCTTTGTGCATCACTCACGCTTGCCCACTGTAGTGAACAAGCAGGTGTGTACTGCTATCGAGCCAACTAAAGCAATTGAGGTCCTCACTCAGGAACAAGCCCCCACTCCAGAGCCGAGTCTTCCCAGTCGAGCCAGGTTTGCCTTTTGTGGTTTGTCTTTTGTCCAAACCCGCCGAAGCTGACCTGCGGTTTTCCCAATCCTCGCCCGCAAAAGGCAAACCACAAAAGGCAAACCTGCCGCAACCTACCCGCCCCAACCTATGAGCTAGCTACCGCAACCCCACCCAACACCGCCGACGAAGACAACTACCATCGGCCATATGACTGAACTTGGCCGCCACACTGTTTTCCAGAACTCGCTCATGTCCGCGCTTCTCGACGGCATCTACGACGGCGAGATGACCATCGGCCAGATCCTGTCCAAGGGCAATTTCGGCCTGGGCACCTTTGATGGCCTCGATGGCGAGATGATCATTCTTGATGGCACGTGCTACCAGCTGCGTAGCGACGGCACCGCCACCATCGCCGACCTCGACCAGAAAAGCCCCTTCGCGCAGGTGACCAACTTCGTGCCGAAGATCGTCGCCAAGGCCCCGAAGGGCATGAAGCGCAGTGAACTCTCCAAATTCATCGATGATCTGGAGCCATCCGGCAACTACTTCCACGCCGTGCGTATCAAAGGCACGTTCACGAACGTGACCACCCGCACGGTAACGAAGCAGTCCAAGCCCTACCCTCCCATGCGCGATGCCGTTGGCGACGACAAGGAAATCTCGTTTGAGAACGCCAGCGGCATCATCGGCGGCTTCCGCACCCCGAAGTACGCCAAAGGCATCGGCATTCCCGGCTGCCACGTCCACTTCATCGACGACGACCGCACCTCCGGCGGCCACGTGCTCGACTACACCGTCGACGAAGCCACCATCGAACTGTGCCCCGGCACCGACATGGAGCTCCACCTCCCGCTCACCGCAGACTTCGCCGCCGGCAACCTCGCCCCCGACGACATCGACGAGCAGATCCACACCACTGAGGTGAAGAGCTAACGCAACTGCCCCTCAATCAGCGCTTGCACCCGCTTGGCTTTGCCCACATCCGGGAAGTGCACGGGCACGCCGTAACCAAGCACACCGATATCGATCCCGCCGCGACGCTTCCTCACCCCGCGGATCTGCATCAGCGGGATCGATTCGGTTCGCCCGCGCCCACCAGGCACAAAGATCACGCGCTTATTGGTCACCATGAAGCGTTGACGCCGCTGCCGAATCAGCGGCAGCACAAACCGCCACAGCGCCAGCACAGCCCACACGCCCACAACAGCATTGCGGATGGCACTATCGACCATTCCCGCATCCATCCAGCCGATCGCGATCCAGCACAGCCCGGTGATGATGATCAGCTCAAGGAACGGGAAGATCAAGCCGCGCAACGGCGGCGCCATGTCCGCCAGGACGACTTCTCCCCTACCAAGCTTGATCTTTGCCACGCGCCAAACATTAATCGGTCGCACGCAGGTGCGTCACGTCGCCAGTGGAGTAACTCGTCCCATTCACCACAATCGAGCCATGCTTATCGACGTCCCCTGCCACCCCCTCAACAATTCCCCCCACCGTATCCAGCCGCACCGTCTGCCCCATCGTGGCTGATACCGCACGGTAGTCGTCCAGCAGCGATGCGTCCCAGTCACGCCACTGCGTCAAACGACGCCCCAGCGCGTTGAGCAGGTCCACCACGAACTGATCCCACTGAACGTCAATGCCCTCAAGGTTGAGCGCGGTCGACCAATCCGTCGGTAGGTCCTCTTGCCGCCACGCGACATTCACACCCATGCCCACAACCAACAGTGGCGTGGCTGCACCCGCATCGATCTCGCCTAAGATCCCGACGAATTTCTTCCCGTTCAGCAGCACATCATTCGGCCACTTCAGCTGCGCTTCCGGCACCACATCAGTCACCGCCAGCCCAGCTGCCAACGACACCAGCCCCAGATCATCCGTGTGCGCCAGCTCCACCGCCGCACTCATAAGCAGGCTCGCCCCCGATGGTGCCTCCCACACTCGCCCAAGCCGCCCCTTGCCACCAGTCTGCTGATCCGCAATCAGCACCGTCCCTGGCGCACCCGTTGCGAGCAGCTCCGTATTCGTCGACGTCGTCGACTCAACATGCCGCACCTCCCGCCAATACTGCGAGACCTCAGATTCGATACGGGCAATGTTCTGGACTGTCATAGGGACCAGAATATCTAGACCACGAACCACCCCGCGCAACGCAACCACCAACTCCGCGCTGCGGAGTTCCTGGGGTTTTATATTGCCGTTTGAAAAGTTCCCTACTCCGCACCAAACGGGTTAGACAGCTAAAAGCTCAGCGATAAGCCCGCGGACCAGCCGCATGCGCTCCATTCCTTCAATTCCGCGTTGATCGCTGTTCCCGGCTGCGTGCCAGCGGAGTGAATCTCCAACTGCTCACCAGCATGATGCTGAGCTAGAGCAGCTGCCATTTGGGATTTTCCACTGTTGCGGACGCAGACAAAAAGCACTTTCGGGCGATCTGGCATCTTCATCTCCTCCTATGCGGATACTCCGGCATTCATCGATTGCTGCTCAGGCAAAGTTGGGTCGCCAGCAAACAGTTTCGGGCCGATCCACCGCATCAGGTAGACCAACCCCACAAGCACCGGAATTTCGATCAGTGGCCCGATGGTGCCTGCCAATGCTTCTGCGGAAGTAGCACCGAAGGTACCAATCGCAACAGCGATAGCCAGCTCAAAATTATTACCTGCTGCCGTGAACGCGACCGATGCGGATTGTGCGTACCCCATGCCCGAAGACTTAGACACGAACAGCCCAACCAAGAACATCACCACGAAGTAGATCAGCAGCGGGACCGCTACCCGAGCAACCGTCCACGGGCGAGAAATGATCTGTTCGCCCTGCAGGGAGAACAGCAGCACGATCGTGTACAGCAACCCCACCAATGCGAGCGGGGAGATCACTGGAAGGAATTTCTCCTCGTACCACTCGCGCCCACGAGCTTTCTCACCAATGATTCGCGACAAGACACCAGCTAACAACGGGATACCAAGGAAGACCAGCACCGATGACACAATCGCCCAAAATGAGAAATTCACCGACGTCGTTGAAAGGCCGAGCCACGACGGCAGAATCTGCAAATAGAACCAGCCCAGCACACCAAACATGAGCACTTGGAACACCGAGTTGATGGCCACCAGAACAGCGGTCGCTTCCCTGTCAGCACACGACAGATCCGACCAGACCAGCACCATGGCGATGCACCGGGCCAAACCGACAATGATCAAGCCCGTGCGGAGCTCCGGTTCATCCGCCAGGAAGATCCAGGCAAGAGCGAACATGAATGCCGGCCCCACGACCCAGTTAAGCAAGATCGACACTGCCATCAACCGCTTATCAGTAGCGATCTCCTTGGTCTTGTCATAGCGGACCTTTGCCAGCGGCGGGTACATCATCACCAGCAAGCCCAGCGCGATCGGCAGCGAGATTCCACCGACCTCCATGCTCTGCAATCCGCCGCTCAAGCCTGGGAACCAATTGCCCAGCCCCAACCCCAGGGCCATCGCGAGGATGATCCAAACTGGTAGGAAGCGATCGAGGAATGACATGCGGGCAGGTTCTTGAGCTATTGCTGACTCGGACATCAGAAACCTTTCATATCGACAAACGTCGATATGAAATCTAAAACTCCTATTGATCACTGTCAATATGAGAAAGTGAGAACCATGGCTTCCCCTAACACCTCAGCTGTCGCAGAACCACCTACGTGCTGCTCCCTCAGCGCGGGCCTGCTCAGTATCGAAGAAGCTGACCATTACGCGCAGCTTTTCAAGGTGCTCGCGGACCCGGCTCGCCTCCGTCTCCTGTCCCAGCTCGCCGAGGACGGGTGCGGACCCATCAGCGTTTCTGAACTCGCCGCACAGTCCGGCTTGAGTCAGCCCACCGTCTCTCACCACTTGAAGAAGCTGACTGATGCCGGATTGCTTCGCAAGATCCGAAACGGAAAAACCGTCACACACGAAGTCTGCCCCGGCCCATTCGCGGACCTTCGCACAGTCCTGCAGATGGACTAGCCCGCTCTACACTGGGCACCATGTCGGACATGAAGCTTTTCACAATCGGGTATTCGCAGAAGAGCGCGGAAGAATTCTTCGACATTCTGCGCGACAACGGCGTGAAGCGAGTCGTGGATATCCGGCGGCACAACACGAACCAGCTCGCCGGCTTCACAAAGAAAGATGATCTCGCCTGGTTCCTCAAAACCATCGCCGACATCGATTACGAGCACGTCCTAGCCCTCGCCCCCAGCGAGGACCTCATGCATGCCTACCGCAAAGAAGGCTTGCCTTTCGACGAGTTCGCACGCAAGCTCCGCTCCCAATTCGACGACCGCGACATGCCCACCAAGGACACCTTCGACCACGCCGTCCTACTGTGCTCCGAGGCCGATCCCTCCACCTGCCACCGCCTCATCGCCGCGGAATACCTCGCTGACAAGTGGTCCGGGGTGGAAGTGATTCATCTGTAGCAAGTGCCTACTGCTGCGTTAGTGCCCGTGCAACAGCCAGGTCCTGCCACGGCATCCCGACTGTCTTCACCACAACACGACGACTCGGATCAAGCTCGACGACACCGCGAGCAACATCGACCATCGGGATTAGTGAATCCCAGGTCACCACTCCCTTTTCAATGGCGATGCACACATCCCCTGCTTCACGCTCCGCTGCACCAGGATCTTCAACAACCACCTGCGCATCGGCGAACACATCTTCAAAAAGTTCGCGCGCATCCGTCGTGTGTGAACCGACGGCAAGAACGATTACATCATCACGAAGGTGCTCTGCATCAAGTATCGGCTCCTGCGAAGACGTCGCAGTGACCACGACATCCGCCTTCGACACTGCTTCATCCGCCGCTGACGTTCCCGACTCAACCCACTCATACGGGAAGTCACTCGGCTGATTACGTGAGATGAACGTGAGCGTCACCTCGCGCACACCATCACACACATCCGCGATGGTCTTCGCGTGACCGACTCCCTGAACGCCGGTGCCAAAAATCACTACATTCAACGACTCCGACGAGTCACGCAGCAGATCCACCACACACGCCACGGACACAGCCGGAGTACGCAGCTCAGTCAGAGCAGCAGCATCAATGACCGCCTCCGGTGTGAGCGTCTTACCGCCCATGAGCAGGTAGGAGCCCTGCACGAACGGAACATCCACATCGGAACCAACAGGCTGGATGCCGAGGACCTTCACGCCAACGGCAGCTTCAGTTGCCGCTGGCAGCAGTTGCATTTCACCATGCGGAAGCGCCACCTTTTGACGCTCCTGGTCGTTGGCAGGTTCAAACCCGCCTTTCAGCTCCTCGCGCAGTGCATCAACTGCTGCTGATGGCGAAAGCGTTGCCATTACCTCGTCATAGTCCATGTAGCGCATGAGCCACAGTGTATGGATTCCATATAGCTCCCGAGACCTTAACCAAAGGCACACAAAGCCATGCGCGCACTCCAGAACCCCCGCTAACCACTACTTTTCCGGCTAGGGTCGAGACAAGTCTTAGTCGTTCTTTTCTACAAGAGAGGGCAACCAATGCATTCCATCGATTCCCACACGTGTGTTTTGGCTATGTCTCCCGATGCAGAGCCACAGCTGCACATTGAAAGCGGCGCCGAAGTCACAGTCCACACCATGGATTGCTTCTCCAACACCATCACCGATGAATCGCAGCTGTTCAGCACCGTCGGCTGGGACAAGGTGAACCCGGCCACCGGCCCCATCGCCATCAACGGTGCTAAGCCGGGCGACACTCTCAAGGTTGAGATCCTCAGCATTGAGATCGGCGATCACGCCACCATGACCACCCACCCGGACTTCGGCGCACTGCCCGGCACGGTTGAGGAGCGCACCCGTATCATCCCCATCCGCGACGGCAAGGCTCACTTCTCCGACGACATCGCCATTGAGCTCCGCCCCATGATCGGCGTCATCGGCACCTCCCCCGCCACCGAATCCGTCGCCACCGGCGAGCCCCGCCAGCACGGCGGCAATATGGACACCAAAGAAATCGTCGCCGGCTCCACGCTCTACCTCCCAGTCGAAGTCGACGGCGCAAACCTCAGCCTTGGCGACGTCCACGCCGTCATGGGCGACGGCGAAGTCGCCGTATGCGGCGCTGAAATCGAAGCTGAAGTAAAGATCCGCGTCACCGTCCTCGACGGCCGCCCACTGCCCCTGCCTTTCCTCGACTCCGGCGATGCGGTCTACACAATCTCCTCCGAGATCGGCCTCACCGACGCCGTCAAGGAATCCACCCGCATGATGCGCGATTGGCTTGTCGACGAATCCCCTCTCGACGCAACCGATGCCCTCATGCTGCTCTCGCTGACCGGCGATACCCAGATCAGCCAGATCGTCGACCCTCGCATGACCGCCCGCTTCCGCCTGCCTAAGACCATTCTTGAGCAATGTGAGGTGGAGCTGCCGTAACCAACAAGCATCAAAAGCCCAGGGACTCCGCAGTGCGGAGTTCCTGGGCTTTTCCCGAGCAGTTAATTCTTGCTTGACCCTTTTTAGCTGTCTTCAGTCTGCTCGTTGTGCAGCTTTCTTAAGCTCTTCCCTCAGTGCGTCATCAACGGCATAGATTCCCATGCCACGCACCCCTCGAGTTAGAAGCACGTTTAGCTGATTGCGCAGGAGTTCCTCACTGACGTCGAGCTTCTTCTTTTCACCGTCAATCTCCATGGAGCGTTTGCTCGTCACGTTCGGATTTCGGCTCTCACTCTTGTCGAAGACAATTCGACCATCGCGATACTTCACTGATGGTCCAAGAATGACTCCGGCATAGTTCAGGTCAAAGCCTTGAACAGTGAAGATCGAGCCCACTTCATCAACCGTTGAGTCTCGCTCGGCCCACGAAAGCTTCTTCTCTGCTCTCGAGATCGGCATTTGGTTATTCCAGGGAAGACGGAAATCACCGATGGTGACGTCCCAGGTTTCGCTATCAGTCGGGCGTGTCTTTCCAGACGAGAACTTCCAATCGTATGTAGCGATCAGCCGGCTGAGCCCCTTCTCAACCTCGGAAGCTTCACCGTGCACCGATTTCGCTCGGATAACGGAGTGAAGATCCTCGGGGGTGTCGAAAACATCAATGCGGTAGCGATCATTCGTAGGAATTCGGGTGATCAGCCCTTGGTCGATGACCGTGCGAATCCAGTCCTCGGCTGGACCATCTGAGTCGATGCGCATCTGTTGGCTGAGGTTGATGACATTTTCTTGCCCTGCGCGAACTTCCAGTTCCCTTAGCTGCTCGTCTGTCCAGAATTGGTTACCAGCCAACACTTGAAGCGGGTCAAATACCGCAACGACCACATCAGCCAGTTCAAGAATGTCCCGGAACTGATTGTCACCTCGGTAAGACTGTTTTCCTTGGGTCCAAAGCAGATGCGCTTCGTCAATGAACACCACATCTGCCTTGGTGCCAGCGGCTTGATGCTCATTGATGAACCGTGTCGGCTTCATGACACTTGGATGCTTATCGTCATGCAGACCGAGCTTCTCCGCGATTTGCTGGTAGACGGTCACCTGCTCATCGTGGTTCACCAACAGACAAGCATTGAAACTCTTGTTTCCTCCGATTTCAGTTTCGGCAGCACGCGCTTGAATGAGGTCATAGAAAACACTGCTGAGTAGCACTGTCTTGCCAGTACCCGCTCCGCCTTTAACGAGGATCAGATCCGACTCTTCGCGATCTCGGTGAAACTCATCCGGAGTCAATGCACGGTCAACTGCTTTGAGGATCTGAACTTTTGCTCCCACCTGCTGTTCGTTGAGCTGATGAAACGGAGATGCCTTGAAGAGTGCCGATTCCCGAATAAGTCGCTCGAGAGGAAACAGGACAGGGTCATGCTGTCGAAGTTTGCGCCAAATTGAGTTGAAAGTGACGTCAACGTAGTCGCGCGTGAAGTAGTCAGTCTGAATATTGCGACGAGCATTAGTCAAAGTGATTGAGTCTGCCCCTTTTACCCCTTCAACAGAGGACAGATACAGCATCAACCGATCCTCAATATCCAAGGTCAACGATTTATTGAATAAAGAGTGCCCAATAACGATGATCGTCGAGTCGTTATCGCGGAATGAATTCCACTTTGACGGTTTCAGTGTGACAATTTCAGGCTCTTCTACTGGAAGCAAAGCATCATCGAATGCACTGCTTTCCAGATCGATTTTGTCGGGATCGACTTCTAGGTGGGTCTTTGTTCTCTGTGCAATATCGTTCGTTTCGCCGACATAGACCTGATACGCACCATCAGCTTCTTGATAGATGACGTAAACGGTCGGGTATTTAAGGAGAAGACGCCGAGTTTCTTCGTCTTCCTGTGCCACCTCCACCAGGAAATGCTCAAGATGGTCGACGCTGTACGGAAACGACCTGACTACAGCCTTCCCCTTGAGTTTCATGTTTCCTCCCACGCGGTGAACCTTAACCAGACTATAGATATGCCATCACGAGCCATGTGGTTAGAGAACAGTTTTTTGGGATTGTCGTCGATAAGCGAAATGCGTTATCCCACTAGATTCCTCACGAACACCCACTCGAACAATCCCCACCTCTATGTCCCGCCGTCTTCGTAGGCTCAAGGTATGAGCAAGAACGTGGTGGAGTTTGTCCGGGCGCTGGGTGAGGCGGGCGTGGCGGCGCGGTCGGATCTGAAGAGTTTTATGCGGGCGGATGAGATCGCGGATGGGGAGATGACGGCATTGGTGGACGCGGGGGCGTCGTTTAGCGCGCAGGTTGTGGGCACGGATGTGTGGGTGGTGCGGTTTGAGCTGGTGATTGATGACGGTGCCACGGTGGCGGATCGGCTGAATGTGTGGTGTACGTGCCCGGTGCCGCGGGAGTGGTGCAAGCATGCGGTGGCGGTGGCGCGGCGGATGATGCGGGACCCGGAGTGGGTGCGTCAGGCACGGAAGGTGGAAGAGCTGGACGAAGACGATGCGCCCGCTGATGCAGACGTGACTGTGCGGGACGTGGTGGATAGCACGCTGGGGATCATGCGGAAGCGGGAGCTGATCACGGTGATCAACACGTTGCGGGAGAAGAAGCCGATGGTGGAGCCAGCGGTGACCAAGCTGGTGATGCCGTATTCATCAGTTCAGCCAGAGGGGCTGGTGGCTGTGCAGGAGGCAATCGAGCACACGCGGGTGCTGTTTGAGAACGCGTTTATGGACGCTGACGTGGACGCCGCCGCAAGCCAGCTGCGCTACACCGGCAATGTGATCCGCAGTCATGCGTCTGATGGGCGCGAGATGCAGCTGCTGGTGGCGTTGGAAACGCTGATGTTTGAGGCCAGTGAGCGGGCACAGCTGATTGCGCTGCCGGTCGGGTCGGTGGTGCAGGCGCTGGAGGAGCTCTATTTGCACCACGTGGCTATCGCGCATTGGTTGAAGTTGGATGCGGATCGAGTGATCGACTGGTTGCTAAACACCTATTTCGCGCCAGGCGGGTACCTGCCCACGAAGGTGGACGAATATGCGGATCTGCTGGGCAGTGAGGGTCTGGACCGACTGATCAAAGAAGCGCACAAATACCGGCCATTGCATCCGAAGAAGCTGCTGCCACTGGAGATCGATGTGGCGTTGCTCCGAAACAACATGCACGAGCTGAAGCGTTTGTGTGAGCGGTACGGAAATTACGACGCGTTGCTGAGCTTCTATCAGCGCAACGGGATGGATGTAGGCGCGGAGAAGCTGGTCACGGATGCGCTGTCCGCGAACGATCCGACTGTGCTCTCCCCCGAGGTGCTTTATGAAGCAGCAGCGAAATACTTCGGTGATGACGGAATGCGGATGTATCACCGCTACTGGTTCTTCGCGGCCCCGTCGCTGGAGTACTTCCTCGACTTCATCCGTGCGCCCGGCGTGGACTTCGCCGAGGCGGTGTTCGCGCTCCAGTCGGTGGAGGACGTGGCTACGGATCCGGATTACACACTGCTGGCTGCAACGTGGTTTGAGCGTTTCGACATCGGCTTTGATGTCATCACCACCGGTGGTCCCAGTGCAAGGATGGCGGCGGATTTCGCGTCGGCCGTCGGTATGAAATACGACCCGGTGTGGGCAATGGGCGTGATCTTCGTGCATATCCGCCAGCAACTCTCACGATCAGTTGTGCGAGGATCGGTGGCAGTGCAGCGTGCATCGCTTGCCCGAATCATGGAGCGGATTGTCAGGCTGCGCAAGACGGTGGAAAAAGCCGCTGGCTCAGAAGATGTCCGCATCGATTGGGAAGCAGAACTAGGTGCGCTGAAGACCGAATTCGGCAGCCCCCCTGTAGTTCGGGCGGCCTTCGAGGAGTGGGGGTTGTAACTGTCTGAGGAGGTTTCCCGCTGACTCGGGCGTTAACGCACCATATTCCAAATAGCCACACCGACAATCACGATGCCCATCACGCCAACGAAGATGGTGTCGGGGCGGTTGGCGTAGTGCTTGTACGCGGTGGCTTTGCGGAAGAGCAGCGACGGGACGATGTAGACCAAGAACGCAACGAAGACGCCACCGACGACGGAGATCAGCGTCATGATGGACGGGTTAAACACCGCAACGAGGGTGCCGGTGACGAAGACGAAGATATTGATCACCCAGCGCAGGGCGTTCTCGCTGACGCGCTGCGCGAAATTCGGTGCGGCGACGCGCAGCAGGTACGTCGTGCCCTCCTCGGTACCCATCATGTGGCCGAAGTAGGACGAGGCGATCGCGCAGATGGCCACGATGGGACTCAACCAGGCCATCAGCGGCGTGCCTGTCTCGTTAGCCAGGTAGGACAGCACGGGGATGTTCTGCTCCGCCGCGGCAGCAAGGCCCTCCGCGCCGAGGGCGAACGCACACGACCAGACGAAGAACATGGTGAACAGAACCAGCGCAGTCGCGGCGATGAGCTCGATCTTGGTCACGTCTTTCTCGGTTTTAGCGACGTCGTCGTCATGCTTCTTTTGCACGTCTAGGACGAACTGCGACAGAGCAGCCATGTGACTGAAGGAGAAGACCAGGACAGGCAGCAGCAGGAGAAGTGACTGCCAGATCGGGGTATCGGACTCGTAGGAGATGAAGCTCTGCACATCCCAACGTGGAATAAGGAACAGCGACGCACCCGCTAAGGCGATGATGAGCGGGTAGACGAGGAAGTTGGCCATCGCCAGGGTTGCCTTTTGCCCGAACGCAAATGCACCGGTGAGAATACCCACGCAGATCGGCGCCAGCACCCAACGACTTAGCTCCGGGCCACCGAACTGGTTGGTAATGAAGCTGTCGATCGTGTTGGTGATGGACACGCCGTAGATCAACACAGTGGGAAAGACAGCCAACCAATACACCAACGCCGTGGCAAACCCCCGCTTGCGCCCGGTAAGCGCGGTGATGATCTGCAGGACGTCCATGCCGGGCATCGGTGAGCCCGACACAATGCGGGCGTAAGTGCGGTGGGAGAAAAACACCAAAGGACCGATGAACAAGGTCGCGGCGACGAGGGGCCAGAAACCGAAGGAACCGGCGTCGAGCGGGAGGAACAAGATGCCGGCACCGACAGCGGTACCGAATAGCGTCAGCGCCCAGGACATCACCGTGCCGTCGGGAACCTCATCGGTCTCCGCTTGGGTCTCGATGTACTCCCTGTCCGCGTCCGAAAGGTGGTCGAGCTCGAATTCGTCGCGGGCCTGCTCGAGATGCTCCTCGCTGTGCAACTCCGGCAGTTCGTCGGCATCGCTTTCAGGCGTGTTAGGAGTTGGCGTACCGGAGGCAGTGGACATGAGTAGCCTTTCGTGAGAGAGCACCGGATTAGAAAGACTTTATGCGTGTGCGGGGCACTTTTCTATCTTTTCGGACATAGGGCCATAGTTCGGCCCTTGGCCAAAAACACTCCGACCTGCAATTAATAGCGCAAGAGCTAACGTGACGGGAATTTTCAACGATAAAAGCTTCGAGTGTGACAGCAGGGTTTCAATCCGTGACAAGGGGGTAACGGATTGCGAACTGGCCTTCGAGGAGTGGGGGTTGTAAGGGAATTCAAGGAACGCAAAAGCTGCGAGTAACTAAAACTTCCCTACTCATCCTCTAGACAACGAGGGGTACCTGTTGACAGCTTGGCTTGCTCGATTAAATCCCTTCTCATTCTTGTGGCATTCGCCAAAGCTTTTCCCCAAGCGGAGTGATTTTGACCCCTGGTCGAATCTTTATGACGTAATCCTCGTCTGTTTCAGTCCGAGGCAGGTAAGCAAACCCATTAACGTTACTCAACCCTGGAACGGGTGGATATTCCGGATCGTAATCAATTACTTGATTAAAGATTTTGAGCCTTCTAATTAGGGTTTCTGCCCTCCGGGCAGTATCTTTCTCAAGTGATTCCGGGCCACCCAAATTAATATGCCCGTACGCCCTCAGTGAGATATAGATAGTGTTACGAAAGCATGCGCTATCGACTTCCCAAGGAAGATTTTCCGTGATCGTGGTGATCGGGGGCACATAGCCCCCATTTTTCGCAAGCTTGTGTACGTATTGTCGCGAGACGCCGTATTCCTTCGCAATATCTGTTTGCCTATGCCCTTGGGCCATGAGCCACATAACGAGATCCGCCGAGAGTGCCAAAACAATTTTCCTTGATTGTGCCCACTATTAAATTAAACAGGATTATAAACCTCAAACGCTCATTTTCCAGATGTAACTTGCACTCCTACATTTAGAGCCCCGAAAGCTACGAAACCCATACAACGACGCTCCTCAGCCGCTCTCCATCATGGCCCCCTAATTAGTCGCCAAGAACGCTGAAGCGCCGAAATTAGAAACTTCAGGGTTCACAGACGATCTATGGCAATTAAAGTTTCGCACTATGAAGTACTTACGTAGAACAGCACTCACGAGCATCGCGACCATCGCGGCGTTGGCTGCCGGCTGCTCCACTGCAGATGATGCCGAACCGCCGCCGACCAGTGAGGTCGCTAGTAGTGCGGAATCAAGTCCGGATGCGGTAACGGAGACGGTCACTGAGAAGGCATCTGGTGGCGATGACGCCGCTGGCAAGGATGGCGCAGAGACACCTGAGAACGGCCGCGATAATGGCGGGGCCCCTGATGAAAATTGCGCGGCCCTGCCCACCGATCCACGCGAGCAGTACCCGGACGGTTCCGCGCCGGGCCGGATGCCGCAGGCAGGCCCGAACCCGTCGGGCACGCAGTACTGGATTGAAAACGTGGAAAACAACTATGACCCGTGCGCACCGATTAGCTGGATCGTCTTCCGCGGCACCTTAGGTGATGAGAATAAGCAGGGCGGTACGGCCTCGTCCATCGTGGATGGTGCAGCCTTCTATATCGACGGCATCCCGGTCAGTGGCATGAAAATCGTCACGTCAGTAGAAGGTGTGAAGAAGCTCGACGAACGCACCGTGGAATTCTCGTGGGGTGAGCGTGGCGGCGCGACGGTCGAGGGCATCACTGACCACTACTCAGTAACCCTTGAGTCCAGGGGCAGCGTACTTGAACCGGTGAGCGGTGATACAAAACCATTCCTCGCCATGTGGAATGAGACCCCCGAAAATGAGTATGTCCTGGGACATGGGGAGGAAAACTAGCGTGTGCCCAGTAAGCTGATCGCTTATGAAAGCGCACCGTAGTCCTTTTCTTGCAGTCCTGGCAGCAATCGCAATGCTTGCTGCTGGCTGCTCCTCCCCCGCCGGTCTTGAAGAGCCGGAGCTGAGCACGCAGGCTCAACCTTCGGCATCCGCCGCTGATGAAGAGGTCACCGAAACCGTGACCAAGGATGCCGACCCGGATGATGGCGATGACAACGGGGACGGCAGCGAGGGCGCGAAAAAGAAAAAGCGCAAGGGCTCCAGCACATGCGCTTCCCTGCCGAAGGACCCGCGCGACCAATACGCGGACGGCACCGCACCGGGGCGTATGCCAACCATGGAGCCCGGCAGTGATTTCAACTACTGGATCGCGGACATTGAAAACCACTACGACCCGTGTGCGGAAGTCAGCTGGGTTCTCTTCCACGGTGAGACCGGCTCACCGGAAAGCCCGGCAATGACTGCGGGTGCGCGTGCCGACGGCGTGGCGTTCTACATCAACGGTGAACCGGACGGCGAGATGCGTATCTTCGCCGCTATCGAGGACATCCATGTCGATGGCGACACCGTTGAGTTCTCCTGGGGTGAGCGCACCGGCTACACCGCTGATGGCATCACCGCGCACTATTCCGTCACGCTCACCACGGAAAACGGGCGGATTGAGGCAGTCGACGGCGAAGTGGGCAAGTTCAACCGTGTGTGGGATGAACCGTCCTTCCAATACATGCTGGGCACCTACGACTAAACCGTCTGACGGATTCGGGGAGCGCGCGTAGGGTCGCGGTATGACAACAAACCAACGGAAACCAATTCCGAAAGTCGCCTACGCGCCCATGCTTGGCATGGAGACCTACGTGCGGGCACGTGTGGAAAAGGAATACTCGCACCTTGTGCAGCTGCGGGCCTCCGCGATCAACCAGTGCGTCTATTGCTTAGCGATGCACCGCCGGGATGCCAGGAAAGATGGCTGGTCGGAGGAGAAGATCAGCCGGGTAGAGAACTGGACGGACACTCCGGACGCTTTCACCGATAAGGAGCGGGCAGCGCTCGAGCTGACGGATGCGGTGACGAAGATCCACGGTGAAGAATCGGTGCCGGATGAGCTCTGGGACCGTGTTGAGCACCACCACGGCGAAAAGGGTGCGCGGAATCTGCTGATGGCGATTGTCACGATCAACGCGTGGAACCGGATCGGAATCACCACGCGCCTGGATCCGAAGAGTCTTTCCGGGGTCACGGCGTTCGATCTCGGCCAAAAATAACCCTGCTTCCCTCCCCCTCGGCTCCCCCTCGTGGGAATTGGGGCTGGTGGACGCGGAATCGTCGATAAGCGATGCGAAACATTGGCGGCGCGCGGGCCGATAGGTGGTTTGGAACCTGATGTAGTAACTGTGAGCCCGTAAACTGGAGCGCCATGACCGACAAGAAGCCCGACCTGACCACGACCGCCGGAAAGATCGAGGACCTGCGTAACAGGCTCGCTGAATCGCGTGAGCCGATGGGCAGCGAAGCGACGCGTGCCGCGGGCGAGGCAGGGATCTCCACCGCACGGCAGCGCGTTGAGGCACTGTTGGATACAGACAGCTTCGTGGAAACAGACGCGCTGGCACGTCACCGTGTTGAGGAATACGGCATGGGACGCACCAAGCCCGCCACCGATGGTGTTGTCACGGGCTACGGGCTTATCGACGGCCGACGGGTCACCGTCTACTCCCACGACTCCTCCATCTTCGACGGTCAGATGGGTGAGGTGTACGCCGAGAAGATCCTGAAGATCTACGACTTGGCAATCAAGACGGGTGTTCCCGTCATTGCCATCCACGACTCCACGGGCGGACGTCTGCAGGAAGGCGTGGTCACTGCGGCGATGTCGGCGCGGATCCTACGCAAGGCCACTGAGGCATCGGGCGTTGTCCCGCAGATCTCCGTTGTTGCTGGTGAGGTCGCATCCTTGGCGGCACTTCTGGTGCCGGTCAGTGACATCACGGTGATGGTGAAGAATGCGACGATGCACCTGACGTCGGTGAGCGCTGTGACGAAGGTGACGCGTCGTGTGGCTACCGCGAAGTCGCTGGGCAGCTCCGATGTTCATTCGAAGATCACGGGCATTGCGCAGCTGACCGCCCCAACGGACCTGGAGGCTATGTCCACCGTGCGTGAGCTGGTGGCATTCCTGCCAGAGAATAACCGCGCGGCCTCCCCGATCAATGACAGCTCGACCGAGCCGGAAACCGCTGATCTGGATACGTTCATCCCGAATTCGAATGCGGAATCTTATGATGTCCGCGAGATCATCAACCGTGTCACTGACAAGGGCCTGATGGAGCTCAGCCGCGGATACGCGGACAATATCGTCACCGGTTTTGCCCACATTTCGGGCCGTGCTGTGGGCATTGTGGCGAACCAGCCGAGCGTGCTCGCCGGCTGCCTCGACCACGCCGCTGCACGCAAGGCCGCACGCTTTATCCGCGTGTGTGATTCCTTCAATATCCCGATCGTTGAATTTGTCGACTCCCCTGGCTTCTTCCCGTCCGAGGAGGAAGAGCACCTCGGCTCCGCGAATTATGGCGCTGCCCTCGCATTCGCGTACGCGGAGGCACAGGTTGGCAAGGTCACGGTGATCACCCGCCGCGCGATCGGCCCGTCGTACGTGACCATGGGTTCGAAGGACCTCGGCGCCGACATCGTCCTGGCATGGCCGACTGCGCAAATCGCGCTTGCCGACGCCACCACTGCCGCCGAGCTTCTCTCCGTCGACGCTGATGAATACGCCGCCGCCAATATGACGCCGTATGTAGCCACCGAGCGTGGTCTCGTGGACATCGTCATCGAGCCGTCTCAGACCCGCACCCAGATCCTTGAGGCTCTCCGCCTTCTGGAGCGCAAGGTGGTCTACGCCCTGCCGAAGAAGCACGGCAATATTCCGCTCTAAAAGTTGTAATTAGTCCCGCACATTCCCTGTTAGGAGGTTCACCTGCAATGTCTTCGCCGCAATCTCAGGCACAGTCCACCGCCAAGCCGATGTTCACCGTGGTCAAGGGCAACCCGACCGAAGAAGAGCTAGCTGCGCTGACCCAGGTGCTCACCGACCTGCAGCAAGCCGCGAAGTCCCGTACCTCCGGCGGCCACCGCAACCTCTGGGGCCGCCCTACCCCGCGCGATCACGGCCCGGTGCTGTACAACCCTTCGGCTTTCAACTCGCAGACGCTGTTTTAAATAATGCGCCTTGTTCTCGCTTCCCAGTCACCTTCACGGAAGATGATCCTGACCAATGCTGGTGTGGATCCCATCCAGCATCCGGCTCATGTGGATGAGGATGCGATCATTGCCTCGCTCGCTGGCGCCACTCCCGCTGAGGTCGTGTCCACTCTGGCACGTGCCAAGGCTGATGCTGTCGCACCGGAATACCCGGGCGATATCGTCGTCGGCTGCGATTCCATGCTCCTGCTCGACGGGGAGCTCCAAGGCAAACCGCACACCGTGGAAGCGACCATTGCGCGCTGGAAAGCCCAGCGTGGCCAAACCGCTGAGCTGGTCACCGGCCACGCGATCGGCCTCAATGGCCAGTGGGTCGTGGACACCGTGTCCACCCGCATCCACTTCGGTGATGTCAGCGATGCTGATATTGAGGCTTATGCCCGCTCCGGCGAACCACTCGAGTGCGCCGGCGCGTTCACTCTTGAGGCCCTTGGCGGCTGGTTCATCGATTCGATCGAGGGTGATCAAACCAGCGTGATCGGCCTATCCCTGCCGCTTTTGCGCCAGGCACTGTACTCGTTTGGTATCAGCGCCTCGGACCTCTGGCGCTAGTAATTCCCCCCCTACCAGGACGCTATTCCTTTTCGCCCTGCTCAACCAGCTTTTCGGAGTTCTGGTACAGCCGGATCACTGAGATGACGAACTCCAGGACCACGCGTCCAATGATGATGTTCAGTACCACCCAGATGGTGCCAAAGATCAGCCAACCAAGGACGGAGGAAATTCCTACACCGTAGACAAATGACGTGCTCATGATGATGTAGAACAAACCACCGATCCAGAACAGGATCTGGGTGACGATGTGGATGATGTAGAGCACCTTCGCGAAGTCGTCGGTGACGAAGTCGCGGAAGGAGAAATCAAACAGGGCGGAGAAGAATGACTTCTTCTGCACCGGCTGTCCGCCCACCATCGGCTGGCCTGGGTACGCGCCTTGTGGGTAGCCATACTGCGGCGGGTAACCAGCCATCGGTGCACCGTGCTGCGGGTATTGCGTCGTGCCGTACGAGCTTGCACCGTAAGTGCCGGTGCCAGTGCCCGTGGTCGGCGTGGAGGTGGAAGACGGCGCGCCCCACGCGGATGTGGAATCAACCTGATCGATGTTCTCGGACTTAGGGAGGCTCTTGGTTTCAGCAGTTTCGTTAACCCCAGTAGCGCTGTTGAGGTTGTTCAGCTTGTCCAGGTTCTCTGTCTCAGCGGTTCCATCAATGGCGTTGAAATCAGTGGAATCGGTGGCGGTGTCATCTGGGTTCAGCGGGTTGTTATCCGGGTTGAAAGGTGTAGACATTTTGTTCCTTCGTGGCTAATTCGGGGATGGTCGGGAATAGGTGGTTCGTCGATAAGCGTCCCAGCGCACAGCGTTGCGCACGATGTTGAACGCGGACGAATGCCACGTAGTTTACGGGTCTCAGCTCGTGTTTGGTGGGCGAAAAGGGCTACGCTGGTGGACTTGTGCTTTTCATGCACAGCAAAATGCCATTTTTCGTACATGAATTTTTGAAGGAGTTCCGGTGAGTCCTAACGCGTCCCGAATGCGCGCGACCGCACCTGAAAAAACCAAAGAACTAGATGTAGAGAGCTTCCACGACGAAGCACACGAAGAACTGGACGCCAAGGGCTACTCCCGCGTGAACAAGCGCGTGTTCATCGCCTCCGGCATCCTGATCATCGCCTTCGTGCTGTGGTCCGCGATCTTCCCCGGCCAGGCCGAGACCGTGATCTTCGGTTCCATGGACTGGATCGGCCGCACGTTCGGCTGGTACTACGTCCTCACCGCCGCGCTCATCGTGATCTTCGTCCTCACCGTCGCCTTGAGTAAATTCGGCGAGATCCGTTTGGGCCCCGACCACTCGCGGCCGCGATTCAGCCTCTTCACGTGGGCATCGATGCTCTTTGCCGCCGGCATCGGCGTGGATTTGATGTTCTTCGCCATCTCCGGCCCGGCCGCCAACTTCCTGACCCCGCCGGACAACGCCGCGCTTTCCGACGAAGCCGCGCGGATGGCCCCCGTCTGGACCATCTTCCACTACGGCATCCCCGGCTGGTCCATGTACGCCCTGATGGGCGTAGCGCTCGGCCTGGCGGCGTACCGCTACCACCTGCCGCTGTCCATCCGCTCCGCGCTCGCCCCGCTGTTCGGCAAGCGCATCAAGGGGGTTGCCGGCGACACCGTTGACGTCGTGGCCACCATCGGCACCATCTTCGGTATTGGTACCTCGCTGGGTATCGGAGTTGTCTTCCTCAACTACGGCCTGACCGCGCTGTTCGGCATCCCGAACAACCTGACTGTCTGGATCGCGCTCATCATCGTGTCGGTGGCAATGGCGACGGTGTCGGCAGTCTCAGGCGTCGATAAGGGCATTCGACGTCTCTCCGAGACCAACGTCTTCCTTGCCCTGGGCCTGTTGGCCTACATCCTGCTCGCGGGCGACACGCCCACCCTGCTCAAGCAGCTCGTGCAGAATGCCGGCGACTCGCTCAGCCAGCTGCCGAATATGCTGTTCGCCACCTTCGGCTACACCGGCGGCGCTGCCGATTACCCGGCGGACCAGTGGCTGCAGGACTGGACAATCTTCTTCTGGGCGTGGTGGATCGCGTGGGCGCCGTTCGTCGGCCTGTTCCTCACCCGCATCTCCCGCGGCCGTACCCTGCGTGAATTCATCATCGGCGTGCTGATTGTCCCGCCGGGATTCATCCTGCTGTTCATCTCCATCCTGTCCAACTCCGCGCTGGCGCACTTCCAGGCGGGCGACGAGGCTTTCCTGAACGAGGCCGTGGAGATCCCCGAATCCGGCTACTTCAACCTGCTATCGCAGTACCCGGGCGCGACCTTCCTGATCGGCCTGTCCGTCCTCGTCGGTCTGCTGCTGTACGTCACCTCCGCCGACTCCGGCGCACTCGTCATGGCGAATATGACGTCGTACGCCACCCGCGGCGATTCCGACGGTGCGCCGTGGCTGCGTATCTTCTGGGCCGTCATCATCGGCGCGCTCACCCTAGCCATGCTGCTTGTAGACGGCGTGTACACCCTCCAAGCCGCCACCGTCCTGATCGGCCTGCCGTTCTCGGTGGTGATGTACCTGCTCATGGCATCGGTGGCGAAGGTACTGCGCGCCGAGAAACGCGCCCAAGATTCCGCCACCCGCGCACTCGTGTCGCGCTCCATGGCAGGTAGTGGCGCCGGTGAAGACAACCGCGACTGGCGGGACCGTCTTGCCCGCCGCGTCTACTTCCCTACCCGCGCCGATGCTGTCGCATTCATGAACGACACCGCCTCCCCCGCCCTGCGCGAAATCGCCGCCGAGCTCAAGCACCTCGGCCGCGAAGTGCACGTCGTCGAGGATGTCGCCGAAGACACCGGCCTGCCGTTCATCGACCTGACCATGACGTTCACCGACCACGACGAGTTCAAGTACCAGCTCTACCCGCTCGCCTACGAGGTGCCCACCTACGCCACCAACGCGCGTGAAGGCCAGGAGCACTTCTACCGCGTCGAGGTCTTCAACGCCCGCGGCACCCGCGGCCACAACGTGATCATGTACAACAAGGACCAGGTCATCCAGGACGTGATCAACTACTTCGACCGCCACCTCTTCTACATGGACATGGCAGACGATGCCAGCGGCCAGGTCATCGCTCATTCCTCTGTGCCGGCCCCCACCACGTGGGACGACGCTGGCGCGGACATCGATGTGGCGGAGAACACGGAGCACTAAACACAGAGATAGGTACCCTCGAAAGAGGGGAAGCGCGATCGGCCGAGAACTTCCTTGGCGTGACCGCGGACAATACGTTTTGCGAAAGGACAGTTAATGTCACAAGCCCAAACCTTGTTCATCGACGGCCAGTGGGTCGCAGCAGAAAATGGCGCAACCCGCGACATCCTCTGCCCGGCAGATGGCACCCACGTGGGCACCGTCTCCGAAGGCACCTCCGGCGATGCGGAGCGCGCAGTTCTGGCCGCCCGCGCCGCTTTTGAGAAGGGCGAGTGGAGGAACACGCCGGCCGCACAGCGCGGTGACTTCCTGATCAAGGTTGGTGACGAGCTGCTCCGCCGCAAGGACGAATTTGCCAAGGCCGAGGCACTCGACACGGGCAAGCGCCTCGTCGAGGCAGAGGGCGATATGGAAGACATCGCCAACTGCTTCCGCTACTTCGGCAAGGTCGCAGATTCCAACCCGGGACGGCTTATCGACGCTGGAGATGACACCGTCATCGACCGCGTTGTCACCGAGCCGATCGGTGTCTGCGGCATGATCACCCCGTGGAATTTCCCGCTGCTCCAGGCATCGTGGAAGATCGCCCCGGCCATTGCTGCTGGCAACACCTTTGTGATCAAGCCGTCTGAGCTCACCCCGCACACCACCATCAAGATCGTGGAACTGATGGATGAGCTGGGTCTGCCCAAGGGCGTGGCCAATGTGGTCACCGGCGACGGCGCTAATGTCGGCTCCGTGCTCTCCTCCCACCCGGAGGTAAACCTGGTTTCCTTCACCGGTGGTCTGGAGACCGGCCGCATCATTGCTAAGTCCGCTGCCGAAGGCGTCAAGCAGGTTGCACTCGAGCTGGGTGGCAAGAACCCGAACGTCATCTTCGCGGATGCGGATTACGACGCAGCGCTGGACAATGCGCTTAACGCCGCGTTCATGGACTCCGGCCTGGTCTGCTCTGCAGGCACCCGCCTGGTCATCGAGGAATCCATCGCCGAGCGCTTCGTCGACGACCTGGTTGCCCGCGCCAAGGACATCGTCATGGGTGGCCCGTTTGATGAAAAGGCTGAGACCGGCCCGCTGATCTCCAAGGAGCACCGCGACAAGGTCACCGACTACGTCGAGCGCGGCATCAAGGCTGGCGCTCGCCTTCGCTGTGGCCACGACTGGGGTGGCGAGGAACTCAAGGACGGCTTCTTCTACTCCCCGACCGTCCTGGACCAGTGCACCAGCGACAACCCGGCTGTGCAAGAAGAAGGCTTCGGCCCGGTCATCACCGTGGAGACCTTCTCCACCGAGGAAGAGGCCATCAAGATTGCCAACGACACCGACTACGGTCTCGCCGGCGCAGTCTGGACCTCCGATATGGGCACCGCCAACCGTGTTTCCCGTGCTCTGCAGCACGGCACGATCTGGATCAACGACTACCACCCGTACATCCCGCAGGCGGAGTGGGGCGGCTTCAAGCTCTCCGGCATCGGCCGCGAACTTGGCCACACCGGTCTCGAGGAATACCAGCAGACCAAGCACATCTACCACAACACCGAACCGGCGGTGACCGGCTGGTTCCCGAATAAGCAGTCCTAGTTTTCACTCTTAGTTCTAAGGAGATTTTTCATGGCTATTCGTGATTCCTACGATTACATCGTTGTCGGCGGCGGCTCCTCCGGTGCTGCTGTCGCTGCCCGCCTGTCGGAGAACCCGGACGTCACCGTCGCCCTGCTGGAGGCTGGCCCGGACGACCGCAAGTACGACGAGGTCCTTTCCCTGAAGCGCTGGCCTGAGCTTCTCGAGTCCGGCCTGGACTGGGACTACCCCATCGAAGAGCAGGAGAACGGCAACTCGTTTATGCGCCACGCACGCGCCAAGGTGCTCGGTGGCTGCTCCTCCCACAACTCCTGCATCGCCTTCCACACACCGGCAGAGGACCTGGAGATCTGGGAGAAGCTGGGCGCTAATAACTGGAACCCGGAAAACGTCCTCCCCTTGATCAAGAAGCTGGAGACCAACTCCCGCGAAGGCGACCAGTACGGCCACGACGGTCCGGTCGAGATCATGGACGTCCCACAGGTCGACCCGGTGGGCACCGCTGTCCTGGACGCTTGTGAGGAAGCTGGCTTGCCGCGCAAGAAGTTCAACACCGGTGAGACCGTCAAGCACGGTGCGGAGTTCTTCCAGATCAACTCCCACAAGGACAACACCCGTTCTTCTTCCGCAGTGTCCTACCTGCACCCGAATGAGAAGCGCGAGAACCTGGACATCCTCACCGACATGTGGGTCACCCGCATCCTGTTCGCTGACGATGACACCAACACCGCCACCGGCGTCGAGTACCTGGCGGACTCCTTCAACCGCAAGGCCACCATCTCCGCCAACAAGGAAGTCATCATCTCCGCCGGTGCGATCAACTCCCCGCAGCTGCTGATGCTCTCCGGCATCGGCCCGCGTGAGCACCTCGAGGAGTTCAACATCGACGTGCGTGTCGACGCCCCCGGTGTCGGCTCCAACCTCCAGGACCACCCGGAAGCTGTCATCCAGTTCGAAACCAAGGTCCCGATGGTCCGCGACTCGACGCAGTGGTGGGAGATCGGCATCTTCACCCAGATCGACGATGACACCGATCTGCCGGACCTGATGATGCACTACGGCTGCACCCCGTTCGACATGCACACCGCACGTCAGGGCTACCCGCAGGCAGATGAGGTCTTCGCTTTGACCCCGAATGTCTGCCACGCCCGCTCCCGCGGCACCGTGCGTCTGCGTTCCAATGACTACCGCGATAAGCCGAAGGTCGACCCGCGCTACTTCACCGATGAAGAGGGCTACGACATGCGCATCGCTGTCGAGGGCATCAAGCTGGCCCGCAAGATCGCTGACCAGCCGGCTCTCAAGGACATCGTTGCCCGCGAGCTCTCCCCGGGTGCGGATGTCCAGTCGGATGAGGACATCGCCGACTACATCTCCAAGACCCACAACACCGTCTACCACCCGGTGGGCACCGTGCGTATGGGCTCTGAGGACGATGAGATGTCTCCGCTCGATCCGGAGCTGCGTGTCAAGGGCACCAAGAACCTGCGCGTTGCTGATGCTTCGGTCATGCCGCAGATCGTCGCGGTCAACCCGAATATCACCTGCTACGTCATCGGTGAGCGTGCTGCTCAGCTGATCGCTGGCGAGGCTTAACCCCTTATAGGGCCCAGCTAGGGCCAGCTAGGGCCAGCTAGGGCCCGGCTAGGGCCGGCTAGGGTCCAAATACCTATTCCTAAACACCTATTCACCGGGTCGGGACAGCGGGCGTTGAACCCGTCACCTTGTGAATAGGTATCCAGGAATAGGTATTTAGCTTTTCGGAGGTTGTAGCCACGGCGCTGATCCCCACGCTGATCCCCACGCTGATCCCCACGCTGGTCCCCAGGTAATCGGTAGCCTGGTGGCCATGGAAATCAACGATATGCTCGCCCCTAAGCCCATCAAGCTGCCCGCCGATCCGGCCGCGGGCAAGGATCTGCTTGCAGACGGCACCGCACTCGCCCACCCCGACTCCCCTGCTGTATGGGCTTCCCGCGCGGAACGCGAACTGAGCGTCGGCGACAAACTCATCGCCTACGCGTACGCCCGCACCGGCTACCACCGCTCCCTAGATCGCCTTCGCGCCAATGGCTGGAAGGGTTGGGGCCCGGTCCCAGCCAGCCACGAGCCAAATCAGGGTGTGCTCAAGGCCATCGCGATGCTGGCCTTGACCTCCAAGGCGATCGGCGACCAGGACGAGTACGACCGCTGCCGCCAGATGCTTTCCGACGCAGACCCGGCCAGCGTGGCGCAGCTGCTGGACTAGTGAGTTTTGCAGCGACGCGGTTATCAAGTTGGATCCAAGATTCTTCCGACCTTCACGCTACTGAACTGGGCACGAGAGACTGGTGCACGTAAGTTGGCCAACAAGAACCGGACCGTATAGCAGGATCTAGCTGCTATACGGTCCGTGTGGGACGGGCGAAGGTGCCGTCGATAAGCAGAACGTGCTTAGGCGTTCTTCTCCTCAACGCGCTTGATGGCCTCCTCAGCGACCATTTCCTGGATGCCCATGTCCAGCTCGGAAGTGAAGCCGACGCAGGAGCAGTTGATCTCGCCGAGGACGTAGGTGTCCTCGCCGGTCTCATCGTCGTCCGCAAGCATGAAGTCCGCGGTCCAGATCAGCGGAATGTTGTCGCCACCGAGGTTCTCGGCAATGACCGGGCGTGCCTCGGCGAACATGTCGACCAGCTCCTGCCACTCCTCCGGCTTCTGGTAGGTGTACTGCGCACCGGAGAACAGGGTTGCGGAGAATGCGTCGCCGCCCTCAGCCGGCTTCTTGTGCACAACGAAGACCGGGTGCGGGCCGACCAGGAGGATGCGGATCTCACCCTCGACGATGCGCGGCATGAAACGCATGTCCACGAGCATGCCGTTATCGCCCACGATGTACTGGTCGCAGAAGTCCATGAACTCGCCCAGCTCACGCTCTTCGGTGTGGTTGTCCACAGCCTCAGTGCACTTGAGCTTGGTGTCCAGCGGCAGTGCGGTGCCCGGCTCGACGGACTCGGCCAGCGCTTCGTCGGCAAGGCGGACGCGCCAGATGCCGGAACCGGTGGAGCCACGGTTCTGCTTGAGCACGCGCTCACCGTAGGACAGGGAGGTCGGGAAGGTGTTGTGGAAGGACTCGACGTCGTAGTACGCAGCGGTGTCCTCCGGGACCAGGGAGGTCTTGTTCAGCTTGACCAGGGCGTCCTTGGCGCCGTAGGAGACCATCTCCTCCGGAGTGGACATGCCCACCAGGCCAGCCTCAGACAGGCGGGTGAGTAGGTCGAAGTAGCCCTTCTCGCCGCCCGGGATATTGCCCGGGTTCACGCGGGAGATGTAGCCGTCGAAATTCTTGGAGACGTATTCAAAGATGTCGTCGGACCACTCGGGGCGGAAGTACACGACCTCGGAATTCCAGCCCTTTTCCTTGATGGCGTTGACGATGGGCATGGTGTCCTTGCGGTGCCCGTCGAAGTACTTGTCAGATCCGCCTTCAACCTCGAAGACGACAATTGCCTTGTGCACAGTGAATCCCTTCAGATAAGTGCTTGTAGTGCGGGAGGAACCCTCAAGCCCATATCCCGAGTGTTCCCTGTCTGACATTAGGGTGTTTTGCCCGTGTATGCGGGGCAAGTGAAATGGATAGTAATAAAGCTCACAGCGCTCAAAGTTCACAATCTCATGACCAGTTCCCCAGTGTTCACAGGTAAGGTTGCGGGTGACTCGCTGCACATGGTTGTGTAGCCTCATTTGTCCGTTAATTCCACCCCGTACGCAGAGGTTGTTTTCATGGGAATCCCCGCAGATCCCTTCCCGCAGTTCCAGGACTTCGCGCATCCGGAGAAGTTCGTCTCCGCTTCGTGGTTGTCCGCCCGTTTGGGTGTGGACGGTTTGCGCGTTGTGGAGTCGGATGAGGATTCGTTCCTCTACGACATTGGCCATATCCCCGGCGCGGTGCGCATTGATTGGCACAAGGATCTCAACGACGATGTCGTGCGTGATTTCATCGACGGTGAGGCTTTTGCTGAGTTGATGAATGCGCGTGGCATTGGCCGCGATGACACGGTGGTCATTTACGGCGATCACAACAACTGGTGGGCGGCGTACACGGCATGGGTATTTGAGCTGTTTGGCCACCCGGATGTGCGCATTCTTGATGGCGGGCGGGACGCCTGGATGGGCGAGGAGCGTGATACGTCCTTCGCGGTGCCGGAGTACCCGTCACAGAATTACCCGGTGGTGGAGCGCACGGATAAGCCGTGGCGCACATTCGTCGACGAGGTGCGTGACCGCGACGAGAAGAGCATGCTTATCGACGTCCGCGGGCCCGAGTACTACTCCGGCTCCGAGACCGAACTGGAAACGGACCGCCTGCGGGTCTCCCCTGTTCTGCGCCACGGGCATATTCCTGGTGCGGTGAATCATCCGTGGGGCGATGCGGTGTACCCGAATGGTCGGGTGAAAAACCGTGAGGCCATTGCGGAGGCATACAAGGATGTTCCGACTGATGCGGATGTGATCACGTATTCCGGCAATGGCCAGTCTGCTGCCCACACGTGGTTCATTCTGCGATACGTCCTTGGCCTGGAAAATGTTTCTCTTTATGACGGCTCGTGGTTCGAGTGGGGAAACATGGTCCGCATGCCGATCGATAGGGATGAGTAGAGGACGTTTGGTAGCGCAGCCTTTTTAAGGTCTCTGATGCGTCGTTAAGCAGTGTTCAACGCTGTTTTAACCGCCTTGTGCTCTACCCTTGGGGGACAAACCCATGGGTAGAAGTATGCGTTGCCGTACGTTTTGTGTTTTGGCCCCTTGAATTGTCCACCGATAGGAAGCGTTGTTGGAAGTGTCTTCGCCTTTGACCATTTCTAAGGTTCTCATTGCTAACCGCGGCGAAATCGCCGTGCGCGTGATTCGTGCAGCTAAGGATGCCGGGATCGCCTCGGTGGCGGTATACGCCGAGCCAGACACCGACAGTCCTTTCGTGGAGCTTGCTGATGAGGCTTTCGCCCTTGGTGGTGCCACGGCGGCGGATTCTTACCTGAACTTTGACAAGATCATCGGTGCTGCGAAGGCATCGGGCGCTGATGCGATTCACCCGGGCTACGGCTTCTTGTCGGAGAATGCTGACTTCGCCCGTCGTGTGATTGATGAGGGTCTGACCTGGATCGGCCCGTCGCCTGAAGCAATTGCTCTGCTTGGCGACAAGGTGGAGGCTCGCCGGATTGCGGAAAAGGTCTCTGCCCCCATGGCACCGGGCACGAAGGAGCCTGTCGCTACTGCTGATGAGGTCGTGGCTTTCGCTGATGAGCACGGTCTGCCGGTGGCCATCAAAGCTGCCTACGGTGGCGGTGGCCGCGGCATGAAGGTCGCGCACACCCGTGAGGAAATCCCGGAGCTGTTCGAATCCGCTACCCGTGAGGCAGTCACCGCATTCGGTCGTGGCGAGTGCTTCGTGGAGCGCTACCTGGATCGTGCCCGCCACGTTGAAGCACAGGTGATTGCGGACGTGCACGGCAACGCCATCGTCGCCGGCACCCGTGACTGCACCCTGCAGCGCCGCTTCCAGAAGCTCGTGGAGGAAGCCCCTGCCCCGTTCTTGACGGATGCGCAGCGTGAAGCAATCCACTCCTCGGCAAAGGCGATTGTGAAGGAGGCTGGCTACTACGGTGCCGGCACGGTCGAGTACCTGGTCAGCCCTCCTGATGAGCGCAACCCGGAAGGCATTATCTCCTTCCTCGAGGTGAATACTCGCCTGCAGGTGGAGCACCCGGTCACTGAGGAGACCGCTGGCATTGACCTTGTGCGTGAACAGTTCCGCATTGCTTCTGGTCTGCCGCTGCGTCTGACGGAGGATCCCACTCCGCGTGGACATGCCATCGAATTCCGCATCAATGGTGAGGATCCGGGCATGAACTTCATGCCGGCACCGGGCACGATCACTCGCTATGTCGAGCCGTCCGGCACTGGCGTGCGCGTGGACAGCGGTGTCCGTTCCGGCAATGTCATCGGTGGCCAATTCGACTCGATGCTGGCCAAGCTGATCGTCACTGGTGAGACCCGTGATGAGGCGATCCAGCGTGCCCGCCGTGCGCTTGACGAGTACATCGTTGAAGGCCTGCCCACCGTCATCCCGTTCCACCAGGCTGTGCTGAATGACCCGGCTTTCATCGGTGATGGCGAGAGCTTCAGTGTGTACACCCGTTGGATCGAAGAGGAATTCAACAACACCATCCCGCAGTACCAGGACAGCGATGAAGAAGGCGATGAGCCGGGTACCAACCGCACCTACGCCGTGGAGATCGACGGCCGCCGCATCGAGGTCGCACTGCCCGCTTCCCTGGTGATCGGCAATGGTTCCAAGCGCAAGTCCAAAAAGCGTCGCTCCTCCGGTACGGCTCTGTCCGGTGATGCTGTGCCGGCACCGATGCAGGGCACCGTGGTCAAGGTGAATGTCGCTGAGGGCGATACCGTCAACGAGGGCGATATCCTGCTCGTGCTCGAGGCCATGAAGATGGAGAACCCGGTCAAGGCCCACAAGTCTGGCACCGTGAAGGGTCTTGCTGTGGAGCAGGGCGATCAGGTGAATAAGACCGCCGTGCTCCTGGAGATCCGCTAGATCAAACCCGCATGAGAAAAGGTGGAGGGGGATTCCCCTCCACCTTTTGTATTTCTCGGTGTTCTGGTGTTTAAGCCCAGCCAGCTGGCACGAGTCCCAGCAGCGAGATCACCGAGTAGATGAACGCAGCCACATAGACCACGATGATCGTGGCTTGGATGACCACATGGTCCACACCGCGGACCTGCCACACCGGCTTCTGGTCACCGGCAACTCGTGCGCGACGCAGCAGCAGGACCGGCACGACAGACATGATGGCGCCAGCGAAACCACCGGCATAGGTCAGTGCGGAAACGAAACCGCCAAGACCAGCCAATGCAATCACCAGCGGCGGCACAACAGTCAGTGCGGTTGCGGCCACGCGCTGCCAGCCGTCCTCCGGCCAGTGGAAGATATCCAGCACATTGCGCATCGCAGTAAAGCCGATGGCCAGGAAGGACGTGAACATGGCCAGCAGGGCAAACAGATTAGCCATGTAGTAGGCAGCGGTACCAAGCTTCTCGCCCCAGGCGATGGTGACCACCTCAGTCACCTCAGTGCCCAGCAGGCCGAGTGCTGCGAACGGGACCAAAGCCAAGGTGAATGCGGTGATGCACATACCGGCGATGATCGCCTTCGGCAGCGCTTCCGGCTTGGTTTCAGCCATACCGCGAGCCATCTCCGGCACGACATACTGCGCCAAGAACGTGAACACAGCCAGGTTCATGATCGGAATGATGAAGTACGGCTTGAGCACCCACAGGTTGGTCAACTCGATGCCCGGACCAAGAATGGTCCACAGCACAAGCGTCAAGATGATCGCAGCCATACCACTGGTGATCAGGCCCTCGACGAAACCAGTCGCCTGCAGTCCCTTCCACATGATGTAGGAGCCCAGGACGTAGAAGATCAACGTGCCTGCCAGCGGTGGGAGTCCGAAGAGGTTGTTCATCAGCTGGCCAGAACCTGATGCATACGCAATGAGCGCACCAATACTGTTGACCACGATCGCGGCGAAGACCAGAAAGCGGCCAGTCTGGCCCAAGAAACGCTCCGCCAAACCGGAGAGCTGGAGTGGTTCCTTGGTGCGCAGCGACACCTCAGCCACATAGAGCATAGAAATGGTGGTCAGCGTTCCCGCGATAGCGAGTGCAATCACCAGGGCAAGGAATCCGCCATTGCGGCCTGCATATGGAAGAGAAAGAATGCCTGCACCGATATTGGTGCCAAAGATGAGGGCTACGCCCTGCCAAAAACCGATTGCGTGACTCTTTGCACGCGAAGGATCTGATTCATGATCGCGCAACGGCGCGGGAGTTGTACCAGTCGAAGACATGGAAGTGAATCTAGCAACGAATAGACCGGGGTCACATCTGGGGTTGAAAGTGCCCCAATGATCGCCCGGTCTTTTCTCGCTTACCTGCGCGGATTCGCGCAGGTTGGGTTATTTATTGGCGTACGGGTCGCGCACACCGATGTACTGCACCTCGGTGTACTCGTCGATACCTTCGGCGCCACCCTCGCGGCCGAGGCCGGAGTGCTTCACGCCGCCGAACGGAACAGCCGCATTGGAGACGACACCAGCGTTGTAGCCGACGATGCCGAATTCCAGGCCGTCTGCCAGACGCCACATACGATCCGGGGTCTCCGAGAACACATAGGAAGCCAGGCCATACGGGGTGGAATTAGCCAGCTCGATAGCCTCGTCCTCGTCAGTGAACTCGTAGATCGATGCGACCGGGCCGAAGATCTCCTCCTGGAAGATGCGGGAATCGGTGCTTGCGCCGCGCAGGACGGTCGGCTGGAAGAAGAAGCCATCGCCTTCGATAGCGCTGCCACCGGTAAGGACATCAGCGCCGTTCTGCTTCGCATCGTCGACAAGGCTTGCCACGTTCTTGCGTGCCTTCTCCTCGATCAGCGGGCCGACGTCAACGCCATCTTCCATGCCATTGCCCACGGTGAGGGCTTCCATGGCCTTGACCAGCTTCTCGGTGAACTCGTCGACAACGTCGGAGTGGACTAGGAAGCGGTTAGCAGCGGTGCATGCCTCGCCGATATTGCGCATCTTGGCGGCCATTGCTCCTGCAACTGCCTGGTCGATGTCTGCATCTTCGAAAACGATGAACGGGGCGTTGCCGCCAAGCTCCATCGAGGTGCGCAGAACGCTGTCGGCTGCCTGCTTCATCAGGATCTTGCCCACAGCGGTGGAGCCGGTGAAGGACACCTTGCGCAGGCGCGGATCAGCAATGAGCGGCTCAGAGATCGCAGCCGGATCAGTACCGCAGACGACGTTGAGCACACCTGCCGGCAGGCCTGCCTCGATCATGGTCTGCACGAAGTACTGAGTGGTCAGCGGGGTGAGCTCTGCCGGCTTGAGCACCATGGTGCAGCCAGCAGCAACAGCCGGGGCGACCTTGCGGGTGGCCATGGCCAGCGGGAAATTCCACGGGGTGATCAAAAGGCACGGGCCGACCGGCTTGCGGCGGGTGACCATGCGGATGCCGCCTTCCGGCACCTCCTGGGTGCGGCCGTACTGGCGGACGGTCTCCTCAGCGAACCAGCGCAGGTACTCAGCGCCGTATTTGACCTCGCCGCGTGCCTCCGCCAGCGGCTTGCCCATTTCCAGGGTCATGAGCGTGGCGAATTCCTCGGAACGTTCGGTGACCAGCTGGTAAGCGCGGGTGAGGATCTCGCTGCGCTCGCGTGCCGACGTGCGTGCCCACTCCTTTTGCACCTTCGCTGCAGCATCAAGCGCTGCTACTGCATCATCGCTGTTTGCGGAAGACAGCGTGGCCAGCACCTCGCCCGTGGCGGGGTTGACCACATCAAACGATTCGCCGCTGGACGCATCGCGCCACTCGCCATCAATGAAGAGCCCGGTGGGCAGGGATTCGAGCAGCTTAGCGGTATCCACAGCACCCTTGGAATCAGCCATGATCATGCCTTTCTTTGTTGTCTTTTAATCAGCCGGTACGCGCACCGGCTCCCTATAAGAGCAACGCTATACCGCCAGGCAATGTTCGACGCACGCTGGCACCTCGCCCCCGTTTTGGGGCATTGCGCCTTGGCTGCCTTTGTGGTAGCTATCCCGCATCAGCGGCACTGAGCAAAACCAGCAGCTCAGCACGGGCAAGCGGATCTTCCAAGGCCAGCCCATAGCGCTGCTCCGCACGATCAATCCGTGCTTTCAGGGTGTGGCGGTGCACGCCGAGTGCTTCAGCCGAAGCCCGGATCTCACAACCATGAATCAGGAAAGCTTGAACCGCTTCGAGCAATGTCGGATCGTCGGCAGCTAATGGTTCGAGCACCTCCCGGTAGCGGCGGGAAAGCGCTGTTTGCACTGCTGTGTCTTCCACCCAATCGAGTCTGCGTGGCACGTATTCATCGACGGTGCCCGGTGGCAGGGAACGTGCACGTTCCACCAAGTGAGTCAGTTCATCAGCGCTCAAATCCCGCCACTGGGTCTTCTGCCCGGAGAGCACGCGCAGGCGTGAAGCAAAGGTTCCGAAGAGTTCTATCGCGGCAGCTTCGGTTAGCGGTGTGCGGGATAAAAACACGAAGCCATCACGGGATGTCCGCAGATGCGCCAATGGCTTTTGTCCCAGGCCAAGCCCCTCATCGAGCCTGTTCAGTGCACGGGTCGATGCAGCTTTATTCGCCGCGACGATCGCGACGGGAACCACGGCACCGTGGCCGTCCGCAGCGCCGTCGAGAAGCCTTTCCACCGCGGGCTTAGTCGTGGGATCCGAAAGGAAAAGCTCCAATGCGGCGCCGTGGAGTTGGGTTTCAGCGCTGCGCAGCGCAAGCGGATCGCGCAGGACGATCTCCGCCAGGCCCACGAAGTGCTTGATCGCACTGCGTGACAGCGGGGGCAGAGCATGTGGCGAATCAACGACAGCCACGAAGTATTTCCCGCCCAAAGCGCGCATGCGCTGAACAATGATCGTGCGGTTTTCAGCACGGTAGGCACGGCTGCGCCCACCATCAGAAATGGCCAAGCGCAGGGCTTTCAGCGCACGTTCCGTCGGCTTTGTCGGCGCGGAAGAAACAACCCGCCCTGCGCTGTCGCCGATGAGCACGTCCGCACCAACGGCATTGTGCGTGCGCCCGACCAGGGCATCCACTCCCCCATTCCACGCAGCACGGTTCAAACCTTCGGCTGCCTCCAAGATCTCATTCGCCGCGGCGGCCTGCCGGCGAGCATGTTCCTCGCCCACCACTTTGGAGATCAGCGCGAATGGAGTTTTGCGCGGGACCTCAAAAAGGGGCAGATTGGCCGCCGCACATGCCGTACGCAAAGCCACCGGAACTTCGGTGTGCTGCAGGCCAGTACCGAAACCGAGCGCGGCGATGCCGGCCTGACACAGGCCTTCCACATAGTCATGAATCCCCTGCTCATCGTCGGGATCAATACGCAGGCCCAGCGTCAACAGGATGGAGTGAGGGCGGAAGAATTCCGCGGTCTCAACAATCTCACTGGCCTGAACCGAGCCAAATTTTCCACGTTTGAGCTCGCCGATCGGGGCTAGTTGCAGGGTGCGAATTCCATAGAGCCATTTCAGATCCAACAGCTCGGCCGCATCGTGCCATTCAACGCTGCCACCACGGGTTTCAGCGAGCACATCACCAGTCATGGACACAGTGTACAAGTTAGCGCTACAACATGGACACGGTGTCGGTTGCCTTAGGGGTGGGCAGAGAGCGGATACTACAGCCATAGATCGCTTGCCCACTTTCATTCATGGGCAGCTCGCCTAGAACCCCGGAAAGGAACCCGCACAATGCAGGATCTCGAATACCGCCTCCCCCAGGAGCGCCGCATCAACACTGAGCTTCCCGGCCCGGCCAGCGCCGAGCTGGACAAGCGTCGTAAAGCAAGCGTCGCTGCAGCAATGAACCCGGGCCTGCCGGGCTACATCGTCGACGCTGACGGCGGCGTGCTTGTCGACGCCGACGGCAACTCGTTCGTTGACTTTTGCTCCGGCATCGCCGTGACCTCCGTTGGCGCTTCCAACAAGCGCGTTGTCAACGCTGTCTCCGAGGCTGCTTCCCACTTCACCCACACCTGCTTCATGGTCAGCCCGTACGAGAGCTACCTGCAGGTCGCTGAGCTGCTCAACGAGCTGACCCCGGGCGATTTTGAGAAGCGCACCGTGCTGCTCAACTCCGGTGCGGAGGCAGTGGAGAACGCCGTGAAGATCGCGCGTTCCTACACTCGCAAGGCAGGTGTTGCCGTCTTCGATTACGCATACCACGGCCGCACCAACCTGACCATGGCCATGACCGCGAAGAACAAGCCGTACAAGTCCAGCTTTGGCCCGTTCGCCAGCGACATCTACCGCGCACCGATGTCCTACCCGCTTCGCGACGGCCTGAAGGGCGACGAGGCTGCTGAGCGCACCATCCGCTACCTCGAGCAGTATGTCGGCGCTGAGAACCTCGCTTGCGTTGTCATCGAGCCGATCCAGGGCGAAGGTGGCTTCATCGAGCCGGCTGAGGGCTTCCTCCCGGCAGTCGTCGACTGGTGCCGCGCAAACAACGTCGTGTTCATCTCTGACGAGATCCAGGCTGGCTTCTGCCGCTCTGGCGACTGGTTCGCTTCCAGCTATGACGGCATCGAGCCGGACCTGGTCACCACCGCTAAGGGCATCGCTGGCGGTATGCCGCTGTCCGCCGTGACCGGCCGCGCTGAGATCATGGACGCTCCGATGGCTGGTGGCCTCGGTGGCACCTACGGCGGCAACCCGGTCGCTTGTGCAGCTGCTGTCGCTGCAATCGAGGAGATGAAGGAGCACAACCTTCCGCTCCGCGCCAAGGAGATCGGCAAGATCATCCACGAGGAGCTCGACCCGCTGTCCGACCTGGCTGAGATCGCTGAGATTCGTGGCCGTGGCGCAATGATCGCTATCGAGCTGGCAACCAAGGACGGCAAGCCGAATGCCGAGCTGACCTCCAAGGTCGCTGCAGAGTGCAAGGCGAAGGGCGTTCTCATCCTCACCTGTGGCCTCGACGGCAACGTCGTGCGTCTGCTTCCGTCGCTGGTCATTCCGGAGGACCTGCTGCGTGACGGCATGCGCGTCATCGCGGAGGCAATCCGCAACAACATCTAGTTGCACGAGAACCTAGTCGAGGTCCATTCCGTCGAGTAGGTTCTTCAGGCCGGCAGTAAATGGCTGGTCAGCATAAGGGTTAGCGTCATGCTGACCCTTTTTTGCTGTCGTGTCACCGCGCATCGCTTCGGCCGCCTGACGCAAAGCGGAGTGCTCGGTAGAGATCTCAGCGGGATCAAAGAGGTCAGCAGGGGCATGCGCGTCCCACGCTGATCCGTAGATGAAAGACTCCAGCGCAATAATGCGCGCCATCACGCGTTCAGGCGGACTGCCAGCATCCGTCAGCGCCTGGGCGACCACCTCGTACATCTCCTGCGTGCGCGGGGATGCACCAATCGGCTGGACCGCGATAACAGGAATCAACGGAGTGTGGTTAGCAAACACATCGCGGTATGACCGTGCCCATTTCTCAAGGGCACCGCGGTAACCGGAACCGGCAGCGATGGCATCTTTCAGCGGCGCGACGTCGACAAGCTGCATCACGGAGTCCTGCAGCAGGTAGAGCAATTCCTCTTTGCCGGAAACGTGGTTATACAAAGCGCTTGGCGCGACATCGAGGCGGCGTGCAACGGCGGCCATGGTGAGCGCTTGATACCCCTGTTCCGAGGTAAGTGCGAGAGCAGCCGCGCCGAGTTTTTCGCGACTGACCAGCACTTCTGTGGGGCGCCCCCGTTCTTTTACCATGTGAATCTTCCCTCGTTAGCAATTCGAATGTACCCTGGATCACACCATTTAATGAATGGCGTTCATTATCCGCGTTGGCCGAACCACGGCCACAAGTACAGGAGTAAAAGCATGAATTCTAGCGCACCTAATCGTGAAATTGAGCGCGATGTTGTCGTCGTCGGCGCTGGCCCAGCTGGACTGATGGCTGCACGCACGCTGGCCAAGGCCGGCAAGTCCGTCGCTGTCCTCGAGGCTCGCGAGCGCGTCGGCGGCCGCACCTGGAATGGACGCGTGCGTGACGCCAAGGGCGTTGACCACTTCGTCGAGCTCGGCGGCCAGTGGATCTCCCCCGACCAGACCCGCCTGACCGAATTGGTCGATGAGCTAGGCCTGAAGACCTTCCAGCGCTACCGCGAAGGCAAGTCCATCTACGTCTCCCCGGACGGCGAGCGCCACGAGTACGAGGGTCCGGTCTTCCCGGCTTCTGAGTCCACCCAGGCTGAGATGGACAAGCTGATCAAGATCCTCGACGACCTGGCAGCTGAGATCGGCGCCAAGGAGCCGTGGGCACACCCGAAGGCAGCAGAGCTGGACTCCATCTCCTTCCGCCACTGGCTGGAGCAGCTGTCTGATGATGAGGAGGCCATTGACAATGTCTCCATCTACGTCGCATCCGGCATGCTGACCAAGCCGTCCTTCACCTTCTCCGCACTGCAGGCAGTCCTCATGGCTGCTTCCGCCGGCTCCTTCTCCAACCTGGTCGACGAGGACTTCATCCTCGACCGCCGTGTTGAGGGCGGCATGATGTCCGTTTCCGAGACCATGGCAAAGGAGCTTGGCGACGACGTGTTCCTGGGCACCCCGGTCCGCGAGATCCAGTGGGCACAGCCGGATCCGTCGACCGAGGACAGCCTGAACAACGTCAAGCCGGACGTACGCAATGGTGTGCCGAACAACGGCAAGCCGGGCGATGTCACTGTCGTCTCCGAAAAGATCACCGTTCACGCCAAGAACGTCGTCATCGCTGTTCCGCCGAACCTGTACAACCGCATCTCCTACGTCCCGGCAATGCCGCGTGACCTGCACATCGCTCACCAGCACATCTCCATGGGCCTGGTCATCAAGGTCCACGCCATCTACGAGACCCCGTTCTGGCGCGAGAAGGGCCTGTCCGGCACCGGCTTCGGTGGCGGCCGTTTGGTCCAGGAGATCTACGACAACACCAACCGTGGCGCCAATATCGCCGGCGGCAACCCGGGCGAAGAGGACACCTACGGCACCCTCGTCGGCTTCGTTTCCGACGTCTACGCCGAGGAAATGTGGCACCTGCCGGAAGAAGAGCGCAAGCAGCGCATCCTCTCCGCTATGGCTGACTACCTGGGCCCGGAGACCATGGAGCCGATCGCGTTCTACCTCTCCGACATGGCTGCAGAAGAGTGGACCCGTGGCGCATACGCAACCAGCTACGACCTGGGCGGCCTGTCCCGTTGGGGCCACCTGCAGAACCAGCCGGTCGGCCCGATCCACTTCGCTTGCTCCGACATCGCCGACGAGGGCTACCAGCACGTCGACGGCGCTGTCCGCCAGGGCGAGCGCGCTGCAAACGCCATCCTGGCTAACTACTAAAAGGCACGGGTGATAATGGTCCAGCCAACACAAGAGCCTGCGGATCGCGGGCCATCGAGAATCCTGGTCGGATACCTGGCTACCCCAGCTGGCAGTGACGCTTTGAACTTGGGCATCGCCCTGGCTCGAAGCTGGAATGCTGAGCTGGAGATCGCCATGGTGGTCCCCCACTCGGAGAATTATTCCGGTGCGTACCCTCGTGTCACCGCGCATGAAACGGTGATTAGCCGTCAGCTCAGCGCGTGGCTCGAGAACGCACTCGCGAAGGTTCCCGAAAATATCAAGGCCACCGGCCGGGTCGTTTCCGGTTTGGAAGAGGCCCGGTCGCTGCACCGCACTGCTCAAGAGTTGGATTGTGACTTGATCATCCTGGGCACTCGTGGTGGCGGTCTGCTGCGTCGTTTCAGCATCGGGTCTTCGGCGAATGCACTGTTGCACTCGTCGTCGATTCCGATCGCGCTTGCACCGCCGCGCTACGAGGCCCCTGAACGGATCAGCCGCGTGTCATGCATGTTTGGCACGCTGGCTGGCTCGCGTCCTTTGATCGACACCGCGATTCGCACCGCGAAATTCACCAACAGCGAGCTGCGGTTGATCTCCTTCCTCACCGATGAGGATGCGGGCGCGATCCGCAAAGAGGTCACCCACAAGGTGTTGGAGAACCTCGAAGCCAACGCCAACCACTACCTCGCGGAGCAAGCAAAGCAGCTTGTCGACGCCGGCTCGGCTACCACCGAAGTCGTCACCGGCAAGACCGTTGCTGAAGCCGCGACCGAATTGGAGTGGCGTGACGACGAAATCTTGCTTGCCGGCTCCTCCCGCCTTGCCGCCGCTGGCCGTATCTTCATGGGCCCGCGCGCAGCCAAGGTCCTGCGGAGTCTGCCGATTCCGCTGCTGATCACCCCGGTGCAGGACACCAGGAAAGACCCTGAGGAGGCTACGGAATGAGCCCACGGAAAACGGCTGAAAAGATTGCACAGCAGCCGTCGCAAAGCGAAAAAGGCCTCATCACTGGGCGCGTCGGTCTGATCGGCGCTGTGGTGATTGGCGTGAGCTGTATTGCTCCGTCGTACACCTTGACCTCGGGTCTTGGCCCGACGATTTCGGAGGTCGGCGACCACGTCCCGGCAATCTTGTTGCTCGGCTTCTTCCCGATGTTGCTCGTCGCGTTCGCCTACCGCGAGCTAAACAACCGTGTGCCGGATTCCGGTACCTCGTTCACCTGGGCAACGAAGGCTTTCGGCCCGTGGGTCGGCTGGATGGGTGGTTGGGGCCTGATCACGGCGACCATTTTGGTGTTGTCGAATCTGGCCGCTGTAGCGGTGGACTTCTTCTATATCCTGCTGGCACAGCTCACCGGCAATGATGCATTCGCGGAGCTCACCCGCAACCTGTGGGTGAATATTCCAACGACGATCGCGCTGCTGGCGGTCGCTGCATACATCTCTTATCGCGGCCTTGAGTCCACGGAAAAACTCCAGTACTTCCTGGTCGCCCTCCAGCTGTTCACGCTGGTGCTCTTCGGCGGTATGGCGCTGTGGAATGCATACCACGGTGGCGGTTATGACTTCCATCCGGTGGAAGCTGACTGGTTCAACCCGCTGACCATCGGTGATTTCTCTACAGTCGCCGCTGGTATCTCGCTGTCGATCTTCATGTTCTGGGGCTGGGACGTCACCCTGACCATGAATGAGGAGACAAAGGATCCGGAAAAGACCCCGGGCCGGGCGGCAACGCTGACCGTGCTTGTGGTCATCACCGTCTACATCCTCACCGCCGTCGCTGTCGTGGCGTGGGCTGGTACGGGCGACACTGGCCTTGGTGCCGGTAACCCGGAGAACCAGGAGTCCATCTTCGCCGCCCTCCAAGGCCCGGTCATGGGCCCGTGGGCGATCCTGATGTCCATCTCGGTGCTGGCGAGTTCCTTCGCTTCGCTGCAGTCCACGATGGTGGGCCCTGCCCGCACGCTGCTGGCCATGGGGTTCTACAAGGCCCTGCCGCCAGTCTTCGCGCAAATCAGCCCGAAGTTCCGCACCCCGGGCGTAGCCACCGCAGCATCCGCACTGGCTGCTGGCGGCTTCTACACCGTCACCAGGATCGCCTCCGAGAACGCACTGTGGGACACGATTACCGCGCTTGGTCTGATGATCTGCTTCTACTACGGCATCACCGCTTTTGCATGCGTGTGGTTCTTCCGCAAGGAGATCACTGACTCTGTCCGCGGCTTCTTCTTCCGCTTCCTGCTGCCGCTGATCGGCGGAACGATGCTGCTGGCAATGTTCTTCATCACCGCATTCGACTCCATCGATCCGTCCTACGGTTCCGGCTCGTCGATCTTCGGCATGGGCACCGTCTTCGTGCTCGGCATGGGCATTTTGCTCCTCGGCGTTGTGCTGATGCTGTTCACGCGACTGCGCCACCCGGCGTTCTTCCGTGGTGAGACCCTTGCCCGCGTCACGGCTGATGAGGATGACTCGACCCCGATCATCACGATCTAACCGTCTGCCGTTCCGTGGCCAGATCCCTACACTGGCGGCCACGGAACACAAGCAGAACAACTCAATCGACTCAATCGACCCAGACTGACTTCAAGTAATTAAAGGAGACACCATGGCTGAGAAAGATTTGTCCTACCGAGTAGAAAACCCGGCGACCGGTGAGGTCACCGCGACCTACCCGACCGCTACCGACGAGGAGATCCAACAGGTTCTCGCTGCGTCGGAGAAGGGCTTCAACGAGTGGGCCGCACTGGATATCGCTGAGCGCAAGAAGTACGTCCTGCGCATTGCTGAGCTTTTCGACGAGCGCAAGGAAGAGCTCGTTGAGATCATCGGCCGCGAGATGGGCAAGGCACGCCCCCACGCCATTGATGAGGTGGAGCTGTCCGCCAATATCTTCCGCTACTACGCCAACAACGGTGAGCAGTTCGCTGCTGACCGCACAATCGAGAGCTTCAACGGTGGCACCGCTGTGATCCGCCACCTCCCGCTCGGCGCGCTGGTGGGCATCATGCCGTGGAATTTCCCGTACTACCAGGTCGCACGCTTTGCAGCGCCGAATCTGATGAACGGCAACACCATCATTTTGAAGCACGCTGAGATCTGCCCGGAGTCCTCTGCCGCGATCCAGAAGATCGTCGAGGACGCAGGCCTTCCGGCTGGCGCTTACCAGAATGTCTACGCCACCCACGACCAGGTGACCACCATGATCGAGGATCCGCGTGTGCAGGGCGTTTCCCTCACCGGTTCCGAGCGTGCAGGTGCCGCAGTCGGCGCGACCGCCGGCAAGAACCTGAAGAAGGCAGTGCTGGAGCTCGGTGGCAACGACCCGTACATCCTGCTCGATTCCGCTGATGTCAAGGCAGCTGCCGAGCTGGCATGGGAGACCCGCATGTACAACATGGGCCAGGTCTGCAACGGCAACAAGCGCATGATCGTCATGGAGGACATCTACGACGAGTTCGTCGACGAGCTGGTCAAGCTTGCAGAGCAGGCGAAGCCGGGCACACCGGAAGAGGCTGGCGAAAACGGCGTCTACGCCCCGCTTTCCTCCCGCTCTGCTGCTGAGATTCTCGATGAGCAGATCACCCGCGCCGTCAAGGAAGGCGCTACCCTGCGCGCTGGCGGCGGCCTCGGCGAGAATGCCTACTACGCACCGGCAGTGCTCACTGATGTGGACACCAATAACTCGGTATACAACGAAGAGCTCTTCGGCCCGATCGCCCTGGTATTCAAGGTCTCCTCTGATGAGGAAGCACTGCAGCTTGCCAACGACACCCAGTACGGCCTCGGCGGCGCTGTGTTCTCCCAGGACACCGACCGCGCAGTTGCGATCGCCCGCAAGCTTGAGACCGGTATGGCGAATGTGAATACGCCTGCAGGCGAAGGCGAGGAGATCCCATTCGGTGGCGTGAAGCGTTCCGGCTTCGGCCGCGAGCTCGGTCCGCTGGGCATGGACGAGTTCGTGAACAAGCAGCTGTACTTTGTAGAGGACTAATCCCCTACTCTCGCTAAACGCAGCACTCCCCAGTCTTCGCGCCTTCCGGCGCGGGGCCGGGGAGTTTTTTAATTGGTTTTTCCTTTAAGAGATTTGCTTCACTGCCAGTTATTATGTGTGCTTTGCGTTACCATTGGGAGTTATGGAATTCACGCTAAAACCCGCCACCGAATCGGACCGCACCTACATTCGCCGGTTGCACTATTTGGCGGACGTCTTCGGGGATGAGTCGAAGCCACTTAACTGCAGCCAGGAGAAGCTGACGGCTTTTGTGGATGACTGGTCGCCGGAGCACGACGGCGGCTGGATCGCCTACGACCAGGACCGGACCCCTGCCGGTGGCATTTGGCTGCGCTACTGGGAGCCAGATAACCGCATTAGCCACGCCAACCTGGGCCCGAATGTGCCGGAGCTCTTCCTGGCCGTTGAGGAGCGCTCCCACGGCTATGGTCTGAGTGCCGTGCTGCTGCACTCGGTGTGCGAGCTCGCGATCGATCAGGGCGCGGAGAAGATCTCTTTGGAGGTCATGCCTGAGAACAAGCGCGCCCGCCACGTCTACGAGAAATTCGGTTTTGTGGAGACTCAGACGAACCCGAACGTGATGTACCGCGATCTGGTCTAATCCCCCCGACTGTGGGGTAAAGGCTGGCAATAAATCCACATTGGATCAACCAGCCACACCCTACAACCGGACCCCGCACCCCCGCGGCCTCCCCTGGCTCGGGGGTGATTTCATGCCATTTTCCGCAGGATTGTTCACCCGAAGTTCATGAAACTCTGGGCTTTCATGCATGCGTTCTTTAAGATTGGAGACACCCTCTGATCTGAAAGGCCTTGTTTATGACATTCCACGCAACTCGCAAGACCGGCGCCGTGCTGTGCGCCATTGCTCTTTCTTCCACTGCTCTTGCTGCTTGCTCCAGCGATTCCGCTGATAATGCTGGCGGCGACGGTGCTTCCGCTGGCGAGCGTGGCCCCATCACCTTCGCGATGGGCCGCAACGACACCGATAAGCTCACCCCGATCATCGATGCGTGGAATGAGCAGCACCCGGATGAGAAGGTCACGCTCAAGGAGCTCGCTGGTGAGGCTGATGACCAGCGCGATACCCTCGTGCAGTCCCTGCAGGCCGGTAATGATGACTATGACGTGATGGCACTCGACGTGGTGTGGACCGCGGACTTCGCCGCTAACCAGTGGCTCGAGCCGCTCGAAGGTGACTTTGCAGTGGACACCTCCAAGCTGCTGCAGTCCACCGTTGAGTCCGCTACCTACAACGACACCCTGTACGCGCTGCCGCAGAACACCAACGGCCAGCTCCTGTTCCGCAATGTGGACCAGGTTGAGTCGAAGCCGGACACCTTTGAAGACCTCAAGTCCGCTTGTGAGGCCGTGGAGGGTGACTGCCTGACCACCCAGCTCAAGCAGTACGAGGGCCTGACCGTGAACACGATCGGCTTCATTAACGGCTGGGGCGGCGCCGTCATTGACGCGAACGGTGAACCGACCGTTGAATCCACAGAGGCTAAGGCTGGCCTGCAGGCACTGGTCGATGCATACGAGGACGGCACCATCGCCAAGTCCTCCACCGCTGCTACCGAGGAGGAGACCAACCTGGCTTTCACCGAGGGCAAGACCGCCTTTGCTATCAACTGGCCGTACATGTACTCCAACGCTGTTGAAGCAGGCGTGAACGTCGAGGTCCAGCCGCTGGTTGCTGAGAAGGGCGTTGGCGCTTCCACCCTCGGTGGCTACAACAACGGCATCAACGTGAACTCCAAGCACAAGGCAACCGCGAAGGACTTCATCGAGTTCATCGTCAACGAGGAGAACCAGCTCTCCTTCGCTAAGGCTTCCTTCCCGCCGGTTTTGGCTTCCATCTACGACAACGAGGAGCTCATCGCGGAGCAGCCGTACCTGCCGGCACTCAAGGAGTCTCTGGAGAACGCTAAGCCGCGTCCGGTTTCCCCGTTCTACCCGGCGATTTCCAAGGCCGTCCAGGACAACGCTTACGCAGCGCTGACCTCCGGCAAGAGCGTCGATGACGCAACTAAGGACATGGCTGCCGCCATTAAGCAGGCGCAGTAATAGCCACCTGACCACGGTTTGCCTTCCGGCTAACACGGGCAAACCGGGCACCATATGGCCGCAACGGTTTAAGATCCGTTTGCGGCCCTTGCCATTGTGGGGGCCAAAACCGAGTGTGCAGCACCGTAGGTTCTGTGCTTCGAAGGAGAGTTCATGAGTACCGTCCTTAAGCGGCATGGATCAGCGAAAGACAAAAACGCAGATTCCAAGCCGAAGAAAACGCGCTTTGGCAGCGATTCCGGTAAAGCGTACGCACTCGTAGCGCCGGCACTGATCGTGCTGGCCATCGTGATCGGTTACCCGATCCTGCGAGCCATTTGGTTGTCGTTCCAGGCGAACCGCCACCTCGATCCGTCGACAGGCGTGTTCGTTGATGGTGGTTTCGCTGGGCTGGATAACTACCTGTACTGGATTCAGAACCGGTGCATGACCCCGACGGGAACTGTGGGTGACTGCCCGCCGGGCGTGCTGGCGACGGACTTCTGGCCAGCACTGGGCATCACGCTGTTCTTCACCGTGGTCACTGTCTCGCTGGAGGCTGTACTGGGCATGGTGATGGCGTTGATCATGAACCATCCGTCCCGTATGCGTTCGTTGATCCGTGCGGCGGTGCTCATCCCGTGGGCAATCCCCACCGCTGTGACTGCGAAGCTATGGCAGTTCATGTTCGCCCCGAACGGCATTGTGAACTCGCTGTTGGGCCAGTCCATCGCGTGGACCACGGATCCGTGGGCAGCGCGTGTGGCTGTGATCATTGCGGATGTGTGGAAGACCACACCGTTTGTCGCCCTGCTCATCCTCGCTGGCCTGCAGATGATTCCGAAGGATGTGTATGAGGCCGCGCGCGTGGATGGTGCATCTGCGTGGCAGACCTTCCTGCGCATCACGCTGCCGCTGGTTCGCCCGACGCTCATGGTGGCGATTCTGTTCCGTACCCTCGATGCCTTGCGTATGTACGACCTGCCGGTGATCATGATCTCCGGTTCCTCGAACTCTCCCACTGCCACGATCTCGCAGCTGGTGGTGGAAGACATGCGTCAGAACAACTTCAACTCTGCTTCCGCATTGTCCACGTTGATCTTCCTGCTCATCTTCGCCGTCGCCTTCATTATGGTCCGCTTCGCCGGGGCTGATGTCGGCGGTGAACAAACACAACGCAGAAGAGAAAAACGGGAAGAAAAGCGTCGCGCTAAAAGCGCAAAGAAGGAGAAGGAGGCAGCACGATGAAAAACCTCGGCAAAATCGGACATGCCTTAGGCGTTGTCTTCATTCTCGTGTGGGGTCTCGCCCCGTTCTACTGGATGCTTGTCACCGCGCTGCGCGATAAGAAGTACACGTTTGACACCACCCCGTGGCCCACGCACGTCACCCTGGAGAATTTCCGCGACGCGCTGGCCACGGATAAGGGCAATGACTTCCTCGGGGCGATCGCGAACTCGCTGATCATCTCCCTGATCACCACCCTGCTTGCTGTCATCGTGGGTGTTTTCACCGGCTATGCGCTGGCACGCTTGGACTTCCGCGGCAAAGGCATCGTCACTGGCATCATTCTCGCCGCGTCGATGTTCCCGGGCATCGCATTGGTCACCCCGTTGTTCCAGCTCTTCGGTGACCTCGGCTGGATTGGTACCTACCGCGCCATGATCATCCCCAATATCTCCTTCGCACTCCCGCTGACGGTGTACACGCTGATTTCCTTCCTGCGGCAGCTGCCGTGGGAGCTCGAAGAAGCAGCGCGTGTCGACGGCGCAACGCGTGGCCAGGCCTTCCGCAAAGTGCTTCTCCCTCTGGCTGCACCGGGTATTTTCACCACAGCGATCATCGCGTTCATTGCGACGTGGAATGAGTTCATGCTCGCGCGCCAGCTGTCCACCAACGCCACCGAGCCGGTCACCGTGGCGATTGCTCGCTTCTCCGGACCGAGCGCCTTTGAGTACCCCTACGCAGCCATCATGGCTGCCGGTTCGCTGGTCACCGTGCCGCTGATCCTCATGGTGCTGGTCTTCCAGCGCCGCATTGTCTCCGGTCTCACCGCCGGTGGCGTGAAGGGATAAGTGGCCTTCCCCACTTTTGTGGCGTTGACCTGGGACTGACAGCTAGTCTGACCCTGAACACTGAAAGGGGATGCCAATGGCAGACAGAGAACTCAATAATGGACTTGATGTCCGTGCCACTGGATCCGAGGAGCTAACGCGGCCGGACCGCAAGCCGTGGATCATTGCCCTCGCCGTCATCGCCGCGCTCGTGTTGCTCATCGCCGCCCTCAGCCCGACGGTCCGCGGGGCCTTCAGTGACGGCGGGGACGAGGCGGAAGGGACACACAACGAAGTGGACGTCCACTTCCTCGGCATGATGGTCCCCCACCACCAGCAGGCCATCGACATGTCCGACGTGCTGCTTGAATCCGATGTCGACGACGAGCAGGTCCGCGACCTGGCTCAGCGCATCAAGGACGGTCAAGAGCGCGAGAACGAGCAGATGCGCGCCTGGGCTGACGAGTGGGGCATCCAGGACGACATGGAGATGCACTCGACCCACATCGCGAACGGGATGTTCCAGCCGGAAGAGCTCGAAGAATTCGCAACGCTGGAAGGCGATGAGCTGCGCACCACCTTCCTGGAGATGATGCACTACCACCACGATCATGTCATCCCCATGACGCAGGACCAGATCGACAACGGCGGGTATGCCCCGCTGCGCGAGCTGGCACAGGAGATGGTCGACGTCCAGACCGCGGAGATGAAGGAGATGGAAGAGCTTCTCGCTTAGCTCGCTCTTCTCCCCACTCCTTCTTCCACAGCACAAAGCCGCTAGCTCCCGCACCACCCTCCTCTCGGAGGGAGTGCGGAGCCTAGCGGCTTTTGTGTGCGCTTTGTGTGGGCGGCTCTTAGCGGATCACGGCGACGAGATCGCCGCCTTCCACCTTCGTGGCCTGAGTGAAGGCAATGCGCTCAATCACGCCATCCTTCGGGGCGGAGATGGATGCTTCCATCTTCATTGCCTCAATGGATGCGACCTGGTCGCCGGCAGCGACCTCATCGCCCTCCTTTACGGTCACCGTGACCACACCAGCAAACGGTGCGGCGACGTGGTTCGGATTGCCCGCATCGGCCTTTTCCACTTCAGCGACAGACGACTCCGCATTCTCATCACGGACGGTCACCGGACGGATCTGGCCGTTGACATTGATAATCACGCGGCGCATGCCCTTCTCATCCGGCTCACCCACCGCATCTAAACGCACAACCAGTGGCGTCTGCTGTTCTTCCAGGTCGCCGTACCAAATCATTGTCTCCTCGCCCTCGTTCAGGCCGTAGAAGAAGGTCTTGTCCGACAACTGGTCAGTGATGCCGTAAGTGCGACGGTGCTCGAGGAATTCGGCGTACTGCTTCGGGAAGAGCAGCTTGTCCAAGCTAGCGCGACGTGCACGGTGGTCCTCGGATTCCAGATCCTCAGCCAGGTCCGCCGGGACGCTAGAAAGCTGCGGTGTCTCCTTGCGCCCGCCGAGTGCGCGGTCACGCAATTCCGGCCAGCCGCCCGGAGGGGTGCCTAGCTCGCCACGGAGGAAGCCGATCACGGAGTCCGGGATATCAAATTTCTGCGGGTCACGCGCGAATTCCTCCGGATCAACACCAGCGCCCACGAGGTGCAGGGCCAGATCGCCCACGACCTTCGAGGATGGCGTGACCTTCGTCGGACGACCGAGCATTTCGTTGACTGCGGCGTAGTAGTCCTCGATCAGCTCAAAACGGTCCCCCAGCCCCAAAGCAACAGCCTGGGTACGCAGGTTGGATAGCTGGCCGCCCGGGATCTCGTGGCGGTACACACGACCGGTCGGGCCAGGAATGCCCGACTCGAACGGAGCATAGATCTGGCGGACTGCCTCCCAGAATGGCTCTAGGCTGCTGACTGCTTCCAAAGAGAGGCCCGTATCACGCTCAGTGTTGGCAAATGCTGCCACCAGCGCGGACATGGACGGCTGCGAAGTCGTGCCCGCCAAAGGTGCAGAAGCCACATCCACGACATCGGCACCGACATTAGCTGCGGCAAGATACGTTGCCAGCTGGCCGCCAGCAGTGTCGTGGGTGTGCACGTGCACCGGCAGATCAAAGCGCTCACGCAGAGCAGTGACCAATTTCGCGGCAGCGGCCGGGCGCATGAGTCCCGCCATGTCCTTGATGGCCAGAATATGAGCACCGGTCTCGACGATTTCCTCAGCCAGACGCAGGTAGTAATCAAGGGTGTACAGGTCCTCATTTGGGTCCATCAGGTTGCCCGAATACGCCATTGCTACCTCAGCCACAGTGGACTGGGTCTCCAGCACGGCATCGATGGCGGGGCGCATCTGGGAGACGTCGTTAAGCGCGTCAAAGATGCGGAAGATATCCACCCCGGAGCTGGCTGCTTCCTTCACAAATGCGCGCGTGACGGATTCCGGGTACGGCGTGTAGCCGACCGTATTACGGCCTCGCAGCAGCATCTGAATATTCATATTCGGCATTGCTTCGCGCAGCTCTTCCAGGCGCGTCCACGGCGATTCGTGGAGGAAACGCATGGCCACGTCGTAGGTCGCACCACCCCATGCCTCAACGGAGGTGAGCTCCGGCGTGAGATGCCCGACGTGCTTCGCCGCGGCGACGAGCGTGTTCGTGCGAATGCGGGTGGCCAGCAAAGACTGGTGTGCATCGCGGAACGTCGTGTCGGTGACACCGAGCGCTGTCTGGCCGCGCAGCTTCTCCGCCCACTTCTCTGGGCCGAGTTCGCGCAGCTCATCGCGTGCGCCGCGTGGCGTGGAGGTGTAGTTCAGCTCCGGCAGCTTCTTCGACGGCTGAATATTCGTCGGACGCGGACCATTCGGCTGATTCACCGTCACCCACGCCAAGTATTCGAGGATACGGCCAGCCTCATCCGGCGCGGCCGGAGCCTCAAGCAGCATCGGGTGATCCGCGATGAAGCTGGTAGAAATGCGCTTTTCCGTGAAGTCCGGCTCGCTCAACAGCGCGCGCAAAAAGCCGATATTCGTGGACACACCATTGACGGAGAATTCGTTGAGCGCACGGCGGGCACGCGCCACAGCCGTCTCGAAATCCTTGCCACGGCAGGTCATCTTCACCAACAGCGAATCGAAATTCGGGGTGATCTCCGAGCCCACCGACACATTGCCGTCTAGGCGCACACCAGCACCGCCCGGTGAACGGTAGCCAGTGATCACACCGGAATCCGGGCGGAAGCCATTATTCGGATCCTCAGTGGTGATGCGGCACTGCAAGGCAGCGCCCGTCAGCGTGATCTCATCCTGGTGCAGGCTCAGCTGGTCCAGCGTTGCACCCGCCGCGATGTGCATCTGCGATTTCACAATGTCTACACCCGTGACCTCCTCAGTCACCGTGTGCTCGACCTGCACGCGCGGGTTCATCTCAATGAAGACATGGTTGCCCTTCTCATCCACCAGGAATTCGACGGTGCCGGCGCCTTGGTAGTTGATGTGGCGGCAGAAATTCACCGCGTCCTGGCAGATGCGTTCACGCTGTTCTTCGGTGATGTGCTGCGCGGGCGCGATCTCTACGACCTTCTGGTGGCGGCGCTGCACGGAGCAATCACGCTCAAACAAGTGCATGACATTGCCCGCGGAATCCCCCAAGATCTGCACCTCAATGTGCTGCGGGTTGATCACCGCTTGCTCGAGGTACACATTCGCATCACCGAATGCGGCTTCCGCCTCACGCGATGCTTCCGCAGCGAGCGACTCAAGGTTTTCACGCTTATCGACGAAGCGCATTCCCCTTCCGCCGCCACCGGATACCGCTTTGACGAAGACAGGGAATTCGAAATCATCAGCCCACTCAACGAGTTTGCTCACATCCGTGGTCGCCTCAGAATCCTTGAGCACCGGCAGACCGGCCTCTTCCGCAGCGCGGACTGCAGCGGCCTTATCACCGGTCAGATCAAGGGTTTCTGCGGTCGGGCCGATGAAGGTGATGCCCCGCTCACGGCAGGCGCGCGCTAAGTCAGCGCGCTCAGAGAGAAAACCGTAACCGGGGTAGACCGCATCTGCCCCGGTCTGCTCGGCGGCGCGCATGATTTCGTCGATAGACAGGTACGCGCGGACCGGCTGCCCCTCATCACCGATCTGCACAGCCTCATCTGCGAATGGGCGGTGGAAGGAGTGACGGTCCTCGCGCGGGTAGACCGCAACAGTCTTGGCGCCCGTCTCAAATGCTGCGCGGAATGCGCGCACCGCGATCTCGCCGCGGTTGGCCACGAGAATCTTGTTGAAGGTGGGCAGATGTGCTGCTTCCTGGCTCGTCGAACGATCAAGATCAGTCATTGGGGCCTCCCGGAATCAGATGGGTGCATTTCCACCAATCAATCTTAAAGGCCACCTACGAACACAGACCCGTGCGCCCGTTACCCAGCGGCTAGCTCGGTGCCGTCAGAACCGCGATCCTCCACTCCCGAAACGTGACGTTCATCCGCACCGTTGTATGCGGCGAGAGGGCGAATGATCGTGTTGTTTTCGAATTGCTCAATGATGTGAGCAGTCCACCCAGTGATGCGCGCCATGACGAACAGTGGGGTGAAGAATTCAATATCGAATCCGAGAATGTAATACGCAGGTCCCGCCGGGAAATCCAGATTGGGCATGATCTTGATCGAGGTGTTCTCATACATGGTCCTGGCCATGATGTCGTACATCTCAACCCATTTTTCCGCGTTCTTTTCCGGGTGCTCCGAGGCGAGTTTCTTGAAAGCCTCTTCCATCGTGGGCACGCGCGAATCGCCTTTCTTGTACACGCGGTGACCGAAGCCCATGACCAGCTCTTTATTCTTCAGCTTATTCAAGGTCCACTCTTCGGTCTTCGCCGGATCGTCGATCTCGACGAAATTGTGCATGACGAATTCATTGGCACCACCATGCAGTGGGCCTTTGAGCGCACCGATCGCGCCGGTAACCGCGGACCAGGTATCGGACTGCGTGGATGTGATCACGCGTGCGGTGAAGGTCGAAGCATTGAAAGAGTGCTCCGCATACAGGATCATCGACTTCTCAAACGCCTCAACATCCGACGGAATCGTCGCCGGGGAGCCTTCCTCATCACCGAAGACCATCCAGAGGAAGTTCTCTGCATAACCGCGATTCACATCCGGCTCGATGTATCCCTCCCCGCGCCGGCGGCGGATATCCAACGCGATGATGGTGGGCAGCTTGGTCAGCAGCGTCAGTGCGATATCCCGGATGTGATCAGAATTTGGCGTGAATTTCTCCGGGTCACGCGTACCCAAAAACGATACGGCGGTGCGCAGGACGTCCATCGGGTGGCAATCCTTCGGCATCGCCTCGATGACCCCAATCAGTTCCTCATCCAACCCGCGGCGGCTGCGTGCCACGTCGTAGAACTCCTGCAGTTCCTCCTCGTTGGGCAGTTCCCCATTCCACAGCAGCATGGCTACTTCTTCGAAGCTGACATTATTGGCCAGCTCGTGGACTGGGTAGCCGCGGTACAGCAAAGAGTTCGTTTCGGGATTGACCTTGGAGATCTGCGTGTAGTCAGCGACAACACCATTGAGGCCCTTGCGGATTTCAGGCTGATTCGACATTATTTTCTCTCCTCTACAAAACTATATTTTGGGTGAAAGAGTGGGCCCTTGCTGGCGTCGCTCATGCCTCGCGCTAGCTCAGGCCCTTGGATATGTGGTTTAGAAGATTCCTTCAGGTGTTTGCGGTGCAGCAGCCAATGCTTCGGCAGTAAGTCGAACATTGAGCTCATTCAGATCATTGAGGTTTTCCAGGTTCTCCACGGCTGCAATGAAGCGATCCTGCTCTTCTTCCGACACCAGCCCCTTGGCGAGTGTGCGGAATTTCGCAATGTAATCGGCACGCTCAAACGGACGCGCACCGAGCGGGTGCGCATCAGCCACTGCCAACTCGTCTTCGATCACTTCCCCATCCGCGAAGGTGATCACCGCCTTGGCACCAAAGGCCTTCTCATTCGGATCAGTCGAGTGATAGCGGCGAGTCCACTCTGGGTCCTCGGTGGTGGAAATCTTGTGCCACAGCTCGACGGTCTCCTTGCGACCAGCACGCTCCGGTGAATAGGAATCAATGTGATGCCACATGCCGTCCTCAAGCGCGACAGCGAAGATGTACATGATCGAGTGGTCCAGGGTCTCGCGCGAAGCCGTCGGATCCATCTTCTGTGGGTCGTTCGCGCCAGTACCGATGACATAGTGCGTGTGGTGCGAGGTATGCAGGACAATCGACTCGATCTCCACGGTCGTGCGTCCCGCATCGGCAATGGTCTGCTTCATGCGTCGTGCCAGGTCAATCGGTGCCTGCGACTGATACTCCGCCGAGTGCTCCTTGGTGTAGGTATCCAAGATGGCGCGCTTTTCTTCGCCCGGCGCGGGCAGCGGCACAGTGTAGGTGCGGTCCGGGCTGTGCAGCATCCACGCGATCACGCCGTCCTCGCCCTCCCAGATCGGGGCGGGCGCGCCCTCACCGCGCATACAACGGTCAACCGCCTCGATGGCCATCTTCCCCGCGAATGCCGGGGCGTATGCCTTCCACGAGGAGATCAAACCCTTACGTGATTGACGCGTCGCCGTCGTGGTGTGCAGCGCCTGCCCCACCGACTGGTAGATCGTGTCCACATCCAGGTTCAGCATCGTGCCAATGCCAGCAGCCACGCTCGGCCCCAGGTGCGCCACGTGATCAATCTTGAACTCGTGCAGGGAGATACCCTTGACCAGGTTCACCTGAATCTCATAACCAGTGGCAATGCCCCGGATCAGCGCTTTGCCGTCCAGGCCCTTGTGCTGTGCCACTGCCAGAAGCGGCGGAATATTGTCTCCCGGATGCGAGTACTCCGCCGCCAAGAACGTGTCATGGAAGTCCAGCTCACGCACCGCAGTGCCGTTCGCCAGCGCCGCCCACTCCGCGGAATAGCGGCCATCTACGCCAAAAACAGCGGCGCCTTGCTTATCCACGGCATGTGCCTGCGCCATCACTCGCGCCGATGTCACCGGTCGGCGTACCACTGATGCCACCGCCACCGCAGCATTGTCGATGATGCGGTTGATGATCATCTCTTTCGTGTCTTCCGGGACCTCCACTGGGTCCGCGGCGACTTGCGCCACCTTGTAGGCAAGGTGCTCCTCGTACGGAAAATCCTCCGCCGATCTGCGCGTGCGCACCTCGTGCTCAATCATTGGACAGCCAACCTCCTGGATCATCTCCGCGGTCATACAACGTCACTGCGAAACACCTTTGTGTTTCGCGTCACTAATTAGTATGCCGAAACAATCTGGAGCGCGGGCTGCCTTTTCTTTATATCCTTTATATTTTTTATATTTCGGCGCGGACTTATATAACTTATATTTCGCCGTGACCTGCTGTTTTGATTAGTTCAGGTCAGTCTTGTGCACCAAGCGGCGTGCTGCCTCGGTGATCGAACCGGACAGGGACGGGTAGACCGCCATGGAATTAGCCAGCTGCTCAACCGTGAGGTTATTGGTCACGGCGATGGTGAGCGACAGGATCAGCTCAGATGCCGTCGGGGCGACGATCACGCCACCGAGCACCTGGCCGGAGCCCTTGCGGGCGAAGATCTTCACAAAACCAGTCTTCAGCGAACGCATCTTGGCGCGCGGGTTTGTGGCCAGCTCCAGCTTGATGATGTCTGCGTTGTACTCACCATTGTGGATCTGCTGCTCCGTGATACCCACGGCAGCGATCTCCGGACGGGTGAACACTGCGTTGCCGACGGTGCGGACACGCAGCGGCTCCACGCCCTCACCGAGCGCGTGGTACATAGCGATACGGCCCTGCATTGCAGCGACCGATGCGAGCGGCATGAGGTCCGAGCAGTCACCCGCAGCGTAAATGCCAGAGACATTGGTGCGGGAAACACGGTCAACGTGAATGTGGCCCGACGGAGTGACATCCACACCCTGGGATTCCAGCTGCAGGTCCTTCGTATTCGGGATCGAACCAATGGACATCAGGCAGTGCGATCCAGTGATCTCACGGCCATCGCTGGTGCGCACAATCACACCATCACCGGTGTTCTCCACGCTGTCCACGCGTGCGTCCTTCACCAGGGTCACGTCGCGGTTGGACAGGACCTGCTCCAGCACGTCAGCGGCATCAGCATCATCGTGCGGCAAGATGCGGTCGGAAGAGCCGACCATAGTGACCTTCACGCCCAACTCGGCGTAGGCGGAAACGAACTCTGCACCGGTCACACCGGAACCGACCACGACGAGGTGCTCCGGCTCCTCAATCAGGTCGTACATCTGCTGCCAGTTCAGAATGCGACGGCCATCCGGCTTCGCCTTCGGAAGAACACGCGGGGATGCACCGGTGGAGATCAAGACCATGTCGCAGTCGATGGTCTCCTCCGTGCCGTCGTTAAGCGCCACCTCAACGCGGTGCGTGGTGTGGCCATCCTGCTTTGCAGCGAAACGACCGCGGCCGTTGATGATGCGCACGCCTGCACGCTCGATCTGTGCACGGATATCGCGCGACTGCTCCGAAGCAAGCGCGACAACGCGGTTGTTCAGCGCCGGGACAGACAGGTTCACATCGCCAAGGCCGTGCTTCAGACCCATTGCATCAGCGCGACGCAGGTCAGTCTTAATATTCGTGCCCGCGATGAAGCCCTTCGACGGAACGACATCGCGCAGAATGCCGGAGCCACCGACACCGAGATCCTCAACCAGCGTGATGTCCGCACCATAGGAACTGCCCACGAGAGCTGCCTCGTAGCCGCCCGGGCCGCCGCCGATGATCACGATCTTTTTGGACACGCATGACTCCTTTGCGCTTCGCGTTGCAAAATTCTTCTTCAGAGTTACCGGGTGTCCACTGTAGCCCCCAGGACAAAAAGCCGCCTACTGGCTGGGGTCGAAGCGAAGAATTAAAGCGAAGCAGCGTCTGCAAGACCGCCGTCATAGCGGTCCACCACGGAACCGAAAAGGCGCACGCCGACATCAATGCAGCGCTCATCAACAATGATGTCGCCGCGGTGCAGATCGTATTTCTGGCCGGTGCCCTGCCAGCAGCCCAGACGAGCCATCGAGCCCGGAATGTGCTCAAGGTACCAGGAGAAATCCTCACCACCACTGGACTGTGGTGCCTGGACCACGGCGTGTGGATCCACCGACTGTGCCGCGCCAGCAAGTACGGCGGTGGCCACATCATCGTTCATCACTGGCGGCACGCCACGGATATACGACAGTTCGTATTCGCAGCCGGTGGGGAGCACCACTGCGTCGATAAGCTCGCGCATGAGCGGCTCCAACGTACGCCACGTGCCAATGTCTTGCGTGCGGATCGTGCCCGAAACGCGGCCGGTTTTCGGCACTGCATTCGCGGCAAATCCGGCCTCGATCTGGCCGAAGACCAACACCGTGCCGGTGCGCGGATCGACCCGGCGCGACAGCAGTCCCGGCAGCTGGGTGACCAGGCTGCCCAAGGCGTAGACGACATCGGCGGTCAGATGTGGGCGGGATGTGTGACCGCCGGGCCCGGTGACCTCGATGCGCAACACGTCGGCTGCGGACGTAATGGCACCGGTGCGCACGCCGACCTGGCCAACGCGCAACTTCGGCTCCGCGTGAACGGCATAAATGCTGGACACGCCCTCAAGTCCACCCCATGCGATCACGTCGCGGGCACCGCCGTCCATGACTTCTTCCGCCGGTTGGAAGATGATGCGAATCCCGAATGGCAGGTCAATCGTCGATAATGCGCATGCCAGCGCCAAGCAGATCGTGGTGTGCACATCGTGGCCGCACGAGTGGGAAATGCCCGGGGTGCGTGATGCGAAAGGCAGACCGGAGACTTCTTCAACGCGCAATGCATCAATATCTGCGCGGAAGCCCAGACGCTCATTGGATTCCGGACCGAGATCAACATACAGGCCGGTTTCCGGGAATAGTTTGGGTTCAAGCCCATGGTCTTTGAGCACCTCAGCGATGAACTGAGTGGTCTCAAACTCGTTGTGCGACAACTCCGGGTGCGAGTGCAGGTGACGGCGCCAGCCAATAACCTTTTCGCGGTGCGCCGCCAACCATGCGTCGACCTGAGCCGCTATACCCACGCTGCACACTCCCCTGCTTCTCGGCATTATTTGTTATGCGTCGAAGTGTACAACTAGACCAAGCTGTACAGTAAGTCAGGGCTAATTAACACGCGCGCTTCAGGCTGGTGCGAAAGGCTGCGTGTCTTCCGGGCGAGCCGGCCAGGACACCTGAGTGGCCAATCTTTCCACCTGGTCCTCGACCAATTCCTCGAGCGTTTCCCAACACATCTGCCCGACTTCTTCCCCCACGGCCGGAAGCAGCACCGCTGGCGGCACGCGAAGCGCATATGCCAAACGATAAATCGTGCTCATCGTCGGATCAGATGTGCGCTCTTGGTTGTAATGATTGCGCTCCAAATTAGACACCAAGGAACGCGACAACCCAGCTAATTCCGCCAAACGCACTTGGCTAATCCCCCGCATTACGCGCACTGAGCGAAGCCGCGCCGACAAGCCAAATCCGTAGCTCGCCCAGTGCCCCGACGGCAAAACTTCATCCATTTTCAAGCCCCCCTTGAAGTTTTTAAGCTTCTTCCAATCCGGAGAATAACGGAGGGCCCGGCCGGCTGCCACAAAAAATTCTTTACAAATTGATATTCCGCGGCCCGTAGAGACGATCGCCCGCATCGCCCAAGCCTGGAACGATGTATGCATCCTCATTCAGACCCGGATCCACAGCAGCCGTGATCAAACGCAGCGGCACGCCCATCTCCGCAAGACGATCCACACCAGGCTGCGCGGACACGACACAGATCACGGTGATGTCATCTGCCCCGCGTGCGGTGAGCAGCTCAATCGCGTGCACCAACGAACCACCGGTAGCTAGCATCGGATCCACCAGGTACACCGGCTGGCCAGACAGATCATCCGGCAAGGCTTCCAGATACGGCACCGGCTCGTGCGTTTCCTCATCGCGCGCCAGACCAATAAAGCCGACCTGCGCGTCCGGAATCATCGACAGCGCCGGCTCAACCAAGCCAAGGCCAGCACGAATGATCGGCACAATAATCGGCGGATTCTGCAGGCGCGTGCCCTCTGCAACGCCGACTGGCGTCTTGCATTCGTAGCTTTCAACCGCCGCGTCACGCGACGCTTCGTAGACCAGCATCGCACCCAAATCCGACAGGGCCGCACGGAAACTGGAATTACTCGTGCGCTCATCGCGCAGACGGCTCATACGAGCTTGGGCCAACGGGTGGTCGATGATGGTGATCTCCATAGTTCCCCATGCTATCGGGAAGTTTGCGCATGCATGGAACCGGGAAGGGGGTTAAGGCAGTCCAATAAGGCATGCACATTTTGAACATGGATATTCCTGCCACCAACAACCATCTCGCATCGCTGCGCGCGGACGCTGACTCACTGGAACACATCACCTTGCCGCCGTTGCCCGCCGTCGGCCCGATCGCACCGCTCGTCGATGCGCTCACCCGCGCTGTCGACACCGCGAATGGGCAGTCTGATCTGCTCGAGCGCGAAGCACACCGCATCGCGGACAACATGACGGTATTCAGGGAGAAGGCCCAGCTTATCGACGCCGCGTCGGCCCACCGATTCGAGGCGATCCAATCATGACCACTGCCGTGAAATCACCAATCCTCACCTCCTTGGCCGCCTCAGCTGGTTCCGCACTGGTCGAGCCAGTCCTAAGTGCGATCATGCATGCCGTGCCTGAACCGCTACCCGGTCTCGGTCTCGGGCCGACACCCGAATTCGCATCAGCCGTTCCGTTGGCAGAAGTTGTTGGTGCTGATCCGAGCCGTCTGCTCAACGCAGCGCAAAATCTCGCCGCTGACCGTGATGCAATCTTGGACACCCTCCGCGACTCGGCACCGAAGATTGCCAGCGCTGCGACCGACATCGTCCTGATCGGCCAACGTTTCGTCGGCCAAGCCCAACCGTTGATCCCACAGCTTTTCGCAGGACCCGCTGGTGTGGCCGCCGCAGCGGAACTGGCGGCATTGGCAGCTGCTGCACTGTGGGACGTGAACTCGCGGCTAGATCAGCTCGAACGCGACCTCGACCCGCTTGTCCGTCGTCTCGATTCCCTCGTTGCTGCCGCATTGGGCCGCGAACCGCTCGTACCTTCCACTTCTGCAGAGGTTGCGAGTAGTGACTTGCGCTCCACATCCACCACCGTGACTGCCGAACAGAAAAAGGTCGAGGTGCCTGATGGCCCCACCGGAATGTCTTCGACCGTGCCTGCCTCGCACTCATCCAGTGGTGGCAGTGCTGCAGGGCAAGCTGCCGTCGATGCTGCGAAGTCCATGGTGGGCACCCCATATGTCTGGGGCGGCAGTGCACCCGGTGGCTTCGATTGTTCCGGGTTGACTTCCTGGGCCTATGGCCAAGCCGGTGTGGAAATTCCCCGCACTGCGGAGAACCAAGCCGTCGGCCAACAAGTCCAATACGAGGACCTGCAACCTGGCGATCTCGTCGTCTGGTCCGGCCACGTGGCGATGTACGCCGGCGACGGCATGATGGTCGAAGCTGGCGACCCGGTGCAGATGAACCCTGTGCGCACCAGCAATATCGGAATGCCATTCATGGGGTTCTGGCGGCCAACCGTGTAAACCAACTGCGCAAAGCACTACACGAGCAGGCATTCCCAGTGACGAAGTTTGTATACGGGTTTAGTAAAGTGTGTGCCCATGAATACGCGCGCGATTCTCCCCGTGAAGATCTCGTTGACCCAGGGAGATTTCTACACTCTCTGGGCCCCGACCTGGCGCCAAGGCGGCTCCGAATGGCAGGCCTTCTTCGGCGATGCCGATGACGTGTTGGCTTTCAACAGCCCGGAAGCCCTGCTGGTCTACCTCGAAGACCACGGCAGCGCCGACCTGTCCGAGCACCCGAAGTGGGAAGCCTTCCAGTCCGGTGGCGCTGACCGCGTGGTGCCGACGGAGAAGAACTACTACGACCTCATCGGCGTGCCCGCCTTCTTGGCTGGCCGTCCGAGCCACGAGAATGTCTCGGCAGTCTCCCGCAATTTCCAGCTGGCACGCTCGCTCGCGGAGATCGCCGGTGCGCAGGACGCGAATATCTTCTTCGCCTCCCACTCGATTCTGGGCAATGTCCGCCGCGGCCACGAACACTACTCCGGCGACACCGGGCTTGACGAGTGGTCTGGCGTCGGCCGAACCGTCCTGGCCAACTGGGAGAATGTGATTGCTTCCCTCGATGAGGCAGTCCGCATCATCAACGACGATGAGCTGGACTCTGCCCGTCTCAAGTCTGCTGCAGCTGAGATCGCCACTGCGTCGAGCGCACGCGCTGAGGAGCGCGCCAAGGCTGAGAAGGAAGCCGAAGAGGCTCGCAATGCAGCTGATCCTTATGATTCCTCGCCATGGGCCCAAGCTGGCATCGACCCAGTCAAGATCACTGTCCAAGGCAAGGGCGTGTACACCCTGCGTACCTACCTCGGTGATTCTCCGGTCTTCCTGGGCAAGTTCGGTGAGATCTTCACCTTCCCCACCGCCAAGCACATGCTGCGCTGGCTCGTGGACAACGAGGACCATGAGCTCGCGCGCGTGAGCACCTGGGACGATCTGCAGACACTGGCTAATGCTGGCGAGCTGGAGGTCACCGTCCACCCAGACAACTCCTACTCCCTCAATGGCATCGCCGCCGACATCGAAAAGGGCGTGGACACTGTGGACACCCAACAGATGTCCAAGGCTTACGAGCTGATGGCCGATGCTGCTGACTGGGCGGAGGATGACTCGCTGAACTCTTACCTTCTGGCTAATCCCCGCATGCAGGACTACTTGGCCTACATGATGGGCTCCACCGAAGCCGCCGGTTATGTCCCGTCCGCCCCGTTCAATGACAAGGCCGAGGGCTGGCGCGAACTCGAAGAGCTTCTGGTCAAGCGCTTCTCCAAGTTCTAAACAGCAATAGCGGCCAGCCACCGCAAACTCATGGCCACAGGCACATCGCCTGTGGCCATCTTTGTGTTTCGAGGGGACCTTTATCCCACAGCGGTACCAAAGAGCGAACCAACAGCGAAGGTTCCTGCCAGGGCCAAGCCACCACCGATGACCAGCCGGACCACCGCGCGGCCCGGCTTTGCACCACCGAGCTTGGCAGAGATAGCACCGGTGATGGCCAGAGCGATCAACGTGACCACCACGCAGACCACAACGCGAACTGCTGCTGGTGCGACCATGATTGCCAGAAGCGGCAGGATTGCGCCGACCGCGAATGCCAAGAAAGAGGCAATGCCAGCAGACCAGGGGCTGACGATGTCCTCCTCGTCGATGCCATAGTGGACCTCCAAGTGCGCAGCCAGTGGATCATTCTCGGTCCGCTCACGCGCCACAGCCAAAGCGGTCTCATCAGACAGCCCGGAATTCTTGTAAGCCTGCACGAGGTGTGCGAATTCGGCTTCGGGATCCTTGGCTTGCAATGCGCGTTCAGAGTCGACTGCTGCCTTCTCCGCATCACGTTGGGAGGAAACAGAGACGTACTCGCCCAACGCCATGGAGATAGCACCACCGACAAGTGCTGCGAGACCTGCCGTGAAAATCTCACGGGTGCTCGATGTTGCGCCGGCAACACCGACGACGACTGCAGCAGTGGAAACAATGCCGTCATTAGCGCCAAGCACTGCGGCACGCAGGCGATTGAGCTTCTCCCCCATGCCGTGGGTTTCTACTTCAACCTCAGTCGCGTCCGTTGATTTAGCTATTTCACTGGTTTCATCCGACTGCGAAATGGCAGCAACAGCGTTTTCTTTTTCGTTCACAGTGTCCGTTCTACTCGGACATCAATTACTTCCGCAAGCAAGTAAGTACTAACTAACCGCAGGTGAGAGGGCATTTTCAAGGGAAGCCTCACCTTGGTTGGTGAGGCTGTCCGCGGGTCATAAAAAGCTCTTCCCACCGCCGGGACCTAGACTTACCGGACGATGAAGAAGAAGCTTTCAATCGCGCTGGCTGCAGCTATTGCGCCGGCTGCTGTCCTGCCCATTGCTAATACGCCTGCTCCGCACTCCCCGCTGCCCGCAGCTTCCGCGCAGCCACTGGGAGCTGTGATCCCAGAGGCGACTGAGCCGCTCGCACCTGGCGATGATGAAGAAGCTGATGCGGAAGCTGAAGACGAACCGCACTACCCGGACCCGCGCGATAAAGCACCGAATACCGACAATTGTCCCAATGCGACGCTGCCGCCCGAAGCGGTGAGCACGTCTGAGCGCATCGCTCCAGGTGCGCCCACCCCGACCCCACTGCCGGTGGATTATGACGGCCCGTGCGGAATCATCGCACCGGATAAATTCAAGGTCAGCGACAAAGTTCTGGCCACCGCGTGGCTGGTGGCTGACCCCGATACGGGCGATGTCATCGCGATGAAGGATCCGCATGGACGCTACCGTCCTGCCTCCATCATCAAGGTGCTACTCGCACTGGTGGTCATCGATGAGCTGAAGCTGGACCAGGTGGTCACCGTCAGCGAGGAATCCGCTGGACAGGAAGGTTCCGCAGTAGGCATTGGCCCGAATGGGAAGTATTCCATCGACGACTTGCTGCACGGCTTGCTGATGGTCTCCGGCAATGACGCTGCACACGCACTGGCCCAAGTACTCGGCGGCGATGAAGTCACGTTGCGAAAGGTCAACGAAAAGGCTGCTGAGCTGGGCATGAAAGACACTCGCGCAGCAAGCTATTCAGGCCTTGATGCCCCAGGCATGTCCACCTCCGCATGGGACATGGGCATTGCGTACTCCGCGGCGTTCAAGAACCCCACGTTCAACAAGATCGTCTCCACAGAGATGTACCCCTTCCCCGGCTACAAGGACGCGAACGGCGAGGACATCCCCGGCTTCGATGTCTATAACGACAATCAGCTCTACCTCAACGACCCCGACGGCATTGGCGGCAAGACGGGCTACACCGATGACGCGAAGCACACCTTCGTCGGCGCGCTCGACCGCGACGGCCGCAGGCTCATGGCGATCGTGCTGGACACCACCATCGATAAAGGCCGCGCGTGGGAGCAAACACAAGACCTCATTCACGAGGCCTACAAGTTCAGCTCAGATGACGCAGTCGCATCGCTTATCGACGCCACCGCCGAACCCTCCAACACCGGCACCCCCGTCACCGATGCCCCTGATGCCGGGGCTGATTCTCCCGGAAATGCCGAAGACGGCGCCCTTCCGTGGGAAGGAATCGCCGTCTTCGTGGGCGTTGTCGCCCTGGCTGGAATAGGTACCTGGCTTAGTCTCGCGTCAGCAAAGAAACGGCGGCAACGCCAATAGCGCCAAGTGCCGCACCAATACCGAGCGTGCGGCCGGTGTTATCCGGCTCGTTGACGCCAGCACGAATATTGATCACAGCCGGCTCCGGAACCGCCGGCGCTTCCTTCGCGAGGGATTCCTTCGTCGTCGCCGTCCACGCCGAAACGTAGAGGACCACGCGCCAGACCAGGTAGAGCACGACCATCAGGGAGATGATCGGGCCAAACAGCGCGCCCGCCGGGTTGCCGGTGGCAGAGCCGATGATGACGGTGGAGAACTGCTTGATCAGCTCAAAGATGACTGCACCGAGCAATGCACCCTTGAAGCCAGACTTCAGCGGCACCTTGGTGCGTGGCATGAACACGATCATCCACCAGAACACCAGGAAGTTAGCAAAGATACCGGCGACCAGACCTGCCACCCACACAACGAGGCGTGCACCCGGGAAGTTGCCGATGCCGAAGTGCTCCATCGCCGTGGTGGTCAGACTGGACGAGCCCACCGCCGTGACCGCAAAGGCCAGCACAAACAGCACGAGCAGGCCGATGAGCGCGACCAGGTCCGCGAGCTTCTTTGTGACGAAGTTTCCGCCGCCCTCATTCGCGTCCAGCGCCCACATGGCAGAAATGCCTGTGCGCAGGTGGTTCATCCAGCTCAAGCCCGACCACAGCGTGGTCAACAAACCAATACCGGCAACAGCACCGCGCTGATCAATCGCCGTTTGCACGACCTCATTGACCATCTCACCGGTGTCACCCTCAACTGAATTAGCGATCTGCTCCTGCAGCTGCGCCATCAGATCCGGGCGCGCCGCCAAAACGAAACCGATGCCGGCAAACAGCAACATGGCCAACGGGAAGATCGACAGCACCGAAAAGTACGTGATGCCGGCGGCGAATTGATTACCGCCCTGGGCGCCGAAGCGCTCGTTCATGCGCATCGCGTGCGCGACCGGCGGAGCCTTCTCCTTCACCTTGTCCATCGCTCCCTCGTCCTGCTGGGTCGGGTGGGCGCGTTCAATTCCTTGCTCATCCGTAAAGCCCTCGCGGGGCGATGTGGCAGTTGCCATGGATCTTCCGGTCCTTTCCTAAGGTTTTGTCCACTCATGTTAAAACACCGGCCGAACACCTGCGCCTCAACGGGGCGCCGGTGGCTAATGGCCGGTGTTGGGTCGCAGGCTAAACGCGACGTCGATAAGCGTGCTTTTAGCGACGCGGAACGAGGAAGCCCGTCTTCTCATAAACATCCGCGAGCAGCGGGTGCGCAATCTCACGCGCACGAGCCGCACCACGGGCAAGAATGTCCTCGAGCTGGGCACGATCACTCATCAGCTCGTCATAACGTGCACGCAGCGGCGTCGTGAACGCTTCAAGCGCATCTGCCGTATCGCCCTTGAGCGCGCCGTAACCCTGGCCCTCATAACCAGCGACAAGCGAATCAATACTCTTGCCCGTCAACGCCGACTGAATAGCTAGCAAATTGGACACGCCCGGCTTATTCTCACGATCGAAAGCGATCACGCCGTCATTGTCCGTGACCGCAGACTTGATGCGCTTTGCCGACGTCTTCGGCTCATCCAGCAGATTGATAATGCCCTTCGGATTCGCACCCGACTTACTCATCTTCGCCGTCGGCTCCTGCAGGTCATAGATCTTCGCTGAGCCCTCCGGGATGAAGCCCTCCGGCACCTCAAAAGTCTGGCCATAACGGCTGTTGAAACGCTCCGCGAGCGTGCGGGTGAGCTCCAGGTGCTGACGCTGATCCTCACCCACCGGCACCAACTGCGGCGAGTACAGCAAGATATCCGCCGCCATGAGCACCGGGTACGTGAACAGGCCCACCGACGTGCGGTCCTGGCCCTGCTTTTGCGACTTGTCCTTGAACTGCGTCATGCGGCTCGCCTCACCGAAGCCCGTCAGGCACTGCAGCACCCACGTCAGCTCCGCATGCTCCGGCACATGCGACTGCACGAACAACGTGGACTTATCCGGGTCAATGCCCAGCGCGATCAGCTGTGCCACACCCTTCAATGTGCGCTCACGCAGCTCCTCCGGGTTCTGGTCCACCGTGATCGCGTGTAGATCCGGGATGAAGTAGAACGCGTCATACCCATCCTGCAGATCAATCCACTGCTTCAGCGCCCCCAAATAATTGCCCAGGTGGTACGAATCCGCCGTGGGCTGGATGCCAGACAAGACACGCTGGGTGCCTGTCTGAGCGGAAGTGGACGTGTTCTCGGGGTTCCCGGGGTTTTCAGCAGCAGTCATGGAAAACAGTCTAGCGACCGCTACTTAGCGGTACTCAACCAGCAGCGGCGAGTGGTCGGACCAACGCTCCTCAACGGTCGGGGCCTTTTCCACCCAGGTGCGCTGGGCGCGCTCAAGCATGCTTGCGGTAGCCGCCTGGTAGTCAATGCGCCAGCCAGCATTGTTATTAAACGCCTGGCCACGGTAAGTCCACCAGGTGTAGGGAGCATCGTCTGGTTGCAGGCGGCGGGCAACGTCGAACCAGCGCGGCTCATCGCAGGCAACGCGACGGACATCGCTGACGTACTCGACGGCACCAAAGAAGCCGGCCTCATCCTTGGCCTCGATATCCTGGGCCTCATCGTCCGGGAAGCAGCCAAAGACCGAGTCCATAAACGCACGCTCGCCCGGTAGGAAGCCAGAGGACTTCTGGTTGCCCTTCCAGTTCTTCAAATCTTCACGGCGGTGGCAGATATTCCAGTCACCGCCGATCACCATGTCCTTATGCTCATCTGCCCACTGCGCCAGCAGCGGTTCGAACTGGTCCAGGAAGCGCCACTTCTCATCCTGCTTCTCCGTCTCAGTGCTGCCAGAGGGAAGGTAGAGGGAGGCGACCACGGTGCCGTCGTCAAGCGTGCCCGCGATGAAGCGACCGGAATCCTCGAATTCGGGGATGCCGATGCGGACGTCGGAAAGCGGTGTGCGCGACGCGATGCCCACGCCCGCGCGACCCTTCGTGGCGGCCGGTGCGAAATACACATGCCACCCCTGCTCGATCGCCGGGGCCAGTGCCTTTTCGGCCTGATCCTCCGTTGCACGGACCTCCTGCATCAGCACCACATCGGCTGAAGTCTCCTCGAGCCAGGCGAGCATGCCCGGGTTGTTCTCATTGCGCACCTTCGTAGCCGCGCGAATGCCGTTGACGTTGACTGATGCAATAGTGAGGCTCATGCGGGCCTACCTTACCTGGCGCTGCAAGGAGCCAAGTCGGCGGACTGAAACGTTAATGGGTACGCTGGTGGGCTGACACATTGAGAAATAGAACGTTTAAGACTATTTGAGGTGACCCATGGCCAAAATCATCTGGACCAAGACGGACGAAGCTCCGCTTCTAGCTACCTACTCCCTCAAACCAATCGTCGAAGCTTTCGCATCCAACGCTGGTGTGGACGTAGAAACCTACGATATTTCCCTTGCCGGCCGTATCCTCTCGCAGTTCCCCGACTACCTCGGTGAGGACCAGCGAGTTCCGGACTACCTGGAAAAGCTCGGCGAACTGGCGGGCACGCGCGAAGCCAACATCGTGAAGCTGCCGAATATCTCCGCATCGCTGGTGCAGCTGCGCAACGCGATCAAGGAGCTGCAGGACGCCGGATTCGACATCCCCGACTACCCAGCGAACCCGAACAACGAGACCGAGGAAGAGATTCGCAAGCGTTACGACGCTGTGAAGGGCTCCGCCGTTAACCCGGTCCTGCGCCAGGGCAACTCTGACCGTCGCGCACCGCGCTCGGTGAAGAACTTCGCCCGCAAGCACCCGCACTCCATGGGTGAATGGTCCGCTGACTCCAAGACCAATGTGGCCACCATGACGAGCGGCGACTTCCGCCACAACGAGAAGTCCGTCATCCTGGACAAGGACGACACGCTGACCATGAAGCTTGTCGGTGCCGACAAGGAGCGCATCTTCCGCGACGACGTCAAGGTCGCTGCCGGTGACGTCATCGATGGAACCTTCATGTCCGTCGCAGCACTCGACGCCTTCCTCCTCGAGGCCGTCAAGCGCGCAAAAGACGAGAACGTTCTCTTCTCCGTCCACCTCAAGGCCACCATGATGAAGGTCTCCGACCCGATCATCTTCGGCCACGTCGTGCGCGCCTACTTCAAGCCCGTCTTTGACAAGTACGGTGCCGAGCTCCTCGAGGCCGGTCTCGACGGCGAGAACGGCCTCGGCGCCATCCTCGACGGCCTGTCCGAGCTGGAGAACGGCGAGGAGATCCGCAAGGCGTTCGAGCAGCAGCTTGCCGACGGCCCCGCGCTCGCCATGGTCAACTCCCACAAGGGCATCACCAACCTGCACGTGCCCTCCGACGTGATCATCGACGCCTCCATGCCCGCCATGATCCGCACCTCCGGCCACATGTGGAACGCCGACGACCAGGAACAGGACACCCTGGCCGTGATCCCGGATTCCTCCTACGCTGGCGTCTACCAGGCTGTTATCGACGACTGCCGCGCCAACGGCGCCTTCGACCCGACCACCATGGGTACCGTCCCGAACGTCGGCCTCATGGCGCAGAAGGCTGAGGAGTACGGCTCCCACAACAAGACCTTCAAGGTGCCGGCAGCCGGCACCGTTGAGGTCCGCAACTCCAAGGGCGAGGCTCTCATCTCCCACGACGTGGAGGAGGGTGACATCTGGCGCGCCTGCCAGACCAAGGACGCCCCGATCCAGGACTGGGTCAAGCTGGCTGTCAACCGTGCTCGCCTGTCCGGCATGAAGGCTATCTTCTGGCTCGACCCGGAGCGCGGCCACGACGCCAACCTCATCGAGCTGGTCAAGAAGTACCTGCAGGATCACGACACCGAGGGCCTCGACATCTCCATCGAGGACCCGGTCACCGCGACCAAGATCTCCGTCGAGCGCATCCGCAAGGGCGAGGACACCATCTCCGTCACCGGTAACGTGCTGCGTGACTACAACACCGACCTCTTCCCCATCCTCGAGCTGGGCACCTCCGCCAAGATGCTGTCCGTGGTTCCGCTCATGGCTGGCGGCGGCCTGTTCGAGACCGGTGCCGGCGGCTCCGCCCCGAAGCACGTCCAGCAGGTCCAAGAAGAAAACCACCTGCGCTGGGACTCCCTCGGCGAGTACCTCGCCCTCACCGAGTCCTTCCGCCACGAGCAGGACAAGAACGACAACGCCCGCGCCGGCGTCCTGGGCGACACCCTGGACCGCGCCATCGAGACCTTCCTCGACGAAGGCCGTTCCCCGTCCCGCAAGGCGGGTGAGATCGACGACCGCGGCTCCCACTACTTCATCGCCCGCTACTGGGCCGAAGAGTTGGCAAAGCAGACCGACGACGCCGAGCTCGCCTCCGGCTTCGAGAAGATCGCCGCCGACCTGCGCGATAACGAGGAGACCATCCTCCAAGAGCTTCTCGACGTCCAAGGCTCCCCCGCCGACCTCGGCGGCTACTACTGGGTCGACGACGCCATGACCACCAAGGTCATGCGCCCGTCCGAGACCTTCAACCGCATCGTCGACGAGCTGGAGAGCTAACCACGATATCGGCCTATTACGGCGTTTCGGCCTTTCGGCCCGGTCCCGCAGGTTTTGCGGGGTCGGGCCGTTCGTCGTTTGGGGCCACTTTTCTAAACACCTATTCCTAAATACCTGTTCACAAGGTCAGCGGTATTCCTGTCGCCTCCATCACCTGGAGAACAGGTGTTTAGGAATAGGTGTTTGCGTCGCTATGACTAATCCCGCAAGCCAAAACACTCCTATGGCTGCGCTGGCCCCCGCCCTCGAGCTTGGATAACGGCGAGAATGTCGGCAACGAATCGGTCAGGGTGCTTCAACAAAAACTCCGGCGACACCCGACGAAAAACATAGCCCTGGTTCTCAATGTCTCGCTGTCGAACAAGGTCCTTGTATACCAATCTCTTGCCATCAGCGCCTTCGTATTTCGCCCGCCCATCAATTTCAACGAGCAACCAACCACCAATGCAGAGATCAGCGCGAAATCGTCCAATCTGGAATTGCGTGACAATCCCTTCGATGCCAGCCTCGATCAGCAGAGCCCGGGCGTAGCTCTCATAGGCCGAGTCTGAATTGCCAACCGCAAAATCAAGACATCTGCGCGCAATAGCAATCCCCTTCTTTCTGCCAAGAGTGCCCATGTACTGGCGGATTGCCTGCTTAGTGAAGCCATTGCGCAACAGGCAGTCGGCGGCCACGATCCCTTCGTGAAAGCCGTGGTACCTCGCTATATCTACGAAGGTGCGTATCGCGTTAGTAACCGCTGCACCACGCACAGCGGTGATTTCAGTGGGATGGATTTTCCCGTACCGGTAGGTGTACCGATGTTGTTGGGATCGGGAGGGCGACGCCTTTCCACTCAGCAAAGCCAATTCGATTGTTTCAGGTGTGGTGGCCACAACCCACATATTCCAGAGCCTGGCTGCAGAACGAGATACAAGGACTGAGCTGGAGGAGCTTTGCGCGGCAGCATAAGCAAGTATGTAGCGTTTTTCATGGAATGGCAGCGCCACGAAAAGACTGGTTGGATAGTGCAGCGTCCCGGATAATTCATGGAGTTGTTCCGCTTCGCCAGGGCGTCTTGCGACCTGATCGATTGTTCGCATGTCTGTAATTGGTTCCGTGAGTTTTGCGAATCGTTCATCATCCATGTCCCTTTAGACTGCACCGGCAGCAACCAGGTTCCACCGCCGATTTAGATTCACACAGAACTGCAAGCCCAGAACAGCAAATAGACAGCTTGGTCCGCTTTTTCGCTGCGGGACCGGACCGCTCACACTAAAACCTCTTGCAGCAGCCCGCGCAGGCTCCTAGCTTGGTGCCCATGCCTCAATACGACAACAGTGCAGCAAACGACTGGTCTTTTGATACCCGCGCGATTCACGCGGGGCAGAGTGTCGACTCGGAGGTCGGCGCTCGTAACCAGCCGATTTACATGACCACGTCCTACGTGTTCAACGACACGCAGCACGCGCAGGACCGTTTCGCTTTGGCGGATCCGGGCCCGATTTACACCCGCATCACCAACCCAACCCAGGAGGCGCTGGAGAACCGTCTGGCATCGCTCGAGGGCGGTGTCGCAGCGGTGGCTTTCGCTTCGGGTATGGCTGCGGAGACCGCGGCGATCACGAACCTGGCTAGCGCGGGCGACCACATTGTCACGTCCCCGCGTCTGTACGGCGGCACGGAAACGCTCTTTGAGGTCACGCTTCCCCGCCTGGGCATCGAGGTCAGCTTCGTGGAGAACCCGGATGACCCGGCTAGCTGGCAGTCGGCGGTCAAGCCGAATACGAAGGCGTTCTACGGCGAGACTTTCGGCAATCCGATCGCGGATGTGCTGGATATCCCGGCTGTCGCGGAGGTCGCGCACAACAACCAGGTGCCGTTGATCGTTGACAACACGATGGCCACCGCGACGCTGGTGAAGCCGCTGGAGCACGGCGCGGACGTCGTTATCGTGTCCACCACGAAGTTCTACACCGGCAACGGCGCTGCTCTCGGTGGCGCACTTATCGACGGCGGCTCCTTCGACTGGACCGTCACCCGCGACGGCGAACCGGTCTTCCCGTACTTCGTCAACCCTGACCCGGCCTACCACGGTCTTGTTTACGCGGACCTCGGCGCACCGGCTTTCGCGGTGAAGGCCCGCGCCGGCATCCTGCGCGATACAGGTGCCGCCATTTCGCCATTCAACGCCTGGGTGGCGCTGCAGGGGATGGATACGCTGGGCCTGCGCGTGGATAAGCACAATGCGAATGCGCTGAAGGTCGCGGAATACCTGGCTGGCAAGGACGAGGTCGCGCACGTGAATTTCGCGGGCCTGCCGGATTCGCCGCACTATGCGACGAAGGAAAAGCTGGGCCTGAAGTACACCGGTTCGGTGCTGTCGTTTGATCTCGCGGGCGATTCTGCCGATAAGTCGAAGGCGTGGAAGTTCATTGACGCACTGAAGTTGCACTCCAACCTGGCGAATATCGGCGATGTCCGCTCCCTCGTTGTCCACCCGGCATCCACGACGCACTCGCAGTCCAATGAGGCTGGTCTGAAGCGCGCGGGCATCACTCAGGCGACGATCCGCCTGTCCGTGGGCATCGAAGATATCAACGACATCATCGCTGACCTCGAGCGCGGTTTCGCGGCTATCGCATGATCACTCTCGCGCCTGAAGGCGAGCTCGCCACCCAGCAGATCGGCGACGTGCACACAGAGGCCGGCGCCACGATCCGCGACGTAAGCATTGCTTATCGACGTTGGGGCGAGTTTTCCGGTGACCCCCACGGCCGCAATAATCTGATCCTGGTCGAGCATGCCTTGACCGGTGATTCCGATGCTGTCTCCTGGTGGCAGGATCTCATCGGTCCCGGCGCGCCGCTAGACACCGACCGGTTCTGCATCATGTGCACAAATGTGCTGGGTGGCTGTTCAGGTTCGACTGGCCCGTCGAGCGAGCACCCTGATGGTGGTGCGTGGGGTTCCCGTTTCCCTGCTATCTCGATCCGCGACCAAGTGCGCGCGGAGGCCCAGTTCTTGGAGTCGCTGGGCATCAACAGCATGCACGCGATCATCGGTGGATCCATGGGTGGCGCTCGTGCGCTCGAGTGGACGCTGATGTACCCAGATTGGGCGAATTATTCCTGTGTGATCGCTATGTCTGCGCGTGCGTCGGCATGGCAGATCGGGATCCAAACTGCGCAGATCACCTCGATCGTGCGCGATCCGGACTGGCAGGGTGGCGACTATTACGGCACCGGCCGCTCCCCCGATGCTGGTCTTGCTGCTGCCCGTCGCCTCGCGCACCTGACGTATCGCGGTGAGCAGGAAATCGACGAGCGCTTCGGCACCATGGCCCAGCCTGGGGAGAACCCGCTTGGTTCTTACCGTGATGAACACCAGCGCTTCGCCGTACAGAGCTACCTTGACCACCAGGGGGAACAACTAGTCTCGCGTTTCGACGCTGGCTCGTATGTCACCATCACCGAGTCCCTCTCCCGCCACGACATTGGCCGCGGGCGCGGCGGACTCAACCGTGCATTGGCGCAGATCAACGTCCCAACCATGGTCGTCGGCGTGGACACCGATATTCTCTACCCGTTCCACCAACAGGAGCACCTGTCCCGCAATATCGGGAATCTGCTAGCCATGAACAAAATTGTCTCCCCGGTCGGACACGACGCCTTCCTCGTGGAGACCCGCCAGATGGGCCACATTTTGCGCAATTTCATCGCGCTGGCTGACCAGACACCGTCGGCGACGGACCTGGCCAAGCAACGCGGCAACTACGAGATCTAATCAGTTTTAGGAGTTTGGCTCCGTCTCGTAGTTTCCGTGCAGCGGGTATTTGAACCACATTGAATTAGGGTGCTGCAGTCGCACATGCATCATGTCGCGGTGGTCCAGGGTGTCTTCATCGAGAATCTCCTGCCATTTCGCGCGGCCGAGAAGGAACTGGTCCACGTGGTCACGCCAGCTCTCCGAGTATTCCCTGGTGAGAGCAAGCGCGGTGGAGGAAATATTCAAGTACTGGTCCAGGTCGATCATCCCCAGCATGTAGCCCATTCGGGCAACGCGGGCAGCGCGTCCGATTTCCCAGCCAGCAAGGGTGCTCGGAAGCTTCTGCGGGATCAGTTTCTCGCTGTGTTCTTGGGTATACAGATCCAGCCAGTTTCCGAGGTCCTCTCGAACGACATCTTCTGGAATCTCAGTTTGCTGGAAGTCAGCCACCGCCATTTCTATGATCTGCGGGGCCGCATCGTCGCGCTCCTTCACAGGTAGATCTGCAAGCTGCTGCATGTAGGGGCGCATCGCGACGTATTCATGGTCTACCGGGTTGGACAACAGAATAGACACCGTTTCCAACAGCTCGTCGCTGGACGTGATGCCCCACTGCTGTTCCAACATCGTGGAGATCATCGCGAACATACCTTGGTCCTCCGGCGTGCTCTGTGCCGCCACGACTTTTGGAGGCGCATCCGCCGCTGTCGGTTCACTTTCACCGAACGGCATCATGAGCGAAATACCGAGGCCTACCTCGACAGGGAGTGAGCCCGTTTCAACATGGCTGAAGTCCCCTTTAGAAGGATCGATCGTCCACTCCATGAACTCCTCATAGTTGTTAGTCAGTCCCAGGATTACGGAGGCACGAAGAGAAAACTTGCCCTTTTTCTTATTCTTTTTCTTCTTGCGTCCAAACACGCCACGAGGTTAACGCAAAGAATGTGACTCCGCACACAGTTAGAAGGCGTCGCTGGTAGTGACCTTTCCTCCATCGAATGAGGCGATGAGGGCTTTGCCCATACCAACCCAGCCGATGAAAGGATCGCTGGACAGCACGACGCGCTCGTGAACATGGCCGAGCAACCACGCGTCGTAGCCAGACGAGATCAGCTCGTCCATGGTGCACGGCAAGCATTCATTCTTCACCAGTTCGCCGGTGACTGAGCTGTGTAATAGTCCGAGATTAGGCACGCCGTCGACCGTTGTAGGGAAATCGGGCACAAGCCGGCGTGGATCGCGGTTCACCTCGACAGCTGCTGTGTGCAGTGCCCACTGTCCCGCGCGGATGGTCTGGGGCTGGGTACCTGCGACGGTCACATCTTCAGGGATCACGCCCGTTAAGTCATGGCTGACATCGTGGTTACCGGAAATGAACACGGCCGTATCGAAGAGCTTGAGGCCACGCTCAAAAAACTGCGTCACCTCGGTGCAGGTGTATTCGGAGAACCGCTTGCGATCAATCACATCGCCAAGCATCACCATGTGCCTAGCACCGGCCTTAGCGCCACGGTCGAGGGCGTTCAGTGCCCACTCGATACCGGGGCCAATCTTCTTGTCGTCTTTTTGCTTACGCCCGAGGTGGATATCAGCGAGAACAAGAACCGGTTCCATGGCTGTCAGAGTATCCCCCACTGAAAGACACAGACGACCGCCCCCTAGCTCCCCAGCGCGTCCACGGAAACGGCGAGCCACACCAGCGCGGCGCCGGTGACTCCGGTGAAGAGCGCGTCAAAGCGGCGGGAGCGCACCGCCAGCAAACCGAGGACCTGCGAATCACAGGTCAATCGGCACGCGGTGAGCCACAGCATCGCGGCGCCAAGAGTGAACGCCGCGCGACGCCAGTGCTCCGTCATGGCGAAGAGCGTGGCTACTACAAAACCCACGACGAACAACCCGACCAACACTTGCTGCGTGCGTAGTGGCAGGCGTGAGGGCGGGTTGCCGATGTCGTGGGGGTTATCCAGGCTCGGTGGCGCTGGATTACTGGACTGCTGCAAGACGCTCGGCACGCTCCACGATATTGCGCACCAGGAAGGTGCGGGTCATAGGACCAACGCCGCCCGGGTTCGGGGAGACCCAGCCGGCCTTCTCCCAGACGTCGGGGTGGACATCGCCGGTGGTTTTGCCGTCGACACGCGAAACGCCCACGTCGAGCACTGCGGCGCCCTCCTTGACCATGTCGGCGGTGATCATGTGCGGCTTGCCTGCGGCCGCGATGATGACGTCTGCGCGACGGGTCTCAGCGGCGAGGTCCTTGGTGCCGGTGTGGCACAGCACTGCGGTGGCGTTGACGTCGCGCTTGGTCAGCATGAGTCCGATCGGGCGACCAACGGTGACGCCACGGCCGATGACGCACACGATCGCGCCGTTGAGATCTACGCCGAAGCGCTCCAGGAGAGCGAGCGAACCGTTCGGGGTGCACGGCAGCGGTGCTGGCTCGTTGAGCACGAGGCGACCCAGGTTGACCGGGTGCAGGCCATCGGCATCCTTGTCCGGATCAATCAGTCCCAGCACGCGGTTCTCATCCAGGTGCTTCGGCAGGGGCAGCTGCACGATGTAGCCGGTCACGGCATCGTCGTTATTCAGCTCTTCAATCACCGCGTCGAGTTCTTCCTGAGTGCAGTCACCCGGCAGCTCCTTCATGATCGAAGCAATGCCTAGCTGCTCACAGTCCTTGTGCTTCATGCGCACGTAGTTCTGGCTCGCAGGGTCCTCGCCAACGAGCACCGTGGCCAGACCGGGCGTGATGCCTTTCGCCTTGAGGTCCTCGACTCGCTTAGCCAGGTCCGCGAAAATCTCCTCGCGGTAGAGTTTTCCGTCCAATTTGATCGCAGTCACGCGCACCATTCTAGACTTGTGCGCCGTGACTGACCTCCACGTGATCTTCGACAACCCCGTCATCCCGCCAAACACCGGCAACGCCATCCGCATGTGCGCTGGCACGGGTGCCACGCTGCACCTCGTACGACCGTTAGGGTTTTCGCTCGACGACAAGCATTTGCGCCGCTCAGGGCTCGATTACCACGATCTCGCACACGTTGAGGTCCACGATGACATCGACGCATGCTTCGCATCGCTTATCGACGCCCGCATCTTCGCCTTCACCACCTCCGCCACCCGCAATTTCGCGGACGTTGAATTCCAGCCTGGCGACGCCCTCCTGTTTGGCACTGAGCCCACTGGTCTTCCCCATGAGCATTCCCACCACGAGCGCGTGACCGACCAGCTGCGCATCCCCATGTTGCCCGGCCGCCGGTCGATGAACCTGTCTAATTCTGCAGCAGTGGCAACGTATGAAGCCTGGCGGCAGCTCGGTTTCCCCGGCGGTAGCTAGGTCTGGGTAAGCGGGGGCAACTCGCGGGTGCTGAGCTCGTCCACAACCGCCCACGCGTCTGCGGTGTCGAGATCACGCGCGGTCATTTTCACCGGCCCGGGCACGAGGTCGAAGCGGACGTGCGCCAAGTTCATCATGCGCTGCACTGGGCCCTGCCGGTAGGTGATCTCTTGGATATGGGTGATGTCGATGAATTCGAATCGGCGGCTCAGCAACCCATGACTAGTTGTGGCCCACACACTCGCGTCCGGGGCGGGTTGGAGGGAGAGGGCTTGGCGGGAGGCGTCGAGAGGCGAAGGGATGCGTGCGCGCTTCGGTGAGCGGATATCCCACTCCGGGTCGGCGACGTGCTCCGTCGGGAGCGGACTGAGCGCAGTAATGAGTTCGACTGCCTGCTCATAGGAGCCCACCGGAAGCAGGCGTGATGTACCCGACTGTTTATTCATTTCGCTGCCGTAACCAGCGATATTCACCGCGACCGTCCACCAGCCGAACGGCCGCCACAACACTGGTTGGGACAACCTGATCGCATGGATTCGATCGAGGGGAACTGCTTGCCTGCGGCGGTTCGCTAGCCCGTACGACAAGTTCAGCACCCCGTCATCCAATGTCGCCGTGTAACGCCAGGACTGGTCGATCTGCGTCCAGATCTGTGGGATAAAGCCGACCAAGACCGGCAAGACCACCGCGAAGGTGACCTCGGAGAGTACCGGCACTAGGGAGATAGCGACGGTGAACAGCGTAGACAGACGCAGTGCCGCACCGGCGAGCGAGCGGGCAACAGGAATCGGTGGGATGAGCGCTGCAGCACTGGGCCCCTCGGTGAGAACCTCATCTGGATCCACAGTCATTGCCGCTTCGGGCCCTTGCGCAGCGATGCGGTCGAGCAATTCACGACGCAAGTCCTCTGCCTCAACGCGCGGAACATAACCGATCTCAATGGCTGAATCGGTACCGCCTGCGGCCTCGACTCGCACAGCAGCGAGCCCGAAAACCCGGGGTGCGAAGGGCTCGATGACATCTACAGCCTGAATGCGGCTGTAGCGGGTCGTGCGGACTTTCGTGGTGATCAGTCCGCTGCGCAGCTCGACCTCATCGTCGCTGAGTCGGAAACCGATGCGGGACCACCACAACTGCGACACGGCGAGCGCCAGCACGATGGCAACCACGATCACGCCGAATACCTGCGCTACTTCCACCACCGACCATGATTCCTCGGTGCCACGCTGCAGACCTTTGAGCACAGTGGTGGTGAAGTTGAACACCAGGATCGTTGCCAGTGCAGCGGCGGCGGCCCAGGCGCGGAGGAAGGGGGTGAGGCGGTGGACGCGTCGATAAGCGAAAGTGTTGGGGGACGTCACAGGCCGCTCATTCGCTCACGCGCGTTGACGGCAAGACGCTCGCGCAATGCGTCGGCGTCTGCTGCTGGGAGGCCAGGGATTTTCGCGTCGGTCGAGGCCGACGCTGTGTGAAGCGCGACGCCTTTCAGCCCGAGCGGGCGTGTGAATGGCCCGGTGGTCACGTCCACGAATTGGATGCGCCCATACGGCACGACCGTGAATGTCTGGTTGATCTTGCCTTTGGAAATCAGCAGCTCATTCCCCGTTTCCAACCACCCGATATTGCGCACGCGCAACGGGATCATGATGGCTTGGAACACGCACCACACCCCCATCAATGCTGCGCCGATCCACCACCAGCCACCGAGTGTGTATTGCGCCGCGAGGAAGCTGCCCACGATGACAAGCGCCCACAAAGCTTGGGAAAAGTAGCGCGCCACGATGAGCTTGCGTGAAACCGGATTCATCTCGGAAGCGGACGTGGGTAGCGACGGCGAATCAACGCGCGCGTGCCTCCCCCGTGTTTTTATGGCTTCCGGTGATCGCTCCATGGGCGCTACCCTACCGCGCGGTGACCTCGCCGAACTTGCGGGCCACCGGGGCGAGCACCGCCGGCTTCGTAGCCACCCACGCGCCCGCGATCACCGCGAGCGAGACCGCGAAAATGACAAAACCGAGCCAGTTGTCCGCATACATATCGGGGTTCACATCCCCGCGCGCGGCATACATATTGTTCAGGTTGCGCAGCACACCCGTGGCCAGCACCAACACAACGTGGATGACCACGAACAGCACGAAGTAGATCATCACCGGGAAGTGAATCTTGCGCGCCGCACCCGCCGGGAAGATCTTGTTCGCCGTCGCCCACTCGTTCTTCCACCAGTGACTCATGCGTACACCCGACGCGATAGCCAGCGGCGCCGCCACGAACACAGTGATGAAGTACGCCAACTGCTGCAGCGCGTTGTAATTCACCCACGCATTCTCCGTCGGCCAATCCAAACTCAGGTACTGCAGCCCCGCCGACACCGCGTTCGGGAACACCTCCCAGCTCGTCGGCACCACACGCATCCACTGGCCCGTTGCGAACAGCAACACCACGAAGATCACACCATTGACAATCCACAACAGATCCAACATCAAGTGGATCCACAACGTCAGACTGATCTTCTTACCGCCATTGCGCGGCCTCCAGTACGCCTCCGGTTTCCGCTGCGTACGCACCTGCCAACCCGTCTTCACGATCAACGCCATGAAGAACATGTTGAAAAAGTGCGACCAGCCCAGCCACGCCGGCAGCCCCACCGGCGCATCATCCGGCAGCGGGTTCGCACCCGGGTAGCTCGCCAGGAAGTCCTGCCCCGCGCCACTGTTTAGAAACGTCCTCGACGCCGCGACAGCCAGTGCCAACAGCGCCACCGCGCCCAGCACGCCGAACACCGCTAATCGACGCCAACCGCTGCCCTCCCCTTGCGAGCTCGCTGCCGGCTTCGTGGCTGCTGGTGTCTTGGCTTCCGGTTTTTTCGCTGCAGGTTTATCCGCGTTGTCCGGCTTTGTAGGGGCGGGGTTCGCTGCGGTCGCAGGTTTTGCGGGGGCCGTTGGCTTCGCGCTCCCCGGTGCGGCCGGAGCTGCTGGCGGTTTCGGCGCAGCCCCGCCCGGCGCGGCCGGTGCCGCGGGTGGTTTGGGCGCTGAGGCTCCCGGTGCAGCGGGCGCTGCTGGCGGTTTCGGCGCAGTTGGCGGCTTCGGCGCCGCGTTTCCAGGTGCGGACGGTGCCACCGGAGGCTTCGGCGCGCCAGCGGTGGGTGCTGCGGGAGGCTTTGGGGCTGCGGGCGGTTTCGGTGCTGCCGCCGCCGGCGGAGCTGGGACAGCGGCACCCGGCGCGGATGGAGCAGCGGGCGGCTTAGGAGCTGCCGGGGCTACCGGCGCCGCGGGAGCGGCGGGTGGCTCCGGCGCCGCGGGAGCCTTTGGAGCAGAAGCGCCTGGCGCCTGGGGCGCTGCGGGAACCCCGGGCGCTGCGGGCGGCTTGGGGGCTGCCGGAACGTCGTTGGGCGATGCTGCCTTCGGAATATTGTTGCTAGTCATCGCTGCTTAGATTATCCAAGCCGGTCAGTTGGGTGGAATCGAACCTAGTGCGGTGAGGGGTTTAAATTCGCCCGAGTTCTCGCCAGCGGGTCAGCACCCGGACTTGCAGCAGTACTGGATAAAGGTGGCCGAACACGCCGATGAGCAAGAGGACCAGCGACACCACCCATCCACCGGCAATGCCTGCCCAAATAGCGGCGACGATGTGAAGCAGCAGCGCCCACGTGTGACCAGCTGCGGACGCTTGGACAGGACGTGAGTTCCTGATTCTCCTATTTGCGTCAGATTCACCGGATTGCTCGTCGCGCAGTCCGATAATCAGCCGGTTCCAACCGACTGCGGAGAGAAGGGAGCTGAAGAGGGGGAGGGAGAGGCGTCGATAAGCGTTGTGCGAGAGCGACAAACGATCCCACAGTGAGGGCGGGACGTGGCGCTCGAGAGAATCGCCGGCGAAAGGCGCGAGCCCGAAGCTGAGGAGAATGGCTGTGATGGCGAAGCCCGCGGAGTTAGCACCCACCGACGTGGCCACAATGACGAGACCGAGAACCGCAGCGACCGTGGCGAGCAGTGCGATCACTGGGTTTCAACTCCTCTGGGTAACAAACAAACGATACGGTACTATATTTGGTACCACCCAGACATGGGGTCAAGTATCGAAGAGATCTTGAGAATTCACATGGACGCTGACAAATACACCTATCAGGTTGGCTGGTCCCAGGAGGACGAGCAGTTCGTTGCAACGGTCCGGGAGTTCCCGTCGCTGTCCTGGCTGGAAGATTCCCGAGATGCCGCCGAAAAAGGCATCATTTCCCTCGTCGAGGAGGTTTTGGCGGACCTTTTAGAAAGCGGCGATCCAGTCCCACAACCGCTTGGGATGCGTGAGTTCTCCGGGCGGTTCAATGTCCGCATTTCACCGTCGCTCCACCGGAAGCTCGTTCACGAAGCTGAAAATGAGGGGATCTCACTCAATGCCCTCGTGACCCAAAAGCTGGCCTCTGCCTGATGCTGGCCTCGAAAACATCTGGAACGCACCAACGGGTGAATCTGTTTACATCAGCACGATCTTGCTAAATACCGCAATCGCGCTGACCTTTCCTTATAAAACATGTCGCACATGTGGCATGTAAACAGATTCACCGGCCGACAGAGACGAACCACCGCGAACGCCTCAGGCAGCACCAGCGTGGCGGGCGCAGCAAACGAAGGGGGAGCCGCTAGTGCGAGAACCGCGGTGGATCTGTTTTACATTCGACCCCTCTACCCCGCATAGCGAAAACTCTCTGACATGGGCTTATAAGAATCAATGCACTTTGGAGATGTAAAGAAGATCCACCAAAATCGCAAAGGCCAACCAGACTCGCCTCCCCCTAAGGCCTGACCCCAGACCCGGGAACTACCGGAAGTCCCGAGACCCGCGGGAGAGCCACTCCCCCATCTCAAGGGGCTCGAGCTTGTCGGCAAGCACGCTGACCGCACCGGAAGCGTTCTGAACGATGCCGCGAACAATGAGAGCTTTCGCGGTGCGTGCCAGGATCTTCTGCCGGTTCCATAAGCCTTTGGGGATGATGATGTTGGTCAGGCCGGTCTCGTCCTCCACGCCAAGGAAGGTCACGCCGGAAGCAGTGCGTGGGGCTTGACGGTGGGTGACCACGCCAGCGACGCGGATGCGGGTGCCATCGGAAACGTGTTTCAGGTCGGCGGCTGTCACGACATCGGCGTGGCGGAGGGCCCCACGGAGTTTCTCCATCGGCATGAGGCCAGGGGTGACACCGGTGGCGGCGATGTCGGCGGCCATGAGCTCGAAGGAGTTCATGCCGGGCAGCGCCGGGGCGTCGATAGCTGAAAGGCCAGGCAGCATGCCGTCGCGTTCGGTGGCGGCGACGCCGGCTTGCCAGAGGGCTTGGCGTCGGTCTACACCGAAGCAGTCGAGAGCACCGGCGCGGGCGAGAGCCTCGACGTGCTCGACGGTCAGATCAGCACGGCGGGACAAGTCCGGAATGCCAGTGAAAGCAGCACTGGCCTGGGCCGTTTCAATCCTTTCAGCGGCTTTTACACCCAGCCCCTTGATCAGGTTCAGCCCGACGCGGATGGTGCCGGAGTCGACGCAGCGGGCCTCTACACCCGAGGCATTCACGTCGACGGGCAGGACAGTGACACCGTGGCGGCGGGCATCCTGAATCAGCGACTGTGGCGAGTAGAACCCCATTGGCTGGGCACGCAGCAGCCCGACGCAAAATTCGGCCGGGTAGTAGCGCTTGAACCAGGCGGAGAAATACACCAGTGAGGCAAAAGATTGGGAGTGGGATTCGGGGAATCCGTAGGCAGCAAACGCGACGATCTTCTGCCACAGGCGATCGGCCGTGGCGTCATCGATCTGATTCGTGGCCCAGCACCCGTCGAAGAACCGCTGGCGCAGCGCGGCCATCTTCGCGGGCGAGCGTTTGGAACCCATGGCGCGACGCAAGGAATCGGCCTCGGCACCGGTGAATCCGGCGGCGTCGACGGCGATCTGCATGAGCTGTTCCTGAAACAGAGGAATGCCCAGGGTTTTGCCCAAGGAGCGCTCAAGCACCGGGTGTTCATACTCAACAGGTTCGAGACCATCACGACGACGCAGGTAAGGGTGGACGGACCCGCCCTGGATCGGGCCAGGTCTAATCAGGGCAACTTCAACAACCAGGTCAAAAAACTTGCGTGGTTTCAGACGCGGCAGGGTGTTCATCTGCGCACGGGATTCGACCTGGAACACGCCGACGGCATCGGCGCGGCAAAGCATCTCGTAGACACTCGGATCAGCAAGATCGAGCTCCCACAGGCGCACCTCGCGGCCGGTGGTCTCACCCACGAGGTCGATCATGTGGTGCAGAGCCTCGAGCATCCCGAGTCCCAGCAGGTCGAATTTGACTAGGCCAGCAGCAGCACAGTCGTCTTTATCCCATTGCACGACGGAGCGCCCCTCCATGCGCGCCCATTCAGTGGGCACGACATCGGCGATGGGCCGGTCGCAGATCACCATGCCACCAGAGTGAATGCCCAGGTGACGCGGCTGCCCCTTGAGTTGCGCAGCCAGAGCCTCAACGCGTCCAGGGGGCGAGGCCAGGCCTTTGGACCAAGCATCAGCAGCACCTTGCGGGTAGCCGAGTGCACGAGCAGCATCACGCACGGCGCCTTTAGTGCGGTACGTGATCACGTTGGCCACCTGCGCAGCATTCTCACGGCCGTAGGTGGAATAGGTGTACTGGATGACTTCTTCGCGGCGACCGGACTCAATATCAATGTCGATATCGGGCGGGCCGTCGCGGTCCGGAGACAGGAAGCGCTCAAACAAGAGACCAGCGGAAATCGGATCGACATTCGTGATGCCGAGCGCGAAGCACACCGCGGAATTCGCAGCAGACCCGCGGCCTTGGCACAAAATATTGGCCCCGCGGCAAAAAGAGACGAGGTCATCAACGATCAAGAAGTACCCAGGAAAATTGAGTTGCTCAATGACGCGAAGCTCATGCTCGATCTGCTTCTGCGCGCGTTCACGCACGGCATCAGAGCGCGTGGCATAGCGCTCGCGAGACCGTTCCCCCACGATGTGTCGCAGCCAGCTCATCTCGTCATGCCCATCAGGCGTCGGAAACCGCGGCAATTGCGGGACGACCAGATCGAGGGTGAATGCACATTGTTCCGCCAGCTCAACGGTGAATTCAATAGCGTTCGCACAGTCAGGGGCCATCGCCAGGAGTTGTTCGCCGGAACGCAGCCAGTTCGCACCCATCGGGTGCACGTCGCGGTACGCAGAAGCAATCGCTTGTCGACGCCCCAATGCCCTCTTCGCCCCCGCCAACCTCGCCCTCTCCCGAGTAGCCGCACCAGGAGCAGCGGTGACAATGGCAGGGACCTGCGGATATGCTTTCAGTGAAGCGTTCCGATCAGCGTCCTCAGGGAGCATGGAAACTTCAAATTCCCTGACCACTCGGTCTATTCCAAAACATTCGATCAAATCATCGATGCGGTCAGCCCAGCGCCACCCCGCCAAGACGATGCACGAGCCATCCAATTCAGCAGCGATATCCGGCAGGGGTGGGTAGTAAATCACACCCTTCTCCCCTCCTGCCATGTGTGCATGAGCCATGAGTCGAGACAGGCGACGGTACCCCTCGGGGCCACGGGCAATGAGGGGCAAAGGTGGGGCGTCGATAAGCGAAAGCTCCGCGCCGAAGATCGTGGACATGCCCGCTTCCGCGGCTGCCTCCGCAAATTTCACCGCCCCGTAGAAACCGTCTCTATCCAGCACACCTAACGCGGAAAGTCCGAGCTCATGGGCGCGCGCAACAAGCTCTTCCGGCTCGCTGGCACCGCCCGTATCCGACAGGAAACTGTAGGTGGATACGGCATGGAGTTCAGCGAATGGAACGGCAGATTCACCGCGAGGAGTGCGCTCAGAAATAGGCTCGCGAGTGTGATCCACGGGCACGGGAACGGGTCCGGGACGGCCGGAGAGAATACGCTCCAGCCGCGACCAGGAAAGACGTTCGCCGCCGTTGAAATTCACCCCAAAATAATAACCCTGATCGAAACTCTGTTCCAATTTCGATTTAATTGGGATGAACCCAAACTAGACTAAGCGGTACGCACGGTGTTACATTCTTTTCACGTTCATTTCCCGACGATAAAAGAAAGAGCAGGAAGCGACATGCGTCTCAACCGTGTTATCGCAACCGCAGCAGCCTCCATCCTGGCGGCTACCGGACTGGTTGCGTGCTCCTCCGATTCCGCAGACAACGCCGCAGGCGATAACGGAAACAACGGCGACCAGGTGGTCCGCATCGGCACCACCGACTCCGACCAGAAAGCTTGGTCTGTTTTTGTAGATAAGGCGAAGGAAGAGGGCATTGACCTCGAGCTCGTCCCGTTCACCGAGTACACCCCGGTGAACCCGGCGCTGGCTGAGAACCAGATCGACGTCAACAAGTTCCAGCACATCCTGTACCTGGCTCAGTACGAGGCGTCTTCCGGTGAGGACCTGCGCATCGTCGGATCCGCCGAGATCAACACCCTCGGCCTGTTCTGGAAGGACCACGACTCGCTCGACGGCATCGAGGGCGAGAAGATCGCTATCCCGAATGACCCGTCCAACCAGGGTCGCGCAATCAACGTGCTTGTTCAGGCTGGCCTGCTCAAGGTCAAGGATGGCGCTGACAAGCTGAACCCGACCCCGGCAGACATCGACAAGGAAGCATCCAAGGTCGAGGTCACCCCGGTCGACGCTTCCCAGACCCCGACCGCTTACAACCAGGGCGACCCGGCGATCATCAACAACAACTGGCTCTCCCGCGCCGGCATCGACGCCTCCACTGCTGTCGCTTCCGACGACCCGAACTCTGAGCTGGCTGAGCCGTACATCAACATCTTCGCTGTCCGCGCAGAGGATATTGATAACCCGACCTACGAGAAGCTCGTTGAGATCTGGCAGACCCCGGAGGTCACCGAGGCTCTGAACGAGGACTCCAACGGCACCGCCGTCCAGGTTCAGAAGTCCAAGGAAGAGCTGAACGAGATCCTTGACCGCCTCGTGGAGGAATCGAAGTAATGGCCAAAACCGGCACCCGGATCGAATTCCGGGACGTGAACAAAGTGTTCCGGTCCGGGAAGAAAGGCGCCGACGTCGTCGCGTTGGACAACGTCAATCTCACCGTTGAACCGGGCGAGATCTTGGGCGTGATCGGGTACTCGGGTGCCGGTAAGTCCACGCTCGTGCGCATGATCAACGGGCTGGACACCCCAACTTCGGGACATATTTTGCTGGACGGCACCGACATCGTCGGCATGCCGGCCAAGCAACTGCGTGAAGTTCGCCGCAATATCGGCATGATCTTCCAGCAGTTCAACCTCTTCTCATCGCTCAATGCGGCGGGCAATATTGAATACCCGCTGAAGATGACAGAAATGAGCGCTGCCGACCGCAAGGCACGTGTTACCGAGTTGCTCGACTTCGTTGGGCTCGGTGAGCGCGGCAAGAACTACCCGGAGCAGCTTTCCGGTGGCCAGAAGCAGCGCGTCGGCATCGCTCGTGCGCTTGCCACGAGCCCTTCGCTTTTGCTTGCCGACGAAGCCACCTCCGCCCTCGACCCCGAGACCACCCAGGAAGTCCTGGCTCTGCTCAAGGAGGTCAATGAACGCACCGGCATCACCATCGTGGTGATTACCCACGAGATGGATGTCATTCGCAATATCGCTGACAAGGTCGCGGTGATGGAAAGCGGCCGCGTTGTTGAGCATGGCTCGGTATACGAGGTCTTCTCCAACCCGCAGACCAAGGTGGCGCAGCGCTTCGTATCCAGCAGCCTGCGCAACACCCCATCTGCTTCGGAAGAGCGCGAGCTCATGCACACCGGTGGTCGCCTGTTCACCGTCGAGCTGACCGCCGAATCTGGATTTTTCTCCGCTGCAGCCAAGCTGCTCGAACGCGGTGTCAGCCTGGATGTGGTGCACGGTTCCGTGACCACGCTGCAGCAGCACTCGTTTGGCAAGATGACCGTGCGCTTGACCGGTGACCAGGAAGCCATTGAGGACTTCTACTCCACCCTGCGTCAGACAACCACGATCAATGAGATCACCGACGGTATCACCGAAACATCCGGTGCCCGTGCCGATGCCGCAACGAACGGGGAGGAAAACTAATGAACGCGACGAACGAATTGATTCTCGCCGCCGGTGGCGTTGATTGGGAACGTCTCGGCCCCACCTACCTCGACGCAATCATCGACACCCTGTTCATGGTGGTCATCACCATGATCGTGAGTGGTTTCTTCGGCCTGATCGTCGGCTTGTTCCTGTACACCACCCGCCAGGGCGGAGTGCTGCAGAACAAGGTCGTCTACTGGGTGCTGAATATCCTGGTGAACTTCTTCAGGCCGATCCCGTTCATCATCATGATCGCCATGCTCTACGCCGTCACCTTGGCGGTGGTGGACACCACGATCGGCCGCGAGGCCGCCACCTTCGTGATGTGCGTGACCGCCACCTTCACCGTGGCCCGCATCGTGGAGCAGAACCTCGTCGCCATCGATCCCGGTGTCATCGAAGCTGCCCGCGCAATGGGCGCTGGCCCGTGGCGCATCATCCGCACCGTGATCATCCCCGAAGCACTCGGCCCGTTGATCCTCGGCTTCACCTTCATCTTCATCGCCGTGATCGATATGTCCGCCATGGCGGGCTACATCGGAGGCGGCGGCCTGGGTGACTTCGCCATCGTCTACGGCTACCGCGCCTACCAGCCGGAGGTCACCTGGCTGGCCGTGATCACCATCGTGATCATCGTTCAGCTGGCACAGCTGCTGGGCAACTACCTGTCGCGGAAGGTCATGCGTCGATAAGCACACGCTTGACGACGACAAAAGGACCGTGAAGTTTTTCACGGTCCTTTTGCTATGCACTTGTTTTAAACGCTCACTGGTTCACGGGTTAGCTCAGCGGGTTCCGCTGGTGGCTGACCCGAGCCAATGTTCTCGTAGATACGCGGATCATTCTTGCGCAGGTACTCACCGCGAATATAGCCAGCAACACCACACAGTAGAACGATTCCTGGAACGATGAACACGAGATACCACAGCTCGTCATTGCCGATCAGGACATCGAAGTTCATCAGAATGAGAACGAACACGATGCCGAAGCCAATAGTTGCAATGACAGGCGCGATCACTGTGACGAACTTGTTGTAGGTGTGCTGGTGCTTCTTGAAGTAGAGAATCACCGAGATCGACGTCACCAGGAAAAGGAAGACCAGACCGAAGCCACCGGCTGCGCTCAGCCAGGAGAAGAGAATATCTGCCGGGAATCCTTCGTTGTAACCAATCAAATTCTGGATGAGACCGAAGCCAAGGACAACAAGGGCACCAAAACCGGACAGCGCCAAGGACGCATTTACTGGTGCGCCCTTGCCGGACACTCCACCAAGCTTCTTCCAGATGACCTGCTCACGCCCCAATGCCATCAGGTATCGGGCAATCGTGTTGTGAAAAGAGGTCACTGCTGCGAATAGCGAAGTAGCGAGCAGTATTCGGATCAAGGGAACTACACCTTCAAGACCGTGGGCTGCGAGGAAATTGAAGAAGAGGTCTGCACCCTGCTCCTGCGAAGCAGCGACAATATTGCTCTCCCCTGCACTCTGAGCGATGCTCCAGGAGGAGAAAGCGTAGAAGATCGAAATGACTCCGATTGCGATCAGCGTTGCGCGAGGAATTGTGCTCTTTGGCTTATGAGTTTCCTCCGAGTACATCGCTGTACTCTCAATCCCCATAAAACCGGCGATCGTGAATGCCAGTGTCGTGCCGGTACCCACGCCCAGAAGTGCTTGTGGTGTGAGTGTGGTGACTCCGATATTCTCAGCCGGATTGTTCAGCGCCACAACACAAAATGTCGCGACTGCGAGGAACTCAAGAGTCAGCAGAACACCGAGCAGTTTCGAAGCAGCATCGGCAGAATTCACACCGAGCACAGCGACGAGGGCAATCGCACCCATCGTGCACAGCCACCACGGCACGTCTACTCCCACACTGCTAAGCAGGCTATTGACCGTGAAGCCGAACAAACTATAGAGCGCTACCTGCATCGCCAAGTACGAAACGAGTGCTAGCCAGGATGCAGCCAGACCATGACTGCGACCGAGGCCCGCCGATACGTAAGAGAAAAATGCTGCCGTGTTTGGAATCTCCTTCGCCATAGCGCAAAAGCCAACGGCAAAGAAGGCGACCAGGGCACCACAAACGAGGTATCCAAGTGGCACTCCCGACATCCCTGATGTTGCGTACGCTGCGGTCGCACCGGCCGAGACGACCGTCAGTGGAGCTGCAGCGGCAACGACCAAGAAGACGACATTGTGAGTCTTCAGTAGGTTTTTAGGTCCCTGGCTCATCCGATGCCTCCTTCATTCTCCTTTGGTTGAAAGTAGGCATCATGGGCTGATGTGATCGCAGCCTCCTGCTCAGCAGTGATTTCAGTTCGAATCTGCCCATCGACAATGGCGGCATATCCATCACTGAAGCCAGAATCTGCACCAACCAGCTCCTCCATCGTGGCAAGGCCACAGAAAGGTACGTAGTACTGGCAGTATCCGCCTTCCTGAATGAAGACGAGACGCCCATCGCACACCTTGTTCGCGGTCTCCATCATCAACGAGGCCATCCGCTTGAAACCAGAGGTAGTGACCATCATGCGACCGAGAGGATCCTGCATCGCAGCATCGTAGCCACAGCTCACAAGGATCAGTTCCGGCTTGAACTCCTCAAGCGCCGGACCAACAAGGTTTTCAACAACATGCTCATAAACGGCATTTCCAGAGCCAGGAGGCAGCGGAATATTGAAGTTGCGGCCAAGACCTTCACCCTCTCCGCGCTCATCGACGAATCCGGAATCGACTGGGAAATTGCGGTCTTGGTGGATGGAAATGGTGAGCACACTCGGGTCGGTCCACCAGATATCTTGCGAACCATTACCGTGGTGAACATCCCAATCCACGATGGCAACGCGCTCCAGACCCCACTTCTCCTTAGCATGTGCCACCGCAACCGAGGCGTTGTTGAACAAGCAGAATCCAAGGCCGCGCTCGCGTTCAGCATGGTGCCCCGGCGGGTTGATCAGCGCGTACGCACAGTCCATGTCACCGCTGAGCACAGATTCAGTTGCAACAATCGCACCGCCAGCAGAAAGCCGCGCAATGTCAATGGCGTTATGACCAAACGGCGATCCCCCATCACCGCAATCCCCGCCCTTTGGAAGCTTGGACTGCTCCTCCATGTTTTGGAGATGTTCTGCTGAGTGCACTCGCAAGATTTCTTCGTCCGTTGCGGGCCGGGCACGGAGGTCTACAACTTTATCCCGCAGTTTGGAGACTTGAATGATCTCGTGCAGGCGCTTCTTCGGCTCGGGTGCCGAGTAGTGACGGTAGACCGGCTGCAATCCCTTGCGCGGGTCCGACGGCTCATCTCCACCGGTGCCCGTGTCATGCCAGAAGAACAACGTATCGCATAGGTATCCGACCTTGCGGGCCGGTGTGTCGATCTTTTCCATGTGAGCACTCCTCTCAATCTCAGCGAAAATGAACGGTCTTCATTTTGCTTGGTGACACACATTACAAGCGAAGTGCGATCTAGGACACACCCGGGGTGGATTGCCAGGTCATTTCCCACAACTAACTACCCCCGAAAAAGCCTCACCAATTTTGAAATGCGTACATCAGAAACCCAGTAATACGCAGGACAAATCAGGACCTACCGCCAGATCCCCTACTCAATATCCCGACCGGAATTAATACCTATGAAAGAAATACGAAAGCCTCGCCATTTCACTAGCGAGGCTTTTATCTAATCGCTGACCGAATCCACCGACCAATAGCCACCGGTCTTCGGTTCATCACCACAAGAAGAAATAATCCCGGATGCTTCTTTTTTGCTCAGCGCAACGGTGAAGGCGCGGTCCGACGCGGCGTCGATAAGCGAAATGCGTGCGGTGTCTTCAGCGACTTCGGATGTGCTGACGGAGAGTTGCCCGTAAGCAACGTCGTGGCCTTCGCGCTGCAGGTGCGCTGCGACGGCGATCTCAGCGGCCTGCTCCGGCGGGGTAAGAGTGCCGCGGCCGCGGTTGCCGGGGACGAAGTATTGCGCGCGCATGGCGGCGGCGAGCATCGCTTCCGTGGCTTCGAGGTTCATACGTCCGAAGCTGTAGCCCCACGGCATAAGCAGCAAGGCCGGCGCGAAACGGTGCCCCTTGACGTGGGAGGTCTCCCACACGACGTCGCCGGTCTTCTTGAACGGGTAGCGGCGCTCCAGCTCCCCCACCAACGGGCGGCCCTTGACCGCGCAGCAACGATCGCGCTTCGCATGCGTGCACACGAGCAGCAGCGGTGCAATACGGGTCTGCCCACCGTTCTTGCCGGGGCCCGAAAGATCAAGGTCCAAGATGGCTTCAGGCCCATCGACGTGAAGCACCTCGGTGACCCCAATATCGGAAAACACGATGTAAAGATGATGGTCAGTGATCGTGCGCCCCTCACGCGTAGGGTGGCGGATCAACTGCAGCGCAGCACCGGTCTCCTTCATGTGAGCCTTCAGCTTCGCAGTGAGCTCTTCGCCGAAGGTGTCGCCGTCCAAAATATCGTGGCTCCACGAGCCGGGGTACTCAAAAAGCACATACACACCGGCTTGTTTCGCAGTGCCGGGCAGGGGCTCAACTTCCACATCAGAGCACAATGTTCGGCGGTCGACAGACATACATCTAAGGGTAGCCTATCTTTCCGGGACGTTTCAATGGCGCTCCTTCGCATCAGCCAGCAGAAAACTAGCTGTACATCGCCTCCACGCGCCACTTTTGCTTCGACCACAGCAACAGCCACGCTAGCGGCGCACCACCCTCTTCCCGCTTACCGACGACCTGCAGCCGCGCCACCTTCTGCGGACGCTCACCCCACCACCCCTCGTCCACCGGCCAAGGCCCAGCCCACCCAGTGATCAAGTAGTGGCTTCCACCCCAACTCAACGCGTACGGAGTACTACTCAACAACGCCTCCGCCGTGACCCCGACGGGCCGTGCTTTCGCATCGATCATGGTGATCTTTGCAGCCGGGTGATCCACACCGCCACCAATCCGCGCTGGCAACGGTGAAGGAATCGCCCCCGGCCACGACGCACTCGCCGGGTCGATCCCATCCGGTAATTCCGGATCACGTTCCCCAAACGGAATCAGCGCGATCCTCTCAGCCACGCCCCGCCCACCGACGAATCGCGGTTGCAACACCGCATCAATCCCAAGCGTCGACTGCACACGCTCCGCCACCCTTCGTGCTGCCCCAGCACCATCGCCCGCGGTACCAGTCCCCCACAGCTGTCCTGCCGATTCAGGTTGTGCAAGCTCCAAAGGCTCCAACACCAACGAGGCAATCGCACCCGCTCCCCCACTGGTCAGCCACCCATCCAACTGCCATCGAACACGATCCGCCGTCGCCTCTTCCGACAACGCCTCACGCGTGCGCCACACACGCTCAACAACAGTGCCATCCGCAAGCTCCGCCTTGACCTTCAAACGCAAACAGTTCTGCCCCGCCTCCGCCAACCGCTCATGCAGGTTCGCCGCCAATGCACGCGCCGCGAAAGCAGCCGCATCGACCCGCTCGATCGGATCTTCCGGCGTGATCGCCACCGCCAGATCCTGGGCAGGAAGCTCCGGCGCAACACGACGATCCGGGGCTGCACGCGCAATCCGATGACACGCCATCCCCGCACGCCCGAAACGAGTGGACACAGCCGTCGACGGAAGCTGCGCAAGATCCCCCAACGTCGCCACACCCAGCTGGCCCAGTGCTTTCACCGTCTCCGCATCTGCGCCAAGACTCGTCTCCGCCAATAAGACATTCAGCGGTTGCCCCGCTAAAAACTCTGCCGAACCACCCTTTGGCACCACCGCAGACAAACGAGCAGCGATAAGCGCTGTCGCAATCTCATCAGCCACACCAGCGAAGGCATCGATGCCACGGCGCGCGGCAGCGTCAATAAGCATTTCGGTAGCCGTTTCTTCGCCCCCATGAAACGAACCCGCCGCCGCAATATCCACAATGACCAGCCCCGGACGCAACACCTCCACCGATGCCGCAACATCATCAAACCCGGCCGCGAGCGCACTGAACATACGTCCATCACGGTCCGGATTGTCATCAACGACCGTCAGTTCCGGGCACACCGACTGCGCATGCCTGACCTTCATTCCGCGACGCACCCTAAGCGCCCGCGCACGATGCGACACCACCTTGACACGGTGCTGCGCACCGATCGCCAGCGGTTCCTCCAGCTCATCATCTGCTTCTAGTCGCGCAGCCTGCACCGGCCAATCCGGAAACCAGACCGCCGCGATACGCACCTACCTCACCACCTTCAACACCGGAGGCGCAGACGCTTCCACAGCAGCCTGCCCCACAGTGATGCTTGCCGACGCCGGATGCCCACCCTTCGACTGCGCCCGCACCCGAATATCCACACCAGTAATGCGGCCCGTGCCACGACCAATGCCATGAAAAGCCTGAATATCACCCGTGACAGTCAGCGCAGGCGACGGCACCGTCGCGCCAACCATCATCAGTGCTGCCCGACCTTTGCGCAGCTTGCCCAACAGTGGACGGCACCGCACCGGAGAGAGAGCAAGCGACACTGGCGAGCGATACACAACCAAGTCCAGCCCCTCCGTGAGCACCGCGGCAACACCCAAAGGGTCCACCCCGGGATCCGGCACAGCGATAATGCGGCCCAGATACTTCGGGTCAATTCCGGCATAAGACAATTCCGGCCACCCCACCACGCCGGCGTGGCCACCTGCCTCCACAACGTGGAGAAGCATCTCCGCAACCAGCGCCGGGGTATCGCTCATATGTGTGACAGCATGGCGCGGTAGACCACCGCCAGGAAGCAGAAATCGAAACTGCTCACCGAGCGAAACCACACCTTCGCCGTCTGCGATCTTCTGTGCGAAACCGGCACCATCCCCATCACCACCAGGGACAGCACCGCCAATCTGCGCCATTTTGGAGCGGAGCTGGGCGATCTGTTCAGCACGCGCAGAACCACTGGAGCCCGTCGACACCGCCGCTGCCGTCAGGTCCACCTCCGCAACCGCCTTACGAACACTTGTTCCACTCACGGAAGCTGATTATGCTCCGCGGGCGAACCAAGGTC
>NZ_CAMXWS010000003.1 GCF_947253065.1 uncultured Corynebacterium sp.
GAATGATGCCGTCCGTGGCGATCCGCTCTCCGGGGCGCACGAGCATCAGCTCGCCAGCCACGAGATCCTTCGCTGCGACCTCGACCGTCGTACCGTCGCGCAGCACCGTCGCGGTCTGCGGTACCAATTTCAACAGTGCCCGCAGTCCGCCCTGGGCCCGGTCCATCGCCTTGTCTTCCAGTGCCTCGGCGATCGAGTACAGGAACGCTAGCGCCGCGGCCTCTCCGACGTAACCGAGGATCACCGCGCCGACCGCGCTGATCGTCATCAGCAAGCCAATGCCGAGCTTGCGCTTCGTGACAAGGTTCCGGATCGCTCCAGGTGCGAACGTGTAAGCGCCCAACAGCAGGCCAAGCCAATACAGTACCGTCGCGGGCGTCTCCAAGTCGGACCAGTCCAGCGCCAGTCCTGTAATGAGGGCTACGCCGGAGAAGATCGGCAGTAGCAACTCGGGGTCCTTCCACCATGGCCGATCGAGATCTTCGATCTCCGTGGCTGGTTCGTGTTCGCATCCACATGCTGAACTCATGCGTCCGCTCCTTTCCCGTCGCAGCCGGGCACCGAGCACTCAGGGTCGATGCACGGGGCGTTTTCGTCGACAGCCAACGTCGCGTTCACCAGCGCGTTGAGCGCTGTCGCGAGGTGCGGATCGGCGATTTCGTAGCGTGTCTTGCGGCCCTCCGGCTCGGCGACGACGATGCCGCAGTCGCGCAAGCAGGTCAGGTGGTTCGAGACGTTCGAGCGGGTCAGGTCCAGGTCGCGCGAAAGCACGGCCGGGTAGCTCGGGCCGTCGAGTAGTGTCATCAGGATTCTGGAGCGCGTCGGATCCGCCATGGCCCGGCCGAGCCGGTTCATGACGTCGAGGCGTGAAGCAATAGTCAGCATATGCTGAACTATACAGCAATTACTGAACTATTCAACACGCACTGAACTGACATTGAAGCGAAGAGCTTGCGAACTGCAGGAATTAGTCGATGGGATAGCCGGTAACTGGGCCTTCGTGATTCGGCTGCCAACCCAACGCGGGGGCGACATGCGTGGCGAAGTTGTCCAAGATCTTCACGTTGACGTCCACGCCCATCCCGGTGGGGATGGTGATGAGCAGAGTGTCGGCGGACATGACGGCAGCGTCGGCTTTGAGCTGCTCAATGAGTTTGTCTGGCTCGGCGGCGTAGGTGCGGCCGAAGGTGGAGGCGCCGACGTCGGGAAGCATGCCCACCTGATCGGAGTCGGAGGCCTGCATGCCGAACAACTGCATGTCCGCGCCGTCGACGATGGGGAAGACGGAGCGGGACACCGACACACGCGGCGTCCAATCGTGGCCCGCCTTCTTCCACGCGGCGCGGTAGCGGCTGATCTGATCCGCCTGGATTTCGCCCAGGGTCTCGGCGGTGGTCTCGGAGACCAGCGTGGAGGACATCAGGTTGAGCCCGTCCTTAGCGGTTTGCTCGGCAGAAGCGTGGGTGCCGGAGCCGTAGAAAATGTGCTTACGCAGCTCGGGTACCATGGGGAAGACCGGCAGGGCGGAGCCAGGTTGGAACATGTTGGGGTACTGCCGGTCCAGCGGTGCGGCTGCGGCGAATCCGTTGCCGTCCACTGCAGCCATGAACGCCTCGAGGTGGGCTCGTGCCACGTCCGCGCCGTTGGACGCTTCACCCTTGTAGCCGAAGGTCTCCCAGCCACGGTCAGCCACCTCGGGGGCGCCGCGCGAGACGCCCAGGGCCACGCGACCACCGGAAATTTGGTACAGCGACGCGGTCTCTTCGGCGAGGTAGAGTGGGTTTTCATAGCGCATGTCGATGACACCGGTGCCTACCTCGATGTGTTTGGTGGTGGCCGCGACAGCACCCAGCAGCGGCATCGGGGCGGAGGCCTGCGGCACGAAGTGGTGGACACGGAAGGACGCGTTGTTCACGCCGATCTCATCCGCAGCCTGGGCGATTTCCAGGTGAATCTTGGCGATCTGTTCAGCAGACGGCCCACGCTGGCCGCCGAAGGCGTAGTGCCCGAAGCTTAAGAATCCGAACGCTTTCATTGAACAACACTCCTTTTGGTGATTCATCAACAACCAAGGCAATACTTCGCTTCAGGATTGTCACGGCTGACGGCGGGTTGAAGAGTCCCGGGCTTTAGGAGCGGACGAGGCGGGCGATGGCGTCGGCAGCTTCGACAAGTTTTTCTTCGGCGGCTGGCCCGTCGGTTTGGGCTGCACGAACGACGCAGTGGCGCATATGGTCATCGAGCAGGCTCAGCGCGACGTTATTCAAGGCTGAGGTGATGGAGCTGATCTGGGTGAGAATATCGATGCAATATTTCTCTTCATCGATCATGCGATGAATCCCGCGGGCCTGGCCTTCAATCCGTTTCAATCGGGCCAGGTAGCGGTCTTTGTCACTGATATAGCCGTGGTCAGCGGAATCAGCATGCGGGGTTTTAGTCATGGGTCTGCTTTCTTCGTGCACCAGAGTTGTTACAGCAGTGTCTCATGTTAGGCGTCCACGGTTTCGGGTGTACGGCCCAGGGACCTGGCAGCACTGGCAGCTGGGGTTAGATCCAAGCGGCGCAGCAGCTGGGCGTTGAGGGCGACTACCACGGTGGAAGCCGACATCAGGATTGCACCCACGCTCATCGGTAATACGAACCCGATCGGAGCCAGTACTCCAGCGGCCAAGGGTACAGCCGCGATATTGTAGCCGGCAGCCCACCACAGGTTCTGCTTCATCTTCCGGTAGGTGGCCTCGGAGAGCTCAAACACGGACAAGACCGAGCGGGGATCCGAGGAGGCCAGGATGACCCCGGCCGAGCCGATGGCCACATCGGTTCCGGCGCCAATGGCGATGCCCACGTCGGCCTGAGCCAAAGCTGGGGCGTCGTTGACCCCGTCACCGACCATGGCCACTTTACGGCCCTCGGCTTGGAGTTCGGCGACCTTGGCGGCCTTATCTTCGGGTCGGACCCCAGCAAAGACCCGGTCAATACCCAGCTCTTTGGCCACGGTCCCGGCCACGGCTTGGGCATCGCCGGTGATCATCACGACCTGGACCCCGTGGGCATGCAGGGCATCCACGGTGTCACGGGATTCTGGTCGGATCTCATCAGCTAGACGCAGCGCGCCGATAACCTGGCCATCGGCCAGCACGTGAAGAATGATCGCGCCTTCTTCACGCCACTGCTCAGCAATGCCTAACTCATCTTGGGAGTGATGGTCTAACAGGTAGGGGCCCCCGACCTCAATGACCGTGTCATTGACCGTGGCTTTGACGCCTACAGCTGGGGAAGAGGAAAAATTAGTGGCGCCTGGCACATCGAGTTTCCGAGCGCTGGCAGCGCCGACAACGGCCTGCGCTAAGGGGTGTTCGCTATCGGCTTCAGCAGCAGCGGCCAACGCTAACACCTCATCTTTGGTCCGATCACCGACGGGGTGGATCCCGGTGACAGTGGGTTCACCTTTGGTCAGCGTGCCGGTTTTATCGAACAGCACTGAATCCACGGTGCGCATCGACTCCAGCGCCAAGCGATCTTTGATCAGCACCCCGCCACGAGCTGCACGCTCAGTGGCAATCGATACCACCAACGGAATGGCCAGGCCCAAAGCGTGAGGGCACGCAATGACGAGCACCGTAATGGTGCGTACGACGGCGGCGTCGGGCATGCCCAGCATGGACCACGCCAGCGCGGTAATTACCGCAGCCACGAAGGCGAACCAGAACAACCAGCCGGCGGCGGTATCGGCGATGCGTTGGGCTTTGGAGGAGGAGGCTTGGGCATCGGCGACCAGTTTCTGGATACCCGCCAGTGCGGTGTCATCTCCAGTGGCGGTGACTTTGACCCGCAGCCCGGAATCTGTGGCGACAGTGCCGGCCACGACGTGCTCGTTCAGCCCGCGTCGAACGGTTTTGGATTCCCCGGTGACCATGGATTCATCCATGGACGCATTACCATCGATGATCTGACCATCGGCTGGGACCGCAGCCCCTGGCCGGACAATGACGACATCCCCAACGACCAGCTCCGCCGGCGTGACGGTGACGACATCATCGCCGTCGACCTTTTCGGCTTCATCCGGAAGCAAGGCGGCCAGCGAGTCTAAGGCGGAGGAGGTTTGGGCCAGGGAGCGCATTTCAATCCAGTGGCCTAACAACATAATGACCACCAGTAGGGCCAGTTCCCACCAGAAGTTCAGCTCGTGATCCAGGATGCCCAGGGTCGCCCCCCAGGAGGCGACGAAGGCCACCGTGATGGCTAACCCGATAAGCAGCATCATGCCCGGTTGCCGGGACCGGATCTCGGAGACTGCCCCAGTCAGGAATGGCCGGCCGCCCCAGAAATAAATGACCGTACCCAGGATCGGCGATACCCACCACACCCACGCCGCGTCAGGTAACTGATAGCTCAAAAGGTCCGCGAACATCGGATCGAACGCGACCACTGGAATACCCAGCACCAACATGATCCAAAATAACCGCCGGAATTGTCCGACATGATCCCCGTGGCCCCCGTGGCCATGTCCGGCATGGCCTCCGTGCATCTCGTGGCCGGAATGGTGCTGACCTTCCTGGCCGTGCCCACCTGGGGCGTGTTCGTGATGCTCATTCCCGTCGTGGCCCATGCCGCGATCTTGACTTGATTGATGATCCCCATGGTGGACGGCGGTTTCAGTAGCACGCTCGTGTTGATGCGCAGTGTGGTGTGTCGGGTGATGGTGGTCGTGGTGGTCGCGATCAACCATGCCAGATTCCTTTCCGTGGGGGTGATCATGAATTGTTTTCGTACCCGGAGAACCTGCGAAACCCATGGACCGTGTAGCGCCTCGCGAGAGCCTGCGGGCCCTTCAGGTCGTTGGGCTAGGTGGCAGTTTCAAACCGGTCATTCGCTCTGCTTCTACCTTATACCCCTATAGGGTATAACTCAATGGATTGAAATATTCAGCGATGCGTTGCACGACAGAAGCACAAATGAACAAGCTGACCAAGATAACTCGACTTGCTCTCGTCCCAGCATTGGGCACTTTGGCCCTGACCAGCTGTGCCGAACCCGGTGACGACGAGACTGCCCCAGAATCCGCGCCCACCCCAGGCCAGGTGCAGACCGATACCCCCAAACAGCGCGCACGGCGACCAGGACCACCAGCGCACGGGTGATCCACGTTTCGGGGTCGCCCAGCAGCGAGCCGGTCACGCCGACCAGCACTGCCAGGATCATCACCCCGGGCACTAGGGGTTGGGCAATTCGGTCGGCGATCCGGGCGCGGTCGCCCTTTTCCGCCTGCGCCTGCTCGACCAGGTCCACGAGTGTGGTCAGCGAGTTGTCCGTTCCAGCTGCGGTCGTTTCGACCTGCAGCACACCGGCGGAGTTGATCGCTCCCGTCCGGGCTACTTTTCAAAGAGCGTTAGGATGTCGTCTTCAACCAGCCGCCAACAATCCCTCCTGAGCGCATCCTCAAAGGCCCGAACTAGGGGATCTGGGGCCGTCGGCGAGTGGACTTGAGCTCAGAGCGCCGCTTCTTCGCTTCAATGCGGCGTCGTACTGAGCCTCGCGTCGGTTTCGTTTTGCGTCGCGGGGGAGGTGGCGGTGCAAGCGCTTCACGCAACAGGGCGGCCAAGCGTTCGCGTGCCTCAGTTCGGTTGCGGACCTGTGAGCGCTGGGTTGAGACAGACACGGTGAGCACAGTGCCGTCCAGGCGGTGCTCGAGGTTGCGGAAGATGCGGCGGCGTTGGGCGTCGGTAAGCGATGCGCTTTCGGCGATATCGATGGAGAGCTGGACCTTGCTGTCCGTTGTGTTCACGCCTTGGCCGCCTGGCCCCGATGATTTAGCGAACCGCTCCTTTAGGTCGGCGGCAGCGATGACCGCACCGTCGGGGATCCCCGGGCCAGGCGCGATGATCAGGTCTTTCATGCTTCCCAGCCTACGTTTTGCTGTGCCGGGGCAACACGACGGTGGGGTACTTGCGCACGTAGCCCACGGCGATGATCGTGAGGGCGGCGACCGCACCGAGCATGGTTTCGGCGGTGCGGGCAAGGAGCATGGGGACGACGGGGGAGGCGTCGACAACTTGCACCATCAGCAGCGCAGTCGGGGTGATGAAGCTTGCAGCGATGGTGTAGTTGCGGGTCACATACATCTCAGTCAGGTATTGCAGAATCACAATCCAGACAACGATCTGCCAGCCTTGCAGCGAGTGCGACAACAGGAAGCCTGTGACAGCGATGCCGGTCAGGGTGCCAAGAACACGCTCGATGGCGCGAAAATACTGCATCTTGAACCGCGAGTTCACCAGAGGTGCAGCGGCGGCGACCATTGCCCAATAGGAGTGGGAGAGAGGCTCGATTAGTGCGACCGAAATCAGCCCTAAAGTGCCGGCGAGCAGCGGTGCGAAGAAGAAACGGGCTGCCTCCAACGCAAGGCGCTGGCGTGGTACTCGGCCTGCGTCGGGGGCTCGGGTGGGGATCTCGTTTTCCTTCGCGTCGCCACCGGGACCTTCACCGATGAGGTGAGAGAATTGTCCCAGAATAAGACACCCCAGAGCCGCACTGCCCGCGATGGCGAAGGCGAGCAGCGGGTGGACCGGGTTGCTCAAGGAACCAACTGCGGCGATAGCGAAAATGACAAACACGGATCCTGTCGGCTTCATATCAGCAGACAGCGCAATCGTCGCCCATATCGACGACGCGATGGCAGTAATAACCATCAGAAACCATGGGCTGAGGCCGAACCACGCAATGGTCGCACCAAGAGTCACCATCAGGGTCAGTGCCGTGCCAGCGAGGACGTGGTGCTTCAGTCGGGTTGCACGTGTGGTGTGGCGACCGTACACGCCGGTGAAAGCGCCGAAGTTCGCATAGATCGCAAGATCAAGCCGCCCGAGCGCTAAGAGAGTGAACATCGGGATGGCCACGCCGAGCGCGGTACGGAAAGCAGGAATGTGGTCGCGTTGTGCAGGGCCCATCGTGAATAGTGGACTGAAATGACGCAACCGTAGCCTCCATCCCTCAAGATCGTTGTGCTACCGACACTGTAGTGGTCCGACTATGAGGGCACGGATCCAGCCTGTCACCAGTGCAGCAACGTGATTTCGTAGCCGGTCATGCCGTTGCCAGCGATGCGCCGGTCAGCCAGCACTGCGAAATTTTCGCTCGACTCGAGGGCAGCGGCGATCGGGCGGTAGGGACTATTGCGTGCGGTGAGGCGGAAGATTTTCGTGCCGCCTTCAGAGCTCGCCAAGATATGCGGCTTTGCGGATGATCCGGCAGGGACTGGCAAGTATTCAAGGCGGACGTTCTTGAAGGTCCAGTGCTCGCGATCAGCGAGTTCTGCGAAGTCTTCCTCATCCCATTCGTTGAACGAAATTCGCTCTACGTCCTGGGGAACCTGCTGGTAGAACTCGTAATTCTGGATCATCTTCCGGGCGGCGTTCGGCCCCTCAGGCAGGTGAAGCGTCAACGCACGGACACCACCGTGAGCTGCAAGCGGCTTGCCCACGCTGGCCTTAGCGAACAGCCGAATCCCTTTCTCATGTGCCAGTTTCAGGTCCGCATTGGAACTGAATGTGACACCAACTGGCTGCCCGCGGTGGAGGTAGCACACGGCATTTTCCTGGCGTGTGTCCACGGTTGCACCAGAAGCCTTGCTGCGCAGCACCGCTTCGCCGGGGAAGAACTCCACGTAGATCGTGTCGCCTTCAGTGGCGGATTAGTATGGGGAGTCGTCGTAAACATAAAGGGTCCGAGTGAACCCACCGGGGAGCACAAGGTCGTTCACTGCCGGCGCACCGGGCCACGGAAGGAGTTCGTGGCCAGAACTGTTTGCCCCGGATTTGAACAGTTTTGAAAACAATCCCATGTCAGTCTCGCTTGACTATCGCCCTTGCCATATTGTGCAGGGTTTTTGTCGCGTGTGCGTAGGCATCTGCATCGGCTGACATCTCAGAGGCGCGAATGATGGCGGCATTGAGCAGTGCAATATCTTCGCGGGTGGCGCCGGGACAGAATTTCTTCACGATGTCATTGAAACCAGAGTGCGATTCCTGGACTTCTTCATCAGCGAACGCCTCTGGGAAGTGTTGTGCTGCAGCCATGAGCGGGCCGTGGGAGCCGTGGACGAAGAGATCTAACATTGCGTCGACGTACGCGCAGATCCGCTCGGTCGGCTCTGGTGGGGCAGTAGCGATGGCAGCGTCGAGATTCTTGTTCCAGTTCTCGGTGGCGAGGACGAGCAGCTGCACCATCAGGTCGTGCTGGGAGGACACGTAGCGGTAGATGCTGGAGCGGGCAAGACCTACTTCAGCTGCGACTTCGGCGAGAGTAGGCACCTTCCCGTGCTCAGCTACGATCAGTCGTTCGGCAGCCTCCAGCACTGCGCGGTGTTGAACGGCGCGGTGCTGGGCAACTGTCGACTCGGTGATCTTCGGCATAGATCAGAGTTTAGTTCCCAGCTACTTTGAGATAGCCAGATGGCCGTTACCCATTCATGGGCTTGGAGAATGTCGCACGGGGCAATTCAAAGCGCAGCGCAGACACACTATGCGATGAGCACTATGCGATGGGCGCTATGCGATCGTGAAAAGCCCATGTCGCGCGTTGGCGTCGATAAGCATCGCATAGGGCACATCGCATAGTGGATGCCTCCCGCCCGGATCCTCCCTGTACTCTGTGCGCTAGAAAACGACGTGAAAACGACGCGAATCGAAAGGAAACGCCCACGATGTCCGATCAATTTGATGCCTCCCAGATGCGCGTTGGCGACTCGGAGCGGTCGGAGGCGCTGGACCGGCTCGGTGAGCACTTTGCTAATGGCTATCTTGATGTGAATGAGTTCGAGGAACGCACTGGTCAGGCGGCAGTGGCGCGTACCCAGGCTGATTTGTCGGGCCTGTTTGGGGACCTGCCGGGCGTCGATACGCAGCAGGCTCCGGTTCCTGCAAGGCGCGAGCAGAGCAGTGCCCTGCATCAGTCGGCTGCTGAAAGTGAAGCGCAACGTGAGCTAAGCGAGATGCTCGGGCAAAAGAAGAAGCTTGACCGCGCTTTAGGGATGTTGTGGTCTTTCACCCTCGTGCTGTTCTTCCTGGGGCTTTTCGTGTTCGACTGGGAGTTCTTCTGGGTTGTCTTCCCTGTGGCTGGTATTGCCTCGTGGGGGCTGTATGAGTTCTACGGCATCAGCGACGAAGAAGACGAGATGCTCGAAAAGCTTGCGGAGGATGAAAAATCGGAGCGGGCGGAGCGTCTGCGTATTGCGTACGAACGCCGCAAGGAACTGGGCAAGTAACTAGACCGGCAGGCCGCGAACTCGGCGCTGGTGCCGGTTCACCAGGGCGGCCACGGTGCCCGCGACGAGCAGTGCAGTGACCACCCACACGGAATATAGGCCGAATTCGACGTAGCAGCGTCCGCCGATCAGCGCGCCGCACGCGAGTGAGAGCCACAGCGCGAAGTTGATCAGCCACGCGCTGTGCGGGCCGCCGAAGAAAGCTGCGACGAAGCGCTGCGCCATTTTCACGAGGGTGCCAGTCATATATGTCAGGGAGATGGATACCTCACCGTTGCGCTCAAACGTCGAATTCATCGCGCCCACGGTAAATGACAGGCTGTACACCGCCATGTCTTCGTGTCCGGTGGCGACCCACACGGAGGCGATGGCGGAGGTCAGGCACACAAATAACAGGATCGCTTCGCGGGTGCGTGTCCGCGGCAAGTACCGCTGGCCGAGCTGGCTGATCAGCGCGCCGATGGCCACGCCGATTAGGAAGAGCAGCATGAGGGTGCCGGCTTTGGCGGCGACGGTGAGTTGGCCGTCGTTAAGCGCTGCTGTCAGGCGTGTCGTGTTGCCGGACATAAATGACAAGAAGAACCCGCCGAGGTACATGAAGCCGAGTGCATCGATGAAGCCGGTGATCGACGACAAATAAACAGCGAGGAGACGCTCGCCCGTGCGGTAACCCTTCATGAGCTCAAGCTATAACATGCGGTCATTAAAGTTGCGGATATGACGCAAGATTGCTTATCGACGCCTCACCCCGCCCTCCCCGCCGACGTCCCCACTGTGGCGCGACTGTTGCACGACTCCTGTACCCGATGAAGCCACCTTAAGGTGCAGGTGGGAAGCTCTTCTTTCCCGTGATGATGTCCTCGTTCTTCAGGGTTCTTCAATCCGGCCGCCGTCTTCCACCAAGCTGAGCGCTCCGAGTGGCAGGCTGGTGTCGGAAGGATAGTTCAATTCCCCGTCGGTGACGATCAGTCGGATGCGCTTGCCCACGTATGGTTCCCACCGCTCGCTCGAATCAAAGATGCCATTATTGTCACCGAGGGAAATGATCTCGTTGACCTGGGAATAGTTGCGGTTACCGCCTTTATTTCCCGTGACTTCGACGGGTTCGTCCAGAACCAGCACGTAATACCTACTTGACGAGGTGTCGTAGCTCGGGTTCGGATTCGGCCTACCCTTCAAGACTTGTTCGACGTTCTGCTTTTCGACGGTGCCGAAGTATTCGGTTTCTCCTGGTGCGAGGTCGCTGGTCTCTTCATCCTGAGCATCCTCTTCGGTGCCAGTGTCGGCGTCATCGGCTTTTTCGACACCGCCAGCGTCGTCGGCCTCAGGTTCCTCTGCTTCGACCTCGTTGTCCGGGCCGAGAACGGTGCCGTCGTTGTATTGGGTGACGGTGACAATCTCTACGTCATCGCCAGCCGGGTCCGATTCCGCAAGGTTGTCGGAGTCAGAGGCACCGCAGGCGGTGAGGAGGAGAGGGAGACTGATGAATGCACTGGAAAAACGTGTTGCGCGGCGCCGGGAAGTCATGCAGGTCACACTAGCAAGAGCCGGACGCATTGGAGAGTTAGGTAATGGCCGGTTGAGAGGACACGTGCTGGGGTGCAGTGGATTTAGATTACGTCGTTGCCGCGTTGAGGAAATCTGACCTGGGGTTTTACCGAACATGCTGCGGGCGCATTGAAACTAGATCCACACAGACCTGTGACCGGTTCAGGCGAGGTGCTCGAAGGGGGTTCAGGCTAGGAGCTCGAAGGGGACGGCCTCGCCCTCGGCACCGTTGATCACTACGGAGACAGCGTGTGTTCCGGGGTAGAGGGTGCGCGTGCTGGTGACAGTGAAGGGGTGCTGTTTGTTCAGGGCACGCTCTTCGCCAGGGGCGAGGGTGAGACGGCCGAGGCGGAAAGTAGTGGGGCGTCTGCTGCCATTCTTCTTCAGGAAGTGGATGCGGTAGTCCACGAGAATCTCGCAGGAACGATCGGAACCATTGGCGATAGTGGCGGTTAGCGGAGCTTTCTCGCCGATGGAGATGCGCGCCGGGAAGGTCGTTGAAGTCAGTTCTATCTCTTCGGAGGCAGCAAAACCTACTGCCTTAAGCGCCGCGGGGTCGCCTTGTTTGACTAGTCCGCGCAGGCCACGTTCAGCCACGCGAGTGACTTCTGGGGAAGGGGACGCGGCAAGCCAGCGTTCGGCGGTGGCGATGGCGAGCGAAGAGTGAGTGCGTGAGATGTCATTTAGGTTATTGGCCACAGAGGTGCGCACATATATAGAAGTGTCGTCGTAGAGGCAGTCGAGAATCGGGATGATGGGTGCAGGATCATCCAAGAATGGTCGGTGAACGGGGGCCCAGGGGAGGCGGGGGCGGATGCCTTCCGTCGATAAGCGACGCACGTTGTGGCTAGTCGAGCGCGACCATTCCTCGACGCGTTCCATAGTGAGCGCGGGGTAGTGCGCAAGGTATGGTCGCACGGCCCACTCGCCGGTGAACGCGCGGGTCAGCGCTTCGGTCGCGTCGAGGGAAGTGGCGGGGTGCTCGAGGCCGTAGTCCTCGATGAAGCGGCTCACGGGCCAGAGGTGGAATGCATGGTTGAAGTAGCCTTCGCCTTCAGCAAGTTCGGGGCCAAGCTTATCGACGATCCCCGCAATCGCCTCCTCATAATCCCCCGGAAGACGGTCCCGGAGCCCCTGCGAGAACACCGCGACACGGTCCTTGATCTCAAGGTCCTCCACACGTGGTGCGACCCAGGCAGCGTATTCCGCCCCATCGAGCCCAAGCTGTTCACCGAGCTTGTGTGCTGTTTCTGCCCCGAAGTAGTACTTCATCTTCATGGAGCTTCAGCCTAAACAAGCTGGCACACAGTGACTATTCGCACGGGCAACAGAAAAGTTCTGTACAAAAAACTTTGAATTTTTTCGCAGACACTGGATAAAAGCCTGACAATTTGTTTCGTTCGTACTATATTCCTCAACAAAGTAATCTATGTCACGTATCAATCTGAGTGTGTCGTCGCACAAAGAGCGTGATGCAGATACGACATCGAATAGGAATGGGGTACCCGTTGAGCACGAAAGACATCAGTGCAGACGCTCCGCACAATGAAGAGGGACGCAGGTCGCTGCGCCCCCTTGAACGTCTGCTTATGTGGCGGCCGTTCTCTACGGTCGCACGTACGTTGATCATCCTTGCGCTGGTCTTCCCCCTGTTGTTTGCAGGTTTGTTCATGTGGGCAATGTGGGATCCGACAGGATCTGTCCCGGATACCAAGCTTGCGGTTGTGAACAACGACAAGGGTGTCGATCGCGGCGAAGGAGCCGGATTAGAGGAATTCGGTGCAGATGTCGTGGAAGGTCTAACCAGCCGCGACTACCTGGACTTCACTGAAGTGAATTCCGAGGAAGCCGAAAAAGGGCTGATGACGGGTAAGTACTTGTTCACGGTCACCATCCCGGAGGACTTCTCCAAAAACGTAGTCACAGTCATTGACCCTGAGCCGAAGCAGGCAAACATCATGGTCAACTTCAATGACTACAACGGCAGTAACGGTGCTGTGCTGACTGCAGGTCTCGTTCCGCAGATTCAGTCCGAGGTCCGCGCCGAGGTGGCTAAGACCTACGCCGAGGAGGTCCTTGGCGGCATCAACGAGCTCGGTGACGGTATTCGTGCCGCAGCCGATGGCTCTAAGCAGCTCGACGATGGTGTTGGACAGCTTCAGGATGGTGGCAAGCGCGCCATCGATGGCATCAACCAGCTTGATGATGGTGCACACCAGCTCCACGACGGTACGGGTCAGCTTCTCGCCGGCACCAATGAGCTCAACAGCGGTGTTGGTGAGCTGCGGGACGGCTCCCTCCGCCTGCAGGATGGTGCACACCAGCTGAACGATGGTCTGTACCAGCTCGAAGACGGCACCGACCAGCTCGCTGACGGTGCACGTCAGATCGACGAAGGCGTGAATAAGCTGACCGGCATGCTGATCCCGCTGCTGGAGAATGTTCAGGGTGGTGTCGGCCAGCTGAAGCCGGTCGTGGACACTCTGCGCCAGTTTGGTCTGCACGCCGAGGCTGACAAGATCGCCGGCATTGTTGGCCAGCTCGATCCGGGCAACCCGCAGAACGTGGTCAACGACCTGAATCGTCTGCGCAACGGTACGGGTGAGCTCTACGCAAACCTGGCTGATCCGAACATGCCGTACCGCAACGGTCTGAACCGCCTGATCGATGGTTCGAACCAGCTGGCAGACGGTACTGATCAGCTGGCTGACGGTACTGCTCGCCTCCAGGACGGTGCCGGTCGCCTGAACGACGGTGCAGTCCAGCTCCACGACGGTACGACCCGCCTCACCGACGGCACCACCCAGCTTGTTGACGGTGGTGGCCAGCTCGAGGACGGTATCAACCGCCTCAAGGATGGTTCGGAAGAGCTGTCCACCAAGCTCGGTGACGGTGCCAAGCGCGCTCCTGAGGTCAAGGCAATGGACAAGTCTTCGGAGCAGATCGCGGTGCCGATCATCTTCGACGAGGCCAACCTACACCCGACCCAGGTCGTCGTTGATCCGGAGGACCCGACCAAGAAGGAACCGTCGAGCGGTTTCTCCATCCTCGGCCTGATCGTGATCAACTTCCTGCTCATGGCAGTTGTCTCCATTCTCCTGCCGCACGCCATCGGCCGTCGTCACAAGGCTTCCGGTGCTGCCCGTCCGGTGCTGAGCGCATGGGCGACCATGCTGGGCATCAACGTCGCCCTGACCGCGCTGCTCGGCTTCGTCTCCATCACGCTGGGCTGGCGCCCAGAGAACTGGTTCGTCATCGGTGCGGCACTGCTCCTCATCGACATCGCCGGTACCTCGATCTTCCAGTTCTTCCGAATCCTTTTCGGCCGCGTGATCGGTGCGATGTTCAATATCGGCTTCTTCGCCCTGGGCCTGTTCGTCTCCAGTGCAGTCTGGCCGCTTTCCACACTGCCGGCACCGCTGGCGTTCATGAACCCGCTGCACCCGATGAGCCACGCACGCAATCTGTTCGTCCGCTCTGTCGACGGCATCTACGACGGCACGTTCTGGATCGGAATCCTGGTGCTGCTCGGCTTCACTGCCGCAGCTATGGGCATGTCGATTCTGATCTACGATGCCCGCCGTAAGGCACTGTTCATCGACGATCCGAATGAGAACGAGCGCCAGCGTAAGAAGTACGAGCGTGAAATCCGCGAGGGTGAGGAACCGCTCCAGTCGGTCTTCTCCCGCTAAACAAACGCTGAAGGGACGGTCGTAGGCGAAAGCCTGCGGCCGTTTCTTTTTTGTGCGTGTGTTCGGTTTGGGTGCACATCGCATAGTAGACATCGCATAGTGCACGCTAAAGGCCCCGCCGGGGAGCAGTTCATTCACAGCTAAATTCCGGCGGGGCCTTTGTATCGCGGTTTAAGCAGGCAAGGCTTCTACCACGTAGCAACGATGCGCATCATGAACTGAGCGATCGGATCCGGGAACGGCTTGCGCAGCCACTTAAGCAGGCGGTCGGTGAGACTGACGGCGTAGTGGGGGACCCACTTGCCCCACGGGGCGTTCTTCGTCAGAACTCGTACGGCTTCGTCGGCGATATCGCCCGGGGTGAGGTTGACGCCCAGGGTCTTCACCGACTGCGCATTCACATTGGCCACCTGGGTGGCGGCCCAGAGGGGCATGAGGTCGTGGACGCGGATGTCGTCGTTACGCCATTCGACGCTGAGTGCTTCGGTGATGCCGTTGACGTAGAACTTGGTGGCGGAATATGTAGAGATTTCCGGCTGGCCGAAGATCGCGGAAGCTGAGCTCATGTTGATCAGCACGGCGCCCTTCGTGGCTTTCAGGTAGGGGTGTGCGGCCTGTGCGCCGAAGGTGACGCCGAGGCAGTTGATGTCCAAAATCGCGCGGATTTTCTCGGGGTCCTGGTCGACGAGCAGGCCGTCGATGATGATGCCTGCGTTATTGAACAGGAAGTCGAGTCGCCCACCGGTCTTGGACGTGAAATCCGCGAGAGCTGTGTCCCACTCGGCGCGGTCGGTGACGTCGAGGTGCCCGGTGATGAGCTGGCCTTCGGGGATGTTGTCGGTGCCCCAGGTGACTTCTTGGATGTCGTAGGCGCCGACGGTCCAGCCGAGGTTGAGTAGGCGCTGCGCAGTGGCTTTGCCGATGCCGCTGGCGCCACCGGTGATGAATGCGGCGGGACGGGATGCTGCGTCAGCGTTGAAGTCTGCTGGCTTCACATAAGGGGTCTCGTTGGTGTCTTCATGAAATGGCTTTGCAAATGGATTCCACATGAAAGTCACTTTATGGCCGAAACGGTTTTCGCGTGGTCCAAATCACAATTAAATGCAGAGGAGATCAGTTTTCGTTCCACGTGCGGGTCGGCGCGAAAACTGCTGCCACCGCGATGCCGATGATGAGCACGCTTGCGGGAAGAAACAGCGAATGGCTCATCGCGGTAGCGAATGGCGCATGAAGGAATTCAGGCAGCGGGCCAGTTTCGGAGTGTGAGGCATTGCCACTGCCAAGCTGTCGCGTGAGCTGGGAAGACATCATTGCAGCGACTGCTGCGGAACCGATCACAGCGCCGACTTGGCGCACGGTGTTGTACACACTTGAACCCGCCCCAGCGAGTGACGGATCGAGATTGCGCGTGGCAATCATCGACAGCGGCCCCCAGATCAGCGAATTGCCCAGGCCATAGAACACGCTGATCAGCAGCATCCAGTTGGGATCCACGTGCGGGGTGGTGATCAATGCGGAAGCAAAAATGCTTATCGACGTCACCGTCAACCCCACGATCGCAAAGGGTTTTGGATCATGCGTGTTTGTTTGTTTACCGATGAATCCTGACAAGGCACCCGAAACAAGCCCAGACGGAAGAATGAGCAATGCGGCATGGGTGGGGCTGAGTTCTTGGACGCGCTGTACGTAGATCATCCATGGGATAGCGAAAGTGGAAACCGCGAAGCCCACGGTGGTGATGGCTGCGGAAGCGAGTGCGAAATTCCGGTCAGCGAATAGCGATAGTGGCACGAGTGCATCGCGGGTGGTGCGTGCCTGCCACAACACGAAGACTGCGATGAAGACCAGGCCACCAATGATGAGCGCGATGGAGCGAGCGTCCCAATTGAAATTCGCGCCTTCTTGGATGCCGAAGATCAGGCAGAACATACCGATCGCGGACAACGCGACACCGAGCCAATCGAAGCGGCGGGCATTGAGCTCCAGTTTGGGGACGTATTTCCAGGCGAGAATCAGGCCGATGATGCCGAATGGCACGTTGACAATGAAGATCCATTCCCAACCGCCGAGGTCTACGAAGAGACCGCCGAGGAGCGGCCCGATGATTGTGGCCACACCGGCCACGGCACCCCAAACACCCATTGCGCTGCCGCGTTGGGTGGGGGAGAAGGTGCGGATCATCACCGACATGGTTTGTGGGGTGAGCATCGCACCACCCAGGCCTTGGAAGGCACGGGCAATGATCAGTACGCCTACTGAGCCAGCTAAACCGCAGGCCAGTGATGAAACGGTGAAAACAGCCAAGCCCCAGAGGTAAAGAGTGCGTGGGCCGAAGCGATCGCCCAGACGCCCGGTGATCAGGAGCGGAACTGCATAGGCCAGCAGGTAGGCACTGTTGACCCAGATCACGTCGTTGTATGTGGCCTCAAGGCTCGATGCGATCGCGGGGATGGCAACGGCGACGATGGTGGAGTCCACAAGGATCATGAAAAATCCCAGCATCATCGACCACAGCGCCGCCCACGGCGAGTGCTGCTGTGCTTTCACCGATTGAGCCATCGTGCCTCCTGTTTTTTAGCCTGACATCGGAAATCTACTCGCTTAAGTCAATGGGGTCTATCCCGGCAGGGTGGGCAAAGAAAAACAGCCTTCTTCCCTCACTGGGGAAGAAGGCTGGGACAAACCGGATTAGATCTGGATACCGAAGTCCTTCAGCGCCGCATTGATCTGATCACGGATCGCTGCGAACTGCGGAAGGAAAGCGACAATGCCGGCGAGTGCGGCGAGCAGACCAACAACACCAATGCCGATCAGGGCCGGCTTGGAGCTGGAGTTAGCAGATCCCTTGTTTTCGCCGATCTGCACCGGCATGGTCACGTCGGTGCGCTTGTCGGTGGTGATGCGCAGAACTGCATCAGCCGGGGCATCTGCTGGCACGGCAAGCTTGACAGTCGCCTTGCCAGCTTCGCCGTAGCCCTTTTCTCCGAAGTTCGGATCGATGTCAGATTCAGCGGAGGCGAGTTTATTGCCTTCCGCATCCTCAAGGGTGACGGTGACCTTCTTCGCGGGGTTACCTTCGGTGTAGGTCAGTGAAGAGAGGTCGATGGTGTTCTCCGCACCAGCCTTGAGTGGCTGTGCGACCTTCACACCGATACCAGCCTGGCCACGGGGCGTGAGGTCCTTGTTGTTCTGGAGGTATTGGATGAAGGCGTCGATGTCGATAAGCCCGAGGTTTTCAGGCTTGCCGCCGCGTGTAAGTGCATCAAAGCTGTCGCCACCGCCGAGCAAGAAGGTGGAGCCAGCAACGATGTAATCCTTTTCCGGATCCAGCGGCTTGCCGTTGATGGTGACGGACAGGATGCGCTCGCCCTGCTTCGCGTCCGGGTTATAGGTGTAGCTGACGTTATTGGACAGACCCAGGGACAAAACCGGGCGATCCTGGCCAGGCTTCCACTGCTGCTCCAGAGCATCCTTTACGTCCTTGCCTTTGAGGGTGACGTAGGCGTTCTCGTTGCCGAATGGCTGAACCTTGAATGCCTGCTCGTAGGAGATCTCGCCCGCGGGGAGATCATCGCGCACGCCGCCCGCGTTCATCACCCCGATGTCCGGGGTGACGTTGGAGTTGGCGCCAACGCTCCAGCGAGCAGCATCAGCGAGCAGGTTATTCAGAGAGGACTCGACACCGCGGTTGGAGCCGGCCGTATCGCCTTCGTTTGCACCGCGTGCGAAATTCGTGGTGGTGGAAGCGACTACTTCCTTGCCCTTTTCACCAGCCTCTGCTTTCGCAGCGTCGACGATGGTGGCGATTTCCTTATTTGGCGTGGTGCAGCCCAGCACGGTGGCAGTGTCGACAACCTTGGCCTCATCGACGGTGAGCTGCTTGGTTTCGCGGTTGATGCTCAGGTCAACATTGGCGAAGCCCCGGGAGTAGCTACCAGCCTGTAGAACAACAGGAGTGGAGTTATTTTCGGGTGCGACGTAGACGTGAGTGTGACCCAGGAATGCCACATCGACGTTCTCGAACTGCTGCGGGGAAATACTGCCGGCGTGGACAAGCGCAACGACAACGTCAGCTTCCTTGTTGTCTTTGAGCTTCTTCGCCAGTGCATTGGTGGTGGCAACCGGGTCGTTCCAGGTGATGCCTTCGATGCCGTCCGGGCTGACCAGGTTCGGCATATCAGCGGTGACGGTGCCGATGAATGCGACCTTCACGCCATCGAGCTCTTCGATCGTGTACGGCTCGGTGCCCTTGACTGAATCGGCGTTCGCTGCCAGGTACTTGAAATCGGCGTCTGGGATGACGCGGTCGGATAGATCGGCAGCACCCTTGTCGAATTCGTGGTTGCCAACAGCAGAGACTTTCAGGCCCATGGTGTTGAGGACGTCGATGGTGGGTGCATCGTCGAGAAGCATGGCCTCGAACGGGCTTGCGCCGATGTTGTCACCGGACGAGGTGAAGATGTGTGCGTCGCCGTAAGGCTCGGCTTCCTTATCGATAGCGCACTTCAAACGCTCAGCGCCGGGGATCGATTTCTCTGGTGACTTGGAATTTTCCTCATATTTGAAGCGGCCATGGAAATCGGTGATATTGGAGATCGAGATCTTCGCGGTCTGTTCATCGGCACCTGCGGCTGGGGCGACGACGGGGGAGAGCGAAGCAGCGCTGACAGACAAAGCGGCGATGGTGGCGCACAGCACGCGGTTACGCATTGTGGTTCGAACCTTTCCGGGGGGATCAGACAGTTAATCGGGGGGTGAAAACCGGTTGGAAAGGCGCGTATTCAGTGTTCAAGACAGGAATTCTTAGGGCCACCAACCAGGGCGTATCAAAAGCTAGGCCACCTAGGTTGACCTGCTGTGACAGCAATATGGCTAGCTCGTGACGGGTTGGTGAAATGACGGTGACAGTGTCGCAGATAAGCAAAAAGCCCAGCGAAAATGCTGGGCTTTGCTGGTCAGGGGGCGTGTGGCTTAGACGCCGTCGGTCTCTTGCGGGTCGCTGTCGGCTTCCGCCTTGGTTTCGTGGTGGGTGCCCGGCTTGTGCTCTGGCGGTGCGTAAATGGAGTACAGCTTCGCCGGAGCATCCGACTCGTTGACGAAGTTGTGCCACTTGCCGCCCGGGACGAATGCGGCCCAGTCGGCACCGACAACCTGGTCAACCTCAAGGTCAGTCTCGCTAGCGCCGATCATGGCGCGGAGTTCGCCCTCTTCGAGACGCAGGAACTGGTCGTGGCCGTCGTGGATCTCAGCGCCGATCTCGCCGCCCGGCGGAATGGTCATGACGGTCAGCTGGAGGTACTTGCCGGTCCACAAGGTGTCGCGGAAAGCCTCGTTATCGAGCGTTGCCTTCTCAATATCAACGACGTACGGGTTCGGTCCGTGATCGTTACCGATTTGTGCAGTCATCTTGTCCTCCTTGCCTAGGGATTCAGACACCTTCAATCCTACCCCCATTTCCCAGGAAAAGAGTGGACATTGAACACGGCTTTCGGGGGATCACAGGGGTACAGTTACGGCATGAGCACTGCGCAGTCTGATTTCTCCGGAGCCGAAGATGTTCCGGAACGAATAGTCGTCAACGACGGGCGACTGGAATATTTCGTCCGCGCGAATGACCGTTGGGAAGAGATTCCCGAGCGGCTCATCGAGGACTGGGAAGCGATGGAGAAACTCATCGCCTATTACGAGAGCATTTGGCGTGACGACGTCCGCGATTTCCCCGAAGCCCAGTTTGGCGTGCTCTCCGAAGACGGCGTATGGAACGAGATGGGGCGTTTCTACCAGTCGATGAAGGAGATCGCGGAGACAGCGACCCGGATTGTCCGCGAATATGAGCAGGACAATGACCCGGAAGTCGATCCGGGCACCATCATTGACGACGATGAGGGAACCGAGGAGCCCTAAGCCTCAAGGCACGCCGGCTACTGGTCCACTGGAGTGAGCGTGACATCGGCGGCCTGCTCCATCGCCTGTTCCTCGCCCAGACGCTCCATGGTCTCATCGGTCACGTCACTGGCATCGACTTCGATGCTGTCCTGGTTACCAGTCGGTGCCGGGGCGCTGCGGAATGTCGCGGTGTCCTTCGGGTTGATGCCGAAGAAGGTGTCCAAGCCCTTCACGTTGAATTGCGTGGACATGTAGCGAGAGTTGGTCGCGGTATTCCACTGGGAGACAACAAGGTCCATGTTGTCCAGGGTGGAGCCGGGCACGATGTATCCGCCGTAGAGCTGGGTGAAGTTATTCTCGTTCTGCTTGCCACCCCAGCCTTTATCGCCAGCGACGACGACGCGTGCGGGCTTGATGGAATTCCAATCGCGGGCGATCGTTTCCGAAATGCGCACCTCGATGGAGCGGGTCTGCTCATTGAACATGGCCAACACCCAGTGGTCCTCGATGCGGCGCAGCGACATTTCGCCGGCGCGGACATTGGTGGACAGGATCGGGGTGCGGTCGTGGCCCCAGCCGCCGGTCTTTGGGTTGTACTGCTCCCAAGCAGCGCGGTTAGCCATCTGCTCTTCACGGAAACGGGAGAGGTAAACAGGGCTATCGCGGCGGAAATCAGAGGAGACAACGTAGATATATCCGTCGGGGCCCTTCTCCCAACTGATCAGGTTGCCCATGCCACTCATGTAGCGGTTGCTGGTGCGACCAACGGAGGTCCAACTGGCGCCGAGGTCAGTGGACTTCCAGATCTGGGTTTCCTGCACATTGCCGATTCCCTTATTCCACATGCCCTGCATGTAAAGGGTTCCGTCGAGGTTGATCACATCAGACGGAATGAGTGTGAGCATGTCGTTGTGCTTGTAGTCGATGAGCTGGTCGACGTGCTCATCATCGTTAAGCGGGCGAGTGAATTTGATGCGGCCGTTTTCATCCATCTGCGCCACGAGCCCGACAGGGCTGAGCCAATCGCCGGTGCCGAAACGATTACCCGTGAATGAATCACCGAAGATGACGGCGAAGTCTTTATTCACCAGTGGCACCATGATGCCCAGATCCACGACACCAAGCCCGGAGGGCGTTTGGTGGTTGCCCAGCAGGTCACCGATCATTTTCACATCGAGGCCGTCGCTGATTTTGCTCCACGGATTCGTCTGCGGCGCAGGAGCAGGACCACGCTTCGAAGACAGTGAGCTTCCGGAGCTCAAAGAGCTAAGCGAGCTTGTCGACGACAGTCCCTGTGCCTCAGCTGTCACCGGTGCCATTGTCGAAACTGTGAGTACCCCAGCGAGAGCGGTAGGAACAATAGCAGTAGCGGGGACAAGAATGCGGCGACTAAAGCGCATAAGAAGGCTCGTTTCGATTGAGGACGCACAGGGCGCAGAAATAGGTGAAGCGGAAAGGACCGACAGCGGAACTGTAGCAAAAAGTGAGCTAGTCGTCTTTGCGGTGACGGCCGGTGTACTCCTGCGGAGCCACATTGTCCTTGCTGTGCTTCGGGCCGTTCTGATTACGGCGTGCCCTGCGCAGCCGGACTTTTTCTACCTCGGTCAGGTAGGCCTCGCTGGAAGCTGCTTCACCGTCATTACCGGTATCTGCCGGGGCGAAATCGACCAAAGCCGGGAAGTACTGCGTTGGTGCATCATCCTCGGTTGCAGTGGCACCGGCATAGACCGGGGCAACGGTCCGCTCACCAGTGCCGGGGTAGACCCAGTCTTCCGGGTCGATGGCAGCAGCCAGATCCACGGTGATGACAAAGGAGCCGTCGTCGAAGTAGTAGACCTCTGGGTTAGGGATTTCCAATTCGGGGCCGTCTGGCAATGGCAGTGGTGGGAGAGTGCGGACGGGGAATGCACCACGGTTGCGGGTGACGTCCACACTGATGGTGCCGTCCACTGCCCATGCGCGTGCCTTGACATCAGATCCTTGCGAAAACAGCGCGGCGATCTTCTCGCGGATCGGGCCAGCATGGTTGCTATCCAATGTGCCTAGGACACGACCACCGCACGTGACCACCACGGTGTGGCCATGCAAATGTAATCCCACGAGCCACTGGCCAGGGGACATCAGCATGGTTTCTGCAGCGGTGAATTCGCCATCGGCGACGTGCACGTATACAGGTGCTTCGCCCGGGCCAGTGCCGGGCAGAAGAAGTGCGCCGGGCAGGAGATTATTGCGCGGAATGCACATCGTCGCTGGTGCGAGCTGCACGACAACGTTGTGGGTTTCGGCGGAAGAGTTATAGGAAATCAGGGCTTGGGCGGTGGGGACAAGTCCTGCGTCGTGAAGCGTGTCTACACTGCGGTACGGCGCGCGGTCATGGGCGCTGATGTCTCCGATGATGCCGCCAAAAGCGTCTGGCCAACGGACACGCCATGTGCCATTGATCGGGTCTGGCTCCAGCTCAACGGTGGTGACCATGGGTGCGTATGCATCGGGCGTGCCAGCGAATTCGAATAGCGTGGCAGAGACTAAATTGCCCACGCTGAGCTCGGTGCCGCCACCGAGGGCGGTCGGGGCGAGCGGATAGCGGGGCAGTGGTTCCATGGCCCTCGACCTTAGCGCGATCGAGTGGCAGAACTTGGGCGCGCCACTCGTGGGTGCGTGGAAAGCGGACGCTCTAGTCCTTCTTGAGGGGCTTGCTGACGATCTCCACGATGCCGAAGACGAGGAAGCCGACGATCAAGCCAACAACGGTGGACCCAGCGGTATCCACCAACCAGCCGAGCATGCCGCCGCCGACAGATTCAGAGGCTTGGGCAAGCACGTCGTGGGGCCAGTGCCAACCGAAGACTTCGCCCAGACCACGAATGATCAAGTGGCCACCGACCCACAGCATGGCAACAGTGCCGATGATGCCGATCGCCTTGAGCACGTACGGCATGCCCTTCACAAGAGCACGGCCGACGCCTGGAGCATTATCGCGTTCGATCATGCCCAGGCCGATATCGTCCACCTTCACCAGCAACGCGACGGCGCCGTACACAGCCGCGGTGATGAATAGTGCCACTGCGACGAGCACCATGAATTCCATCATGAAGGGCTGGTCAGCAACCTCATCGAGGGAGATGATCATGATCTCAGCAGAAAGAATCAGGTCGGTCGTCACAGCGCGTTTGACCAGTGTGTCTTCGCTTTCAGGACTGCGGTTCACCGCGCGGTCCTGTTGCTCCTCCTCGTTGTGGAGGAATTTATCGGCGATCTTTTCCGCACCCTCGAAGCACAGGTAAGTGCCACCGATCATGAGGATCGGCACCAGCGCCCAGGGCGCGACCGCATTGAGCAAAAGCGCGATCGGAAGGATGATCAGCAGCTTATTGCGCAGCGAGCCTTTGGTGATCTTCCAAATGATCGGCAGTTCGCGTGCCGGGGTCACTCCCGTGACATACTGCGGGGTCACCGCCGCGTCGTCGATGACAACACCTGCGGCCTTGGTCGAGGTTTTCGCGGTCATTGTGGCCACATCGTCCATGCTGGAGGCAGCAGTTTTGGCGATGAGGGCAACGTCGTCAAGCAGTGCAAGGAGACCGCCAGCCATGTGCGGGCCTTTCTGTTGGGGAAGTGCGTTCGATCAACAAATCTTAATGTGCGGAGCAGCTTTGGGTAGGGTGTGATCCATGTCAGAAACCGTGACCTCGACCGCGCGCGTGCGCCTGGGCAGCCCAGCACGTTACGGCAAGCTGTTGGCTCATCACTTTGAGCAGCTTATCGACGCCACATGGGACCCCGAGACTGCCAAAGGGTCTTTCACTTTTTCCGCCGAGGACTCGCAGAATGAGTCATGTGATTCGGCGACATGCGATGTGATCGCCACTGAGGGCGTGCTCATGCTGAGCGTTGAAGGTCCAGAGCCCGCCGTGGAAAACGCGGAACGTCAGATGGCCTCACAGTTGATTCATCTAGCTCAAGATGAAGACGTGGTTGTCGAATTCGCCCGTGGTGATAAGGGCTTGGTGCGGTTTACCAGCGCTTAAATTGCAGCAGGGGTGAGTTCTACCTCATCTGCCCATGTCAGGTCGATGCCCTGCGCGCGGAGCCATTCCATCGCATCATCATCGTGGCGAGTAATGCCTTCAACAGCATTGAGCGTTGCATCAATCGCGCGCTCGGCTTCTTCAGCCGTGATGAAACCAGCTGAGGTGGCTGCAGCCAGTTCGTCGATATCGAGAACATCGACTGCCTCTCCCCGAACGGCCACGAGGTCGACGTACAAGTCGCGTGTGCGCCAGACTTCGCCCTCGACATCGATATCAGCGATATCAAAGTAGTAGTCCTGCTCCACCTCGACGCCTTCGCGGAAGTGGAAGATATTGGCACGCAGATTCAGCTTGGGCAGCAGCCAGCTTTCCAGGTAGCCGAATTTCGGGTGATTCGCGCCGCGTGCCATGTAAAGGCCGAAGTCTGTGACCCGGAAGGTATCCACATCACGCAGGTACCCCTTCGGGTCGGTGTTGATCTTTGATGTCGTGTCAAAGGTTTCCTGCTTGACTGGGTGAAGGTCAGGCGCGAATTCGCTGTTGGCTTTATAGGCGCTGTTGCCGCTGCCTACCGTGGCTGCTGTCATGTCCTTCACCTGCCGTTCGTCTTTATGCGCATTCATGGGCTTATCTACTTCACCGTCACGCTCAGTGCCGTCGGGGCGAAACCGCAGCTGCGGCCGCCGGTATTGACAGCTCCAGAGACAACCGCCAATACCGTGCCGGAGCCCGTATTGGCCACGTTGGAGAGCGTTGCCGGTCCTGTTGGGTTTATCCCTTTGTTATGAAGCGGCGTTACACCACTGCGAAGATTGGACAGGTTGATCCAGTGGACACGCATCGCTCCTTGCTGGGCGGATGCAGGTTTTGTACCCAAAGCTGTGAATACAAAAGTGGTCTGTCCAGCCTTCGGTGCTGGCACTGGAATGCGGGCAGGACCGGGCACGGCAAGGAAAGATCCGGTGGAGTGCATGCCTGCGCCCATGCAGTTGGGAGAGACTGTCGGCCAGAATCCTTGGCGGAAAGCTGGGCCGTTTTGGGGGAGTCCCGGGCCACCTGGCTCGCCGGTTCCAGCGGCGAAGGCCAGGCCGTTTAGCAGGGCATCGCGCACCGGAGCGGGCACGCCGGGATGATTGGCGAAGTCCTTGACGGCGCGTTGCACCTGCGGGGTTGGGCGGCCGAGCGGGTCCACGACCTGAGAGGGTAGGGAGGACAGTGAAGATGGGGTCGGCGCTGCCTGTGCAGGGGAGATGGCACTGGGTCCGAGAATCGTGCCAGCGGTGAGGGCGACAGACAAAGCAAGCGTGCGTGCAGCGGTTGCTATCTTCAACGAAACTATCCTTAGCTGAGGGAAAATAACGTTACAACTTTAGCAACTGTAGTCACATATATGACTTCCGCAACATCAATCGCATCAGTTTCTTGATTTTTCTTTGGTGTCAAGGGTCTTAACTGGACGGAAAGTCCATGTAGTTTTGATATCGCACGTAAGGCCCTATGGGAGTAGGGTTTAACCGTTCAACTGCCATAAAGCAGTACGCCTATTCAAAGGAGCAGACGAAGAAGTGTCGCACCCTGAGTTCCGTAACGTCGCCATCGTCGCCCACGTCGACCATGGCAAGACCACTCTCGTCAACGGCATGCTGGAGCAGTCCGGCGCGTTCGGCGATCACGGCGAGGTTGCAGACCGCGTCATGGATTCCGGTGATCTCGAATCCGAACGTGGCATCACGATTTTGGCGAAGAACACGTCCATTCGTCGTAAAGGCCTCGGCAAAGATGGCCGCGACCTGGTGATCAACGTCATTGACACCCCGGGCCACGCGGACTTCGGCGGAGAGGTCGAGCGCGGCCTTTCCATGGTCGACGGCGTTGTCCTGCTTATCGACGCCTCCGAAGGCCCCCTTCCGCAGACCCGCTTCGTGCTGGGCAAGGCGCTCGAGGCGAAGAAGCCTGTGATCATCTGCGTGAACAAGACCGACCGTCCGGACGCGCGTATCGACGAAGTCGTAGAAGAAGCCCAGGACCTGCTCCTCGAGCTCGGCGCCGGCCTTGAGGATCCGGAAGCTGCCGAAGCGGCTGAGAACCTGCTTGAGCTGCCGGTGCTCTACGCCTCCGGTCGTGCTGGCCGCGCTTCGTTCAACAACCCTGGCAACGGCGAGCTGCCGGACAACGATGATCTTCAGCCGCTCTTCGACGTCATCTACGACGTCCTCCCAGAGCCGTCCGCAGATATCGACGCACCTTTCCAGGCCCAGGTCACCAACTTGGACTCCTCTTCCTTCCTCGGTCGTATCGCGCTTGTTCGTGTGCACCGCGGCTCGGTAAAGAAGGGCGACCAGGTCGCTTGGGTGCACTACGACGCGGAAGGCGAGCAGCACGTCAAGAACGTCAAGATCGCTGAGCTGCTGGTCACCGAGGGGCTCGAGCGCGTTCCGGCGCAGGGCGAAGTCGTAGCAGGCGATATCGCTGCTGTCTCCGGTATCGACGAGATCATGATCGGTGACACCCTTTGTGATCCGGAGAATGTCGAGCCGCGCCCGCGCATCAAGATTGATGACCCGGCGATCTCCATGACCATCGGTGTGAACACCTCTCCGATGGCTGGTCGTGGTGGTGGCGACAAGCTCACTGCCCGCATGGTCAAGGCGCGTCTGGATCAGGAGCTGATCGGTAATGTCTCCATCAAGGTGCTGCCGACCGAACGTCCGGATGCTTGGGAGGTTCAGGGCCGTGGCGAGATGGCGCTGACCGTCCTGATTGAAACGATGCGTCGTGAAGGCTTTGAGCTGACCGTGGGCAAGCCGCAGGTTGTTACTAAGGAGATCGACGGCAAGATCCACGAGCCGTACGACCACATGGTCATTGACACTCCGTCTGAGTACCAGGGCGCTGTCACCCAGCTGATGGCCAGCCGCAAGGGGCAGATGACCGCGATGGGCAATGCAGGCTCCGGCGACTGGGTGCGCATGGAATTTGATGTTCCGTCCCGTGGCCTCATCGGCTTCCGCACGACCTTCCTTACTGAGACTCATGGTGCTGGTATTGCTAACTCGTACTCCATCGAGCACCGCCCGTGGGCGGGTGAGATCAAGGGTCGTCCGACGGGCTCGCTTGTCGCTGACCGTTCCGGCCAGGTCACCTCGTACGCGCTGATGCAGCTCGCTGACCGCGGCAACTTCTTCGTGGAACCCGGCGCTGAGACCTACGAGGGCATGGTCGTTGGTGCGAATAACCGTGATGAGGACATGGACGTCAACATCACTAAGGAGAAGAAGCTGACCAATATGCGTGCTGCTTCGGCGGACACTACGGTCACCTTGGCGAAGGCGAAGTCTCTGTCACTCGATGAGGCCATCGAATTCTGTGATGACGACGAATGCGTTGAGGTCACCCCGGACGTCATGCGCGTGCGCAAGGTCATCCTGAATGCCACCGAGCGTGGTCGTGCTCGTTCCCGCGCTAAGCAGATGAACAAGTAGCGGTAAATAGCGGGAGGGTCGCCGAGATGCAGTAGCATTGACCCTCATGCGCACCCCCAGTTGCAGAACTACTACGGCGAGGATTCTCGCCCCGGTTCTTGCTCTGGGGGTGCTGTCGTCTTTGGTGTCGTGTTCCGCGCAACCTGGCCCGCCGCCAATCGTTGAGGAAGAAGAACAGGAAACAACGGAGACGACCAGCACGACGGAGCAGCCCGCGACACGCTCTCAAGCGAATGTGGGCATCCAGCCACTGCGCAATGGTCTCAACCCGCACCTTGTGGCTGATGAGAATTCCACGGTGCGTGATGTTGCTGAGTTGACGCTGCCGAGCGCATTTCACGCCGGCAAGCTCAATACCGACTTGTTGGAATCAGCCGAGGTGCTCGATGCTGAAGACAACGAGGTGCCAGACGCGCCTGCAATGACAGTGCGGTATGTGATCAACCCTGCTGCGCAGTGGTCAGACGGCAGCCCGATCACGGGCGCGGATTTCGTGTACCTGTGGCGCGGAATCACCTCCACGCCCGGCGCAGTCGCCCCGGCTGGGTACCGCGCGATTCGGGATGTGCAGGTCACCGGCGGTGGCGGCAAGACCGTGGATGTGCTTTTCGACGAACAGGTGGATACCTGGCCCGACCTTTTCAATTACCTCCTGCCTTCGCATTTGCTCGACTCGCGTGCAGAGGACTTTGCCACGGCGTTGCGTGACACGATCCCAGCGTCGGCAGGCCGCTACATGGTGGACAATGTCGACCGTGGCGCAGGCACGATCGACCTGAACCGAAATGACAGGTTCTGGGGGGCGAACCCGGCAGGCATTGATCTGCTCACGCTCAATTTCGTGCGGTCCACGGATCTGACAGCTGATCGGTTGCGCTCAGGGCAGCTCGCTTTCGTCGATCATGTACCGGGGGAGACCTCGTGGGATACATATTCGCTAATCCCAGATGCGCAGGTCCGGCTCGAGGAAGGTCCGCGTGAGCTCGGCCTCACCTTGTCGGTTGATTCGCCGATTCTTCAGTCGCGCGATGTGCGTACGGAACTCGCATCGCTAATCGACGTCCCACTCATCGCCCGCATCGCCGCCGGTCGCACCCGCGATCTGGCAGAGGCAGAACCCACCCGTCAGGTCGAGCGTGAGCCTGATGCTCTGCGCGCTGCAGCAGGGAAGTCCCGTCCATTGCGGATTGCTGCTGATCCCCGCGATGATCAAGCTATGCCAGCAGCTCGAGCACTGGTCGATGTTCTCGTACGCGCCGGGGTGTCAGCAGAAGCGGTCGCAGCGGATGCCACCGAGACTGCACAGCGCCTGCGCGCCGGCACTGTCGATGCAACGGTCGCATGGTCGCTCGACGGTGGTCCCGGGGTGTGGGCTAGCAAGGTGCAGTGCCCACCAGCGGACGTTGAATACGTCTCGGGGAATTTGAGTGGGTTGTGTTTGGCGTCGACACGCATGCTTTCCGGCGACATCCTGTCCGGAGAGATTCCTGCAGACCGCGCCAGCGATGTCGTTTCTGACACCTTGCGACGCGAAGCTGTCTGGGTGCCTTTATTGTCCGAGCGTCGCATCATGGTCTTAGGCAATGGCATAGAAGGACCCGCCGCACAGCTCGATGAGTGGGGCAGTGGGGTGGCAGGAGCAGCCCAGTGGAAGCTAGCGGAACCAGTCAATACGGAAGGTGAATCCATAGATGAACGCAGCGAGCCCGATCCCGAACCTGATTCCGATGCCGAGCTCCGAGCCGGCTAAGCGCGCAGTGAAAGGCCCGCGTGATCTCGTTGGTCTGCGCGTCGTAGCAGTGCACGCGCACCCGGATGACGAGTCCATTTCCACCGGCGGTGCTCTCGCACACCTCGCGCGACGTGGCGCCGACGTCCTCGTTGTCACCTGCACACTTGGCGAGGAAGGCGAAGTGATCGGGGAGACCTACCAAGGCCTCGTCAACGATGCCGCTGACCAACTCGGTGGCTTCCGCATCCATGAGCTCTCCCGTGCATTGGAGATCCTCGGCGTCCGCGGCGCATTCCTTGGCGGTGCTGGCCGTTACCGGGACTCCGGCATGGCGGGATCACCTGCAAGCCGCAACCCTCGCGCCTTCGTCAACTCCGGCCAGCAAGCCGTCAACGACCTCGTAGACATCTTCGAACGCGAAGCACCACACCTCGTGCTCACCTATGACGAAAACGGTGGTTACGGCCACCCTGACCACATTCGTGCTCACGAAATCACGCACCTCGCAGCACAACAGGTCGAGATCCCACGCATCCTCTGGGCAGCGCGCCTGCGTGAAGAACTCGAGGCCAATTTCGCGGAAGACATCCCCGAAGGATGGACCCGCCCCGCGCCGGGCGAGCTCGACGCTGTCGACACCACCGACACGTGGGTTGAGATGGATGATGTTGTCTACGCTGCCAAAGCCGAAGCCATGAAAGCTCACGCCACGCAGATTTGGCTTGCCGACGCCTCCGTCACCCTCACCAACCCCCACGCCGCCATCGCTCGCGGCCCAGTGACCACCTATGCATTGTCCAACCTGATCGCCCAACCGATCATTCGTCGCGAGCACTACCTACTTGGCGCTGGCATGCCTCTTGAGCACGGCGCAGATATCACCAGCGGCCTGGACTTCTAATATGCAGCCCGCTGTCCGGACAGACTTCACCCGTGGGGAAGCCCGCTCAGGTTTAGCCTGGCTCTCAGTGGGGGCTGGGCTGTCAGGGCTGGTGGAGGTGGCGTCGATAAGCACGCTCTACGGCGTAGTTTCGATTCTTGCCGCAGCGGGCCTTGGGGTTGTCTTCACCCGCACCGCGCTGCTCTGGGTGCGCGGACGCACATGGCTGGCGCTTATTCCACTTTGGGCGTGGATCTGCGCATTCATCATGCTCGCGGTCGGTCCGGAAGTCACTGCAACGATCGTCGCCGAAAATAAGATTCGCTGCGCTCTGCTGCTCGCCGCCGCCGTAGCTGGGGCCGTGTGGCCCATTGCGATGCGGAAGTGACATACTGTTGTGAGAATTTTCGTCAGACGAGGAGTGACAACAGCCCATGACCTACATCATCGCTGAGCCTTGTGTCGACCTACTGGACCGCGCTTGTGTTGAAGAGTGCCCGGTCGACTGCATCTACGAAGGCAAGCGCATGCTTTATATCCACCCCGACGAATGCGTGGACTGCGGCGCCTGCGAGCCCGCATGCCCGGTCGAGGCAATCTTCTACGAAGACGACCTGCCCGAAGAGTGGAATGACTACTACGACGCGAACGTCGCCTTCTTCGATGAAATCGGCTCCCCGGGCGGTGCTGCCGCAGAAGGCCCATACGATTTCGACCACCCATTCGTGGCTGCATTGCCACCGATGAACCAGGAGTAGACAGATGGGGTCTCGCCGCTCGCTCAGTCAGGTACTGCCGGATTTTCCATGGGACACCATCGCCGACGTCAAGGCGAAGGCAGCATCCCACCCAGATGGGCTGGTGGACCTGTCCGTCGGCGGGCCGGTCGATGATGTGCCGCCTGCGATCCAGCTCGCGCTCGCGGAGAATTCCGCCGAGCCCGGCTACCCGCAGACGATGGGCACGCCTGCCTTGCGCGCCGCGATCGTCTCGGCGTTGGAGCGCCGCTTCGGCATCGCCGGACTGAACGAGCGCGCTGTGTTGCCGACCATCGGGCTCAAAGAAGCCATCGCGTGGCTGCCGACGTTGCTGGGTCTGCGTGGCCAGACCGTCGTCATCCCGGAAGTCGCGTACCCCACCTACGAGGTCAGCGCACTCATGGCTGGCTGCGATGTCGTGCGTTGCGACGACCCGGCGCAAGCCCCCCGCGATGCCGCCCTGATTTTCCTCAACTCCCCGTCGAACCCGACTGGCGCTGTGGCCTCCGTTGAGCTGCTGCGCTCCTGGGTCGCCTTCGCGCGCGAAACTGGCGCGATCATCGCCTCCGACGAGTGCTACCTCTACCTCGGGTGGGCCACTGAACCTGTCTCTGTGCTGCACCCGTCCGTCACCGACGGTGATAACACCGGCCTTCTGGCGCTGCACTCCCTGTCTAAGACCTCGAATCTGGCGTCCTACCGCTGCGGCATGATCTCCGGCGACGAAGCTCTCGTCCAAGAACTCCTCGAGGTGCGCAAGCACGCTGGCTTGATCGTTCCCGGCCCGATCCAGCACGCCATGGTCGCGGCATTGGAGAGCGACCTGCACGAGGAAATGCAACGCTCGGACTACGCCATGCGCCGCCTCGAGCTGCTCAAGGCCCTGCCTGAAGCAGGCTTCACCGTCGATGACTCTGACGCTGGCCTGTACCTCTGGGTTCGCCGCGACGGCATGGATTCACGCGCGATCCTTAACTGGTTCGCCGAGCGCGGCATCCTCGGTGCACCCGGCGATTTCTACGGCCCGGCAGGCGCATCTCACGTCCGCATCGCACTGACTGCGACGGATGAGAATATCGCTAAGGCCGCACGCCGCATCGTCGAATAGCACACGCGCATAACGTTTTCATTTCGCCGCCCTCGCGGGACTACACTGTCACAAGTTCAGGAAGGAAGGCGGCTGGGGTGACCCAACACGATATAGCTGAAGACGCGGCGTCCGATGTCGCCCGCTCGGCGCCACCTGCGCAGCAAAAGAGAGGCAGCACCGCCTTGCGCGTGATGAACGGTGCCCGCGAATTCATCAAATTCGGCATCGTCGGCGGTTCCGGAGTGCTGGTCAACCTCGCGGTTGTCTACCTCGTGACGAAGGCACTCGAGCTCGGCTGGAACATCCACGAAAATGAAGTCTTCTTCAACCTGTTCGGCACTCGCTGGAATGTCCGCTGGTACCACGTGATCATGACCATCGCGTTCATCACCGCGAACACGTGGAATTACCAGCTCAATCGGTCGTGGACCTTCCGCAACGTGCCGAAGCGGTCGTGGCTGCGCGGGTACTTCCCGTTCCTCGCCACGGGCATTGTCGCGTTCGTTGTCAGCCAGATCGTCGCGACGTTGCTGATGAATCCGACGACGCCCGTCGCGCTTCCCGACGACATCTTCGACGACTCCACCGGACTTCGCACCAAGTTCTACTGGGCAGCTGGCATATCGACGCTGGTGGCCATGCCCGTCAACTTCATCATCAACAAGCTTTGGACGTTCAGTCGCCCGAAAAAGCCGCGGTCCTAGCAGCAGTTTCCTGCCCTAGGCCGCGGCGCCGCGGGGGAGTGGAAAAGAATTAGTTCTTGTGCAGCTCCGCGTTGAGCTCCACGCCCTTTGCCTTGGTGGCTTCCACAGCGCCGGTAACGGAGTTACGGCGGAACAGGATGCCGCTGGCACCGGAAAGCTCAACAGCCTTCACAGAGTCGCCCTCAGACTTACCCACGGCCTCAGCGATCGCAGCGGTCAGAACGACCTTGGTGCCGGCGGTGACGTAGAGGCCGGCTTCGACGGTGCAGTCGTCGCCAAGCGAAATACCGATGCCTGCGTTGGCGCCGAGCAGGCAGCGCTCACCGATCTTGATGGTTTCCTTGCCGCCACCCGAGAGGGTGCCCATGATGGATGCACCGCCGCCGATATCGGTGCCGTCGCCCACGACGACGCCCGCGGAAATGCGGCCCTCAACCATGGACGCGCCGAGCGTGCCCGCGTTGAAGTTGACGAAGCCCTCGTGCATCACCGTGGTGCCCTCAGCCAGGTGAGCGCCCAGGCGCACGCGGTCCGCATCACCGATGCGCACACCAGACGGAACGACATAATCGACCATGCGCGGGAACTTGTCCACGGAGAACACCACGACCGGGCCACGCGCGGACAGACGGCCACGCACAACCTGGAAATCAGCGACAGCGCACGGACCGTAGTTCGTCCACACCACATTCGCCAGCAGGCCGAACAGGCCATCAAGATTCGCCTCGTGCGGTTTCACAAGACGGTGGGAGAGCAGGTGCAGACGCAGGTACGCGTCGTACGCATCGATCGGGGCGGCGGAGATATCAGCAATCGACGTCGCCACCGGCACGCGTGCCACACCGCGGTCCTCATCCGGGCCAGCGAGCTTCGCGAACTGCTGCGGGGTCTCCTCCAAGCGAGTAGTGCCTGTCGACGCCACCGACTCACCGAGCTTCGGAGCCGGATACCAAACATCAAGGACAGTTCCGTCGTGCGTGACAGTGGCCAAGCCCCGTGCGAATGCGGTGGTCATAGTAGCAATCAGTCTTTCTCGTCAGGTTACAAATTCTGGGTATGAAATTGCACGGCCAACGCAATGCGCCAGCCGTGCATAGTTTAGAAGATCTTCAGTTATGTGTGGGGGCTCCACACGCGAGGTGGTTAAGCCATCTCGGCCGGTTCCGTTGCCTTGCCGCGGTGAACGATGAGACTGATGATCACAATCGTCGACACCACGATGATGGCGGAGATGAGCTCGGTGCGGCCACCGGCGTCGAAAAGCATGAGCAAAACGAAGCCGCCGAGTACTGCCAGGGTGGCCCATGCGAGCCACGGATAACCCCACATGCGCACTTCGGTGATCTCTCCCTTCGCCACAAGCTGCGGGTGCAGGCGAATGTAGGAGAGGATGATCATCGTCCAAATCATGATCAAGATGCCACCCACGGCGTTGAGCAGGAAGGTGAGCAGCCCCGGCGGGTTCCACCATTGGAGACCCACGGAGACAAAACCGAAGAAGATCGACACGAGCACAGCACGCACCGGAACACCGGAATCATTGGTCTGTGCAAAGTACTTTGGAGCATCGTGTCCGCGTGCCATGGAGTACAGCAGACGCGAGTTGCCGTAGAGCTGCGCATTACAAGCCGACAGCAGTGCGAGAGCGATGACGACCTCCATGATCGTCGCAGCACCAGAAATATTCGCGCGGTCCAGGACCAAGGTGAACGGGGATTCCGCAGCCGATTCAGCGCCCGCAATCTGGTCGTAGGGGAGCAGCAGAATGATCAGCAGAACAGAGCCGATGTAGAACACAGCGATACGCCAGATCGCGGAACGAATGGCGGCGCCGACGGCTTCCTTCGGGTCCTCCGACTCAGCTGCAGCGATGGTGACCAGCTCGATGCCGCCGAAAGCGAATGCCACGGCGAGCATTGCGGTGGCAATACCACCGATGCCATTCGGCATGAAGCCAACACCCTCGATATTGCTCGTGCCCACTGCGTCCATGCCCGGGAACAGGCCGATGACCATGAGCACGCCCATGACGAGGAATGTGATGATCGCAGCGACCTTGATTAGCGCGAACCAGAACTCGAATTCGCCAAAGCCACGTACAGCAACCAGGTTGATGGCGGCGAAGAACACCACCGCAATCAGCGCCGGGATCCAGGGGGCAATCCCGAACCAGCCACTGATAATCGCTGAAGCACCAGTGATTTCCACACCGATGATGAGCACCTGCATGAACCAGTACGCCCAGCCGACAGAGAAGCCCGCCCACGCACCGAACGCTTGGTCCGAATACGTAGCAAAGCTTCCCGACGATGGCCGCGCTGCGACCATCTCTGCCAGCATCTGCATAATGCAGACCGTGACAGCTCCGGCGAAGATATAGGCGATGAGGACGGCCGGGCCCGCGGCCTGGATGCCCACGCCGGTTCCGAGGAAGAGGCCAGCGCCGATGGCTGAGCCCAGTCCCATCATGGTCAGGTGGCGGGTTTGCAAACCGCTATTGAGGGTGTTCGACATGAGTCAAGTGTAGAAACACTGGGCACTCACCGATAATTGGGGGTGAATTATATACACCCGCGCTGTGGATACAAGCTCGCTACATGCGTTGCCGCACGACCGGTGTGGCACTGTGAGGCTCGTGCGTGATCGACCAATCTGACTGCTCAGTAATGGTGTGAGCTGGGACATAGGTTTTCTCGCCCGGGCTGCGGGTGTCGTAGACGATCGTGCCAGGCTCCAGGATCACGCCGGCACCGAGTTCGCAGCGGTCACCCATATTCAGATCGATCAGCCCGGCGGATGGTCGAATGATGCAGTCCTCGCCGATGCGGATGGGGGTGCGGTTGTGGCCGTCGGTGCGTTCGGACATCACAAAGGAAGACAGGCCGATATCGCTGCCGGCACCGATCACGCAAGAAGAGAACAAACGGCCTTCCACACGCGCGGGGCCAAGCGTTCCGGAGTTAAAGGAGACAGCACCTTCGCGGTACACACTCGTGCCTTCCGCGAGGTAAGCGCCGAGCCGCACGCGCTCAGCTTCTGCGATGCTGATGCCCGTGGGCACCACGTAGTCCACCATGCGGGGGAGACGCTCAATGCCATAGACGTGGATATTTCCGCGGGCGCGCAAATTGGTGCGCACGTACTCAAAATCATCAGGCAGGCACGGCCCCTTATTCGTCCACGCTACGGGCACGAGATGCTCAAGCACATCCGTCATGTTGATCTCCAGCGGCTTCACCTTCCGGTGGGAGAGCAAGTGCAGGCGCAAATACACATCATGCGCATCGACGGCAGGAGCCGAAAGATCAGCGATCTCAGTACGCACCGGCACCACTTCCACATGGCGGTCACGGTCCATGCCGACCAAGTTCAACAGCCTGGGCGAGAGGTCATTGGCGCTGACGCGGCGGGTGTGGGGGTGGGTGGCGTCGTCGACAAGCTGGACGGTGGGGAACCAACTATCCAGAACTGTTCCGTCAGCGGCGATGTGTGCGATCCCTGTCGCGCGTGCTCCAAAAGGCATGGTTGTATCCTACGTGCCCGCCCGGCAGGTAGGATCGCCCCCGTGAATCTGGACCTTTTTGCTGACCCGGTGGAGCTGACAAAAGCTCTGATTGACATCCCATCTCCCTCCCACGAGGAGAAGGAGATCGCAGACGCGATCGAAGCAGCACTGCAAGCGCTCGACGGTATCGAGGTGATCCGCCGCGGCAACACCGTTGTTGCGCGCACCCACCGCGGCTTTGCTGATCGCATCGTGCTCGCTGGCCACATTGATACCGTGCCCATCGCCGACAATGTGCCGCACCACGTCGAAGGCGACATCCTGTGGGGCTGCGGATCGGTAGACATGAAGTCCGGCATGGCATGCTACCTCCACGCATTTGCCACGCTGTGCAACTCTGACGACCTGGCCTTTGACCTCACGCTCATCTGCTACGAGGCGGAGGAGGTTGCCGCAACGTACAACGGGCTGGCACACCTTGAACGCGACGCACCGGAGCTGCTGGAGGGCTCGCTGGCGCTGCTCGGCGAACCTTCGGGCGCGATTATCGAGGCGGGCTGCCAGGGCAGCATCCGCGTCAAGGTGGTTGCGCACGGCACGCGAGCACATTCGGCACGCGCGTGGCTCGGGCACAACGCGGCGCACGATCTCGCGGGAGTGCTCGGCCGCGTCGCCGCGTACGAGCCACGCACCGTCACCATCGCCGGCTGCGAGTACCGCGAAGGCCTCAACGTCGTCGGCCTGTCCGGCGGGGTGGCTACTAACACGCTTCCCGACGAAGCCACGTTGACCATCAACTTCCGCTTCGCCCCCGACCGCAGCTTGGAAGAAGCAAAGCAACACCTCGAAGAGACCCTCGCGCTCGAAGAAGGCCTCGAATTGCTTTACGACGACGCCGTCCCCGGCGCCCTCCCCGGCCTCGACGCCCCGGCCGCCCAGGGACTCCTTGCTGCTGTCGGTGGGAAATACCGTGCGAAGTTCGGATGGACGGATGTGTCCAGGTTCTCTACGCTCGGAGTTCCGGCTGTGAACTTCGGCGCCGGCGACCCCGGGTTCGCCCACAAGATCGACGAACAGTGCCCGATCGACCAGATCCGCACCGTCGCCGACACGTTGATGGCGTACCTGTCCGGCGCTAAGGCCTAGCAGGTTTCTGCAGCCCGCAGCACATTTGAACCACTCTGAAGAGAAGGCGTGATTTCCGTGGCTCCACACATCACTCCGCGCCCGGACCGGGACCGCACGCTCAGCGGTCCGATCCTGCGGCGCCACAAGGGCGGCGACACTGGGCCCGCTTCCACCTACGACCAGCGTTTGCTGCAGATGGGACGAGCAGATCACGACTGGAAGCACGCTGACCCATGGCGCGTCATGCGCATCACCAGTGAATTCGTTTCCGGTTTTGATGCCTTGCACGACTTGGGCTGGGCAGTGACTGTGTTCGGTTCGGCCCGTCTGGGGGAGGGCACTCCGGAATACGAGCAGGCTCGCCAGGTTGGCAAAGCTCTCGTGGAGGCAGGATATGCCGTCATCACTGGTGGTGGCCCTGGTCTGATGGAAGGACCGAACCGTGGGGCATACGAGGCGGGTGGCATGTCTGTCGGTCTTGGCATTGAGCTGCCGTTTGAACAAGGTCTCAACCCATGGGTCGACCTGGGCCTGAATTTCCGATACTTCTTCGCCCGCAAAACGATGTTTTTGAAGTACTCGCAAGGGTTCATCTCGCTGCCCGGTGGATTCGGCACGATGGATGAGGTCTTCGAAGTCCTCTGCATGATCCAAACAGGCAAGGTGACGAACTTCCCGATGGTGCTGTTGGGCACCGAGTTCTGGTCCGGCCTCGTTGATTGGATTCGCAACCAGCAGCTCGCACGCGGCCTCATCTCCGAAGGCGATGACCAGCTCTTCCTGGTCACTGATTCGGTTGAGGAAGCTGTCGAGTACATCGTCAACGCCCACCACAAGATGGCCGACCCACGCAACCTGCACAAATACGAGCGTTAATGAGCACAGCTGTAAACGGTCTGCCTCGTGTCATGGCGATCATTAACCGCACCCCTGATTCGTTCTATGACAAGGGCGCGACCTTCGCTTTCGATGCTGCTGTGCAGCGGTGCCGTGACGTGGTTGAGGCAGGTGCAACGATCGTGGACATCGGGGGAGTGAAAGCTGGCCCCGGTGATGAAGTAGACGCTGCCGAAGAGATCGACCGCGTCGTGCCTTTCATCGCTGCTGTGCGTGAGGGGCTTCCAGAGGGCGTCGATATCTCTGTGGACACGTGGCGCCCAGAAGTAGCTGATGCAGCTGCGCGTGCAGGAGCCACGCTGATCAACGACACCTGGGCGGGATACGAACCGGAACTGGTCGAGGTCGCTGGTGCCCATAAGGCTGGCTACGTGTGCTCACACACCGGTGGTGCGACACCACGCACGCGCCCGCACCGTGTCCACTACGACGACGTCGTTGTAGACGTCATTCGCGAAACGACTGCTCTTGCTGAGCGTGCTGTCGCATGTGGAGTGCCGGAAGAAAAGGTCTTCATCGACCCGACTCATGACTTTGGCAAGAACACCTTCCACGGACTTGAGATCCTGCGGCGTATCGACGAAGTCGTCGCAACTGGCTGGCCCGTCCTCATGGCCTTGTCCAACAAGGACTTCATCGGAGAAACCACCGGCCGCGGCGTGGGCGAACGCGTCGCAGGAACGCTCGCAGCAACCGCATGGTGCACCGCTCGCGGGGTGGCAGCTTTCCGCGTCCATGAAGTCGCCGAAACGCTTGATGTCATCCGCACGATCGCAGCCATTCAAGGCACGGCGGCACCCCTCGACACGATCCGAGGGCTCGCATGACGGCCAATCCGAGTGTGTCGGTGGTCATTCCCGCGCTCAATGAGGAGACCACGGTCACAAATGTCGTGCGAGCAGCTTTCGCATCCTGCGCAAACGAAGTCATCGTCGTCGACTCCGATTCCACCGATGCCACCGCAGCCAACGCAGCAGCAGCCGGGGCGACTGTGCTCAATTGGCGCGACATTGCCCCCGAGATTCCTGTCCAACCCGGCAAGGGCGAAGCACTCTGGCGTGGAGTCCGCGCGGCCCGAGGAGACATTGTTGTTTTTCTCGACGCAGACGTGACCACGGTGCAGCCGGCGTGGGTGAATGGGTTGGTGGGGGAGTTCGTCGATAAGCGAGTGCAGCTTGTGAAAGCCTCCTATTCCCGCGCGCTCGACGGTGCCCCGAGCGGCGGTGGGCGCGTCACGGAGCTGACCGCAAAACCACTGTTGCGCCTGCTCTTTCCGCACATCCCGGAGCTCGATCAACCGCTCGCCGGCGAGTACGCGATCCGCCGCGAAACCGCGCTCGAAGTGCCATTCGTCGCAGGTTACGGGGTTGAAGCGGGCCTGCTTATCGACGTCGCAACCCTCCACGGCCCCCACTCCATCACCCAAGTTGACCTCGGGCACAAAGCCCACCGCAACCGGCCCCTGACCGAACTGACTGAGATGTCTGAAACCGTCGCCCGCACCATCCTCGCCCGCGCTGGTGTGCTCGACATTCCACAACGCAGCCCGTGGGCGCAACTGCGGTAGCATCAGCTCATGCTGTCTTGGCTCATCCTCATTCTCGTCATCGCCGCGATCGCAATCTTCGGCGCGTGGGTCACCGCCTCCTTCGTCGGACGCGGGGAAGCCATCCCACCACTGGACGAACCCCACGACGTCATCGCCGCGAACCGCACCGCCGTTGACGAGGGCCGTTACAACGACATTGCCCTCGAAGTCGTGCCACGTGGCTACCGCCAAGACCAAGTCGACGCACTCCTTGAGCACCTGCTCGGCAAACAAAAGCGTAATATTGGAGAAGAGTTCCCGCCGACGGCCACCGCGCCTGCCGGAGGGAAAGAGATAACCGAAGAGCCAAGGAGTAACACCACATGGCAGCAATGAAGCCGCGTACCGGCAACGGTCCGATGGAAGTCGTCGAGGAAAGCCGTAAGATCGTGATGCGCATCCCATCCGATGGCGGCGGACGTCTCGTGGTGGAGCTGAACAACGAGGAAGCAGCCGAGCTCGGCCAGCTCCTCACCGATGTCGCAGCTGAGTAGAACTGCAGGTAACATAACGCGCCATGCTCAAAGACATTGTTGATGTGCTGGCGGACCCCGTCGACGGAAGCGCCCTGACCGGCGCGGACGATTTCAGCCGCTTGGTCTCTGAGTCCGGACATTCCTATGACGTGGCCAAGCAAGGCTATGTCACGTTGGCGTCCGGCGCAGGCATCGCCCACAAGGGTGACAGCGCTGAAATGGTGGCTTCCCGCGAGGCATTTTTGTCGCGTGGCCACTTCGCGCCGTTCGTGGAAACGATCACGGAACGCGTCCTCGACGCCCTCGAAGGTCTCCCGCTTGACGACGTCGCCGCGACCCCTCCCACCATCCTCGAAGTCGGTGCCGGAACTGGCTACTACTTGTCCCACACCCTTGATGCCGTGGAGAATTCCCGCGGCGTGGGTGTGGACATCGCTGTTCCTGCCGCGAAGCACCTGGCGAAGGCACACCGCAATATCGGTGCCGTTGTCGCTGATGTGTGGGATGGTCTGCCGGTGCGTGATCAGTCGATCGACGTGATCACCGTGATTTTCGCGCCGCGCAACCCGGAGGAATTCGCACGCGTGCTTGTCGATGACGGCGAGGTCCTCATTCTCACCCCCCAAACCGGCCACCTTGACGAACTGCGCGAGCCACTCGGCATCCTGGGCGTTGAGGAAGGCAAGCTTGAGCGGATGCTCGAGCAAGCAGCCGGACACCTGACTCCGGTCGGTGAGCCGGAGCTGATTGAGTTCCCGATGAACCTGGACCGCGAGTCCATCGCAGCGCAGGTGGGAATGAGTCCTTCGGCGCGTCACCTCGACCCGGAGGTCCTCGCTGAGCGCGTTGCAGCTCTGCCAGAGACCATGACGGTCACGGCACGAGCTCAGCTCACCCGCATGAAGAAGGCTTAAGCCTCCAGATAGCCAAAGCATCCGCACTGCTGATTGGCAGCGCAGGTGCTTTCGTTGTTTACAGAGCCGTGTGCGGACGACTCCACTGGTTCAGGATTTCCGCGTCTCCATCGGTGGTGACGCGAAGTTCACCGACACCGTTTTCAGGCCAGAAGCGACTAGCCATCGTCACTGCACCGCCGCCAGCGAAAACTTCGATAGCGGAGCCGTCGACGAGGACGGAGATGTGGTCCTCGTCATCGTCGGAAAGCGGGGCGGTGGTGGGGGATCCGTCGAGACGGTCGAGTGTGATCGTGTCGCCCGAGTGCGTGATCGTCGCGGTGACGTCGCCCTTGGTGTCCAACACGTCAACAGTCACAGACGATCCAACCGGGATCTCGCACAGACCAGTCCACAACTTGGCACGCTCAGTGGAGCTGACTGCATCCGGGAGGCCCTGTGCAGGTGTTTGGAACAGTGCGCCCCCAGCGAGGGTGACCACGCGCGGCAACGAGAGCGCATTCGCCCAGCCTTCGGTCTCCCACGTCGGCTGAGCAGTTGGATTACCACCACGGCCGGACTCAGCGAGCAGACCGAAGATGCGTGCTTCGGCATAACGCTCGTCGTCCGTCTGCGTACCGCGGACAACATTCGTGCTGCGGGGGCGGGTGAAATCGTGGCCATAGTCAAGGCGCGTGAACGGCGTTTTCACAGTGAATTCCGTCTCGTCGAGCGTGCCCACGAGGTAACCCGAAAGATCACCCGATTCCTGCTCGATGGTGAGGAAGAGAACGTCGTAAATCTCGCCGTCTTCCTCGTCGCGCAGGCGAATAATGCGCGGGGCGACCGTCACATCGTCCTCCTGCAGACCTGTTTCGCCGTTGAACTTCAACGGGCCGAGCAGTGTCCAGGTGGTGCCGTCAGAAGAGTCGAGCACCATCGGCATCGGCTTTTCGGACGGTCCACTGCTCGCCAGCATGATCCAGCCGGACTGGCCGCGGTCACGGTCGTCGACTTCCTTCCAGTCAGGGACAACGCAGGGGGAGCGGAAGCGGGTGAAACGCCCGGAGTCCTTCACCAGGGGGCCGAGGCGGCGCACGCCGGGGTCGATGTCGCCGGCTTCGTCTACTTCGTCGCTAAGCGTCTCGATTTCGTCGATACGCGCGGCTTGAATCGTTGTTCCAGCGTTGGTGACAGACGTGAAATACAGGTCCGTGCCCTCCGCTGAGGAGACGACAGAGCCGGCGAGCACACGCGTTTCACCCCCGACTGGCGCGATGACGTCGTTGCACTCGTAGAACTCAAAAGGATTGCCTTCGGAGAACTGGTGTGCCCAGCGTGAAGGTGCGTCTGCGGTGGGTTCGTACTGGTAGAAGATGTGCCAATCATCTCCGTCGCGGAGCATGCCTGCCGCGGCATCGAGGATGCCTTTATCAGCGGTGACATGGAGTTCGGGTCTCAAATTGCTCACAGTTTCGTCCTCCGGGTTACAGAAGCGACTTGTACACGTCGACGGTTTCTTGGGCGATTTTGTCCCAGGTGAATTCCTTCTTCACGCGGGTCAGGCCAGCTGCTGCGAATCGTTTGCTGGTTTCCGCGTCCTGGGCGAGTGCATTGACGGCGGCGGCGAGGTCTTTTTCGAAGGCCTGTGTGTCTTCCGCGTCGTAGTGGACCAGGGTACCGGTCTCACCGTCGACGACAACCTCGGGAATTCCACCTACGTCAGATGCAACCACGGCAGTATTACATGCCATCGCTTCCAGGTTCACGATGCCCAGCGGTTCGTACACCGACGGGCACACAAAGATGTCGGCGGCGGAATAAATATCGCGGATATCTTCCTTGGGCAGCATGTCCGTCACCCAGTACACGCCGTCACGCATTTCACGCAGCTTATCGACGAGCCCCTCCGTCTCCTCCGCGATCTCCTTCGTATCCGGCGCACCGGCGCACAAGACAAGCTGGATATCCGGGTCGAAATCCTGGGCGGCCTTCACCAGGTGAGCAACACCCTTTTGGCGGGTGATACGGCCGACGAAGGCCACGATTGGGCGGGTCGGGTCAACACCGAGGCGTTCTACGACGTTGTCTTGGGCGTTGTCAGTGGGGTACCACACGGCTGTGTCGATGCCGTTGAGGACGACGTGGACGCGGGATTCGTCGATACGCGGGTAGGCGCGCAAAATCGCGTCCTTCATGCCTGAAGAAACACCGATGACCGCGTCTGCGTTTTCCATCGCATTCTTCTCCGACCACGAGGAGACGTCGTAGCCGCCACCAAGCTGCTCCCGTTTCCACGGGCGGTCAGGCTCCAGCGAGTGTGCGGTGACCACATGGGGGATACCGTGCAGTAGACCCGCGAGGTGGCCACCCAGCCCCGAGTACCACGTGTGCGAGTGGACGATGTCCACGTTGTTCGCAGCATGTGCCATCCGCAGACCCGTCGACATTGTCTTTAGCGCACCGTTGGCATCTTCCAGCTCTGGGTCAACGCCGTGAACATAAACATCCTGCTCATCGCGCGGTTGACCCATGCAGTGGACGTCTACCTCGACGCCATCAAGCTTGCGCATGAAGCGCGTCAACTCGGTGACGTGGACACCCGCGCCACCATAAATTTCGGGAGGATATTCGCGGGTCATCATTCCGACTCTCATAGTCCTCGAGCCTAGTTATGTTTGAACACGCGTGCAGGCGCATGAATTTTTCCAAGCGCACTGCAGTTTCTGTGCGACTTACCTAGGCTGGAAAGCGTGAACAACCAGCCGAATGTCCTCGCCATTGTCCTTGCCGGCGGAGAAGGAAAGCGCCTCTTCCCGCTAACCCTCGACCGCGCTAAACCCGCCGTGCCATTTGGCGGGAATTACCGACTCATCGACTTCGTCCTGTCCAACCTCGTCAACGCCGGCTATAACCGCATCGCCGTGCTGACGCAGTACAAGTCCCACTCGCTCGACCGCCACGTGGCTACTGCCTGGAATTTCTCCGGTCCGATGCACCAGTACATCGCCTCCGTCCCGGCGCAGCAGCGCCTGGGTAAGCGCTGGTACCAAGGCTCCGCAGACGCGCTGCTGCAGTCGCTGAACCTCATCTTTGACGAGCAGCCGGACTACGTGCTCGTCTTCGGCGCGGACCACGTTTACCGCATGGACCCGTCGCAGATGGTGGAAAACCACATTGCCTCGGGCAAGGAGTGCACCGTCGCGGGTATCCGCGTGCCTCGCAGCGAAGCCTCCGCATTTGGTTGCATCCAGGCGGATGATGACGGAAGTATTACGGAATTCCTGGAAAAACCAGCCGATCCGCCCGGCACCCCCGACGACCCGAACATGACTTTCGCGTCCATGGGCAACTACTGCTTCTCAACAGAAGCGCTTATCGACGCACTCCGTCTCGACAACGAGAACGAATCCTCCGAACACGACATGGGCGGCGACATCATTCCGTACTTCGTGGGCAAGGGCGAAGCCAACGTCTATGACTTCACCGCCAATCAGGTGCCTGGCGCGACCGAGCGCGATAAGGCGTACTGGCGCGACGTGGGCACCATCGACTCTTTCTACGAGGCCCACATGGATCTGATCTCGATCCACCCGATTTTCAACCTATACAACAAGTCGTGGCCGATCCACTCCACGGAGGACGAGAACCTCCCGCCGGCGAAATTCGTCTCAGGTGGTGTGGCGCAGGAGTCGATCATCGCGCCGGGCTCCATCATTTCGGGTTCAACGGTGAGTAATTCGGTGCTGTCCACCGACGTCCGCGTTGAAGAAGGCGCGATCGTCGAATCTTCGGTGCTCATGCCGGGGGTCCGGGTCGGCAAGGGGGCTGTCGTACGCCACGCCATTCTGGACAAGAATGTCTACGTCTCAGACGGAGCGAGCGTGGGCGTTGGCGAGGACTCTGATCGCGCACGAGAATTCACGATCTCGAAGGAAGGCGTCGTCGTGGTGGGCAAGTCCGAGGTCGTCGAGTGACTAGTTCGAGTGACTAGTTGAGGAAATAGAAAACCCGCAGCTCGACTGAGCTGCGGGCAACGAAACTAGCGCAGAGCTGCGCAGAACTCCGCAGTGCTATTCAGCCAAGCGTGTCACCAGAGTCACCCCGGAATCCAGGGGGAGGCGCGTGGCTACTGCACCTTCCAGACCGTCGATGAGCTCTTCTGCCTCACGAGCAGCGAGAGTGGGGCGGTCTTTGCGGGTGGGGTCGGTGATGGTGGCGTCGAGAAGCGAACCGGCGAGGACGAGTGTGCCGCCGGGGGAGAGCAGAGGCCAGGCAGCCTCGACGACGCCCGGCAGGTCCACAGGATCCACGTCGGCATAGACGAGGTGGTACGCCCCGCTGGCCAGACGTCCCAGCACATCCAGCGGGCGCGACGGCAGGAACCGTGCGCGCGAAGCACCATAACCAGCATCGCGGAATGCCACCTTTGCACGTGCCTGGTGGTCTGCCTCCGGGTCGATGCACGTCAACGCGGACTTCTCCGGCAGACCCGCGAGAATATGCAGCCCGACCACGCCCGCAGCGGGAGTGATAGCGACGGCGCCCGTTGCGCCACCCGCAGCATGCCCGGAGGCAGCGAGGGTGCCCAACAGGTTGCCCACCGCAACGCTCGGGGTGGGGAGGGAGTATTCGGAGGCGTCGGCGCGGGCGTCGATAAGCGTGCCGTCCTGCTGCTTCGCCGTGATGTACTCGTTAAGGGAGGTAAATGCTGAATCGCTCACACGCTCATCCTACGAAATCGACCCCGCCCGTGCGGGAAGAAGCGCGGTACGCAAGAATAGAAGCCATGCCAGAAGATCTGACAGGCACCGCCGCATTCGACGCAGGACGCGGCACCATGCCCAGCTGGGCTGAACTCGTCGAGGAGCACGCCGACAGTGTGTACCGCCTCGCGTTCCGCCTGTCGGGCAACCAGCAGGACGCCGAAGACCTCACGCAAGAAACATTCATGCGCGTGTTCCGCAACCTGAAGTCGTACAAGCCCGGGACCTTCGAGGGGTGGTTGCACCGCATTACCACGAACTTGTTCCTCGACATGGTGCGTCACCGCAGCAAGATCCGCATGGAGGCGCTCCCGGAAGACTACGAGCGCGTGCCGGGCACCGCGCCGACGCCGGAACAGGTGTACTCCGAGGTCAACCTTGATCCGGCGCTGCAGGAAGCGCTCGATGAACTCAGCCCTGAGTTCCGCGTGTCGGTCGTGCTGTGTGATGTTGTGGGGATGAGCTACGAGGAGATCGCGAAGATACTCGGTGTGAAAATGGGCACCGTGCGTTCGCGTATTCACCGCGGCCGCAGCCAGCTGCGCGCATCGCTTGAAGCACAGGCCGCGACGAACGAAAGCGCTCGCGAGCTGCTCCGCGCGAGGTGATTGCCGTGCCGAAGTTTGATTCGATCGAGCACCTCAATTTCGAAGCTGTCGCCGCGCTTATCGACGACGAACTCACCCCCACCGCCTACCACCGCGCCCAGAATCATCTGGCGCAGTGTGAGGATTGTCGTCGTGAAGTAGCGCAGCAGCGCGCCGCGTCTGAGGCCGTGCGGGAACACAACACCGATGGTTGCTTGCGCGCACCACGGTCGCTGGTGGAGAAATTGGCGCACCTGGACGATCAGGCGCCGCTGACTCGAGTTGCCGCAGAGAATTCGGGTGGAAAGTGGCCTATTTCGTGGAGTCGTTTGCGTAACGGGCTAAGGTGAAACCGTGTTTGACTCAATCGGTTGGGGCGAAATCTTCGTCATTATTCTCGCGGGCCTGATCATCATTGGTCCGGAGCGCCTCCCCGGTGTGATCATGGACGTGCGTGCCGCTATTTTCGCGGCTCGTCGCTCTATCAATGATGCGAAGAAAGAGCTTTACGGCGAGGAATTCGCTGAGTTCCGCAAGCCGATGAACACCGTCACCGAGTATGCGGCGATGGGGCCGAAGCGGGCGATTGCCAAGATGCTTTTCGACGAAGACGGTGACTACCTCGACCAATTCGACCCCCGCAAAATGATGGATGAGGATCCCGCTGAGTCCGGTTCAACTTCAGGCATGGGGAGTACGCAGCCACCTTCGAAGCCGCGACGGAGGCAGCCAGGAATGAACCCGGAACCACCCGCCGAATCTGGCGGCGGCGGGTTCTCCTGGACTGACGTGACCTAGCGAGTCACACCGAGGTTCAAATTCTTGCCCGCCAGCGAATCGCGGCGAATCTTCAGCTTGCCGGCGATCTCTGCGATGGCCTTCCCAGAGGGGGACTCGGGGGCTTGGATGGCGATGGGGGTGCCCTCGTCACCCTGGACACGCAGTTGCGGGTCGAGCGGGACGGAGCCCAGCAGGGGGACATCAGTGCCGGTGATCGCGGAGAGGCGCTCAGCCACATTCTCGCCGCCACCTGTGCCGAAGATGTCCATTGTGGAGCCGTCCGGCATGACCATGGCGGACATATTCTCAATCACGCCGGCGACACGCTGACCGGTCTGTTGGGAGATGGAGCCTGCACGCTCGGCGACCTCAGCTGCAGCAGCCTGCGGGGTGGTCACGATCAACAGCTCTGCATCCGGGACGAGCTGCGCCACAGTGATGGCGACATCGCCGGTTCCTGGCGGGAGGTCCATGAAGAGGACGTCGAGTTCGGACCAGTAGACGTCGGCAAGAAATTGTTGGATTGCGCGGGTCAACATGGGGCCGCGCCAGACAACGGGGGCGTTGCCTTCGACGAACTGGCCAATCGAGATGTGGCGGACGCCGTGAGCGATCGGTGGCATGAGCATCTCATCCACGACCGTTGGGCCTTGGCCTTCTGACCCCATCAGACCAGGGATGGAGTGGCCATAAATATCGGCGTCGAGAATGCCCACGGTCAACCCTTGCTCGGCGAGCGCCGTCGCCAAATTCACCGTCATAGAGGACTTGCCTACGCCACCCTTGCCCGATGCCACGGCGTACACACGTGTGGTCGAACCCGGCTGGGAGAACGGAATTACCGGTTCAGACCTATCGCCCTTGAGGCGCTGCGCAAGATTGCGGCGCTGCTCTTCGCTCATGGTGTGCATGGTCACGCTGACCTCGCCGACACCGTCGAGCTCCTCGACGACGGCACGCACGTTGGACTCGATGGTGTCGCGCATTGGGCATCCAGCAATGGTGAGGTAGATGCCGACGGCGACATCACGGCCGTCGATACGCACGGACTCGACCATGTCTAGCTCGGTGATCGGTTTGCCGATCTCCGGATCGTCGACACGCGCAAGCGCGTTGCGGACAGCTGCTTCTGAAATCGGTGATGTGTCAGTCATTGCACGTAAAGTATATGGCCTTCCCCGCCCGGGCACGAAGCCGGCACTAGACTTGAGCCGATACACGAATGCAACGAGAAGGATGGTTAGCCACATGACTCAGCCGAACCCAGCCTCCGCACGACGTCGACTGACTGAGCCGCAGCGACCTGCAGGCTGGCCCGTGGGTAGCTTCCAGGAATACGTCGACGCGCAAGCAGCTGTCGACGGGTTGTCTGACCAGGAGTTTCCCGTCGAGAACATCACCATTGTCGGTGTTGATCTGATGCAAGTGGAGCGCGTCACTGGTCGGCTGACGTGGGGGCGCGTCCTTGCTGGCGGTGCTCTGTCCGGCCTGTGGTTTGGCCTTTTTGTCGGCCTGCTGTTCGCTCTGTTCACGCCGAATGTGTGGGCGGCGCTGCTGTCCGCGATCGTGTTCGGCGTCATTTTCGGCGTTGCGTTTGCGGCACTCGGCTACGCCTTCACGCAGGGACGCCGTGATTTTTCGTCCGCAACGAATATTGTTGCTGGGCGTTATGACATTCTCTGCGAACCATCCACCGCGCCCCAGGCCCGTGACCTGATCGCACAGATGGGACCACGCCCGTCCCAAAATGCGCAGCAGCCACGCCCGCAGCAGCCACGCCCGCAGCAGTAATGGCTAGATCGCAGGAGAGAAGCGTGGCGAATTCACGGCGCAAACGCGTAGTGGCAATTGGTGCGACAGCTCTACTTGGCATGACAGCTCTGACCGCCTGCGGCGAGAAAAGCCCGGCGGTGAAGATCGCTGCTGACCCGTCTGACCCCGAACAGCTGGTGCTGGCGGAGATTTACCGCCAGGTGGCGGAGTTGGATGGAAGGGAAGTGGGGATCGTCGGCAAGCGGTATGTGGATGATGCCGCCAAGCTGGACGTGCTGCAAACACGTGACGCGAATTTCGCAGTCATGTGCGTCGGTTCGCTGGTGGTCACTGCGAATCCCGGTGAGGCCGAGGTACTGGTAGAAAAGAAGAACGAAGCCGACGAAGAAGATTCCAACAACGCCGACCTGGCGCTCGCGACTTACGACGCAGCCGTGGGCACGCTGCCCGGATCCTTCAAAACAGTCGACCCATCACCCGCCGAAGGCTGCTCGAAGACCGAGCACGACGACTTGCCCCAGAACATCATCCCGGTGTTTGAGGCAGGCATGTTTGATCGCGGCGTGCGCAACGCCATGAATAAGGTCACACGTGCGCTGTCCACGACCGATCTGGAAAAGCTCGTCGAGCAGACCGAAGAAGACGGCAGCCCAAGTGCAGCCGTCAATGCGTGGATGCAGGAGAAGACCGGCATGGGTTCGGAGCTGCAGCGCATCGTTGATGAGGGGCAGGCTCGCGAAGTCTAGGTTCCGAACAGTAGGTGCATCGCCCCGTACTGGTGGGTGGTGTTCGGCACTGGTTTCCCACGTGGTGAAACCCATATTGGTGTTCCGTGCCGGATACGTATTCGCCCCCGATGTTTTCGCCGTGGGTCATCATCATTGGTGAGGTTGTGATACCTGCACAACACCGACAGATTGTTCATATTCGTCTGCCCACCAACCACCCACGGGGTGACATGATGAACCTGACAATGATCCGCAGCATGCCGACACCCTGGCACCGGACACGTCGTTAGCGTCGCACGAGCCAAATCACGCTGCTTAGCGTTGGCACAACGCTTCGTGTCATACAAATTCACCGGACCCGCCTGCGGGTGGAACAAACCAACCTCTAAATCCTTGCCGTAATGCTCCGTCAAAAACTCCGCACCCGTCATCGTCGTACCATCAGATAAACCCAAGATGGTCTCATCACCATCACCCGCCAGAATCTTGAAGTACTCCGGCACCGGAACCACCACCAACGGACGCGGTGCGGCCGCAGCCACACCACCACCATCACGCAACAAATCCGCAAAAGCCTCGTACATTTGCGGGGCATCCGGCCGATCCGGATTAAGCCCCCGGCGCAAGGTGTGCTCTAATGCGGCGATCAGGTGTTCATCACCCGTGGCAGAAAAAGTCCGCTTGCCTTTACAGGACTTACCAAACCGCACCTTCGATTCCGGGGCAGGTTTATCAACCTCAGGGACGATGTCTTTAGCGCGGCGCTGCAATGTTTTAAAGTCCCCGCGCACAGACAGCAACGCCAGGCGGATCTTCCACTTCTCACCCTCCGCCGCCAAAGCGGAGACGTGTTGTTCGATGAACAGAATCTGATCCAACGACTTGCCCGTCGAACGGGCCACACGCACCGCATTGGCCTGCTGACGCCGAAACCGCGTCGTACCGAAATAGACCTTATGGGCACGCTCCCAGGCCTGGTAGGTGGCAGGTTTGACGCCAGCAGCACAAGCAGCCTGACGATCAAACCCCGCCAGGATATCCATCGGGCTCGCAAGAGAGCCCAAAAACGCGTCAAAAACTGTCATGCCCCAAACGCTAAACGCACAACGGGGACAAAAACAGCGCACGCAACCCAGGCTGTGGATAACCAAAAGTTATCCACAGCAGCAAAACACCCCGCCGCACGCCGGGAAGGCGGGGCGGGGTGGAAGGGGAGGGTTAGGCGAATGCTTCGTCGATAAGCGCCTTCTCTTCTTGCTGGTGGATCTTGCTCACGCCGGTCGCTGTGGTGGACTGTGCGCGGCGGGAGATGCGACGCATCGGCGGGAGGTCATCCACGAGGTTAGCCAGGTGCTCGTTGTAGAACGGCCACGGACCCTGGTTGGCGGGCTCGTCCTGAACGAAGCGGACTTCCTTGGCATTCGGGTAGTTGGCGAATGCCTTGTTGAGTCGGTTGAACGGGATCGGGTGGAGCATCTCGATACGGATGATGGCCACGTCGTCGCGTCCGTCCTTCTGGCGGCGCTTCTCCAGGTCGTAGTAGATCTTGCCGGAGCACAGCATGATCGTGGTGACCTTGTCGGCGTCGCCGATGACGTTGTTCTTCGCATCGACGATATTCGGGTCGTCGATGACGGAACGGAAGGACTTGGTCTCGATGAACTCTTCCGGCTGGGAGACTGCGGCCTTGTTGCGCAGCATCGACTTCGGGGTGAAGACGACGAGTGGGCGGCGCATATCGCCAAGCGCTTGACGACGCAGCAAGTGGAAGTGGTTAGCCGGCGTCGTCGGCTGCGCGATGGTCATGGAACCCTCGGCAACGAGCTGCAGGAAGCGCTCGATGCGTGCCGACGAGTGGTCCGGTCCCTGACCCTCGTAACCATGCGGCAGAAGCATGATCAGGCTGGACAGCTGACCCCACTTGGTCTCACCGGAGGAGACGTATTCGTCGATGATGGTCTGGGCACCGTTGGCGAAGTCGCCGAATTGTGCTTCCCATGCGACGAGTGCGTTCGGGTTACCCACGGTGTAGCCGTACTCGAAGCCGAGTCCACCGAACTCGGTGAGTGCCGAGTTGTAGATGGTGAAGCGGCCGCCGTTGCCGGCCTCGATGGCGTTGGCGTCGAGCGGGTTGTACTGCTCACCGGTGTTCGGGTCGAACAGGACGCCGTGGCGCTGGGTGAAGGTACCGCGCTTGGAGTCCTCGCCGGCGAGGCGGACGAGCTTGCCTTCCGCAGCGAGGGAGCCGAAGGCGAGGAGTTCGCCCCATGCCCAGTCGACGTTGCCGTTGTCGAAGGATCCACCACGGGACTTCAGGACGGACTTGAGGCGCTTGTTCGGGGTGAAGTCGCCTGGCAGCTCAGCGTATGTGTTAGCAAGCTGCTTGAACATGTCCGCGTTGATAGAGGTGTCCAGGCCGCGGGTGAGCGACTGGGATTCGGTGATGCCGTGCTGGGAAGCGGGGGAGCCGCCGCCTTCCTTGACGTCGGTGAACACGGAGTCCAGCTGGTCGTGGAAGTCCTGTGCCGCGATCTCGGCTTCTTCCTTGGTGATGTCGCCACGGCCAATGAGGTCATTGGTGTAGCGGGTACGCACGGACGGGTGCGAGTTGATGCGCTCGTACATCTGCGGCTGGGTCACCGACGGGTCGTCGGCCTCGTTGTGGCCGCGGAGGCGGTAGCAGATGAGGTCGATGAAGACGTCCTTGCCGAATTCGCGGCGGTACTCGGTGGCCAGCTGGCCAACCCATGCTGCGGCTTCGGGGTCGTCGCCGTTGACGTGGAAGACCGGGCAGTCGAAGCCCTTGGCCAGGTCGGTGGCGTAGTAGGTGGAACGGCCCTGGTCCGGGGTGGTGGTGAAGCCGACCTGGTTGTTCACCACGATGTGGACGGTGCCGCCGACGTCGTAGCCGGCCAGCTTGGACATGTTCAGGGTCTCCTGAACGACGCCGAGGCCGGCGAAGGACGCGTCGCCGTGCAGCATCATCGGGACGACGGAGCGCTCGTTGACGTTCTTGTCGCGGTTCAGGATGTCCTGCTTGGCGCGGGCGATGCCGACCATGACTGGGTCGACTGCTTCCAGGTGGGACGGGTTGGCAGCGAGGGTGACCTTGATGTCGCCGTCGCCGAACATCTGGATGTGCTCGCCTTCGAAGCCAAGGTGGTACTTGACGTCACCGGAGCCGCCCTGCTGGGCGGGCTGCAGGTTGCCTTCGAATTCGCCGAAGATGGTCTTGACTGGCTTGCCGACGATGTTGAACAGCACGTTCAGGCGTCCACGGTGCGGCATACCGATGACGACCTCGTCGAGGCCCTGGCCGGCAGCAGTGTCGATGACGGCATCCATGAGCGGAATCAGGGTCTCGGCGCCCTCGAGGGAGAATCGCTTCTGGCCGAGGTACTTGGTCTGCAGGAAGTTCTCGAATGCTTCTGCGGCATTGAGTTTCTGCAGGATGTACTTCTGCTCGGCGCTGGTCGGCTTGGGCATGCCCACCTCGATGCGGTCGCGCAGCCATTCGCGCTCGTCGCGGTCGAGGACGTGGGTGTATTCAGCTCCGACGTGGAGGGTGTATGCGGCGCGGAGGCGGGTGAGCACCTCACGCAGCGTCATGGTTTCCTTGCCACCGAAGCCGCCGACGTTGAAGGTGCGGTCGAGGTCCCACAGGGTCAGGCCGTGGGTTTCTAGCAGGAGGTCGCGGGAGTCCGGCTTTGGCAGGCCGGGCTGGCGCCACTGCAGCGGGTTGGTATCAGCCATGAGGTGTCCGCGGGAGCGGTATGCCTCGATCAGGTTCATCACGCGGGTGTTCTTGTCCACACCGTGGTTCGGGATGTCCTGTGCCCAACGCATTGGTGCGTAGGGGATCTGCATGGCGTCGTAGATTTCGTCCCAGAACTTGTCGTCGTTAAGCAGCTGGGAGATGTCGCGCAGGAACTCGCCGGACTCTGCGCCCTGGATGACGCGGTGGTCGTAGGTGGAGGTCAGTGTGGTCAGCTTGCCCACACCGAGTTCTGCGAGACGGTCTTCGGATGCTCCGGCGAATTCTGCCGGGTAGTCCATGGCGCCGACACCGACGATGGTGCCCTGGCCCTTGGTCAGACGCGGAATGGAGTGGCGGGTGCCAATGCCACCCGGGTTGGTCAGCTGGATGGTGACGCCCTGGAAGTCGTCGATCTTCAGCTTGTTCTGGCGGGCGCGGGCAACGATGTCCTCGTATGCCTTGACGAATTCGTCGAAGGTGAGGGTTTCGCATTCCTTGATGGCTGCGACGACGAGGGCGCGGGTGCCGTCCTTCTGCGGAAGGTCGATGGCCAGGCCGAGGTTGATGTGCTCAGGCGTGACGACGAAAGGCTTGCCGTCCTCCACCTTGTAGTTCACGTTCATGCCCGGGTGAAGCAGGGCAGACTTGACGATTGCCCAGCCGATGATGTGGGTGAACGAGATCTTGCCACCGCGAGTGCGCTTCAGGTGATCATTGATCTGCGCGCGGTTTTCGAACATGAGCTTGACCGGCATATCGCGCACGGTCGTTGCCGTCGGGACGGTCAGGGACTCGTCCATGTTCTTGGCAATGGCCTTGAAGGTGCCCTTCAGCTGCTTCTCGCCAGCTTCTGGCAGTGGCTGCAGGCGTTCCATCGGGGACTGCTTGGCCTTCTTCTTACCGGCCTGCTTTGCGGACGGGTGCGGCACGTCCTTGACGGCTGCGTCCACGCGGGTGGCGCGTCCGTCCTGGCTGGGCGCACCGGTGCTTTCAGCGACCTTGGTTGCTGTGCGGGACTGGTGCTGTTGGGTGTCGCGCACCGAAGCCTGCTTTGTGGCGGGGGAGACGAGCGGGGTGGTTTGGCTTGCGCCACTGTGCCCCTGTTTGTCGAACATCTCGCGCCACTCTTCGTCGACGGAGGAGGGGTCCTCCTTGTACTGCTGGAACATCTCATCAACCAGCCAGTCGTTTTGGCCGAATGTGCTCTCGCTGCTCACGGCAGGTACTCGCCTCGTTTCTTCGTTCTACGTCTGCTTTTGATTGCTTTATTGATCAGTATCAATCAATGGCTAACAGCCCACAATACTGCATAATTCCCGCCCTGCTTGAGCAGGTCGGTGTGGGGTCCGTCCTCAATGATACGTCCTTGGTCGATGACGAGTACTCGATCGGCCCGTGCGGCGGTGGCGAGTCGGTGCGCGACGATGATGGATGTGCGTCCTTTGGTGGTCTGTGCAGAGGCGTCGAGGACGGCGCGTTCGGTCGCGGGATCTAGGGTGGCGGTGGCTTCGTCGAGAAGCACGACGTCGGGGTGGAGCATTTCGGCGCGGGCGAGCGCGATGATTTGGCGTTGGCCGGAGCTTAAGCCGCGGCCGCGTTCGCCGATGCGGTGGTTGAACCCGCCGGGGATGGCGGCGATGATTCCGAGCGCGCCGATGCGACGGACGGCGTCTTCGATGTCGGTTTCGGTGGCGTCGGGTGCGCCGTAGGCGATGTTTTCTGCGACGGTGCCGGGGAAGAGGTAGGACTCTTGCGGCACTTGCGCGAGTGCGCGGCGCCAGGCAGGCAACGGGAATTCGCGCACGTTTGTGTCGCTTGCGGTCACTTCGCCGCTTAACGGATCGTAGAAACGAGCAAGCAGCTTGACGACGGTCGACTTGCCCGCCCCCGTCGACCCCACCAGTGCGACGGTCTCGCCGGGCTGGAAGGTGACGGTGAGGTCGGACAGCGTGACGGGAGAAGTGCTGGTGGGATCGGCTGTAGCCTCGTCAATTTGAGGGTGTGCGCCATAGGAGAAGGTGACGTTATTGAAGGCAAGTTCGCCGCGGGCTGCGTCTGCGGCGTCGGGCGTGGTGCCGGTGTCGGGGACGGTGGTTTCTTCGCTAAGAAGCTCGCGGATGCGGTCGAAGCTTACGGTGGCTTGCTGCCAGGAGTCGAAGATTTGGCCGAGCTGTTGGATGGGGCCGTAGAGCTGGCTCAAGTACATGGTGAAGGCGACGAGAACACCGACAGATAGGGTTCCGTCGGCAATGCGGGTGGCGCCGATGCCGATGATGATGGCGCTCATGATCTGGGAGATCATTTGCATGCCGTTGAAGTAGGTGGCGACGAGGAGTTGGGAGCGCATGCGGAGGCGTCGATAAGCGTTGCTTTCGGCGGCGAAGTGGACTTCGGCAGAGGGCTCCATGCGGTGCATTTGGCTGATGCGGATGCCGCCGATGAGTTCGGCGAATTCACCGTTGACCGCGGAGATTTGGGCGCGGGATTCAGCGTGGAAACGTTTGGAATAGTGGCGGAAAACGATGGTGATGGCCGCGATGACCGGCACGGCGTAGAGCGCGATGAGCGCGAGTGAGCCGTCGGTGGCAACCAGCATCGCGGCAACGCCGATGAGTGTGCCGACAGACACGATGGCTTGGGCGAGCCCCGTCTGTAGGAAGCTGGACAGGGTGTCGATGTTGGTGGTCATCCGTGTCATGATCCGACCCGACAGGTGCGATTCGAAATAGCTCATACCCAGGTGCTGGAGGTGGGCATAGCTGCGCACGCGCAGGCCGTAGAGGAGGCGCTCGCCGGAGCGCGCGGAGAGCACAGTCATTGCTGCGCTGGCGAGCCACGCGATGAGCACGACGGCGAGTGCGGCGGCGGCGACGAGCCACAGGGTGCGGGCATCGCCAGCTTGAATGCCCTTATCCACGGCCGTGCGCACCAAGGTGGGGAAACTTAAGTCCGCGAGCACGCCAACGATAAGCAGTCCAGTGACAGCCGCGATGAGCCATTTCACGGACCCGAACATTGCGCGCAGACCAGCGGGGATCGTGCCGGTCGGTTCTTCATCGGCGGGTGGGAGGTGGGCAAGGCGTTCCCGGAGTTCAGGGGTGGCGGTGACCACGTGGGCTCCACGTCCGCCACCGCCGCCTCCGCCAGAGGGGCTCAGAACATGCTCGTGGGGTGCGTCATCTGCAATCTCGGGCCAAAGATCGACGTGACTTGGCTCAGTCACAGCAGCTGACGAAGTGGCGTCATCGGGGACCATGAGCGCGGTGTAGGAGGGGTGGGTGAGGGTGTGGGCAAGGGGTGCGTCGATAAGCGTTGTGCCCTGATCGACGATGATGACGCGTTCGGCGTGCTCGACGGTGGATTGGCGGTGTGCGACCGCGATGATGGTCACTCCGGGGAGGTTGTCGCGCAGGTTGGCCAGGATGTCGGCTTCGGTGGCGGCGTCGATGGCGGAGGTCGCGTCGTCGAGGATGAGCACGCGCGGGCGGGCGAGAAGCGCGCGGGCAAGGGCGATGCGTTGGCGTTGGCCACCGGAGAGCGTGAGGCCGCGTTCGCCGACGACGGTGTCGTAGCCATCGGGCAATTGGGTGATGAATTCATTGGCGCATGCCATGCGTGCGGCGTGTGTGACCTCGGCGTCGGTGACATCGGCGCCCATGGCGATGTTGTCGCGGATGGACAGTGAGAAGAGGAATGCTTCGTCGAAAACGCACGTGACGGCGCTGCGGAGTTCGCGGTGCGTGAGTTCGTCGTACGGGATCTCCCCGTCGGGCGTGATAACCGCGAGGTGTCCACGCTCGGGCGAGTAGAACCCGCCGGCGAGTTGCACGGCCATTGATTTGCCGCTGCCGGCGGGCCCCACGACGGCGACTTGTTCGCCCGGCGCGACGGTGAGGTTGAAGCCATCGAGGACGCGGCGACCGTCGGTGCTGAATGTGACGTCGTTGAACGCGATGCCCACCGGTCCGTCGGGGATCGTGCGCGTCTGCGCGGGATCGGGATGTTCGGGCGCGAGCTGCAGGACTTCGTCGAGGCGATCGACGCCGCTCATGCCCATTTGAAGCGTCACGTACGTATTCGCCAGCATGGAGATCAGCGAGGTCAGCGACGTGAGGTACGCGGTGAATGCGACGAAGCCGCCGACCGTCATGCCGCCGCCGAGTGCGATGAGGCCGCCCGCGACGATGGTGACAACAAGCGCGAGGTTGGGTAGTTGGCTTAGTGCGGGCTGGAATCGTGCGGTGAGCTTGGCCGCGCGCATTTTCACGGCGTACAGGTGGCGCGCGAGCCCATCGAGCTTTTCTACTTCGTGGTCTTCGCGGCCGAAGGCTTTGACCACGCGCACACCGGATACGGTTTGCTCGACGTGGCTGGTCAGATCAGCAGCGGATTGCTGATTCGCCCACGTGGCGGCATATAAGGATCTGCGCGAACGTCCGGCCACCCACACGATGACGGGCAAGAATGCCAGCGCCATTACGGTCAGCGGGAGGTCTACCCACGCCATGACAGCGACGGTGAGAATCAGCTGTACCAGCCGTGAAAACGCCATCGGGCTCATCGCGAGAACAGAGAAGAGCTGGCCTAAGTCCGTGATCGAGCGCGAGACGATCTGCCCGGTGACGATTTGGTCTTGGCCTGGCCCGTCGAGGCGGTGCAGCGTTTTGAGCAGTTCGACGCGCACGTAGTGCTGCGAGCGGGTGGCCAAGTTGCCAGCGGCCCAGCGGCGCAGGACCTGGAATGCGAATTGCGCGACAGCGATACCGGCCATGGCCCACGCGATCCGGGTGGCGGAACCCTCGCGTGCGCCGGTGGCGACGTCGATGGCCGTGCCTGTCAATCCAGGCACAGTGGTTTGCAGCACTGCCGCAAGCACAGCGGTGACCAGCGTGAGTGCCGCAAACCCAGGGTTTGCTTTCAGCGACCGGGTAATTAAATGCCCACGCAGCTTATCGACGATCGCCCCTTCACTTCCTTCATTTTGCCCGTAAGAGTCCTGCTATTTTTCGGCTTTCGCGTCGATGGCTGCCGCGGCTGCTGCTTCGGCTGCGTCGGCATCATCATCGCCGGCGTTGTCATTGTCATTGTCACGGTCGCGGAAACGGCTGAACACGTCCAGGACAGCCTTGACACGGGACTTCTTGTTCTTTTCAGCCTTGTCGATTTCTTCTTCAGCTTCGGACTTAGCGGGCAGCTCATTAGCGAATTCAACGGGCGGCTGGCCAAGGTTGGGGTCAACTCCTTCGATGACCTTCTTTGCTAGTGCGCGGTTAGCCATCGTGCCGGCGACTGCACCGATACCAAGCGGCATGAGCTTGCCGATCCACATGCGACGAAGACGGCTCTTCAGCGACTTCATCAATGAGCGAGTGAGAAGACTGTTCGCCTGGTTCAGCGTGGGGCCGGAGAATTTCGACAGCATCTTTACCGACGGAACGGACTGGGCATTGGGGCCCACGAGGGTGTCCACGATCGCAGCGCCCTGTGCGCCAGAGAGCACCATCAAAACGATTGCACGACGACGCTCCGCATCAGAAATATCTACACCACGCAGGTAGGCCGAGCCGACGGTGTACACCGCTGCCAGGTCGACGAAGACGAGCGATTCGCCCGCGATTGCAGCAGCACCCGTGACAAAACCGATACCCGGAATCGCGGCAGCGCCGCCCGCGCCAGCACCGGTGCCGGATGCTGCATAGAGGAAGTGCTTATCCATGATCGCCTGAATCTCAGCTGGCGAGGCCTCCGGATTCGAGCGACGCAAATGGTCGACATACGCGCGGATCACGCCGGACTGTAGACGAACGGCGCGGTCGAGGCCGGTGATGAAGGACCGTCCCAAAAGGGATGCGTTTTGCTCAATGAGCTGTGCATCTGCCGTTTCGGTAGTCATTGCGGGCTGGTTCTTCTTATCTTTTTTGAACAGGGCCATGGTGGGTCCTCCTTTAAAAGCCAATGCGTACCAACTTATAGGAAGAGCTCCATTGCCCGTCGTACGCGTGAACGAGCTCGGGTGCGGAACACGCAGGTTCTTTTACGGTGGCGTGGCTAAAGTGGCAGGGCATGGCTACCGATCCCGTCGTGCACACGACTTCCGGTCGGGTCCGCGGCATCGTGGATCCGACGACAGGCATGCGCACCTGGCGCGGCGTTCCGTATGGCGCGCCCACGGGCGGCCAGCGACGGTTCCGCGCGCCACAACCGCGTGAACCGTGGGCAGGGGAGCTCGATGCGAGTCGCTTCGCACACCCAGCCATGCAGGGAACCTATGGCTGGAATGACCGCGTCAAAGGTACCGAGGACTGCCTCACGCTGGATATCGTCCGGCCTGATACCGACGAGGAACTTCCCGTAGTCGTATACATGCACGGCGGAACATTTCTAACTGGTTCTTCGCACGAGAAGGTCCTGCAGGGACACCGCTTTGCTGAGGCCACTGACATCGTTTATGTCTCGCTGAATTTCCGGCTTGGCGTGCTGGGCTATTTGGATCTGCGCTCACTCGGCCCTGATTGTGTGGCCAATCCCGGCACGATGGATCAGATCCTGGCGCTTGAATGGGTGCGGGACAATATCGCGGAATTTGGTGGCGACCCAGACCGAGTGACCATCATGGGTGAATCCGCGGGTGCAGCATCCGTCATCGCGCTGATGTGTGCGCCGTCCGCACGCGGTCTCTTCCACGGCGCTGTCGCCCAATCCGCACCCGCCGCCGCAGTTCACTCACGCATTCAGGCCGCAATGTGGGTGCGCAAGCTTCTCGACGGCATGGGCATGTCCCGCCTCTCCACCCTCGACGACCTGCGGGAGGTTGATGGCGAATCACTCGTCCGCGTGGGCAATTCCTTATTGATCCGCAGCGGGGAGCTGCCGTATTTGAACCTGGCATTTATGCCCACGGTCGATGGCGATGTTCTGCCGCGCCATCCGATCGACACCTTCACCGATGATGAGCAGGCGCCAGTGCCACTGATCATTGGCTCGAATTCTGGGGAAGCCAGCTTCACCAAAGCGATGTACGTATTCAACCGCTCCCGGGAGCGCGCGGCACGTCGCATCTTGGAGGTCTTCGACCCGGATCATGCCGATGCGATCTTGGAAGCCTATAACGGTGCGCAGACACGGTCCGATTTCGCGGAGCTGGTGGCCGATGCGGTGTTCTGGGCGCCGTCGGTACGCCTGGCCACCGAACACCGCCACTCAGCAGATGTGTGGATGTATCATTTCGATCACGCCGCACCCGCTATCCAAAGGCTCGGGATCGGGGCAGTGCACACCGCTGATCTTGAGGCCGTTTTTGGTGCCCCATATTCCACCCCAGCTGGCCTCCTGCAACGTTTGGGTCCGATGGGTGATTTCGAGTCTGTCAGCGAGATGATGCAACGCAACTGGGGTGCCTTCTTCCACACCGGTCGCGTGGATGATGCTTGGCCTCTCTATGGTTTCCGTTCCGAAGACGCGCCGGGCCGGGCGACCGCGGTGATTCGTGCGGAATCGATCGTGGTGCGTGACCCGAAGCCGGAGAAGCGCCGTGCGTGGGAAGGCTTCAAATTCACCAACTGGGGCACCGGCCGACCGGAAGTGTTGGAAAGCGTGACCGACTTCCTTGGATTAGAACCTGAAGATTTAGAAGTTTTTGATACCTAAATTTCTGATGTCAATCCCTGTGTAACCAGTGCGTAGTGTCGGCGACGTAGCTAGGCTGGTTCGCGCCAGGCCGAAAGTGTCTGAATTGCCAGCAGGAGGGAGCTGCCGTCATGAGCTTTTTCGAGGACATCGCCGCAGGCCTTGATCGTGAAGGCATCGAATCACGCGTGCACGACGACACCATGTTCGTGCCTATCACGTCCGATGTGGAGATCCACTTCGTTGAGATCGACCCATTGCTGCCAGCAGCCAACGTGTATATCGCTGCTGCTGATGTGGATGAAGATGATGATGAATTTGAGACCGTTTTGGTCTCCGTGGTCTTCTCCGTGGAAGATGCAGTTCAGACTGCTGCCAAGCACATGGCCACTGATCAGGTGATCACTGTTCTCAGTGACTTGCTGGAGGGAACCGATGAGCGGATTGGTGACCTTGATTTCTTCCAGGACCCAATAAACCCGAACCTCGTGCGCGCTGAGGTCGGCGAGAATGCTGAGCTGCAGGTCCAGGTTGAACTCGAAGACGGCACGCCGTGCGCCGCCGTCACGTTCATTGCGTTGCCGGAGACCTATGACGATCTGCTGGATGATGCGATTGGTGAGCTCTGGGAGTCCGACGGCGATGCCGAGCTCACCGATGAAGACCGCGAGCGTCTCTTCGCCAGTCTTCATGCCGAAGCGATCGCTGAGGTGGAAACCCTGGACCTGGGTACCTTCGTCGATTTTGATCGGCTTTTTGATGTCCTCTCACTCGCTGCCGACCATGCCGAGGATTGGGAATCGCAGCTCCTCCCGTTCGACGACGATGAATTCGACGAACCGGACATCTACGATATCTTCGGCGCCGACGACCCAGATGATGATGAGGATGTCGACTACGACGAGGACGATGACTTCGACTACGACGACGAAGATGACGACCTCGACGACGACGACGAGGACGAGGACGAAGGCGACGACGAGGAAGAGTCCGACGAGGGCTAGGCGGCGGCCAGACCTTCAAACATGGAGGCGGGCGAGTAGACGGGGGTGAATGTGCCGTCGACAAGCCAGACAAACGTCGTGCCGGTCGGGGAGTAGACCTCGTGGACCGCACCGGCCATGGATGAAGGAACAAGTGCGCGGACCCATGCCTCGGCCAGGTCGCGGTCAACCGTGATGCCGGTGACATCGGTAAGACGTACTTCGATCAGGTAGGCCGGAATATGTGATTCGCCGTAGCCCTTGACGCGGGCCTGGGCGCGCGGGCCGACGCGGCGGCGGGTGACCGCCGCTTTCAGTTGTGGACCGTGCCCGATGCGGGGGAGCTCCCTTGTTGGCGGCCGCCAAGCCGGTGTTGGCCGGGCGAGCGAACGCGGGTGGTGGACCACCGCTTCGAAGCGGTTGAGGGCATCGGTGTGGGTGTTGCGGATCTGCTGGGCGAGTTCTCGTGTGTTCGTCATGGCTCACAAACTACGAGTCGTGGTGGACACACCATCCCAGCTATTCGAACAGGATTTCGAACTTGGGTGTGAATTGCGTGGTCAGCGAATGTCTTTATTGGGTTTAAAAGGGTAGCCTGTGGGGCGATATGACAACCCTTTTTCGACATGGCCGTTGGGCCGATCGCCGCCATCAGCGGGCTGAAGCCAAGGCAGCAAAACTGCAAAGAGAACCATTGCCACCGATCCCACAAGAGATCTGGGTATTGGTTTCCGCGGCATTTTTGATCGCGCTGGGTTACGGTCTGATCGCGCCGATCATTCCGCAGTTCGCGGGCAGCTTCGGTGTGTCTATGGCTGCAGCGGCCGCAGTGGTGTCGGTGTTTTCGGTCGCGCGGTTGGTGGGGGCGCCGGGGGCGGGACGGCTCGTCGATAAGCTTGGCTCGCGCAAAATCTATATCTCCGGCCTGGTGATTGTGGCGGTGACCACTGGTTTGGTCGCTGTTGCGCAGGAGTATTGGCACATGATGCTGCTGCGTTTTCTGGCGGGGCTGGGCTCGACCATGTTCACGATTTCGGCGCAGGCACTGATTGTGAAGGTGGCGCCGCCGCAGATCCGTGGCAAGGCGAGCTCGACGTATGCGACGGCTTTCCTGCTGGGCAATATCATCGGCCCTGTCGTGGGCGCTGGCCTGTCGTTTTTGGGTATGCGCTGGCCTTTTGTGATTTATGGCGTTGCCGTGGGCCTGGCTGCATTTGTGGTGTGGGTGCGGTTGCCTAAGTCGGATCATGATTTGAACCGTGCAAAACGTCTTCCGCTGCGTTTGGATGAGGCACTGAGCAATCCGAGCTACCGGAGCTTGCTCGCGTCGATGTTCTCCCAGGGCTGGGTGAATATGGGCGTGCGCGTGGCTATTTTGCCGCTGTTCGCGGCCTCCGTGTTCACTCATGGTGCTGCGATGTCGGGCCTGGCGCTCGCGGCTTTTGCTGCTGGCAACGCGATCACCCTGCAGTTCTCCGGACGGCTTGCGGATGAGATCGGCCGCAAGCCCATGATTCTGTCTGGCCTGGCCGTGACAGTGGTGGCCACCGCGACACTGGGCTTTGCCACGAGCTTCTGGCCACTGATCGCCCTGTCCGCGCTCGCTGGTGTCGGTGGCGGTCTGCTCGTGCCCAGCCAGCAAGCAACACTGGCGGACATCATCGGCAATGACCGTTCGGGTGGCAAGGCCTTGTCCTTGTTCCAGATGTGTGGCGATGCCGGCCAGGTACTCGGCCCGATCGTGATCGGCGCTCTGGCGGAGGCCTACGGTTTCCCTGTCGCATTCGCTGCGTGCGGTGCGATCGCCGCTGGCGCCTTCACCGTCTGGGCGCTGATGGGGCAGGAGACCCACCCGATGCGCAACAACACAGTGGCGACCACCGCGAAGGAGAACTAGTGCGAATCATCTACGACTGCGACCCGGGCGTGGACGACACCTATGCGTTGATTTACCTCGCGGCCGCCGTGCACGCGGGTACCCACGAACTCGAATGCGTGACCACCACCGCAGGCAATGTTGAGGCCGACCAGTGCGCACGCAATGCCGCATGGATTCTGTCGCTGTGCGGCCTGCCCATCATTCCGCTCGCCGCCGGCATTCCTGGCCCGATCGAGTGGGAGCTGACCACCACCCCGGAAACCCACGGCGACACTGGCCTGGGCTACGCGCACGCCCCCGACCGCCACGTTGAGCATGACTGGCACCGCCTCTGGATCGACGCGATCGAGCGCGGCACCGACGACCTTCATTTGATTGTCACCGGTCCCATGACCAACCTCGCCGCTTTTCAGCGCCTCCACCCCGACCATTACGCCCAACTCCGCCACATCACGGTCATGGGTGGCGCGTTCAATTACCCCGGCAACACCACACCAACCGCCGAGTGGAATTTCTGGGTTGACCCACACGCCGCCAAAGAAGTCTTCGCAAACGCCCCCGCATCGATCACCATCTGTCCCCTCAACGCCACGGAGCAGATGCTGCTGACCCCCGAGCGCCTCGACCGCATCACACACACCCTCGGCACCGCACCGATCGCCACACAGCTCGACCCGATCACCCGCTTCTACTTCGAGTTCCACGAGGACATGGGGGAGGGCTACCAAGCCCAGATCCACGACCTGTTCACCGTGCTCACCGCTACCGGCGCGATCACCACCGAATCCCAGCTGACCACCGTCGACGTTGAAGCCGACAGCGAGCTGACCCGCGGCACATCCGTCGCCGACACCAAAGACTTCTGGGAACGCGAACCCAATGCCCACATCATCCCAAGCACCGACACCGCCACCATCGAACACGCATGGTCGCTTTTCGACGACGCCTGCCACATCCTCTCCCGCATCGCCACCGGCGACGCCGCCCTGGAGAAGCTCCGGCACCTGCGGGCGGAGGATTGACCTTTCGTCAACCGAACCTCGGTCCATTCACCTGTGGTGCACTTTTCTTAACTGATTATTCACTCAGCGCTAAAAGCCGATTTGCAATAACTGTGCAGTGGATAAGCGAAGATGCTTAGCCTTAGTCATTGGAGAGGTAAATGCGGAGAGCTTAAGTACTTTGCCAATTTGAGCTGCGATATTCTGCAACTCAAAACATGAAGGTTGGGGCGGAAGCCTCCCCACAGCCCCAAACTTCGTACCGAGCCGAAAGCACAAACGGCTACACCACTACACGGGACTTGGCCGACTTGAGTTAGCGCTATTCGAAACTCGGTTCCGAAGTATGACGCAGGGTGATTTCTGCTGTTCGATACCAGTAACAACTTGCGGCTTTATAATCTTGAGTTTCGCGGTAGATGATTACGTAGCCTGGCAAGGCAGTCGCCTGCCAGCCGTCGGGTAAAGACCAGATTATTGACTCGATCCATTCATCGATTGTCGTGGGGCTTTCGACATGCGGAGCAACTGCAAAATCGTTTTCTAGGTCTGGGTGGCTTTCAAAACGAATGTTAAAAGGCGCTGCTCTCTTGAGTGAACCCAGAACTTCTTCAACGGTTGTATTTTTAGCTCCGCTCATGGTTTGCCCGTCGGGAATAAAATTAAGGTCGATGGGGTATAGGGCATCAAAATGATTACGCTTAACCAGGGTTCTATCTCTATTGCGTCCTGGATCCTTGTTGCCAAACCCATTGGTGTTCCACGGCACTGACCCTTCTTTTCTGTATCCGTCAATCAACATCTTTTCTGGAGCCGCCGCATCCAGATCCTCATCGACGTAGACAGCTTTAAATCGGATTTGCTCAAGGGATAACCCTTTTCTCCCCGAAATCTTTAACATGTGCTGGCTTAAGCGAGCGCGTAGGTCAGACTTGGCCTTTCCCACATAAACCCTCGCCAAAGAGCCGCGATCATATTTGAATAGTTCGTACACTCCGGACCGGGGCTCCAACTTACTTACATTATTTGGCTGAAGTGTGGCGGTTTCAATGCCCTGAAGGGTCTCATGTAACTGAGTAGCTAGTGCCTTCGTGATACTGAGTTTAAAATCGGCGATGAATGGTTGGTTGGGTTTTGCCATCTAAATCACCTGCAAGGATGACTCGTGAGTAACTTTCTCTCTTCTTGTCAATGATTTGTGGACCGATGACGTGACGATATGCGCCAATTCAACAGGCACAGCGTTGCCTAGTTGCCGCATTACTTCTCCCCAGGCTCCGTGGAGAACATAGTCATCTGGAAAAGTTTGGATACGCGCAGCTTCTCGTACAGTGAAATAGCGAACGGATCCATCTGGAAACCTAATCATATTTTCGCCTCCAGGAACTCCGTGCGCGCCCGCTTTCAAAGCCTTGCTGGGAGCATCGATAGGTGATCCATTGTGCCCTGGGTAGATCTTTGCGCCAGGCCGGAAATCATGGTCGGGCCAATCGGTTGAGGAACCCGTAGTAGGGTCGGGCAGATCCTGAAGTGCATCGCGAACTGTTCGCCAGCGCTTCAATCCGTCTTCTTCTGCGCGGTTGCGAATTGGAACTCGATCCTTTTCCGGAATGCGGTGCTCTTCCCAGTAGCTTCCATCGGCTTGGGCAGTTGCTAGCGCCTTACCGCTATGGGTTTGCGTGGGGAACTCCCAATCTGCGTCCACATCGTCTCGGAATCCAATTAGGAAGACGCGATGTCGGTGCTGGGGGACACCATAGTCTGCTGCATTTACAAGACGAGACACGACTTTGTAGCGAAGGTCGCTATGAACGTGAAGATGTTCCTTTTCTAAGCGTGCATAGTGCTCGTGCCATAATTCTCCTTCACGCGATCGAAGTTCGGGGTGGCTCAAACGGAGCTTGACGTATTCGAAATAGTCCGCAAATGTCGAGCGGGTCAATCCTTTGACATTCTCTATCACAAAAGCTCTTGGCATGAGTTTCTCAATTACCGACGTAGCGGCTGGAAACATATCGCGAGGGTCGTCAGCGCTCCTGGCTAGGCCACCGAGGGAGAACGGCTGGCATGGTGGCCCGCCGGTCACGACATCGATTTCGCCGGGTTGTGCATGTTCAGTCCACTTAACGTCGCGCACGTCGCCTTCTAGGATACGGACCCCTCTTATTAGAGGATGCCCGTTACTAGAGTTTTCTCGCATTGTTTGGCATGCCCACATATCCCATTCAGATGCAATTACGTGATTGATTCCGGCTTTGGATGATCCGAGCAAGAGGCCACCGCCGCCCGCGAAGAGCTCAATACCTTTTAGCTTTTGAGTTTTAACTCTGGCGTTCCTCGAATGGGTCATGCGGATATCTTTACACACTGCAATTTTTTCGAATAGTTGAATAGCCTTTTATGCGAACTTACTGGAGGGCCTAGATAGGATTGGGAGTTCGGAATCAAGCACCGTGCTCTTCTGGATGACTGTAACGCTCTGACTTCGTGATTGCCTTTTGATTGGCTTTCAGGCTGAAACGCGTGCGCGAGTTGTAATGCACGAAGATTTTGGTTCGGTCGATGGGCATGAGGGGCACATTTGAATTTACTGTTTCCGGGCTTGGACTCGAGCCTGTCGAGAATTTCAGATGGTGTATGGCCCGCGATCGTCCTTAAGAGGAGATCGGTTGTGAGTTTCGTGACATTGAGGCTTAAACACAGCCCTTGCCGCTTGAAACAGCGTTGACACGGAGAGGTTTGCGCTCGTTGTCTGGTTATTATCGCAGTACGTATTATCCAAGGCTTTCTACATCGTGCTCTTGAAGTCACTGTCCTTGCCGATTCTTGGCTTGCAGACTCTTTTCTACGTTGACTTACTGTCTATTAGTTTTTTCGTTCTACTTATCATCGTTCGATGTGTTGGGCGCTGCTGTGAGCCCAGTCGCTGCTGGTTGTAGTCGTGAGTGACCAGACGTCTCCGTCGATAGTCTTTTTCGCATAACTGAAGCCAATGTGGGAGTTACCCCTTCGGTCAGGTTGAACGAGGCGGAGTCATAAGCGTAGTCGGCGACGATATTGTTGAAGATGATGTGGATTTGCATGGCAAGGGGGACGAGAATGCTCCGGGAAATGGATCAACTGTCGTGACTTGCGACTATTCGTTCTCCTTACAAGTGAGCAAATGTAGGGCACCGATGGTTCCCCGCAGCGGTTATGATGAGCGCATTCGATTCCGCTTTATTGCTGAGCTAAGGACCGTGTGAGATGAGCACCCAGCCGACGGCACCGCGTCAACAGTCTGACCTTGCGCAACGGCCGAAATTGTTATTCAAGGTCGTTGCGTGGGTGTGCGTTGCGTGGGGTGTGGTGGCCATCTTCGCGGGAGTATTCCCGGGTGATGTTGAGATGAGCACCCTGAATCGTTTCGGGATGGTGCTATTCGGTCTGATCTTCATCATCCCGGCGGTGCGGTGGATGTATTGCTCCGCCGAGGATGTGAAGGCGATCGAGGCCTATGAGGAATCGCTGCGGACCAATGAGTCGCTTGTTCATCTGCTCACTGAGGAAGATAAGCGGATCCTGCAGGGGATGGGCGGGATTCAGCCGCCAAAGCGCACGAAGCGTCACTGGAAGATCATGGTGGGTATCTGCATCGCGCTGTTCGCCGCGATGATTCCACTGATGCAGTAGGTACCGCGCGCAGGCAGCGGAGTTTTAGAGCTCGTCGGCGCTATAGAGGATGACGCTGCGGTCACTGTTGTTCGGTCCGCAGCCAATGTGGCGGGTACCAGGCTCATCATGCATTCCCGGCGGGATCACTCGCGAGGAGCACACCCAGCCTTCGGGGGATTCCCAAATGCCGGCGGATCCTTGGGGTGGAGTGCCGGGAGGGTTGGGGGAGAGGTACTGCTGCACGACTTTGAGCCCGGTCTCACAGTCCGTGTTGTCGGCGAGCGCGACAACGGTCAACGGGTCGCCGAATTTATCGGGAAATTCACCGCAGTGCGTGCCCTCCGGGGCGCGGGCCATGTCGACCTTGTCGTCGCGCTTGCCGTTGTCTTTATCGGCCTTCTCATTGTCTTTTTTGTCATTCCCCGCGTCCTTTTTGTCGTCGGACGCGGAGTCTTTCTTTTCGTCCTTGGCCTTATTGCCTTTGTAGTCCTTGTCGTCGGACTTCTTCTTGTTGTTTGGTTCCTTGTCGTCGTTGGCCTGCTCGGACGACTCGTCGCCTGCGGCTTCGGCCTCAGAGGTGGCCATGGTGGTTAGGACGGGTGCATCGGTGTCTGGTTCGCGGGTGGAGCAGCCAGCCAGGGCGATGGTGGCTGTGGTGAAGACGGCGGTGATGCGGGCACGGTGTGAAAGACGCATAAGAGCACAGTGTAGGTGGTTGGCCGGGGCTCGTGTGGGCTAAGCGGAAGTCCTGCTGGTGCTGCTAGGGGACAGTATTCTCGGGGAAAATAACAGGATTGATGGGTGCTCAAAGGGCCGGAGGCAGGGTATGAAGAAGTTCGGAATTGTGATCGCGGTGATCGGGGCGATTGGTCTTGCCGCGGCGCTCATTGTTGGCATCTTCGTCAGTGGCGCGGGGCTGCGTGATGGGTTGAATGAGACGCAGTACGACATCAATGGTGGAAGTGGCCAGGTGCAGCTGGAAGCGGAAACGGAATACCGGCTCTTCCGCACCGGGGAGGCGCCAAGGAATACTTCTTGTGAGGTCACATCACCCGGCGGGGAAGTAATGGAGCAGTCATCATCAGGGATCAGCCTGACCATTGAGAATACGGAGGGTGCGTGGTACTCGATGAGTAAGTTCACCACCCAAGAAGCCGGTGAATATGACTTCGATTGCACCGGTGACGCCATGGTGCGCACCGCTGATTCAGCTGATGCGATCGGCAAAGGAATCTTCGGGGTGCTCGGCTCCATCTTCGGCGCGATGGGTGCTGGAACACTACTGATCGCCGGGATCATTCTGGCAGTAGTGGGGAACTACCACGAAAAACAAGCGCGACGACGTGAGCAGGCCGCGTACTGGTCACCGCAGCAAGGCATGTAGCTCCAGCGGGGCACGGTCCTGAAAGCCCGGGAAGTTGATGCCAAGGAATGGCTGAGTGTAAATGGCTATAGCGCCGGCACTGACGTAGGCTTTGGCGTGATGAATATTGATGAGAACGCCGCTGAAGAACAGCAGGCGAATACCCCGGTTGAGCCGGAAGAAAATGGGAATGGGTCCGCAGATCAAGGTGCGGAAGATGTGAAGGAAAATGGGGGCGACGGGGCGTCGGCAAGCGATGGCTTTGATGCGCTCGGCCTGCCTGATGATGTGCTGGCCGCGATCCGGAAGGTCGGCTTTGAGGAGCCGTCGCCGATTCAGGCGCAGACGATTCCGCTGCTGATGGAAGGCCGCGACGTGGTCGGCCTGGCGCAGACGGGTACGGGCAAGACCGCGGCGTTCGCGCTGCCGGTGCTGTCGCAGATTGATCGGAAGGCGCGTCACCCGCAGGCGCTTGTGCTTGCGCCGACGCGTGAGCTGGCACTGCAGGTGTCCGATTCCTTCCAGTCTTTTGCTGATCACCTGGGCGGCATTTCGGTGCTGCCGATCTACGGCGGTCAGGCATACGGCATTCAGCTGTCGGGTCTGCGCCGTGGCGCACAGATCATCGTGGGTACTCCGGGACGTGTGATTGACCACCTGGAGAAGGGCTCGCTGGATATCTCCAACCTGCGCTTCCTCGTGCTCGATGAGGCGGACGAGATGCTGAACATGGGCTTCCAGGAAGACGTTGAGCGCATCCTGGAGGACACCCCGGACGAGAAGCAGGTCGCGCTGTTTTCGGCGACGATGCCAAATGGCATCCGCCGGATTTCGAAGCAGTACCTGGACAACCCGGCTGAAGTCACGGTCAAGTCCGAGACGCGCACGAACACGAATATCACGCAGCGCTACCTGTTCACCGCGCACCGCAACAAGCTCGATGCGATCACGCGCATCCTTGAGGTCACCGAATTCGACGGCATGATCGTTTTCGTGCGCACCAAGCACGAAACGGAAGAGGTCGCGGAGAAGCTCCGTGCGCGCGGATTCTCCGCCGCCGCGATCAATGGTGATATTGCACAGCAGCAGCGTGAGCGCACGGTTGATCAGCTTCGCGACGGGCGCTTGGACATCCTCGTCGCCACCGACGTCGCCGCGCGTGGTCTGGATGTGGAGCGCATCTCGCACGTGCTCAACTACGACATTCCGAATGACACGGAAAGCTACGTCCACCGCATTGGCCGCACCGGTCGTGCTGGACGTACTGGTGAGGCGATCCTCTTTGTCACCCCGCGTGAGCGCCGCATGCTCCGCTCGATTGAGAAGGTCACTGGCGCGAAGATCGAAGAGATGGACCTGCCCACCGTGGACGAGGTCAATGTCTCCCGTATGGCTAAGTTCTCCGACTCGATCACCGAGTCGCTGGAAAACGACCAGATGGATCTCTTCCGTGGCCTGGTGCGCACCTACTCCGCTGACCACGATGTGCCGATGGAAGACATCGCAGCAGCGCTCGCCGCACAGACTTCTGGTGATGAGTTCCTGATGAAGGAGCCGCCGAAGGACAAGCGCGACCGCCGTGATCGTGACCGTTGGGATCGCGATGACCGTCGTGGACGCGGCCGCGGCCGTGATGATCGTGGTGGTCGTAGCCGTTTCCACAACGACGACCCGAATTTTGATACCTACCGTCTGGACGTGGGCAAGCGTCAGCACGTCCGCCCGGGTGCGATCGTCGGTGCGCTCGCCAACGAAGGTGGCCTGACCAACCGCGACTTCGGTCGCATCACCATCGGTGGTGACTTCACGCTCGTGGAGCTGCCGAAGAACCTCGACCGGGCTGTCCTCGACCGCCTGTCGGACACGCGCATTTCCGGTCAGCTGATCAATATTCAGCGTGATCACGGCGCACCGCCGCGCAATCGTGGCGGCCGCGGTGGTTACCGCCGGCGTGACGACGATCGCGATCGCGGCTACCGCGGTGGCCGCGGTGGGCGCGGTGGACGTGGCGGTCGGGGCAACCGCAATTGGCGTGACTAATTTCTACGTACATTAGGGCCACCGACGGGGAGAGCGATTCCCGTCGGTGGCTTTGGTGGATTAAACGGCAAGGGACAGGGAGACAACAGTGCGGAGGATTAGTGCCGCTTTAGCACTCAGCATCGGTGTGGCTGGCTCTGTTTTGTTTGCTGGGCCTGATGCTGGTTTCGCGCATGCTGCTGTCCCTACCGTCGCATATCAAGGCATGCCAATTAGCGTCGAAGGCACCGGCCAACGGTGCACCATCGGCTATAACGATGCCGAGAATCGTCGCAGCTTCACCGCTGCACACTGTGGTGCTGATGGTGCACGCGTCCGCCTGGTTGATCCTGCTGATTTCAGGCAGCGCTCTGGGTATGTGGGCACTCTTCGTCTCTCCCCGGAATATGCCGGCATGCGTGGCCCGAATGACTGGGCTGTCATCGAATGGGATGAGGGCATCACCATCGCACCAAATAACTATTCCGGTGACACTTTGATCCATCCCGATGAGATTCGTCCCGGCGATCAGATCTGCTACCACGGCTCGACCACGCACAAGGGAAACCGCGAATCCAACTGTGGTGAAGCCGTGATCACGTTTGGTCATGAGGCCTATGCCATTGGTGTTTCCGGTCAGCCGGGTGATTCCGGCGGGCCGGTCTTCATTCCGGGGCGTGGCCTGGTCGGTGTTGTCTCCGGACACGTCACGCCGACACTGAACCTACCCGGCTTCCAGGGGGTGAAAGCCCGCTTCCTGCGCGCGACCTTCCCGCAAGACGGTCCTGCTGATGCCGTGAGCCAGTTCCACCGCTGGGCGGTCACCGGCTATTTGCGCGATCAAAGCAACCCCGGCGTCGTGCCACTTCTGCACACCATCGATCGCGCCTCCACCGGACAGTCTGGCCCGACTGCGGAGCCATACAAGAACTATCCCGGCAAGGCGGCCGATCCCGGTGCCACTGACAATGATGATGCACAGCAAGACCACGGGAGCAGCCAGAGCTCAGCGACGTCCCCTGGCGCGATCCTCGCCTATGTTCTGATGGTCATTGTCGCTGCAGTGCCGCTGGTAGGGCAGGTCCTCGGGTTCTTCTAAAACCAAAAATCCCCCCTTGACCAACCCGACGAACCGGAAGGCGAAGGAGGGGAAGTAGTCCTGTGTTTAGACCGGAGTCGGCAGGAACATCAGGATCAGAACCAGGAACCACAGCAGGCAGAAGATGCCGCCGCCGGCAGCGGCCTTGACGCGGGCGGAGTCAAAGTTATTGGTCACATCGCGCGGGTCCGCATCAGCAGGGGACAGGGCGCCCAGGCTGCCCATGATCTTGCGCTGCTGCGGAATGACCATTGCGAACAGGAAAGCCCATGCCAGAACGCTAAGCACGATCGCGGTGTGCATCCAGTAATTAGCCTTATGGGTCTCCCAATCGAAGGCGAGCAGTGCACCGCCGAGCAGCGGGACCAGCATGGAGATCAGACCGTAGGTGGTGGAGGAGCGGTGCAGGAAAGATGCGCGACCGACAGCCTCTTCCGAACCGGACTGGGCCTGCTGAGCGGCCTTGGGGAACGCGGACACGGCAACCGTTACCGGGCCGATAAGCAGAATCGCGGCGGCAACGTGCAGGAAAAGCATGAATGAAGTCATGGGTCCTTACTCTACGGAAAACACTGGAATTGTCCCATCTGGGGAGTGCCCGCTGATCAAACCACGAATGCCCGAACATTGTCGACGCATCGCGCGCACATCAGGTTTGGGCAGCGCAAGCCCATATTTTCTGGCCACCTCTCCGATTCTTTGGGCATAGGCGCAGCGTGCCGACGCATCCATTGGCACCCACTCGCTGGGCAAGGCATCTGATTTGGATTGGTTAGCGGCCCGTGAGGTAACCACAAGGTTCAACGGATCGTTGGCAAAAGCGAGACGCTTCTTATCCGGCCAGCGGAATGCCCCGATATCCCAGGCGGCGCGGAGGGGAATGACATGGTCGATTTCAACATCGTCGGGTTGAAGGAGCTCGCCGGTGTATGGGTCAGTGAAAGGCGTGACCGTGTTCATGTCCCACTGGCGGTAGGGCACAGCGCAGGAGTCGACCTGCCATGCGTCTGCCATGACGGCCTCACGCGTCGTGCAGCCGCTGCGGTGGGTGGCCCAACCAGCGCCGAAGACACTGCGTTCGTATCCGAGGACGGTGTGGCGGGGGTGGGGGCTTGAGGGGACGTCGATAAGCGAATGCGGAGTGGGGAACGGGACGACCGCGATGGTGGCGATGATGAGGGCGCAGAGATACGCGCGGAATGGTGTCATGCCTTATTGGACTGCGGCGGGGCGTGTAGCGGTTCCACATCGCATAGTGCAGCCGAAAGAGACACAAAAACGCACCGCGGTAATCAAGCGGTGCGTTTGTTGTGAGCTAGAGGAGTTCTAGCGCTGGGTGCTCTCCAGTGCGTCGTCGAAGCTCTGCTCCGGGTGGGTCATGGCGTAGTCGAAGACCTGGCCGGCGCGGTCGAATTCGGCTTCGGCCTCGGCGTTCGGCTTGGTAGCCAGGGAGACACCCACCATGGCGATGGTGGCGAACAGCACGCCCGGGACCATCTCGTAGATGAGCTCGGAGGTGGCGGGGACGTAGCCCCACACCATCACAGTCACTGCGCCGACGATCATGCCGGCCATCGCGCCCTGGGCGGTCAGGCGACGCCAGAACAGGGAGGCGACGACGACCGGGCCGAATGCGGAACCAAAGCCAGCCCATGCGAAGCCGACGAGGCCAAGGATGGTGTCGGACGGGTTGAGCGCCATGAGGATGGCGATGATGGCGACGAGCACGACCATGCCGCGGGAAGCGATCAGCAAACCGTTGCCGGTCAGTTCCTTCTTGGTCAGGCCGCGGAAGAGGTCCTCGATCAGTGCGGAAGACGTGACCAGCAGCTGGGAAGACATGGTGGACATGATGGCCGCGAGAACAGCGGTGAGAACCAGGCCAGCGAACAGCGGGTGGAACAGAACATAGGTCATGTCCAGGAAGATCGTCTCAAAGCCCTTGCGGTCGGTGACGGAGTGCTGGGTCTGGCCGAAGAAGCTCGTGCCGACGATGGCGGTGAAGACAGCGCCGACGTAGCAGACACCAACCCAGATCAGGCCGGAATTACGGCCGGAGCGTGCCTCAGACGGGCTGCGCAGCGCCATGAAGCGGGTGACAATGTGCGGCTGGCCCATGTAGCCGAAGCCCCAAGCCAAGTTGCCGATGATGGTGGCGGCAGAAACACCGGCGAAGAAGTTGAAGAATGTCGGATTGCCATTCTCATGTGGCCCGTAGGGGTTATCCAGCGGGTAGGAGAAGACATCGCCGGCATTGTCGATGGCGAACAGCGCCATGATCGGGACGATGATCAAGGCGGCGAACATCAGTAGACCCTGCGCAACGTCAGTGTAGGACACTGCGAAAAAGCCGCCGACGAAGGTGTAGACGACGGTGATGGCACCGACGATCAGCATGCCCCACACGTACTCGCCCTTGAAGGTGGATTCGAAGTAGCGTCCGCCGGCGACCATGCCGGAGGAGACGTAGAAGGTGAAGAAGAAGATGATGATCAATGCGGCGATCACGCGCAGCGCACGGGTTTGATCGTGCGTGCGGTTTTCAAAGAAGCTCGGCAGGGTGATCGAGTTATTGGCCACCTCCGAGTAGGCGCGCAGGCGTGGGGCGACCCACTGCCAGTTCGCCCAGGAGCCCAGGAACAGGCCGATGACGATCCACAGTTCGCTCATGCCGGAGACGAACAGCGCGCCGGGCAGGCCCATCAGTAGCCAGCCGGACATATCTGACGCGCCGGCGGAAATGCCTGCGACGAAGGCAGGCAGGTCACGTCCGCCGATGACGTAGTCGCCGTATTTAGTGGTTTTGCGCCATCCGTAATAACCGATGGCGAGCATCAATCCGAAGTAGATGACCACCGCGATGATCATCCAAGTGCTCTCGGACATGAAGTCTCCTTTTCATGTTCTTACGGCCCCGTAGCTTTCAAGGCACGTGGTTGTCAGAAGCAACGGCCAGAATAACGTACGGCCATTCACAGGGTGTGGATATCTAGTTATAGGTTCTGTGGTGCGTTTCGCCGTCGGTGGTACAAAAGAGGTTATGCCTAAATTCCTTCTGCACGGCCTGTGGCTGCCCGCCTCAGGTCTCAACCTGTGGGTTGAGCGTGTAGATGGGCACAAGATTTTGATGCCTTCGCAGGTTCCTGCGGGCACGTTCCCGCCGATGGTGGAGAACATGCTGCAGGATTCGCAGTTCCGTCGCCGCGGGGCGATCACGCTGCAGACTCCGAAGGGCAAGCAGGTGCAGTTGCGTGCTCCGACGGCAGCATTTTCGCCGGAGGAAACGGTGGCTTTTTTGAGCCAGGTTTCGCTTCTCGACGATGCGTCGCCCGCCGCCACCACCGCTCAACGCCAGTCGATCGCACCGGATCTGTACTGGATCATTCGCCTCTATGTGGGCCTGACTCGGTTTGTGCGTGCGGGCAGGGTGAGCATTCGTGTGCGTCCATCCGATGGTGCCTGGTACCCGGAGTGGCAATTGGGCACGGGCCTGGAAGAGCGTGGCTGGTTGGCATCGATGATTGCGGCCGCGCCGGGAGTGATTACGGCGAATAACGTGAACCTGGGCGAGGATGTGGCCACGACATTGGTGCACTGGATTGCTAGTGCACACCTGTCGCATTTGAAGGACCAGACGCGGGCATACCCGTGGCATGATTTTTCGGACGCACTGCTGAATTCTCAGCCTTTGCGCCGTGGCGGTTCGAGTGTGTCGAAGCAGATCGCGCATTGGAATGGCTCGATCACTGCAGTGAATGTGCAGTTGGTCTTCATCGTCGAGGAGCCAACGGATCCGGTGCAGCAGGCGCACGAGAATGATTCAGCCGGTGCGATGCTCAGTGAGCTCGCCGATATCACTGCCACCAGTACTGGCACGGATACGAATGCCTCGATGGATCCGGCGAAGGTGCAGTGGCCGGTGCGTGCCCAGGTGCGTGCGGGTACGGATGCGCCGCGGCCGATTCATCTTGATGAGGTCGATGTGGCCACGTTGTCCAGTTTGCGTGATCAGCTGCGCCGCGCGGTTGAGGTCACTGGCTTGGTGGATCCGGAGAAGCATCCGCGCATGCCTTTTACCCCGATGACGGACAGGGACGGGGATTGGGATGCGTACTTGAGCACGGATGAGCTGATGGAGCTCGTGGCCAAGGATGCGACGCGGCTGCAGATGAAGGGCATCACAGTGATGCTGCCGCGCTCCTGGCAGCGCATGGAGACTACGGCGAAGCTCAAGGTCAGCGCCAATGATGATGACGGTGCTGATGCCGCGACGACGCGTCGTTTCGGCGTGGATCAGCTGATTTCTTATGACTGGTCACTCTCTGTCGGGGATACGGAGCTAACGGCAGAAGAAATGCGCCAGCTGGTCAATTCCAAGTCAGGGCTGATCCAGCTGCGTGGCCAGTGGGTGATGGCGGATTCGCAGTCTCTGGCGAGGTCACGCAAATACATCGAGTCCTTGTCGGAGAAGGAAGTCGAAGAGGGCGTCATCACTGCCGAGGAGCTGCGCCAGCTGGCGTTGGAGTCTGCGGCGGAGGCTGAAGGCGGCGCGCTGGAGATCGCCGGTGATGTGGATTCACCGGCGTGGATGGACACTTTGATTGGCGGGACCGACCGCCCGGCCCCGGACCGTCAGCCGATTCCGGATACGGTGACTGCGGAGCTGCGTGATTATCAGCGCCGTGGTGTGGATTGGCTGTATTTCATGTCGCGGAACCAGCTCGGTGCGGTGCTCGCCGATGACATGGGGCTGGGCAAGACGTTGCAGCTGCTCACGCTTCTGGCCATCGAGGCGGAGAATAAGGAGAAGACGGGTCCCACGTTGGTTGTCGCACCGACTTCTGTGGTGGGCAACTGGGCACGCGAGGCGCAGCGCTTCGTGCCCAACATGCGGGTTGGTGTTCACCATGGGCAAGGGCGTCTCAAAGGCGATGCGCTGGTCGAGGAGATCGGGCAGTTGGATCTGCTGATCACCTCCTACGGCGTGGTCACCCGGGATTACAAGCAATTGGGGCTCATTGAATGGGACCATGTGGTGCTTGATGAGGCGCAGGCAATCAAGAATGCGTCGACGCGGGCGTCGCAAAGCGTGCGTGCAATTGATGCGCGCCACCGCATCGCGCTGACGGGTACTCCTGTGGAGAATCGTCTGGCGGAGCTGCGCAGCCTCCTTGATTTCGTGAACCCCGGCATTTTGGGGACGCAGAGCTTCTTCCGCAATCACTTCGCCAAAATCATTGAGACGCGACGTGATGAGCAGCTGGCTGATGAGATGCAGGATCGCCTCCAGCGTCTTACCGCGCCATTTGTGTTGCGCAGGTTGAAGACGGATCCGACGATTATTTCGGACCTGCCGGAGAAAAGCGAGCAAGTGGTCACCGTAGATATGACGGATGAGCAGGCCGCGCTGTACACCGCGCTCGTGGAATCGATGAAAAAGGAGCTGGAGAAGCGCACAGGTATGTCGCGCAAGGGGCTCGTGCTTTCCACGATCACGCGCATCAAACAGATCTGTAACCACCCCGCGCACTTCCTCGGCGATGGGTCTGCGGTGACCATCAAGGGCAAGCACCGCTCCGGCAAGGTGGCAAAGCTTTTGCAGCTTATCGACGAAGCCGTGGCCACCGACCAGCGCGTCCTCGTTTTCACTCAGTACAAGGCTTTCGGCGATATTCTCCAGCCGTATTTGAGCGACCGGCTGGGCCAGGACATTCCGTTCCTGCATGGCGGAGTGTCCAAAACTGCGCGTGATGCGATGGTGGATGAATTCCAAAATCCGAATGGTCCGCGCGCCATGATTCTGTCGCTGCGTGCCGGCGGCACGGGCCTGAACCTGACTGCGGCATCGATGGTGATCCACATGGATCGGTGGTGGAACCCCGCGGTGGAGAACCAGGCCACTGACCGTGCGTACCGCATCGGGCAGGCCAAGAATGTTCAGGTGTACAAGATGATCACCCGCGGGACGATGGAGGAGTCCATCCAAGACATTCTGGACGGCAAGCTCCAGCTCGCCGGCGCAGTGGTCGGTGAAGGCGAAGGCTGGATCACCGAGCTGGACACCGATGATCTGACCACGCTGATGAGCTACCGGACGAGCGAGTAGGAGGGAGGAGCACGCATGCCACGGCCCCAATTAGACAATGTCACCTGGGTGAATTTCGGTTCGCGCGAGAAGGTGAACAGCGCTGCGGAGACCACCACGCCGAATGATGCGTCGGAGGAGACTCGCTCGCAGATTCTGCGCTACAACGAAGCCGCCCGGACGATCTACCGCGCGGCCCAGCAGGGCGCGGACCAAGGCCGGTTCTCCCGTGGCCGAAAATACGCGGAGCAAGGCAATGTGCTTGAGCTCCGCGCAGAAGCCGGTCGCTTCACTGCCACGATCGCCGGTTCACAGAACGAACCATTCACCACGCTGATCATCCTCCCGTACCGCGATTCCGGTGCGATCCGCGATGCGCTCGGCATCATGTCGCACAATGCGAATGCGCTGGCTGAAGTCCGCAACGGCTACATTGGCCGAGAGCTGCTCGATTGTCTGCTGGCCACCGAGGACGAGAAGATCCGCTTCCGCTGCGATTGCCCGGATGAGACCCGCGTGTGCAAGCACGGGGTCGCAGCCGCACTCAAAGCAGCAGAGCTTATCGACGCCGACCCCACCCTCCTCTTCCGCCTCCGCAACCTCGACCTGAACACGCTAGAGCGCCAACTCCGTGAATCCGCCGGGGAGCGGGCCATGGAATCTGCCAGGGAAGGCTCTGAATTCTTCTGGGACGGCCACATCCTCCCGCACCTGCCCGAGCCGAAGATCGCCCCGATGATTGAGGACTCAGATCTGGACCTTTTGCACAAGGCGATGCAGACCATCTCCTTTACCAATATCGACCAGCTACGTGCCGTGTCCGATCTGGAAGACCTCTACGACGAACTGACCCGTAGATAATCCAACCGTTCTTTATCCATATTTGCCCATGTAAACAGCATGGTTCATCACGAGTGGTAGTACTAAGACCATGACCACGAGCCCACAGTCAGCCCATCTTGCAGCCACACACTCAGATGCCCAGCAGGTGACGTTCATTCACACCTCGGATTTCCAGCTGGGCATGACCCGCTGGTTTTTTGATGTCAAAGCACAAGCCCGATTCGATGACTCAAGGCTGCGCGCCATCGCTCGTCTCGGTGATCTCGCGAAGGAGACTGGCGCTGAATTCATCGTTGTCGCCGGTGATGTCTTTGAAGCTAATGCGCTCGAGCCTCAGACGATGGACCGCGCGCTCGATGCCATCGATGCGCTGCCCGTCCCGGTTTATCTTCTGCCCGGAAACCACGACCCGTTGATCCCAGGCGCCGCCCTGGAACGCGCTGGGCAGCGTGAGAACATCACTGTGCTGGCTGATTCCGCCCCGGTGGAGGTCCGCCCCGGAGTGGAGGTCATCGGTGCGCCACTGCTCGCTCGCACCGCCACTGAAGATCTGGCTGCGAAAGCGATCGCTGGGCTCGAGCCTACGGATAAGATCCGCGTTCTGGTCGCACATGGCCAGTGCGAGGACCGCAGTGGTGATAGAAGTCCAGACACGATTGACTTGCCTGGGCTCGAAGCAGCACTTGACGCCGGCGTTATTGACTATGTGGCCATGGGGGATACACACTCCGCCGGGCAGATCGGCACGAGTGGCCGCGTGTGGTTCTCCGGGGCGCCCGAGGTCACCGATTTCCACGACCGCCGTGAAGATGTTGAAGGAGGTGAGGTCAATTCGGGCAAGGCGTTGGTGGTTAGCGTGGATAAGCCTTCCGCAGATTCAGCAGACGTGACCGTGGACGAGTGCGAAGTCGGGGAGTGGACTTTTGATGCCCTGCACTTCGAGGTTGCTGATAGTGCGGATGTGAAAGACCTGCTCGACCTGCTTGAGGCATATCCGGAAAAGCCACGCACGGTGGTGAAATACTCCATCGTCGGCACACTCGGATTGGAGGCCACCCGTGAGCTGGAGGAGGGGCTCGCCGCCAAAGAGAATGTTTTCGGCGCGCTGTATGAGCGAAAACGCCTGATGGATCTCCACCTCGAACCCAGCGAGGATGAGCTGGCCAATCTGCCTTTGACCGGCTACGCGAGTGATGCCATGTCGGATTTGTTGGCGATGTCTGCTGGTTCCGCCGGCCCGGACCACACCGAAGCGGCACGTGACGCCGTCAACCTGTTGTTCCGCCTGAGCAAGGAGTCGAAATAATGCGAATCCACTCCCTGGTTATCAACAACGTCCGTGCGGTTGAGCACCTTGAACTCACTGATCTGCCGGACACCGGTGTCATCCTCATTCACGGTGACAATGAGGCCGGAAAATCCACGATTCTCGATGCGCTCGATGCCGTATTGACCATCAAGCACGATTCGTCGGCTGCCAAGATCCGCGCGCTTTACCCGATCGGCCGCGATGAACAACCGGACATCACGCTCGGTGCCACAATTGGCCCGTACACCTTTACCGTGCATAAACGCTTCGGTAAAGGCGCCAAGGGCAAAGCCGAGCTGATCATTACCGCCCCACACCGCGAGGAGCTTGCAGGGGAGCAGGCGCATGACCGGTTGAAAGAGATCATTGCCGAGCACGTCGACACAGAGCTTTTTGACGCTTTGTTTCTCCGCCAAGGCGAATTCACCGAAACGATCGCTGCTGCCGGCATCCCGTCGTTCACTCGGACGCTCGAGGAATCCGGGGCGGCTGATAGTGCCACTGCAGACGAAGAACAATCAGCTGGCGCACCACTCGATGACTCTGGTTTGATGCAGCGCGTTGAAGCCGAATTTGGCCGGTATTTCACCGCCAAAGGCAATGACAAGCAGGTGCTTACCGCAGCCGATAAAGAGGTGGATGAAGCAGAACAGATCGTGGCCGAAGCAGAAGAGAAGCTGCGGTCCTACGAAGCAGCAGTGGATGAATTCGCGCGCAGTGAAGCGACCATGGCGGATATTCAGAACGAGCTCCCCGAAGCCGAAAAAGAACTGACCCAGCGGGAGAGCGAGGCAATCGCGGCGAAGGAGCTAGCTGGCAAGCTCGAAGCAGCGCAGGAAAAAGTCGCACGTGCCACTGTTGATGCACAGCGTGCCGCCGATGATGTTGAACGCCGCCAAGTGCTCATCGCGCGTGTGAAGGAAGTCGAAACTGAACTGGCTGATGTCTCCGAACAGCTTGAGCCAGCTCGTGAGCGTGAACGGGCAGAAGCAGAATCTCTCACAGCGAAAGAAGAGGCACACGCAAAGGCTGAGCAGGATGAGAAGACGGCCCGTGAACGTCTCACCACTGCCGAAAAGACTCTGGCAGCGGTACAGGCGAAAGATCGTCTTGCGGATCTCACCGATACCGTGACACGCCTCGACGAAGCCGATGCGGAGATCGCCCGATTTCGGGACAGCGCGCCGGAACGCCCGGTTACTGACGATGATGTTCGCGCACTCGAAGCTGCTGCCAATGAGGTCGCTTTGCAGAAGCGCCTCCGGGATGCCGCTGCCGCACGCATGGAGATCACCGCGCCTGATGGAACCACGATCACCGTTGACGGTGACTCCCATGCAGTCGATTCAGATGAACAGGGAAGTGACTCGATCGCTCTCCACGACGGCACTGAGCTGGGTGTCGGTGGAGTGACGCTGACGTATCGTGCCGCTGCTGGAACAGAGTCTGCGTCCGGTGCACTCGATGCAGCGCAGAGTGAATTCACTCGGTTGAGCACTGCACTTGGTTGCGCTGATGTGGATGAGGCTCGTTCCCTGAGGGATACCCACCGTGACGCTGCCGCTGCATTGACCGCTGCACGTGATCGTCGCCAGGACATTCTTCGCGGACGTGATGCCGATGACGTGCGCCACGAGTACTCCCGGCTGACCGAACTTATCGATGCTGCAGACGATGCCGCTGCACCCCTTTCACTCGACGACGCCACCGCAGCTGTTGAATCAGCCCGCACTGAGGTCGAGCAGGCAGCGCAGGCTGCTCACGATTGTGCTCTTGAGCTCGTCCAACTGCGCACCAAACCTGAGCACGCCACGCTCATCGCATTGGATACGAAGATTCAAGGTTTGAACATCACAGTGGAAGGTGCGCGGGCTGATCTGGCAGCAGCACGCGAAAAGAGCGACGACGATGCTGTGACCGCCATCCGTGAGGCGGCGAATGCGGCCCTTAAAGTCGCTGAGATTGAAGCAGCTTCTGTCGCGGAAGAGGTCGCACAAGTTGATCCGGTACAAGCGGAAAGCCTGCGCGACGGTGCCCGCAACCGCGTGGACAACCTGACCAAGCGCTACAACGCTGCCCGCGATCGTCGACTCCAGCTCGAGGCACGTGTGCGTGCTGCAGAAGGCGAGGGGGAGAAGCTCGACCAGGCACGCTCCGCGCTTGAAGTGGCGCGGGTGGGGCGTGACAGGCTGCGTCGAAAAGCGAATGCGGTGAAGCTATTGCACGACACCTTGGTCACGCACCGTGATGCTGCCCGCGCGAAATATGCCGCACCTTTCGCACAATCACTGCAGCGCTATGCCAGCCGTGTCTTCGGCCCAGGCACCGAGTTCACGTTGGATGATTCCTTGCGCGTGTCCGCCCGCACCGTGGATGGCACGACGGTTGATCTCGCGCAGCTGTCCGGTGGTGCGAAGGAACAGATGGCGCTGCTGACACGATTTGCCATCGCTGACATGGTCGCCGGAAGTGATGTTGATGGCATGCAGGTACCTGTTGTCGTCGACGATGCTTTGGGTGCGACCGACCCGCAACGCCTGGAGCTGATGAATGCTCTGTTCACTCAGGTGGGTACGTCGTCTCAAGTATTTGTGCTCACGTGCTTCCCCAAGCGATTCGATCGCGTCGCGGCGGCCCGTAGTGCTTCAATTCAGGAGCTAAAAGCGGGCAGTTAGCAGGGATTAAATAATTTCTTCCTGGTGCAAGTGTTTAGTACCCTTGAAGCATTATGACGGCAGAACCACGTTGGCTCAACGAAAAAGAGCAGGCATTCTGGCGCCTACTTTTGGATACAGTGCGCAAGCTTGATCTCGTTGTTGAAGCTTCGCTGCTCGACAGCGCTGATTTGTCCAGTCCTGAATTTAGTGTGCTGGTCACGCTGTCTGAGGCTGATAATCACTGTTTGCGGTTGCGTGATTTGTGCACGGAGCTGACATGGGACCGCTCCCGTGCTTCCCACCAGATCACTCGTATGGAGCGTCGTGGTCTGGTCACAAAGGAGAAGAGCCCGGGTGATGGGCGCGGCGTTGTTGTCCGCCTGACTGACTTGGGCATGGAACGTTTGAAGGCGGCTGTGCCGGACCACGTTGAAACGGTTCGTCGCGTGGTTTTTGATGATTTGGACTATGACGATATTCCTGTAATCCGTGGTTTTTTCGAAGGAATTATGTCTTCCGGTGAAGTGAAAGCACTGGGAACTTAGTTAGCTGAAATAATTTACCGTTGTCGCACGGGCTGGAGACGGGTTGAATGGGTGGTGTCAGAACTTTAACGACCTTCCATGAGAAAGGACCTGACATGTCCAACCCAGTGAATCCGAATAGCAATAATCAGGACAATAATTTCAATCAGGGTGAGCAGAATATGGCTCCGAATCATGGTGCTTTTCCGAACGGTGGGGGAATGCCGTCGAAGAAGCTGTACCGCTCGGCCAATGACCGCATGATTGCCGGCGTGTGTGGTGGCTTTGCGGAGACCTACAACATGGATCCGACCCTCGTGCGTGTGATCTTCGTGGCACTGACGCTCCTGGGCTTCTCCGGTATCTTGCTGTACCTGATCTGCTGGGTCGTTATCCCGGACGGTCGCTATTAAAAGGTCAGCTCAAAACATGCAAAAGAAAAACACGGCCGTGCAGTACTAAACCTGCACGGCCGTGCTCTTTGCGTGACGAGTGACTTATTACAAGTCACCAGACAAAACTAGGCACGCTTGATGGCGGAGCCTTCGATCTCGATGTTGATCTTCTCGCCAACGAGTGCGCCGCCGGAGTTCAGCGGTGCCTCGAAGTCGATGCCGAAGTCCTTACGGTTAATGGTGGTGCGAGCCTCGAAGCCCAGGCGGGTGTTGCCGAACGGGTCTTCCTCAACACCGAAGGTCTCCACGTCGAGGGTGACCGGCTTGGTCGTGCCCTTGATGGTCAGGTCGCCGGTGACGGTGCCGTTGCCGGATGCGTCGACGTCGAAAGCGGTGGAGCTAAAGGTCATCTGCGGGAACTTCTCAACGTCGAAGAAGTCCTCGCCCTTGATGTGGCCATTGCGGTCAGCATTGCGCGTATCGACGGATGCCGTCTGAATCGTTGCCTCAGCCTTGCTCTCGGCCGGGTTGTCCTGGTTAGCGGTAAGGGAAGCGGTGAAGTCGGTGAACTCGCCGCGGACCTTGGTCACCATTGCGTGACGCACGGTGAAGCCGACGGAGGAGTGGGCGGTGTCAAGGTCGTAGGTGCCGCTGAAGTTGGATGCGGTGGTCATTGCTAATGCTCCTTTGATGGAAGTGCGCATTTCTAATGTTGTTGACGTGTCTACACCATCTGCCAACGATGCTACGCGCACACATGGTGATGTGTCAACAAGTTTATAGATGCAGGCCAGCAACAAGCTTTAGGTAATTAGCGACGACACTTCACAGAGTGCTAGATTAAGGGGCGCTGCTAAAAGCAATGTCTCCGTAGCTCAGTGGATTAGAGCATCGGTTTCCGGTACCGAAGGTCGCAGGTTCGAATCCTGTCGGGGACACCATCTGACGTGGTGTTTTTCTGTAACGTCTAAACGAATCCAGTCCCCGGTTATGAGTTTGTCCGGATGACTTTTTGATTGAGGTGAGTCGACGCTTACCGGGGTTGTGGCGCTCTGATGAGCTTACTTGGTGGTTCTGTATGTTGTTGGCGGATATGTTGTGGTTGAATTGGCGTTAGACTGCAAACTCCAGATGTGCGTTAGTGCCATTACCGGAAGGAAGAAGGTGCATGAACGATGACACTCAAAATGAGGAGCGCCGCCGGTCGAGCACGTCGCCGGGGAGTGGACATAATGGAGACGAATCCTCGGCCGCTGCGGACGCAAGCCCGCATGAGGGCCAACGACCCCCGGGCGACGATTTACAACGGGTGGAGCATGACGTTCAACGCAATGGACAACAGCATTCGGAAGGTGCTCCCGGCGAAGTAATCGATGCTGAACTCGTTGAGGAGGTTACCCGGCAGATTGCAGGTTCCGCATACCTGTGGAGTGCCCCAGCCCCCGCACCGGAGACCCTGGAGGCATATCAGCAGGTTGACCCCACCTTTGCTGACCGCGCAATGCGAATGGCGGAACAAAGCATTTCGGCGTCGAACCACGAGAAAGAGTGGCTTGCCAAAGGAGATGTGGACGCTCTAAAACGTGGTCAGTACTTGAGCTTCGGAATGTTTCTATCCTCGGTCGGTGCAGCCTTGCTCGTGCACTTTGGTGGAGGTTCCGAGTGGTTGGCAGGAGTTTTCCTAGCGCCTCCAGTTTTCCAATTCATGGGGAAGTTTGTTAGGACAGTCCGCAGACAAGAAGACGACAAGCTTGAGTAAAGCGTTTGGCATCTGCTGCAAAGGGAACTGGAACCCATCTCGCTAGAGAATCGCGGCCTTGTCCGACATCCTGAGACGAGCGAGATGAGTACTCGAAACCGTTTAAGTCTCGAGACAACCTTCCGGTTATGTCTCGAGACTTCTTTTATTCTTGTTGCCCGGTCTGGGGCTGCTCTCGCTTTCCCTCCTGCCAGTACGCGCCACTAGTCGATGGGGGCGACGCGGATGAGGTTGCCGTCCGGATCGGCGACGACGAAGGTGGTGCCGAAGACTTCCTCGTACGGTTCACGGAGGACGTTCACGCCTTTGTCTTTCCATTGCTTCAACGTGGAGGTGACTTCGTCGGCGGGGACGTTGATGCACACTTCGGTGGTGCGGTTTCCTGCGGCGTCGAGGTCTTCAGAGTTGCCGGTCCACAGGGCCAGGTACACATTCTCAGCCAGGGCGAATGTGACGTAGCGGGGCGAGACGAAGTCGGTGTCGAGGTCGAGAAGATCGCGGTAGAACGCGACGGAGGTGTCGATATCCGAGACGTAGACGATGAAGACGATTTCGCGGTTCACTGGTTGCTCCTTAGATAACGGACAGTGATGCCAGGATAAAGAAAATCTCCGGAGCGAAGGCCGCCCGGACAAGCCCCACTCGGGGAAGAGGCTATTCCTGCACCTGCGGCCAGGCAGCAGAACCACCGGCCTCATCGCGGGGTTTGGAGCGCCAGGTGATTATGGCGCCGGCGAGCGCGACCATGGGGATGCCGATGAGCATGCGGGTGGTCAGCTCGTCGCCCTTGAATAACCAGCCGAGGATGGAACCGACAACAGGATCGAGGGCGAAAAGCGTGCCGACGACCTGTGCAGAGGTGATTCGTGCTGCCACCGTGTCAGCGATATAGGGGATCACCACACCGATCAGGGCGGCGAGGGTGAGGATGAGCCAGGAGTTGGGGGAGACGTCGATAAGCGTCGGCGCGGCGATGGGAAGCGTGACGAGTGCTGCGACCGCGACGGAGATGGCCAGGTCGCTCATGCCACCGCCTTCGGCCTTGCCGACGCGCTCCGCGAAGACGGTGTACGCGGCGAAGAATGCGCCGGCGAGGAAACCGTAGATCAGGCCGACGGGGTCCATGCCGGATGATGGCCCGGCGATAAGGACGACACCGATGAATGCGATGAGTGCCCAGCCGCGTTCGCGCCAGTACTTGAGGCCAAGAAATGACACAAGGCACGGGCCGAGGAAATCCAGTGTGACCACAACACCTAGCGGGAGGCGGTCGACGGCAGCGAAGTAGAACTGGTTCATCGCGGCCATGGCGATGCCGTAGATGCACGCATTGATCCAGCGCTGACGGGTGAAAGTGCGTACTGCCGGGCGGAATGCGACAAGCAGCATCACTGCCGCAATCAGCAAACGGAAAGTGGATACAGCAACTGTGCCGAGCCCCGCGAAGAGCGTTGAGGACACGATCGCTGAAGATTGAATGCCCAACGAGCCAATGAGAACGAGCACGACTGGGCGTAAATCGACTGCGTTGCTGTGTGCCTGAGCCATGTGCCGCCTTCTTTGCCGGGGTAGTGAAGAACAAAGCCCCCACACGCGGCGGAGGAAAGACGGCTACTGATCGTATCCCTATTGCGCAGAGGAGAGACAAATGGGGTTTAAACGCCGGCGAGCACGATGATTTCAACGAGCACGTTATTGCACATGTGCACGATGAAACCGGCCCACAAGGAGCGGTGCCACCTGGTCACGAGTGCGAAAGCGAGACCACCGAAGAACGTATAGACGATGGCAGCCGGTGCGATGTGTACGAGCCCGAACGCCAGGGAGGTCAGCAGCACGCTGGCCACCGCGGGCATCACAGTATCCAGGTACCCCATGATGAGGCGGCGGAAGACGACCTCCTCAAGGAACGGCCCGATCAACAGGTATGCGCCCAGTGTGAACAACACCAGTGCAGTACCAGTTCCAGCGGGACTCGACGCATCGGTGGATTCAATGCCGAGCAGTGGACGGACGATCGACGTGCATACTGCAGAGCCAACAATTGCAACGGGAATCTGCCACAGCAGATGCCAGCCACGCTTACCCAGTGGGCGGAACCCGAGAGGAAGATTGCGGCGTCTCAGATACATCACCAATGCGATTGTGGGGATCACCAGTGAAAAGATGATCAACACTGGCAAGGCCGCTTTGATCCCGACGGGAAGATCTAGCGCTTTGAGCCCGAGGGCGGTGCCGATCAGCAACGCATAGACGGCGAGCATTGCAACCACGCCGACGATCATGTCCTTCAGCTGCGGGCGCACGCTGAGCGGATCGGATATTGCGCGGTCGACAGATGAGGCCATTTCTTCGTCGTACGGAGTGCTCATTGCCCAAACTTTAGCAATGATGCGCATGCGTGAAGATCGGGCGTTTGTACTGCGCAGACAGCGATGAGGAAGGGCGGTGTTGTGGCTCCCAGCAAACAGGGAGAAAACACAGATGGAACAAGCATCAGTTAGTCATTGCGCTCAACGGTTGATGCCTCATAGTAGATCTTGCGCGCGACAAAGCGCGGCACGGGAAAATGACAGCAAATCGGCCCGCACCCCTTACAAACGGAAGGTGCGGGCCGATTTGTGTGTGCGTGCTAATCGACGATCAACACAATCAAGTCACGCGGACCATGCACGCCCTCGACGCGGACAAGCTCAATATCCGAGGTGGCCGACGGGCCAGAAATCAGCGTTGTCGGCAGCTCAGGGTTGAGTTTGGCGAACATCTCAGGAACGCCGTAGACCACCGAATCCATCGGAACGATGCACAGGTGGCGGTCGGGGACCAGGCTCAAAGCGCGGCGGCCGCACTTGCCGGCACCGCCTTCAGACTGAAGGCAGATGGTGCCAGTCTGGGCAGACGAGACGACGGAGCTGGTGACAACTGCGTCGACATCGTTCAGATCACGCGGATCCACTGCGACGTCGTCCGGCTGCGCATTACCGTCGAAAGACACGAACAGTTCGGCATCGAGGCCCTGCGCATAACGGACCTCTTTAGCATTGTTCTCGTTGAGGATCTCAGCAATCTTGCCGGGCAACTCAGCAGCAGAAACAGTGGAGACTTCTGCCTTGTAGTCCACGAGGCGATCAACGAGCATCTCGCGCAGCTCATCGCGGTTCAGAGGCGATTCCGTGCGGTAATTGCGTACCTGCTCGACACTCGCCGGGGAATCCGCCAGCTGGTGGGCGTTGCGGATGCGACCGAGGATCTCTTCTTTAGCAGTAGCCATTACTGGTCCTCCTTGCGTGTATGCACACCTTCAGCGCGAGCCTTGGCCATGAGATCCTTCGCCTCATCGGTCTCGAACCACTGGCGGAAGGACTTCTTCGGCGGCACAGCCACATCGCGGTAATTCGTCCAACCGGAAACTGGCGGCGGCATCTTGTTGATCACACCGTTGAACCCACCGAGCACGCGGCCAGCAGCAACCATGCGCACGGCCTTGTCCCACAACTTGGAGTGGCCCCACAGCTGACCGATGGCAGCGAACATCGCGCCTTCCATTGCGGGACGGTGGTTCTCCACCTTCTGGTGACGCATCTCCAACAGGACGTCGGTGATCGGGATCTTGACAGGGCAGACCTCATCACAACGACCGCACAGCGAGGACGCGTACGGCAGGGAAGCGGTCACATCGTCGGCAGAATCCATGCCGGCGAGCTGCGGGGTGAGAATTGCGCCGATCGGGCCTGGGTAAACCGAACCGTAGGCGTGACCACCAGCGCGCTCGTAGACCGGGCACACATTCAGGCAGGCAGAGCAGCGAATGCACTTCAAGGCTTCGCGGCCGATCTCATTGGACAGGGCAGCGGTGCGGCCATTGTCCACGAGCACGATGTGGAAGTCCTGCGGGCCATCATTTTCCGTCACACCCGACCAGATCGAGGTGTACGGATTCATGCGCTCGCCTGTCGACGAACGCGGCAACAGCTGCATGAACACACCCAGATCCTCGTACTTAGGCAGGATCTTCTCAATGCCCATGACGGTGATCAGGGTCTCCGGCAGGGTCAGGCACATACGGCCGTTGCCCTCGGATTCGACGATGGAGACCGAACCGGTCTCCGCGATACCGAAGTTGCAGCCTGAGATGGCCACCTTGGCCTTCATGAACTGCTCGCGGAGGAATTTGCGGGAAGCCTCCGCCAGCACCGCAGGCTCAGCAGTCAGATCGTCGCCAGCACCGGGCATCTTCTCGGTGAAGATGTCGCGAATCTCCGCACGGTTGCGGTGAATAGCGGGGACGACGATGTGAGACGGGAAATCGTCGCCAAGCTGCACAATAAGCTCAGCCAAGTCCGTCTCACGCGCGCTGATGCCGTTTTCTTCTAGGACATCGTTCAGCGCGATCTCCTGGGTGGCCATCGACTTGATCTTCACAACATCGGTCTCGCCGGTCTTCTTGATCAAGTCGGTGACAATCTGCGACGCCTCCTTGGAGTCACGTGCCCAGTGGACGTGTCCGCCACGCTTGGTCACGTTCTCCTCAAACTGCTCCAGCAACTCCGGCAGGCGAGCGAGCGTATCACGCTTGATGGTTGAACCAGCCTCGCGCAGGTCCTGCCAGTCATCAAGCTCGCTGACAACTCCCTGGCGCTTCAAGCGGATCTGGGTGGTGGCGTAATTCAGATTGCGACGCTGAGTTGAGTTATTCAGCTCAGTTTTGGCGTTCTTCTGAAATTTGTCGTGTTCGCGGAAGTGCCCCAAGTCACTCGGAGCATGGGGTGGCATCGTCGGGGTACCAAGTCCGACCTTCACAGCATCTTCTCCTTCGTGTACGCGGCGGACTCTGGAGTCCACGGATTCTCACGGGTGGAGGCAAGGATCTCAGCGAGGTGGATCGCACGAATGCCGGTGTGCTGGCGAGACATGGCGCCACCAATATTCATCAGGCACGACGAGTCACCCGCCGTGACGTATTCCGCCTGGGTGTCCTTGATGTGGCGCACCTTGTCCGAGACCATCGCAGCTGAAGTATCAGAGTTCTTCACTGCGAAGGTGCCGCCGAAACCACAGCACTCCTCAATATTCTCCAACTCGACAAGTTCGAGGCCGTCGACTGCCTTGAGCAGATCAGTCGGGCGGTCGCCGACCTTGATGAAGCGGCGGGAGTGGCAGGTGGAGTGATATGTCACGCGGTGCGGGAAGAAAGCACCCACATCGGTAGTACCCATGACATCGACGATGAACTCGGAGAGGTCCAGGGTCTTCTTCGTAGTTTTCTTGGTGCCGGCAACGAGCTCTTTGGAGCCGTAGCGCTCCGCGATGCGGGTGTGCTGTTCGCGCACTGCACCGGTGCAGGAGCCGGACGGGGTGACAACATAATCAATGGAATCGTCGGCAAAAGCGTCGACGTAATTTTCAATCATGGGCACCGTCTCTTTCTGGTACCCAGTATTGATATGCATTTGGCCGCAGCAGGTTTGCTCCGGCGGGAAGACGACCTCACATCCAAGTCGAGATAGGACGATGGCAGCCGCCTTGTGTGCATCGGGGAACAATGCGTCTCCAATGCAGGTGGAAAATAGGGCTACGCGCACTGATTGGCTCCTTTCTGGGTAAGTTGCCGGGCAGTGGCTACCTTCAATTAAACTCCTTTGCCATGACGCCTGCTGATCTGACTTCCACTGTTCGCTCAATCACTGTCCAGACGCTGGACGAACGCGGCCTCGACTCGACGGTCGTCCCCGACGTTGTCACTGTTGAGCGACCCCGCAACCCGGAGCACGGCGACTACGCAACGAATATCGCGCTCCAGGTGGCCAAGAAGGCGGGCACGAATCCGCGGGAGCTTGCGCAGTGGCTTTGCGACGCATTGGCGAACCGCCCCGAGATCGACTCCGCCGAGGTCGCAGGCCCAGGCTTCATCAATCTCCGCCTCGGTGCAGCTGCCACGGGTGGCATCGTGGCCGACATCCTTGAAAAGGGTCCATCTTTCGGCGGATCTGATCTGCTGGCTGATGCGAAGATCAACCTTGAATTCGTCTCCGCGAATCCGACTGGTCCGATCCACCTTGGTGGTACCCGTTGGGCAGCCGTCGGTGATTCCCTCGGCCGTGTCCTGGAATTCTCCGGTGCTTCGGTGACCCGTGAGTACTACTTCAACGACCACGGTGGCCAGATCGACCGCTTTGCACGGTCGCTCGTTGCAGCAGCCAAGGGCGAGCCGACCCCGGAAGACGGTTACGGCGGGGAGTACATCCAGGAGATTGCGCGTGCGGTCGTCGATAAGCGTCCTGATGCTCTCGACGGTGATGCCTCAACTGTCCAGGAAGCGTTCCGCGCTGAGGGCGTGGAAATGATGTTTGAGCAGATCAAGCAGTCTTTGCACGATTTCGGTACCGATTTCGATGTGTTCTTCCACGAGAACTCACTGTTTGAATCCGGCGCTGTGGACCGTGCAATCCAGACTCTGAAGGACAACGGCAACCTCTATGAGGCTGACGGCGCGTGGTGGCTGCGTTCCACTGATTTCGGTGATGACAAGGACCGCGTGGTGCTCAAGTCCGACGGTGATGCTGCGTACATCGCTGGCGATATCGCGTATGTGGCAGACAAATTTGATCGTGGCCACACGCTAGCGATCTACATGCTCGGTGCGGATCACCACGGCTATATCGCGCGTCTGCGTGCCGCTGCTCAGGCTTTGGGCTATGACCCGGAAGCCGTCGAGGTTCTGATCGGGCAGATGGTCAACCTTGTCCGCGACGGCAAGCCTGTGAAGATGTCCAAGCGTGCTGGCACCGTGATCACTCTCGACGACTTGGTCGACCTGATTGGCCGTGATGCTGCGCGTTACTCGCTTGTGCGCTCCTCGGTCGATTCCACGTTGGATATTGACCTGGACCTGTGGGAGAAGCAGTCCAACGACAACCCGGTCTACTACGTCCAATACGGACACACGCGTCTTGCGTCCATCGAGCGTAAGGCGGCTGAAGCGGGCGTGTCCGCGGATGGCGCTGACCTGTCGCTGCTGACCCATGAGAAGGAAGGCGACCTGATTCGCACCCTCGGTGAATTCCCCGCTGTGGTCAAGGCTGCTGCGGAGCTGCGCGAGCCACACCGTATCGCGCGCTACGCCGAGGAACTGGCCAGCGTCTTCCACAAGTTCTACGACGCATGCCAGATCCTGCCCAAGGCTGGCGAAGATGCAGAACCGATCCACGCTGCGCGTCTGGCGCTCGCCTCCGCATCGCGCCAGGTGCTTGCGAATGCCCTGCGCCTGCTGGGCATTACCGCGCCGGAAAGGATGTAAAGCATGCTCGATCCCGTCCTGAATACGGCGAATCTGTCGCGCGATGACCTTCTGCGCATGCGCCACCAGGAGGCTGGTTGCTTCAATGATCTGCCCGCGCATGTTTGGCCACGCAATGCCTCCCGCAATGACGACGGCACAGTCTCCATCGCCGGCGTCTCCCTGACCGAGATTGCCGCTGAATACGGCACTCCCGTCATGGTCGTCGACGAGGACGATTTTCGTTCCCGCTGCCGTGACATGGCTCGTGCGTATGGCGATCCGGCGCACGTGCACTATGCGGCGAAGGCATTCCTGACTACCCGGATTGCCAAGTGGGTGGCTGAAGAAGGTCTGGCTCTTGATGTCGCGAGTGAAAACGAGCTGCTCATTGCACTTGCTGCTGATTTTCCGGCTGAGCGCATCACCGCGCACGGCAACAGCAAATCCGATTCTTTCCTGCGCCGCTGCGTGACCAATGGTGTGGGCCATGTGGTGATTGACTCCCACCAGGAGCTCGACGCACTCGAGCGCATTGCCGGGGAAGAGGGTGTCGTCCAAGACGTGTTCATTCGCGTCAAGCCTGGTGTGGAGGCGCACACCCACGAGTTCATCGCTACTAGCCACGAGGACCAGAAATTCGGACTCTCTCTGGCTTCAGGCTCCGCATTCTTGGCTGCACAGACCGCGCACGCCGCGTCGAATGTGCGCCTGACCGGCCTGCACTGCCACGTCGGCTCCCAGGTTTTTGATGCTGAAGGCTTTAAGCTGGCCGCCTCCCGCGTGCTGGGCTTGTACGCCAAGATCTACCGCGAACTCGGCGTGGAGCTGGAGTACCTCGACCTGGGCGGCGGCTACGGCATTGCCTACACCGTCGAGGAGGAGCCGCTCAACGTCGAAGCTGTTGCACGCGATCTGCTCCGCGCAGTCAATGAAGCAGCAGGCGATCTGGGCATTGTCCCGCCACAGGTGATTGTTGAGCCGGGTCGCGCAATCGCCGGTCCCGCTGCTGTGACTGTCTACTCGGTTGGCACCGTCAAAGACGTCCACGTCACTGACGAAGCTACGCGCCGCTACATCGCTGTCGACGGCGGAATGAGCGATAATATTCGTACCGCTCTGTACGGAGCTGAGTACGACGCGCGCGTGATCAATCGCCTCACACAAGGCGCGCCACACGCGACGCGTCTTGTCGGATCGCACTGTGAATCCGGCGATATTTTGATCAATAATGCCCTCTGGCCTGACGATATTGCGCCCGGCGACCTGATCGCCCTTGCCGCCACGGGGGCCTACTGCTTCTCCATGGCATCAAATTACAACTGCTTCGGACGCCCCGCCGTAGTCAGTGTGCGCGATGGGGAAGTGACCCCAATGATCCGCCGAGAGACGGTCGAAGATCTACTTGCCCGCGAGGTTTTTGTAGACTCTTAGAGCATTGCGTCCGCAACGGCCGTTTCCACCGCCACCATGGTGAAAAACAGCCGTCAACTACGACACAGGAGAACCATGACTGCGTTGAGCGCCGAAGGAAGGAACGGAAACTACCCCGGTAAGGGCATCGGGCAACCCGTGGGGGTTGCCGTGCTCGGTATGGGTACCGTCGGTACTGAGGTCCTGCGCCTGATTAATGAGTTCTCTTCCAACCTGGAAAACCGCATCGGCGGCCCGATCGACGTCCGTGGCGTTGCGGTTTCTGACCTGAGCAAGAAGCGCGACGTTCTCGATCACTTCCCGGACATCACGCTCACCGATAACGCACGCGAACTGATTGATCGCGACGATATCGACGTTGTCGTTGAGGTCATCGGTGGCATCGACTACCCGCGTGAGCTGGTGCTCGCCGCTCTCAAGGCGGGCAAGTCCGTCGTCACTGCGAATAAGGCGCTCATCGCCGCACACGCTGACGAGCTTTCCGACGCTGCTAATGAGGCCGGCGTCGACCTCTACTACGAGGCTGCCGTTGCTGCCGCGATCCCGGTCGTGGGCATGCTGCGCCGCTCCCTGGCCGGTGACCAGGTCCAGCGCATCTCCGGCATTGTCAACGGCACCACCAACTTCGTGCTCGACGCGATGGCATCCACCGGTATGTCCTACGAGGAAGCACTTGCCGAGGCCACCCGCCTGGGCTACGCCGAGGCCGATCCGACCGCTGACGTCGAGGGCCACGACGCCGCTTCCAAGGCTGCCATCATGGCCTCCATGGGCTTCCACACCCGCGTCACCTACGACGATGTCCATGCCGAAGGCATCACCAATATCACGGCCGAAGATATTGAAGCCGCGCGCGAAGCCGGCTTCACCATCAAGCTGCTTGCCATTTGCGAGAGGCTTATCGACGACGCCGGTAACACCTCCGTCTCCGCCCGCGTCCACCCGACGCTGGTGCCGAATGAGCACCCGCTGGCGACCGTCGATAAGTCTTATAATGCTGTGTTCGTCGAAGCTGAAGCTGCAGGTCGCCTGATGTTCTACGGCAATGGTGCCGGCGGTGCGCCGACCGCTTCTGCCGTGCTCGGCGACCTGGTCGGTGCCGCGCGCAACAAGATCCACGGTGGTCGTGCTCCGGCTGAAAACCCGTACGCGCACTACCCGATCGCGGACTTCGGCGATGTGCCGACCCGCTACCACATTGACATGTCCGTGGTGGATCGTGCCGGTGTGCTCGCTGAGATCTCCCGCCGCTTTGCCGCGCAGGATATCTCCATTTCGGCAGTGCGCCAGGAGGAGTCAGGGAATGATTCCCGTCTGATCGTGGTCACCCACTCCTCGCTGGAGCGCAAGCTTGCCGGAATTGTCGACGAGCTGCGTGACATCGAAGAGGTCAAGGCCATCAACTCCGTCATCCGTTTGGGTGCTTAGAACATGGCCATTGATCTTGAGGTGGGCCTACGCGCCCGCGTGACCGTCCCTGGCAGCTCTGCGAATCTTGGTCCCGGCTTTGACACCCTCGGCCTTGCCGTGGGGATCTACGACACGGTCGAAGTTGAAGTGACCAACTCCGGCCTTGAGGTGGAGATCTTCGGCGAGGGAGCCGACGACTTGCCCCGCGATTCCTCCCACCTCGTGGTCAAGGCCATCAATTCGGGCCTGCACGCAGCTGATGTGCATGCCCCGGGCCTGAAGGTGACGTGCCACAACAGCATCCCACAATCCCGTGGTCTGGGCTCGTCCGCGGCTGCTGCTGTCGCTGGTGTGGTTGCGGCGAATACCCTGGCTGGTGACCCGCTGAGCACCGATGAAGTCATCCAGCTCAGCTCCGCCTTCGAAGGACACCCCGACAATGCTGCAGCCAGCGTCGTCGGTGGGGCAGTGGTGTCCTGGACGGATATCCCCGTTGATGGTGTCTCGCAGCCCGAGTACCGTGCGGTCCCGTTGACCGTGCACAAGGACATCATCGCCACAGCTCTCGTGCCGAATTTCCATGCGTCGACAAATGCTGTGCGCAAAGTGTTGCCATCCCACGTCACGCACTCTGATGCCCGCTTCAATGTCTCGCGCACCGCAGTCATGACCGTGGCGATCCAGACCCACCCCCAGTTCCTCTGGGAGGGCACCCGCGACCGCCTGCACCAGCCGTACCGCGCTGATGTTCTGCCGGTTACCGCTGAGTGGGTCAACCGTCTGCGCAACCGTGGTTACGCTGCGTACCTGTCCGGCGCCGGCCCGACCGCGATGGTGCTGTCCACCGAGCCCGTGGATGCGAAGATCCTCGAATCCGCGCGCGAAGACGGTCTCCGCGTTCTCGAGCTCGACATTGCCGGCCCTGTGAAGGCTGAGTTGCTGCGCGCTTAGAAGAACTTTCTGGCACAAACCGATAACGAGTCCTGCAATAGGGGCTCGTTTCCTTTATGTTGCGAAGTGACGTTGGACACATCGCAGAAGGGAACGGGTCGATGCAGGCTTTATCTTCAATAGCGAGGGCCAGAGCTGTCCTTGTGCTTATTCTTGCAGCTGTTTGTTGTGTCGCGTGGACGCCGATTGTGTTTGCGCAGGAAGCTTCCGATGAGGAGCAAGGCAGTGCGGATAGCAAAGCAATGCTGATTCTTGACGCTTCGTCGTCGATGTTGGAGGAAGATGCTGAAGGTCCGCGTATCGACGCTGCCAAGCAGGCCTCAAAGGACTTGATCGAGTCTTTGCCGCCGACGGCTCAGATGGGCCTGATGGTTTACGGCTCGAAGGTGACTGATGCGCCGGAGAACCACGAGACTGGTTGCAAGGATATTGAGACCCTTGCACCTGTTGGCGATGTGGATAAGGACAAGTTGGTCAAGGCGATCAACGGTGTGACGCCGAAGGGTTATACCCCGATGGGTAATTCCCTTCGCGCTGCTGCTGATGAGCTTGGTGACAAGGGGCAGCGTTCCATCATCCTCGTCTCCGACGGCATTGATACGTGTGCTCCGCCGCCGGTGTGTGAGGTGGCTGAGGAGCTCGCCAGCGACGGAGTCGACCTGGCGATTCACACCGTCGGCTTCAAAGTCGACGATAAAGCTCGCGAAGAGTTGGAGTGCATTGCAGAGGCTGGCAATGGTCAGTTCCTGGAAGCCGATGACGCCGGCAGTCTCGCTGAGTCTTTGAAGTTCCTCTCTCAGCGTGATGTGGGTAAGTACAAAGTCAAAGGCACCGAATTCGAATTCGCCGACAACCCCGAAGATGCCAAGTGGCTTGGAGAAGGCCAGTACCAAACGAAGGTGAAGCCGGACCGTAATGCGAAGAAGGATCGCTACTTCCGTGTCTCTGTGCCTGAAGAGCACGACGCCCTGATCACCATCACCCCGGTGTGGCAGACCAATGGTGACTGGCATGATGGCGAGATTTTCATAACGACTAGTGAAGTGACCAATGAAGGCGATTCGTCCTGCGGTGAAGCAAAAACGACGCTAGCGAATGCTTCCAATGTCGCGAGTGCCCAGTTCGGGATTGATTCCTACCACATTGCTTTGAAACGAGATGGACCTCAACGGTTCAAGGGCAAAGAGAATCGGTGCGATATGAGCAACTGGCTCATCGGCGCTCAGGTCTATCAGAACGGGGACGAGATCACTGAGGATGTGCCTATCGAAATTAGCGTTTTCCACGCACCGTTGCCGGACGAAGAGCAGGCGAGGGAGTGGGATGAGCGCGAAATCACTTCCCCGGGCGATCCTGATGAGGTCCCGGAGATCGAGGACTCTGAGCCGATCAACGGCGGCACCGGATTCAATGACGCAGTGGAAATCTCTGAAGGTTCCTATTCCGACAAGATTGTTCCGGGCGAATACCGCTTCTACAAGATCCCGGTTAAATGGGGCGAGCGCCCGGTGATCAAGGCCAAGACTCCGAAATCAGTGGCAGAAGCTGCAGATTCGATCAAGTTCGGGTTTTACAATCCGACCCGCGGAGGAGCCGGCGAAGGATCGCTGACATTTTTTGATGAAGCCGTTGAGGAAGGTCCAGTCTCCCCTAGTAGTTACGCCTGGCAAGCTTCTCAGAGCGAGCGACAAGGCTATTACTTTGTGTGGTTCGGTATGGGCTCGAAAGGCGGGGACTACATCACCGGCGTGGAGCAGCCGTATGAGTTCGCGGTCGCCCTCGATGGTGAGCCTGCCGATGGCGGCCTGGATTGGCAGCCCACCTACGAGAATGGCCCGGAGCCGTCTGATGAGCCGATCAATTTCGATAGTGCTAAGGCGGAGGATTCTGGCTCCGCCAAGGATGACGGTGCTCAAGACGACGGTGCAGCAGCAGTTGATGATGAGTCCGGAAAGCCGTCGTGGGTACTGCCAGCCGTGATCGGTGCTGGCGTGCTGCTTCTGGCTCTCATTGGCCTTCTGGTATTCCTGCTGCGGAGGAATAAGAAGAAGAATGCGGCGAATATGGCCAACGGCGCCTACCCGCAACAGAACTTCCACGGCGGTCCGCAAGGCCCTGCTGGCCCTGGAGGGCCCTGGGCGTAGAACCTGGAAGGGCTGAGGGCCTGAAACGAAAAATCGCCGCGCAGCGGGGTGGGCTGCGGGGCGATTCGTCGTTAAGCGAAGCTATTTAGTGCTTGGCCTCGTACTTGACGGGCTCCGGCAGGCCGCGCTCCTCGCGGACTCGGCGGGAAATGCCCTCGAGGGCGATGAGCGACTCGACGACCATCTCCGGGGTGACCGGGAACGGCATGTTGTGGATGGTCTCCTCCTCAGCGGTGGCGGCCTTGGCCACTGCCTCGAGTTCCTCGGTGTCCTCAGGCGTGAGGCCGACCTCGGTCAGG
>NZ_CAMXWS010000004.1 GCF_947253065.1 uncultured Corynebacterium sp.
TGATCGGGCGAGCTTGGTGGGAGGGTGCTCTCGTTTGTAATTAGTGGCGCTTGCGTCGGCGCCACAGGAATGCGCCGACGCCGGCCGCGGTGATGCCGGCGGGCAGAATCCAGCTGAACAGAACGCGGCGCACCGGGCGGTAGTCGCGGATGAGCCAGCCGTGCTCTTCTGCATGCTTGCGCAGCTTGCTGTCTGGGTTGATGGCCACTGGTGTGCCCACCATGGACAGCATGGGGATGTCGTTGGCGGAATCGGAATAGGCGGTGCACTCGGCAAGGTCGAGACCTTGGATGGCGGCAAGGGCAGCGACAGCGTGAACCTTGCCGGGGCCGTGGAGGATATCGCCGACGAGGCGGCCGGTGAATTTACCGTCTTCTTCCTCAGCGACAGTGCCAAGCGCGCCGGTAAAGCCCATGCGGCGGGCGAGGAACTGGCCGACCTGGACGGGGGTGGCGGAAACAAGCCAAACTTGCTCGCCGGCGGCGACATGTAGGGCGGCGAGTTCGCGGGTACCGGAATAGGTGCGGTCGATGAGGCGCTCGTCGACAATATCGCTGCAGATTTCTTTGAGTGCTTCGACTTCTTGGCCTTTAACGAAATCGAGGGCCATTTCGCGGCCGGAACCGATGGCGTCGGGAAGCTCTTTGCCGAAGACGCGGTACTGGATCTGTGCCACGAGGTACGGGAAAATCTCGCTCAAGCTCAAGAATTTACGGCGGAATAACTCGTATCCGAGCAGGATTAGCGAAGAACCCTGGATGAGGGTGTTGTCGATGTCGAAGAAAGCCGCGGCACCGGCCTGTTGCGGAATGTCCGGGTCAGGTTTGGTCACTTCGATCCCGCCGGCAGTGGCGGCGGCGCCGGAGACAGAATCAACACCTGTGACGAATTCGTCGATGCTGATGCCAAAAGTCTCTTCAATAGCGGCTTCGGCGGCGGCTTCACCGGCGGTGCGCTGGTGGGCATCGTCGATAGGCGGAAGCGCTGTTTCCTCAATGAAGCGGCGCAGATTTCCCCGTGAAATAGACCATTGCGCGAGGTAATCGCGGCCGGAAAGGGGTCCGTTGTCGGGGCTCACGGCGAGATGGTCTCCTTATTTCACTTCAGGGCACGGGGCGCAGCACATTGCCGCGGGTAGTCTTGGTGAACATCGTATTCCCTTCAGTAGAGCGTAACCGTGACAAGGAGGCCCCGCATGGCGCGTTTGGTGCAAGTAATGGTCCGGCAGACCTGCGGTTCGTGCGCACGGGTCGTGGATCAAATCACCCCAGTGGTGGCGGAAGCAGGCGCGCAACTCGAAATAGTTGATGTAGATGAGAGCGATGAGCTCGCCGCTGAGTTCGGGGACCGCGTGCCAGTGATCGTCATCGATGATGAAGAGTTCGCTTGCTGGGAAGTAGACAATGACGAACTTGCGGCGGAGCTGGGGGCAAAAGCTGGGTGACCCCGTGAGGGCAGGGCGGTTGTGGCGCTCCTGCATGTCGGGGGTAGTCTTTGGGTTGACTTGTGGCGCTGCCTTTGTGCTGGTTGCCGAGTGAGCTGGTCTGGAGGAATTTTTCGTGAGTGTTCTCGTGGTGGGCATGTCCCACCGCTCGGCGCCGGTCGCGCTGCTTGAGCGGTTGAGCATGGATGACGCCGTGAAGAACGAGGCTGGCGAAGCTTTCACTCAGCAGCCGAGCCTGTCTGAGGCAATGATCATCTCCACCTGCAACAGGCTTGAGGTCTATGCAGTCACGAATGCTTTCCACACTGGTGTGAATGATGTGCTGCGTGTACTGGAGCAGTTCTCCGGTGTTGACGTCGCTGAACTGCGGAGTTACTTGTACGTCCGCTATGCGGATGCGGCGGCAGAGCACCTGATGCGCGTGGCTGCTGGCTTGGATTCCATGGTGGTGGGCGAGCAGCAGATCATCGGCCAGGTGCGTGCGGCGTACCAGGATGCCACCGAGCGTGGCACGATCGGCCCGGCCCTGCATGCATTGGTGCAGTCTGCACTGCATACCGGTAAGCGCATCCATTCGGAGACCGCTATTGACGATGCGGGTGCATCAATGGTTACCTTCGCGCTCGATGAGGCGATGAAAGAAATGGGTGTGGAGTCCCTCAAGGGACGCACAGCGTTGGTGCTCGGTGCTGGGGCAATGTCGTCATTGGCGGCAACGAACCTGGGTAAGCGTGGCGTGGACCGGCTCATTTTGGCTAACCGCACCCGTTCACGCGCGGAGCGTCTCGCCGAGCATGCACGTGAGGCAGGCGTGGCAGCAGAAGTCGTGGATTTCTCTGCCCGGGCTGGTGCTTTGTCGCGTGTGGATATTGCTGTGTCCGCCACCGCGAGCGATGGTTTCACGCTCACTCCAGAAGATATTTCGGGCCCGGCGACCTTGGTGGATCTGTCTTTGCCACGCGATATTGATGATGCGGTGGTGCAGCTTGACGGTGTCACGTTGATCAATATCGAAGCGCTGCACGCAAAGCTTGACGACGATGATGTGAACCCAGGCTCAACGCATGAAGGGTCTTCGGCACGTCGGATGGCTGAGCAGATTGTTGCTGATGAGATCGCTAATTTCAGCAGCGAGCAGCGTGTGCGAGATGTCGCACCGATGGTCAAGCAGCTGCGCGTGAATGCGGCGGAGACTGCCCAGGCGGAATTGGAACGGCTCCGTTCGCGCCTGCCGCAGCTGGATGCCGATGAATTCGAAGAGGTCTCCCGCACTGTTAAGCGTGTGGTGGATAAATTGCTCCACCAGCCGACGGTGAAAATCAAAGAGCTCGCGGCGTTGCCCGATGAGGTCAGCTATGAGATCGCTATCGAGGAATTATTTGGCCTCACCGGCGGGAAAGATACGACGACCGGCTTAGCTGGTGGCGATACAACCGGGATTAAATCCGCTGGAAGTTTTGAGAAGAACTCGCTGTCCGGGTTCTGCGAGAAAGGAAACGAGCAGTGACTGAAGCGACCAACAACACCAATGCGTCCCGTACCTTGCGCGTAGCTACGCGTGGTTCGAAACTTGCCCAGACCCAAGCAGGGCACATGCGGGATGCGCTTATCGAAGCTGGCCATGACGCCGAGCTGACCATTGTCACCACCGCTGGTGACCTGAGCCAGGCGCCGGTTGAACGGATCGGTGTCGGTGTGTTCACCACCGCGATCCGTCAGGCCGTTTTCGATGATGAGGCCGATGTGGCGGTGCACTCTTTCAAGGATTTACCCACGGCAGATGAGCCGCGGACGCACTTGATCATTCCGGTGAGGGAGGACCGCCGTGAAGCGCTTATTGCGCGCGATGGTCTGACGTTGGCGGAGCTTCCGCAGGGCTCGAAGGTGGGTACGTCGGCGCCGCGTCGTATTTCGCAGCTGAAGGCAATGCGTCCGGACCTGGATATCCGTCCGCTGCGCGGCAATATTGATTCGCGTATGGGCCGTGTGACCAGTGGCGAACTTGATGCCGTGGTTCTCGCTTACGCTGGTTTAACCCGTGTTGGTTTGGGTGATCGTGCGACGCAGGTCTTTGACCCGACTGAATTCATGCCAGCTCCCGCGCAGGGTGCATTGGCGGTGGAATGCCGTGCGGATGATGATTATGCGCGCGCAGCGATCGACAAATTGGTCAGCGCTGATGATACGAAGTGCGCGATGGCAGAGCGCACTGTTCTGGCTGTACTGGAAGCTGGCTGCACGGCACCGGTGGCTTCCACCGCGACTATTGATGGCGATGAAATCACCCTGCGTGGTGGCGTTTTCGCGCTCGATGGTTCGGGCCAACTCGTGGAAGAAGCAAAGGGCACGGACCCAATTGAATTGGGCCGTGAAGTGGCCAAGAAGCTTTTCGACGGCGGAGCTGCCCAGTTCCTCTAGCCCTCGCTCGACGGCATTAATTTCTTGAATTCGCCCTACTAAATTAAGGTGTAGTTACCATACGCCGTCAGCGCCGCTACTCATCTGGTCCCCGTTTTGGTTTTTTGGGGCTTTTAGCAGGCGCGATGCGCACCTTTGTAAGTAATGTTTGTCGCGATCTGCTTAGAAAAGATTTGAGTCAATGACGAGTGCTGCCATGCCGCTGTCCGCGGATGAAAACGCGTCTGTTACCCCTTCGGCGACCCCAACGCCGCGGGGCAAAGTGATTTTCGTTGGTGCTGGCCCAGGCAACCCTGATTTGCTCACCATCCGTGCGCGCGAGGTGCTTGAGCGTAACGCAGTCGCAGTGATTGATCCGGACGTCTCTGCAGGTGTCCGCGATGTTGTGGCTGCAGGCCTGCCTGTGCCGGAGGATAAACTCAAGGCGGCTGAGGAAGCATACGAGGAGATGTGCGCTAAGGCGAAGGAGGCCGGTGCACGCCGTAAACCGCCGAAGCCGGCGGATCCGACTGCCGCGGAGTTGTCTGAGGTTGAGCCCCAGGGCGAGGGCATTGTCGCTCCGCTTGAATCGGCTTTGGATGAGGCTGCTGCTGCGATCGATCGTGGGGAAACGGGCGATGGTGATGTGATTCGTTTGGTTGCCGGTAACCCGTTGACCCGGAACGCGATCATGGAGGAGATCTCCGCAGTTGCTGCTGCTGGCCTGGAATTCCAGGTGGTGCCGGGCATGTCTTTGCCGTCGACGGTGCCGTCTTTCGCAGGTATCGGTCTGGGCTCTACGTACACCGAGGCAGATTTGAATAATGAGCCGGTGGACTGGGACGGCCTGGCCGCGGCTCCGCAGCCGTTGGTGCTGCAGGGTGAGGCACACCATTTGTCGGTGATCGCTGAGGAGCTCACTTCACGTGGCTACAGCGCATCCACTCCGTTGACTGTGACGGTCAATGGCACGACGCGTCTGCAGCGGACATTTGATGCGACGCTGGGCACCGTGGGCAAGTTGGACACGGATTTGGATGGCACGCTTGTGGTCACCATTGGCACGGCCGTTGATGATCGTTCGAAGTACTCCTGGTGGGAGAACCGTCCTCTGTATGGCTGGCGTGTGCTCGTGCCGCGCGCGAAGCAGCAGGCGGGCCCGATGAATGCACGTCTGACGTCGTACGGTGCAATTCCGCAGTCGGTGCCGACGATCTCGATGGAAGCTCCCCGTAACCCGGCGCAGATGGATCGTGCCATCAAGGGCATTGTTGAGGGCCGCTACCAGTGGATTGTGTTCACCTCGGTCAACGGTGTGAACGCCGTATGGGACAAATTCGAGGAGCTCGGCCTGGATGCCCGTTCGTTCGCGGGCGTGCACCTTGCGGCAGTGGGCACCAAGACCGCTGATGCGATTCGTGCTCGTGGCATGTTCCCGGAATTGTTGCCGCACCGCACGAAGCAGAATGCGCAGGGGCTTGTCGACGTCTTCCCGGAGTACGTCGAGGAGATCGACCCGGTTGGCCGTGTGCTGTTGCCGCGCGCGGATATCGGCACGGACGTGCTGGTCGATGGCCTGGTGGAGAAGGGCTGGGAGGTCGACGATGTCGTGGCCTACCGCACTGTGCGAGCAGCACCGCCGGCGCCTGAGGTGCGCGACATGATCAAGACCGGTGGTTTTGATGCTGTCTGCTTCACGTCTGCTTCGACGGTGAAGAACCTCGTGGGCATCGCAGGCAAGCCACATGCGCGCACGATCATCGCGTGCATTGGCCCGATGGCTGCAGCAGAAGCGAAGGAGCAGGGACTGCGTGTCGACGTTGTGCCTGAGGTGGCGGATGTGCCCTCGCTTGTCGACGCATTGGCGGAGCATGTTGCCGGCTTGCGCGCTGCTGGCCAGCTGCCGCCGCCGCGTAAGAAGCGTCGCACTCGTCGTTCCTAAGACACTTTAAGTACTGACATTCACCGGCCATTTTCCCGTGGTCGGTGAACTTCCTAATATGGGGTGCGTGTCTGATTCAGCTCTAAATCCCCAGAATGTTGGTCCCGTGCGTCGTCCGCGTCGTCTGCGCCGCAGCCCAGTGATGCGTGCGATGGTCGCCGAGACCCAGTTGCACCCGAGTGATTTCATCCTCCCGTTGTTCGTCGCTGACGACCTTGGGGAAAGCGGTGAGAAGCGCGAGATCCCGTCCATGCCAGGTGTGTACCAGCACAGCATGGATTCTTTGGTGGAGATCTGCCGCGAAGCCGTGGAGCTCGGTGTTCCGTGCGTGGACTTGTTTGGTGTCCCGCGCGATGAGGACAAGGATGCAGAAGGCTCGCAGGCGTGGGCGCCGGACGGCATTTTGAATCGTGCGCTGTCTCGTCTGCGTGAAGAATTCGGTGATGATCTGCTGATCATGGCCGATACGTGCCTTGATGAATTCACTGATCACGGCCACTGCGGTGTGGTCACTACTGATGCTCACGGCAATGATGTTGTGGACAATGATGCGACGCTGCCGCTGTATGTGAAGATGGCGGTTTCCCAGGCAGAAGCCGGCGCGCACATTGTGAGTCCGTCGGGCATGATGGACGGCCAAATTGAGGTGATCCGTGCCGCGCTTGATGAGGCAGGGTGGCAGGATGTCGCCATCATGGCGTATTCCGCGAAGTACGCTTCGGCATTTTTCGGTCCATTCCGTGATGCTGTCGGATCTTCGCTGACTGGTGATCGTCGTACGTACCAGCAGGACCCGGCGAATATTCGTGAGTCCCTTCTTGAGGTGGAGTTGGATCTTGCCGAGGGGGCGGATTTTGTGATGGTCAAGCCGGCTCTGCCATACCTGGATGTGCTGACCAAGATCGCGGAGATCTCCCCGGTCCCGGTGGCGGCCTACCAAGTCTCCGGCGAGTACGCGATGATTCAGGCGGCCGGTGCGAATGGGTGGACTGATCGGGATGCCACGATGATGGAGTCCTTGATGTCCATCAAGCGTGCTGGTGCTGACCAGATCTTCACATATTTCGCACTTGATGCAGCTCGAATTCTTTCAGGACAAGCAGGTGGCGCTGGCAAGAAAGCAGGCAAATAATGACGGTGCCTAATCCCGGCAATTGGCCAGGCAGCGGGGTGGAGCAGCCGGTGGGGAAGAAGGGGGCGTCGATAAGCGATAGCTCTGATCCGCACGACCGGAAGACCCCTCCGGAGACTGTGCGCTACCTGCTGTTGGCATGGGTGATCATGCTCGGTGGCGAGCTTGTACACCAGCTTTTCGGTGTGGTTATGGGCATGCTCAATCCATCGCGGATGATGGAGGCGGCGCGTGAGGCGAATAAGTCTGTCGGCAGCGACGCGATCGGCGATGACCAGGTCAAATTCATTGTTTATGTCGCGTTGGGCCTGATGGCAGTGTTCACGCTCGCTGTCGTATTTGTGCTCGTCTTGGCTTTGAAAGCTGTGGCGCAACAAAAGGGCTGGGCGCGCAATGCGCTGATGCTACTGGTGGTTTTCTCCGTGTTCTTCGCTATGCGCATGCTCACGGTGGTGCTGGTTGGCGGTGCCGCAACGGATGGTGTGCCTACCGCTGTTGTCGCGCTCGACGGGGTGATTCAAATCATCGCTGGTGTTGCTGCCGTGTGTGGTCTGATTTTCGCGTCTCAGGAAGAGACGAAGAAGTGGACCGCGAAGCCGGAGTCTGGTGCCAATGGTGCGCGGCGCGACCATAATGATTCCAGCCCTGTTGCGTAGAAACTGACCAGAAAGCACCCCCATCATGGCCGGAATGTTCCCAACTTTCATTAGTCACCCGGATGACGCCAACCGCCGTTATTCGGCGCAAGCTGGCGATGAATGGCCACGGAATTTGCAGATCGGTTTTTATCTGATCTGCACAGCGTCGGTGATCATGCTGCTCACTGGCATGTTGCTGTTTTCTGAGGGTGCACCTCAGATGGGCGATGTGGCAGCGCAGCAAAAAGCCACGATGAATTGGCGCACCGTGACATTCGGCAACATCATTCTGGGCGTTTTGCTCGTTTCGGCAGCGGCATATTTCCGGCAGGGCAATAAGGTCGCGCGGCGCTTCGCAGCTGGTTTCACTGCGGCCGCCCTGTTTTTGAATCTGACTGCTTTTCTGGTTCACCTGGTCACGGCGTGGACAGCTGTGTTGGTTGCTGTCCTTCTTGCTTTCGCGATGCTGTTTGCCTTCCGCCCGGACTCCAATGCGTTTGTGGATAAAATGAGCCCCCGGTTCTAAGCTGACCATTCAGATTAATGACGAGCATGAAATGGCTTGTCGCAGACTACAAGTGCGCAAAAGAGGTGAAATAAGTGCCCCACGAGATGGACGAAGAGAATAAAGAGGCGGCAACTGCTGCTGACTCTGCTGTAGATCTCGGCGATGATGCCAGCGAATCTGATGATTCGGGTGAGCTTGGCCGCTCCATCGAAGACGCGCACGAAGCGGCACGCCAAGCTGGTTTTGGCATTGGTAGCGAAGCGGATGACACCGATCATTCTGGTTGGGCCGCCGCCGGTGAGGTCCCAGACCGCCCTCACGTTTCTTATTCCTTCCTATTGGAGGGGCTTCCAGCTGCGCCGGACGTGGAGGAAGTGGAACAGGCAGTTGAATCTCTCGACGGGGTGGAGTGCCGCATTGTTTACCCGCGTTCGACGGCATGGATCACCGCGACGGTAGACACGAGCCCGCAGGCGATCATTTCGAAATTCGCGGCGATGGGGGTCACGGCGACAATGTCGGAGACCTCCTTGTTGCGGTACACAACGCGCACGCAGAGCGCGGAGCACCATGCTCGCCGGAAGCCAATCAAGGACATGCCGAGCCGTATGCGTCGGCAGCGACGTCTGCTTGAGCGTTCGCTCGACCAGGCACGTCAGGCGGGTTACGGTCAGCGCCGCCAGACGCACAAACAGCACGAAGATGTCTTGTACACCGCGCGCGATCTGGTCACTCCGGCGCGCATGTGGTTGGCGCTTGTGCTCACTATTCCGGTGTTGGTTTTCGCGTATTTCGAGCCAGCTCAATTTGATGGTTGGCAGTGGGTTTCGCTCGCGTTGTCCACACCGGTTGTCACGTGGTGCGCGTTGCCTTTCCACCGCGCGATGTTGGGCGGTGTGCGCAGAGGTATCGCGGCCCTTGATGGGGCGAGCTCGGTTGCTGTGCTCATTGCGTATTTGTGGTCAGCTGCGGTGATCGCATTTGCCCCGACCGGGCACCGTGGGTGGCATTCCGGCTTTTCCTGGTTTGCCACGACTCAGGGCACAGTGGATGGGCCTGAGCTTTTCCTCGACGTGGCTTGCGGGATTACGTCGTTGTTGCTCATCGGTCGCAGGTTTTCCATCCGGTCGCGCAGCACGCTTATCGACGAGCTTGCCGACGCCACGCTAGATCCGGAAACCGAGTACACCCGCGTGAACAAACGACGCGGAGGAGCGGACTGCGACGAGGAGAAAATCCCTGTTTCAGAAATCAACCATGGTGACGACATCAAGGTGTACCGCGGGGAGATCATTCCGGTGGACGGCAAGATCATGGGTGGCCGTGCGATGTTGCGCCCGGGATTGATCGATGTTCACGAACCAGTGGACGTGAAGGTCGGCTCGTTTGTGTACGCCGGTTCTGTGATTCACGAAGGTGAGATCAAGGTTCGTGCGCAAAAGACTGGTCACTCGACTCGTTGGCAGGCTGTCCAGACCTGGTTGATGGATGTGGAGCGCCGTCAGCGTTTCGCTTCGATGGAGTACGCCCGTGGTGCGGCTTTGCTGTTGCCGTTGGCGATGGCTGTGGCATTGTTCAGCTTCATTCTGTGGGGCTTGATTGCACGTGATTACAACGCTGCACTTCGCACAGCCCTTGCGGTGCTTGCTGGTGTGGCGCCGGCCGCATTGGCTCTTTCGCCAGCGCTGGCTTTGCGCCTTGGTGTTGAATCCGCGGCACGCAACGGCATGCTTGTTCGTGAGGGCGAGACGCTGCGCAGCCTTGAAGATGTGGACACGGTGGTGTTCAACCGCGTGGGCACGTTGGCGGAGTCGAAGATGTTCGTCGAGTCCGTCACGGCGCTGGAAGGCGAGAGTGAGGAGATGGTGCTGCGCATCGCTGGTGCGTTGTCCATGGAATACACTCACCCGGCTTCCCGTGCGTTAGTGCATGGTGCCCGTGAGGCGCGTTCGCAGGCAGACGATAATCCGGCGCTGCCAACGCGCTATGAACTCGTTGCTGTTGAACAGCAGCCGAGTGGTGATGTGACGGGTCGAATCTCGCTGACTTACGTCGATGAGGAAGGCTGTGAGACCGTCTCTCAGGTCGAGGCGCACCTGTGGCGTCCGGTGAACCTGTCGCATCTGCATGGCCGGTTGGCTGTGGCGGCCACCTCGGGTGGCACCCCGATCGTTGTTGGCTGGAAGGGCAAGGACCGCGGTGTGGTCACGTTGTTCGATCCTTTCAAGGACGATGCCGATGAGGCTGTGACGATGTTGGAATCGCGCGGCATTGAGACGGTCATGCTCACCCGTGATACCTATCCGGTGGCGCGTCGTTTCGCTGATTATTTGGGCATTTCAACGGTGCTGGCGGGTATTACCAATGACCGTAAGCCGGGTGCGATCCGCAACCTGCGCGCCGGCGGAGCACATGTCGCAATGGTGGGCGATAACACCGTGATTGATGCGCTGCGGGCAGCGAATATCAGCATGATGTACGCCAGTGCTGATGACATTGATACCGGCCAACGGCGGAAGCGGAAGCTGTCTGCGGTCTTGCTCCGTGAGGATGTCGCGGCGGTGCCACAGCTGATCGTTCATGCGCAAAGAGTCGGTGCGCTGATTGATCGGAATCAGGCGCTGTCGTGGGGGTACAACATCACGATTCTCGCTGTTGCTGCCGCAGGCGCTATCCCGCCGATCGTTGCGACGGTGCTGATGCTCGGCTCATCAGTGCTCATTGAACTGCTCTCTCAACGGGCGCGGCACTTCCCCCGAATCGACCGGTTGTGACACCTGTGGCCTGTATGGGCCACAATGGACAGCATGACTCGACGTGAGCTGAATCAAGCCCCCATTGTGGAGGCCGCTTTGGGCCGTACACCGTCGCGAACCCCCGTGTGGTTCATGCGACAAGCTGGCCGATCCTTGCCCGAATACCGCGAAGTGCGTGAGGGCATTGCCATGCTCGACTCGTGCTTCATGCCGGAGCTGCTCGCGGAGATCACGCTACAGCCAGTCCGGCGCCATGATGTCGATGCGGCGATCTTGTTTTCCGATATTGTCGTGCCGCTCAAGGCTGCTGGTGTTGATGTAGAGATCGTCCCGGGCCGTGGCCCGGTGATGGGCGAGGCGATCCGCACGAAGGAAGATGTGGCTAATTTGCCGATTCTTGACCATGAGGTCGAAGAAGTCGCACAGGGCATTGGCCACATTCTGGATGAGTTGAGTGATACTCAGGCCCTCATCGGTTTCGTTGGTGCACCCTTCACTTTGGCCAGCTATCTCGTTGAGGGTGGGCCGAGCAAGAACCATGAGAAGACCAAGGCCATGATGCACGGTGATCCGGAGACGTGGCATGAGCTCATGCGTCGCCTGGTGCCCACGATCACCGCGTTTTTGCGTACGCAGGTCGAAGCTGGCATTGATGCGATGCAGCTGTTTGATTCCTGGGCTGGTTTCCTTACGGAGGCGGACTACCGCCGCCACGTGCTGCCGTATTCCACGGAGATCCTGGAAACAGTTGCTGGTGAGATCCCGCGTATCCACTTCGGTGTCGCTACCGGTGAATTGCTCGGTGCGATGTCGGAGGCTGGCAGCGAAGTAATGGGTGTGGATTGGCGCGTGCCGTTGGATAAGGCAGCTGAGCGCTTTGCATCCCCACGTGTTCTGCAGGGCAACCTGGACCCAGCATTGCTGTTCGCGGGCGAGGACATCGTGCGTGAGGAAGTCACCCGCATCAAGGCCGAGGCTGCCCGCGCAGTGGCTGCAGGCACCGCCACGGGCCACATTTTCAACCTAGGCCACGGCGTGCTGCCGACCACTGATGCCGAGGCGATCACCGAGGCAGTGCGCATCATTCACGAGGAGAGCTAATGAATATCGCCATCATCGGCGCAGGCTTGGCTGGTCTGACCGTCGCCTATGAGCTCCGTAACGCTGCGAACATGCACGTGGACGTCTACGAGGCCACCGACCGGATTGGCGGCAAGCTCCACACCGTCGCTTTCGAGGGCGGCCCGACGGATATGGGTGCGGAAGCATTCATGGCCCGCCGCAAGGATGCAGTCGATTTCTTCACGGAGCTCGGCCTGGGCGATTCGCTAGTTGAGCCTTCTGGTCTTCGTTCGCTCGTCTGGGTCGACGGGAAGGCACAGTCGTTGCCGACCGGCGGCGTCATGGGCATTCCGGGAGAATCAGCGACGGTCGCGCACCTCGTTTCAGAACAAACAGCGAAGCTTATCGACGACGAAGCTAACCGCCCCGGCTTCACTTGGCCCGAAGATGGCGATCTGAATGTCGGCGCGCTTGTGCGTGAGCGTTACGGCGATGATGTGGTGGACAATGTCGTCTCTGCCTTGCTGGGCGGGGTGTATTCGTGCACGGCTGATGATCTCGGTGTGCGTGCCACGATCCCCCAACTCGCTGCTGAATTTGATCGACTCGCGGCCAAGAATCCCGAGCGAACCGTTCACCTGTCCACTGCCGTGCGCAACCTCGAGGCACAACGCAAAGAGCTGCCCACCGGCCACGGTGCGGTATTCAACGCGTTCCGTGATGGCTACCAAGAGGTCTACGAGACTCTCGCGGAGAAGTCCGGGGCAGATATCTACATCGATGCTTTTGTCTCCGGGATCCAGCGCGCTGAATCCAAAGACAGCAAGGACGACAACAGTGGGGCGACCACCGGCTTCCGCCTCAAGGGTGGGGAGGACAAAGTCTATGACCATGTTGTCCTCGCTGTTCCCGCACCGACCGCCGCGCTGTTGCTCAAGCAGATCGCGCCGGAGACAGCACAGAGCTTGTCGGGCATAAAGCTGGCTAATTCCGTGGTGGTGGGCATGCGCTTTGCCACCGATGAGGGCCTGCCACAGAATTCTGGCGTTCTCGTCGCCACTGGGGCAGATGATGTGAAGGCGAAGGCCTTCACGTTCTCCTCCCGCAAATGGCCACACCTGGCTGAGCGTGGTGGCGCGCTCGTCCGTGCTAGCTTCGGTCGCTTCGGCGACGATATTGCAATCCGTGCTGATGAGGATGACTTGGTGGACTGGGCGCTCGATGACCTTGCCACCATCACCGGTTTTGATGGCCGCGAAGCGGGTCTGGAAGAGATCTACGTCCAGCGCTGGTTTGGCGGGTTGCCGCGCTTTGATGAGAAGCATGTGGAAACGGTGGCGGACGTCGATAAGCAACTTGCTTCCCTCGACGGCATTTCCGCAACGGGTGCGTGGGCCGGTGGCGTCGGCGTGCCCGCTGTGATCGCGCATGCGCGCAAGGTGGCCCAAGAGCTGGCGCGGTGACATTCGTCGTTGTTCACGCGGTAGGTTAAGAAACCATGTCGCATGACAATGACAAGATTGACGCGAACCAGCCCGGCGTGGACAACGAGCCCACCGCCAACGAAGCTGAGCGCGAATGGTGGGAAGAGCCCGGCATGCCGTGGAATTCCAAACCGACCAAGGAAGACTATTGGTGCCTTGGTTGGATTGGTTTTGTCGGCTTGTTCGGAATGGCCCTGATCCCGCTGCGTGCGTGGCTGCTGGGTCTGGATCCGCCGATCTTGTTGGCGTTGACCGGTTCCCGTATCGGTGCGGCCTCCACCGGCGCTCTCGCTGCAGTGGGGGAGGCATCCGGCTGGCTTTGGTACGTGCTCATCGGTTCGCTGGTGGCCATCAAATTCGACTGGGTCTATTGGTGGGCAGGCAAGCTGTGGGGCCGTGGCATCTTGGATGTGCAAGCGCAGAATTCGAAGCGCACAGCAAAGAACTTCGAACGGGTGGAAGGTTGGTTCCACAAACTCGGTTGGCTGGCGATTTTCTTTGCCTACCTGCCTATTCCGCTGCCCATCAAGTTTGTTGTGCTCGTGCTCACCGGTGCCACTGGAATGTCGTGGCAGAAGATGATGGTGTTGGACTTCCTGTCCAAGACGGCGTGGACGCTGCTGTACTTCTGGCTCGGCTGGATGATTGGCGAGCCAGTCGTTTATGTCCTTGAGCAGTACGCCAAGATCGCCAACTGGATCGCGATCGGGCTGCTGGTGGTCATCTTCGTCGGCGTGTTCCGCCGCCAGGCGAAGAATGCGAACTAGGTAGCAGCGCCGATCGCGATCGGGCGAACTACACCTTCCGGGCACCGTCCTGGGCGCTCGTGGCGTAGATCGCGGGGGTGGGGAAACCGCCTTTATCGGTGGCTTCAATGATCGCGGTGGCGATCGCTTCAGCCCGGTCTGCGGGGCACAGAGCGATGGTGGAACCACCGAATCCACCACCAGTGATACGGGCACCGACAGCACCAGCAGCACGTGCTGCACGCACGGCTGTTTCAAGTGCATCCGGGACGATCTCATAATCATCACGCAAAGACGCGTGACTGTCGTTCATCAGACGACCGAAGTGTTCGATATCCCCGGCCTTGAGCGCTTCCACCGCTTCGATGGTGCGTGCGGTTTCGGAATGGACGTGGCGCACACGGCGGCGCACCACCTCCGGATCATTACCCAGGGCATCTTCGGGGTGATCAGTTGTCCAGGTGACTGCCCGCTCAACAATGTCATTTTCACGGAAGGTGCAGGACAGAGCGGCTGCGGTGGCGTCGATAAGCCCGCGGCGTGAACTGTACTCGCCGGTGGCGTGGGAGTGCTCGACGCGGCTATCCACGACGAGCAAGGTGTAGCCCTCAAGATCGCAGGGGACCTGCTCGTGCGTGTTTTCCAGGAAGTCCAGGGCGAGTGCGAAGCCAGCGCGTCCACGCACGACTGCATTTTGGTCCAGCCCGCCAGTATTGGCGCCGACGTAGAAATTCTCCGCGCGCATCGTCGCGGCAATGAGATCCTCGTCGCTGGTGCCCAGCTCATAGAGATCACGCGCAGCCACGCCGACTGCGCACTCGAGCGCGGCGGAACTGGACAGCCCGGAACCGAGCGGAACATCGGAAACGACCGCGAGATCCATGCCGCCCGCGCCGAGCGCGTGAACGGTGCCGGCGATATAGCCCCGCCAATCTGGCAAGATGCCTGGCTGCGCATCCGTAGCATTCACTGCCGCGTCGAGGTCCGCGAGGGGGACAGAGGCATCCAGCAGCTCCCCATTCGGTGACTGGGAGAGCATGCGCAAAACACCGTCGTCACGCTTCCGTGCTGCGACCGCCGTTGCCATAGTGGTGGCAAACGGCAAACAGACACCAAAGGCATAGTCGACGTGATCACCAATCAGATTCACACGGCCAGGGGCGAGCCAGGTGCCCACCGACTCAGAAGAAGCAGCGGTATCAGGGGTGTGTGCAGTGAGGAATTCGCGTGCCGCCGCGGCGAGCTCTTCCGGCGAGCGAGTAGCAGAAACGATCATGCGTAATGCTCCTTGATGGTGGATGCGATGGTTTCCGGAGTGGTGTCGTTGATCCACACACTCATGCCGGATTCGCTTCCGGCGAGGAACTTCATGCGATTCGGTGATCGCATCAACGAGAACAACTGCAGGTGGAAACGACCATCAGTTGGCGCATCCACCGGGGCCTGGTTCCACGCCGCGATATACGGGGTGCGCTCCACGCCCTCGAAGAAGTGATCAACAGCGGCGAAGAGCTTGTGGCAGATCGCTGCCAGGTCATCGCGTTCCTCATCGTTAAGTGCTGCGAAATCCGGGACGGCACGCTTTGCCATCACCATGACCTCCAGCGGCCACTTGGCGCCGGCGGGTGTGAAGACAAGGAAGTGCTCAGAATCCTCAATCACGCGGGTAGCGGCGCGCTGCTCGGCGGCGATAATGTCGTCGAAAAGCTCGTGGCCGTGTTGCTCACGGTGACTGGCGGCGCGCCGGGCAATTGCAGCGGTGCGGGGTGGAACGAACGGGTAGGAATAAATCTGCCCATGCGGGTGGTGCAAGGTCACACCGATTTCTTCGCCACGGTTCTCAAAGGGGAACACGGCCTTTACCTCGTCGATCGCGGAAAGCTCCGCGGTACGGTGAGCCCAGACGTCGATGAGGGCGCGCTTGCGCTCCAACGACAGATCCTTAAACGAGCCATCAGCATCAGGGGTGAAGCAGACGACCTCGCAGCGGGCGAGTGCTGGTGCACGCTCGAAAAGGTCCTCGCCGTCAACACGCAGATCAACATCCTCGCTGATCGTCTGGTGCATGCTGAGTGAAGGGAACCGGTTCTCAAACACCACTACCTGGTAATCCGCCTCCGGGATCTCACTCGGCTTTTGGCCCGGACGCGTCGGCGCCAACGGGTCCTCATTTGCCGGTGGGAGGAACGTGCGGTTCTGGCGGTGCGCTGCGTAGATTGCCCACTCACCGGTCAACGGGTCGCGGCGCATCCACGATTCAGTCTCCACCACCGGCAGGCCACGCTCATCGGCGGCGGTGCGGTCCGGGGTGCCGGGCTCGTCGAAGTAGATGAGCTCGCGGCCATCCGACAGATTCGTGCGAGTGATCTTGAGATCGGTCATGTGCTTAAGCGGCTTCCAGAGTCTCGGGGTTGAAAACAATCGGGCGCAGCCGTGCCCACGCGAAGAAAACCACGGCGGCAACGGCCAAAGCGATGCCCACCCACAGGTTATCGGCGGAATCCTTCGCGGCGCCGGTGTCAGCATTGACGCCCGGGTCCAGAACAAACGAACAAATGATGAGCACCAGGCCATAGATGGCCAGCAGAGCAGCGATGACATTGCGGATATCAAATGCTGCGGTGGCTGCCTTCGGCTTCGGCTCCTGTGCGGGATTTTGTCCCTGAGAATGTGCAGTAGTCATGTGAATCAGATCCTTAAATTGATCGAGAATCAGTGGCCGACATCAGCCGTTTAGAGGAACACCAGGTTGAGAGCAACAACGAGAACACCGGCGATGATGCCGAGCGGGATCGTGCGCTGGTACCAGGGGAGGGTGGCCTCGGAGGCGTCGACAAGCTGTTCCTTTGGGGTGACGCTGCGGACAAAGCCAACGAGCTCCTTGTCCGGCTTCGGGGCAGTGAACAGCGAAACGATGACGCTGACTGCGATGTCCACGACGAAAGCGAGGGAAGCTGCGACGAATGCGGTGCCCTGACCCGGAAGGGTGACCATCGGGTTCTCGCCCAGCGAGAGCGCCCAGAAGCAGATCGCTGCTGCGGTACCGGCGACCAGGCCGGACCAACCTGCATGCGGGGTCATGCGCTTCCAGAACATACCGAGGATGAAGGTGGCAAACAGCGGGGCGTTGAAGAAGCCGAACAGTGTTTGCAGGTAGTCCATGATGTTGCCGAAATTCGCGGCGAGCAGCGCGGTGAAAACAGCAATCACGGTCGCACCCACGGTGGCCAGACGGCCAACGCGCAAGTAGTAATCATCCTCACGGTCCTTGACCACATAGGTCTGCCACAGGTCGTAGCTGAACACGGTGTTGAACGACGAAATATTGGCGGCCATACCGGCCATGAATGCAGCCAACAGGCCAGCGATACCAACACCCAGCAGACCGTTGGGGAGCAGGTCACGCATCAGGTACAGCACCGCGTCGTTCGGGTTTGCCGCACCCTCCATGATCGGGGTGACCAGAACAGAGGCGATCATGCCGGGCACGACCACGATGAATGGGATGAGCATCTTCGGGAAGGCGCCGATGATCGGAGTCTTGCGTGCCGACGCCAGCGAGTCCGACGCCATTGCGCGCTGGACCTCCACGAAGTTGGTGGTCCAATAACCGAAGGACAAAACGAAGCCCAGGCCGAAGACAATGCCCACGACAGACCACACCGGGTGCTCGAAACCGGACAGGCCCTGGCCAGGCCATGCGGAGAAGTGAGTCGGGTCATTGATGGATTCCTTCAGTCCGCTCCAGCCACCAACATGACGCAGACCAATGATGGTCAATGGCAAAAGCGCAGCGATGATGACGAAGAACTGCAGCACCTCGTTATAGATCGCTGCAGACAGACCACCGAGGGTGATGTAAGCCAAAACGATCACGGCAGCGACCACCAGGGTTGCCCACAACGGCCAGCCGAGCAGTGCTTCGACGACGGTGGCCAGCAGATACAGGTTCACACCAGCGATGAGCAGCTGCGCAACTGCGAAAGACAGAGCATTGACCAAGTGTGCGGCTGGACCGAAACGCTTGAGCATGAACTCCGGCACGGAACGGACCTTGGAGCCGTAGTAGAACGGCATCATCACAATGCCGAGGAAGATCATGGCGGGAACGGCACCGATCCAGAAATAGTGCATTGTCTGCACGCCGTATTCCACACCGTTGGCGGACATACCGATGATTTCCACCGCGCCCAAGTTGGCGGAGATGAAAGCTAGGCCAGTGATCCAGGCGGGCAGGCCACGGCCGGAGAGGAAGAAGTCGATGGAGGACGACACGCCGCGTTTAGCTGCCCAGCCAATGCCCAAGACAAAGGCGAAGAAGACAGCGACGAGGAGATAGTCGACCCAGGAGGCGTCGAGCCGCAAGGCGGTATCCATGTGCGGGAATCTCGCTTTCTAGTTTTCGTGTGTAATCGCCCGTACCGACCAGCCCACCGTCAGGTGGCCGCCGGGGTCGAGCACGGTCAGATCCTCGCCGGTGGCGAGTGCATTTGGGGGAGCAGTCATCGGTTCGACTGCTACGTGACGCTGCGGGGAGGTGAAGATCTGTGTCCACGGCAGATTCGCCGTAGCGGCCAGTTCCACACCGGTTCCGCTTGCATCCACCAAGCGTGCGACACGTGGCCGGTCGGGCACTGGGTCGTACCCGGCATCATCAAGCCACGTATCGCACATCTGGATGGGACTATTCGGCCAGGGCTCGAGTTCCCCGGTCGGGATGTTGCGTGCATCCAGCGGTTGTCGCTGCGCGATGGTGTGGTGCAAGGTGCATTCATCTGAATGCGCGCCTTGTGCCTCCAGGTAGGTGTGCACACCGAGTGCGCACGGGGCTGGTTCATCGGCGAGGTTCACCGCTGTCATGGATGCATCAAGGCCGTCGTCGGTGAGCTGGTAGTGCACGGTCAGCTCGATTGGCCAGGGCCAACCAGGCTCAGGGCCGAGCACGGTGCGCAGCGTTGCGTGATCATCGCCTGTAGCTGACCGGTCGATCTCAAAGATGCGGTGCACGGTGAAGCCGTGGAGTGCATGTCCGAGGTTCGGCTCGGTCACTTCAAGCGAATAGGTGGTGCCGCGGAAGGTGAAGGTCGCATCAGCGACGCGGTTCGGCCAAGGCGCGAGCACAATATTTGCAGCTTGCGGTGGGTGCGTGCCCTTTTCAAAGCTGCGTAGCAACGGACGTGAATCAACCGTAAGCGAACGAATTGCCGCACCGGAAGCAGAAACACTAGCTTCCACCGCGCCGCGCTTCAGCGTCATTTCGGGGACCAAGTGGTCAACATCCATACCCCGAATTATCCAACTGGATACCCCCGAACCAAAAATCTGTCCCGCAGATTCGGGGGATGAACCACAGCGATTCGGGGTTCTTCGCGCATGAGGGGCTCTGGCCTAGAATCGTGGCCATGACTTCTTCCGCATCTAATGTGCCATCCGCCCCGACGTCGCAGAATACCGCTCGCTCCGCTGAGCTTTTCGCGCGCGCCAAGGCCGTCACCCCAGGTGGCGTGAATTCGCCGGTGCGCGGCTTCGGTTCTGTGGGGGGACAAACACGCTTCATCAAGGAAGCGCACGGCTCGACGCTTATCGACGTCGACGGCAATTCCTACGTTGACCTCGTCGGTTCTTGGGGCCCGATGATTCACGGCAATACCCACCCGCAGATCGTTGAGGCTGTTGAGAAGGCCCTGAAAGATGGCTTGTCTTTCGGTGCGCCGACTGAGGCAGAGGTGCGATTGGCCGAGATGATTGTGGATCGCACCAGCGTGGAGCAGGTCCGCATGGTCAATTCCGGTACGGAGGCCACGATGAGTGCTGTGCGCCTGGCGCGTGGCTACACGGGCCGGTCGAAGATCCTGAAATTTGAGGGCTGCTACCACGGCCACGTGGATGCTTTGCTGGCATCTGCTGGTTCCGGTGTGGCCACCTTCGCGCTGCCGGATACCCCTGGTGTGACTGGTGCGCAGGCAGGCGACACGATCGTCGTGCCGTACAACGACCTTGATGCTGTGCGTGAGGCTTTTGCTGCTCACCCGGGTGAGATCGCCGCGATTATCACCGAGGCTGCTGCCGGCAATATGGGCACGGTCGCCCCGGTGGAGGGTTTTAACCAGGGGCTCAAGGACATTGCTCATGCTGATGGCGCGCTGCTGATCATCGACGAGGTCATGACTGGCTTCCGCACCTCCTACCAGGGTTGGTACGGCGTCGATCATGTCGCAGGTGACCTGACCACCTTTGGCAAGGTCGTTTCCGGTGGTCTGCCTGCTGCAGCTTTCGGTGGCCGCAAGGAGATCATGGAGAAGCTCGCGCCGACCGGTCCCGTTTATCAGGCAGGCACGCTGTCGGGTAATCCGGTGGCGATGGCGGCTGGTGCTGCGTCGCTAAGCCTTGCTTCTGAGGAGATCTACCCGCAGCTTTCCGCGAATGCCGACCGCATGGCTACCTTGCTGCACGAAGCGCTTGATCGCGCAGGTGTCGCACACAATATCCAGCGCGCAGCCACGATGTTCTCCGTGCGCTTCGCTGAAGGTCAGGGCAATAATTTCGCCGACATGAAGGCAGCGGACACGTTCCGCTACGCGCCCTTCTTCCACGCGCTTCTCGACGCAGGTGTGCACGCCGCCCCGAGCGCCTTCGAAACCTGGTTTGTGTCCACGGCTTTGACCGATGCAGACTTTGAAAAGATCGAACAGGCGCTGCGTCCTGCAGCTGAAGCAGCGGCGGCAGCCACACCGGACGCTTAAAACACACGGCGCGGAGAGGAACCCACCATGGCGAAAACCGTCGTGCACCTGGTGCGTCACGGGGAAGTGCACAACCCGGGCAAGATCCTGTATGGGCGGCTACCCGATTTTCACTTGAGTTCCCGCGGGCGCTCCATGGCGGCATGCACCGCGAAGAGCTTTGCGGGCCGGGACGTGGTGTACTTGGCGGCCTCCCCAATGGAGCGCGTGCAAGAAACCGCAGCGCCGATCGCGGAAGTGACCGGTCTGGAGATCCAGACTGACCGGGATCTGATCGAAGCTGGCAATATCTTCGAAGGCCTGCGCACCAAGGGTTTCCCGAATCAGCTGCTCAACCCGATCCGCTGGCGGCATATGACGAATCCGCTCAAGCCGAGCTGGGGTGAGCCGTACACGGAGATTCTCGAGCGCATGCAGCGTGCTGTTGCTGGTGCGCGCCGGGAAGCTGAAGGTCATGAGGCGATCTTGGTTTCGCATCAGTTGCCGATTGTGATGATGCAGCGTTGGGCCGCTGGCAAGCCTTTGGCTCACGCCTCCCGCCAGTGCGAACTTGCCAGCGTGACGTCCCTGGTTTTTGAAGGGGACACTTTGACCGATTGGACCTACGACGAGCCAGCGAGGGATATCTAATGGCTAACCGCCCCCGCAAAATCGCCGCACTGTTGTGCGCAGGTGCACTGTCCGCAACGACGTTGACGGCGTGCACGAGCCCGGATTCCGCTGAGACATTCTCCTTCCATTCGCCCGGTGGCCAGGTGGAGATCTTCTATGACGAAGCGGATCGCGCACCGCTGGAGAATTTCTCCGGTGAATCGCTGATGGAGCCCGGCAAAGAAATCTCCCTGTCAGATTTCGACGGCCAGATCGTCGTGCTCAACGCCTGGGGGCAGTGGTGCGCGCCGTGCCGCGCGGAGGTCGACGACTTGGAAGAGGTGCAGCAGCATCTCGCTGACACTGGTGACGGCGGTACGCCAACTGGCACTGTGCTGGGCATCAATGTGCGCGACTACCAGCCGGAGATCGCCCGGGACTTCGTCACCGACAACGGCGTGACCTACCCGTCGATCTACGACCCACCGTTCCGCACCGCCGGTGCGCTGGGCGGTTTCCCCACCTCGGTGATCCCCACCACCGTGATCCTGGACAAACAACACCGCCCGGCCGCGGTGTTCCTGCGCGAGATCTCCGCCGATGACATCATCGAAGTCACCGACCGTCTGGCGGCTGAGGCAGAGGCGTAAATGGGACAGACATTCGCTGACCTCGCCGCCTCCGGACCGCTGCTGCTGGGAATTCTCGCGGCGGCGCTCGCCGGGCTGGTGTCTTTCGCCTCCCCGTGCGTCGTCCCGCTCGTGCCGGGCTACATGTCGTATCTCACCGGCATCGTCGGTGGGGAAGTGACCACTGAGAACGGTGAAGTAGCCGTGGGGCGCAAGCGCAAATGGGCAGTGGTCGGCGCTGCATGCCTGTTCATTCTCGGTTTCACCGTCGTCTTCCTGCTGGCCACCGTCACGGTGCTGGGGGCGATCAGCCTGATCAGGCTCAATGAAGAGACACTCATGCGCGCCGGCGGTGTGATCACCATCCTCATGGGCCTGGTGTTCATGGGCACGGTGCCCATGCTGCAGCGCGATACCCGCATGCAACCGAAGAAATGGGCGACCTGGCTTGGCGCGCCGCTGCTCGGCGGGGTCTTCGCGCTCGGCTGGACCCCGTGCTTGGGGCCCACGCTCGGCGCGGTGATCTCCGTGTCGGTGGGCACCGATGGGTTCACTGCCGTGCGCGGCATCATCCTGGTCGTCGCGTACTGCCTCGGCCTGGGCATTCCGTTCCTGCTCATGGCGCTCGGCTCCGCGCATGCGGTGGAGGCGATCGGTTTCCTGCGCAAGCACTCGCGTACTATCCAGATCATCGGCGGAGTGGCCATGATCATCGTCGGTGTGCTGCTGCTCACCGGAGCATGGAACGTGTTCATCGGTTGGACCCGCCAATGGGTGGACGGCTACGGCACCACCTTGCTGTAGTTGTAACGGACGTGAAAATGATTCGGAAACGACATGCTTAACACCGCGATGACTTGGGCAAAGAAGCTCTGGCATTGGCTGACCAGTATGCGTACCGCGCTGGTCCTGCTGTTCCTGCTCGCGCTCATCTCCGTTCCGGGCGCACTTTTGCCGCAGCGTGAGATCAGCGAAAGCCAGGTCAACGAGTACCTGGAAGCCAACCCGGTGATGGGCAAGATCTACGACAAGCTCATGCTTTTCGACGTCTTCTCGTCCCCCGTCTTCGTCGCTCTGCTGACGCTTTTGATCATCTCCTTGATCGGCTGCATCATTCCGCGCTCGATCGACCACTACAAGGCATATAACGCGGATCCGACGCGTGCACCGAAATACCTGCAGCGCATGCCACACCACGCCACCGGCGAGGTGGACATGCCGGTCGAAGATGCAGTGGCACACGCGAAACGCACCCTGCGCAAGTGGCGTGTCGCGCGTTATGAGCCTTCTGCCGACCGCGCCGGGGCAGTGTCCCTGTCCGCGGAGCGCGGCTACACCCGTGAGCTCGCGAACTTGTTGTTCCACATCTCCATCGTGGCGATCATCGCGATTTTCGCGTACGGCCGCATGGTCTTCTACGAAGGCCAGGTCATCATGGTCACCAATTCCGAATCGGAATACGCAGTGCCCGTGGAACAGACACGCGAGTTCTGCAATACGTCCCCCGCCAATTTTGATACCTTCCGCGCCGGACCGCTTTTCGACGGCACCGGTCTCACCCCCTTCTGCTTCGTCTCCCACGACTTCACCGCGGAATACCTAGATAATGGCCAGGCTGATTCCTTCGGCTCCCGTGTCTCTTTCGCAGCAGGCGATGAGATGGCTACCGACCCTGAGACCTGGGAGGACTACCGGCTGCAGGTCAACCACCCACTGCGCATCGGCGGTGATCGTGTCTACCTGCAGGGCCACGGTTTCGCCCCGCAGATCACGGTGACGTGGCCGAATGGTGAATCCCGCACGCAGATGATCCAGTACCGCCCAACGGACCTGACTTTCTTCTTGTCCAACGGCGTGATGCGCTTTGATCCGCCGGCGGGCATGTACCCGGATCTTGGCGAGCGTCGCCAGCACCAGTTGGCCATCGAAGGTGTCTTTGCCCCGACTGCGCAGTGGACTGGTCCGAATGGTGACATGCTGCAGTCTGCGTTCCCGTCGATGAATGACCCGGCGGTCTCGCTCGATGTCTATGCCGGTGATGCCGGTCTGGATACGGGCCGCCCGCAGAACTTCTTCACTCTGGACCAAGCACTCATCGCAAACGGGCAGCTGCAGCGCGCCGACCGCGTGCATCTGGCCGCCGGGGAGGAAGCGCAGATTCCCACCGGTAAGAAGACACCGGAGGGCGAGGACGAGGTAGTCACCGTGCGTTTCGACGGTGCCGCTGAATACGCCAACTACCAGATCTCCCGCGACCCGACGCAGTTCTGGGCACTCGTGGCCACCACGATCATGCTTGGTTCACTGATCGGCTCACTGCTGATCAAGCGTCGTCGCGTGTGGGTGCGTTTCTATCCGACCGATGGCGGTACCGTCCGCGTGGAACTCGCCGGTCTTGCCCGCACCGACCGCGCCGGATGGGGCGGTGAATTCGATGACATCGTCGAAGAGATCCTGCATGGTCGTAGCACTGATACTGACGATGGCGCTGACACTGACAGTTCCGGTCGTGCTGGCGGTGCCGATGAGCGCGACGATGACGAAGAAGAGTGGCACTAGCTTTTCTAGGTGGGTGACGTTCCCAACAGGGCATTTCACCCCCGTTGGCGCGTTTTCAACCTGAACACCTTGGCCGTTTTGGCGACGTGGAGTAGCGTAACTTCCATGCCCGTCAATACTTCCCTGGCCCAAGTGTCCGATCTGTCGCTGCGCACCGCATTCGCGGTCTACATTGTCGCGCTGATTCTGGCCTGCATCCACTACATGCGTTCACAGGCAGTGATTGATCTGCGCCGTGAGCTAAAGACAGAAGCCAAGGATCGTGAACTCATCGCGGTTGGCGATGGGGGATCGACGGCGGTTGATGGCGTCGATAAGCAGGCTACTACCGCTGCGGACCTGGAAACCGCGCGTGAACGCTCCCGCAAAATGGCGGGCGCTGCGCAGGGCTTAATCTGGGTCGCGATTGCATTCCACGTGGTCGCCACCGTGACTCGTGGCCTTGCCGTGAGCCGTTTTCCCTTCGGAAATATGTACGAGTTCGTGCTCAGCTTCACTGCGATTGCGATGGTCGTGGCTGCCGTGATCATTCAGAAGAAGCGCTGGCACACGATGTGGCCGTGGCTGCTCGCCCCGGTGATCGTGCTGATCTTCTTGGATGCGACGGTGCTTTACGCTGAGGCCGCTCCGCTGGTGCCGGCACTGCAGTCGTTCTGGTACCCATTCCACGTTTCCACCGTGTCTATCGGTGCGTCGCTGGGTCTGATCTCCGGCATGTTCTCCCTGTTGTACCTGCTGCGTATCTGGCAGCCACGCGGTGAGGAAAAGGGCTTCTTCGGTGCGGTGGCTAAGCCGCTGCCGACGGCGAAGAAGCTGGACTCTTATGCATACAAGACCGCGATTGTCACCCTGCCGGTCTTCGGTATTGGCATCATGCTCGGCGCGATCTGGGGCGAGGTCGCCTGGGGCCGTTTCTGGGGCTGGGACCCGAAGGAGACCGTCGCGCTGATCACCTGGATTCTCTACGCGGCATACCTGCACGCACGCGCTACTGCTGGCTGGCGCAATTCGAAGGCGGCGTGGATCAACGTGGCGGCATTTGTCACCAGTATCTTCAACCTGTTCTTCATCAACCTGGTGGCTAGCGGCCTGCACTCTTATGCTGGTCTGAACTAGGTTTTCAGGAGTTCGTCGGGAGTGCTTTTCGCACTCCCGATTTTGCTTTTGGGGGCTGGACTAAGCGCACAGCGTGTAGTAAAAATTATTTTCACTTACGTTTGGTGACAAGGAGATTTCACTTGCCTTCCCCTCGCAATAAAACCGGCAAACCCGCGAGCGATATCCCTGTCCTGATCAAGCTGGGCGCCACATTGGCGCAGCGGCGCCGTGAGGCTGGGCGCTTGCAGCAGGAAGTCGCCACCGCCGCAGGAGTGTCACGCTCAACGCTGCACACCATTGAGCACGGTGGTGCGGGCGTGCGATGGGAGAAGGTCGCCGCAGTCGCAGACGCGCTGGGGTTGACCATTAAGTGGGTGGAAAAGACAGATGCGGATGTTTCGACCGATGCATCCACTGATGCTTCCGCTGCTGCGGGGGCCGGGGAGAACGCTTAAGCCTTAAGACTGCTCCGGATCTGACCCGGTGTCTGGGTCTTCCGGCCGCTGCAAGCGTTCGCGTCGCAGCCGGCGCTCTTCCTCTTCGCGTGCTTTGCGCTCAGCTTCTTCTTTTGCGCGCCGCTCTTTAAAGCGGTTCTTCTCGATATTCCAGAGGAATTCCTCGTCATCATCCGGCCCCTTGATGGCCGGTGGCTGCTGTTGCTTATTCGGGCGCAGTGAACCGTAGCGCTCGTTGCTGCCAGGCCCGAACGCCCGCCACAGCATCCACACTGCGAGGATGACCAGAAGAATGAGAATGACGCGTCCCATGCCTCCACGATACTGGCAGGTGGTTGGTTTCCTCGATAACGGTTGGGGCGGGTACCCTCTACAGGCGTGACGGACTCAGCAGCACCTCAGACCAGCCACGACTCGACGGCCCCCGCCTTGGATGAATCGGTGCGTAAGCGCGCCAACCGCGCAGCCCTCGTTTATGGTGGGCTGCGTCTTGCGCTTTTCGTTGTGCTCACGGTGGTTATTCAGGCAGTAGCAGTGCTTATCGACGCCCCGATTCCCCTCGTCATGTCCGCCTTGCTTGCCCTGATCGTGGCATTCCCGCTGTCCATGCTGATCTTCTCCAAGCAGCGCGTTGCCGCTACCGAAGCAATGGCGATGTGGAATGAGCAGCGTCGTGCCCGCAAGCAGTGGGTCAACGACGAGCTGGCTGACCGCTAGATCCCTTTGCCGAAGAGCAAGGCGATGATGATCATCGCTGGCAGGGACGCGAACGTTGTGATGAAGACTGTGTCGCGTGCGACTGTTTCACCCGCCTGATAATTCGCGGTGTAGTTGTACACATTCTGGGCCGTGGGCAGTGCTGACAGAATCACAGCGGCATAAAGCGCCGTTCCCTCCAGACCCGCTGCAAATCCCAAGAGCCAGGCAATCGCCGGCATGAATGCCAGCTTGAGTGCCGATGCCGTGATCGTGGCCGGACGGTCCGGGCCTTTCGCCAGCACGCTGCCGCCACGCAAGCTGGCGCCGAAACTCATCAGGATCATCGGGATGGAAGCCCCACCGAGAATCTCCAGCGGCTCCATCACCGGCGCAGGCACAGTCCACCCGGCAGCCGAGACCGCCAGGCCAGCTAGGGGAGCGACCACCACTGGGGCGGTAATGCCCGATTTCACGGCCTTAAGCACGTTCTGCTTGCGCGATCCGTCCGAATCCGGATTCACATCAAGCCCCGCGATGACAACAGGCGAGATGATCACCATCTGCATCAACAGCACCGGCGCCACGTATGTCGCATCACCGATGACATAGATCGCGATTGGAAGACCAATATTCACCGAGTTGAAATAGCTTGCCGACGCTGCCCCCGCCATCCGTGTCGGCACATCCGCCTTGAAGAACACAGTGGAGATGCCCCAGAACACCGCCATGGTCACCGCAGTAGCCAAAAAGACCACCACGACGACAGGGGAGAGGAATGTCGACGTATCTGACTTAGCCACCGTGGTGAACAGCAAAGAGGGGGAGGCCACCCAGTAGGCGACCCGATTGAACATCAGACGCTGCTCGCCCGGACCGATGACACCGCGGTGTGCCAAGACATATCCCGCGCTGATGACAACGAAGATGATGGCAAAGCCAGTGATGACATCTAACACGTATAAAAACTCCCAGCAGGGGTGTGCCCCCACGACTCAATTAAGCGCTACATATTGTCAGGGATATGCGTTGTCCAGCCGAAATCGGTGTAAGGAACTGCCTTGCCCAAGGTCAGGAACGGCGAGCCAGCGATCAGGGCTCCAGCTAGGACGATCGCCCACACCAGCATTGCTCGGCCATTGGCGCCGAGTACCGGGATCAGGTCTTTGCCGGTGGCACCGCGGTGGACCTTCAAGATCGAACCAAGCGCCAGCGGCAGTGCGATGAGCGCCAGCAGCGTCGGTGTGTAGGCCGCGCCGATGAAGACCGTGATCACAAAAGGTGTGAGGGTCAGGGCGATGAAGAGGCGGCGAGCTCGGACGTCGCCAAGCATGACTGCGAGTGTGCGCTTGCCTGCTTCCGTGTCCGTTGGAATATCGCGGATATTATTGGCCAAATTGATCGCAGCAGAGATCGCGCCAACGCCCACCGCGCAGCCGACGCCCACCCAAGAAATGTTGCCGACCTGCGTGTACTGCGTTCCCAGCACGGCAACGAGACCGAAGAAGATGAAGACAGACACCTCGCCGAAACCGCGGTAACCATACGGGTTCTTCCCGCCGGTGTAGAACCATGCGGCGAGGATGCAGACGATGCCGACGAGGATCAGCCACGGCGCGCTGATGATCGCCAGGATCAGTCCAGCAACAGCAGCAATACCGAAAGAAATGAATGCCGCAAGCTTCACCTGCTCCGGACGCACAAGGCCAGATGCTGTGAGGCGTGTCGGACCTGTTCGGTCGTTATCTGTTCCGCGGATCCCGTCAGAATAGTCATTGGCGTAGTTGACACCGATGATCAAGCCCATCGCCACCACCAGCGCGAGCAAAGCCCCCGGCAGGCTCAGCCAGAACTCAAAAGCCGCGGCACCAGTACCCACGATCACGGGTGCGGCAGCGTTGAACCAGGTGTGCGGGCGGGCGGCCTGCCACCAATCTTTCGCAGTGGCCGACCCGGCGTTATTGCTAGTGTTATTCATTTCACCGGAGGATCCGGTGGTGTCATCGCTCTCACTCATGACAACCATCATGCACTCAAAGCGGGACCCAAGTGAAGCTCGACTAGAGTAACGCTTCATGTGGATCGACTATGCCGTCCGCCAAGTGCTGCACACTGCCGGAACGATTGCCCGCCAACCGGGCTTGCTTCTGGCTGCCCGCGCACCCCGGCTGTCGTTCCCCCAACTCGGTGAGGCCGGTGAGGATAAGACAGTCATTTCATTGACGTCTCACGGCAAGCGCCTTTCCACGTCTGTGTACTGTATTGCCTCCCTGCTCGTGGGGACTCGTCGTTTCCCGGTGATCCTCTGGCTCGATGAGGAGGATTACAACGGTCGTTGGCCCAAGGGCTTGCACCGTCTGCAGGAGCGCGGCTTGATCATTCGCTGCTCCGATGGCAAGTACGGGCCGCACACGAAGTACTTCGGCACCTTCCGTGAGATGGCTGGAACCGGTACACGCGTGATCACGGTTGATGACGACATGATGTACCCACGCTGGTTCGCCGAGAAACTGGTCAATGCCGCTGATGCGGATCCGCGCTGCGTGGTGGCTTATCGCGCACACACGATCACGCTCGATGAAAACGGCATGCGGCCATATAAGGAATGGCGCGCAACCAAGTCCACTACCCCCTCACATCGGCACTTTGCCACCGGTGTCTCGGGCGTTGCCTACCCGCCTTCCATGGTGGATTATGTTGCGCAGCAGGGAAGAGCATTCGAAGACAAGGCCTTGCGTGCCGACGATGTCTGGCTCAACCACTGCGCCCTCCGCTCCGACCACCTGGTCCGGCAGGTCTACCCACACCCGCGCGAGTTCTCCGTTATCCCGGCTAGCCAGCGTGAAGCACTCGTGCACCACAACCACTGGCGTGGTGGCAACGATGTGCAGATCGCGAAGACGTATACGGACGAGGACGTCGATAAGCTGCAAGCTGCTTTGCCGGTGGACTAGCTCCTTGATGGTGGCGTCCGAAACTATCGGCTGAGACAAAGCGGTGAATCTGTTTACATCGGCCACCCTGCCCACCCAAGGCCAAAACCGTGCAGCCAGGGCTTATAAACGCCCAGGCATACGGCCGATGTAAACAAATTCACTCCGCTGATGGAGTGCCCTGACTAGAACAGCTCGCGGACTGCCAAACGGTCGACCTTGCCCGGCCCGATGGTGGGCATCTCATCGATGTGGCGGAGATCCTTGGGCACTTGCCAGCGGGGGAGATCATCGAATGCCTCCATCAAGTCACTGACTGGAGCCGGACCTGTGTATGCAGCGCATACCTGGTGGCCGAAGCGCGTGTCGGGAATGCCCACGACGCAGGCAGCGGTGACACCGTCGATGCTCTGCATGAAGGATTCGAGGACTTCGGGCTGGAGCTTCAATCCACCGGTCTCAATGATGTTGTCCAGCCTGCCGGTGACGCGCAAGATACCGTTGTCCAGCTCGCCAGCATCGGAGGTGGCGTACCAGCCGGGCTCGGCAAAGGCTTCATGATCGGGGATATTGCGGTAACCGCGGGCGATCATGGGCCCACCGAGGTAGATGCGGCCACCGCTGACACGGACCTGTGCCCCGGCAAGGGGGGTGCCGTTGTAGACGCAGCCACCTGATGTTTCTGATGATCCGTAAGTGGTTACCACATTGATGCGGAGTTTCTTTGCGGATTCGAGCAGCTTTGGGTCGATCATTCCGCCGCCGACAAGAACGGCGTCGAAAAGCCTGAGTGCTTCAATGCCGGTGAGCGTGCTCATGGTTTTGTCCAGCTGCATCGGGGCAAGAGAGGTGTACATGTGCTCACCGGTGGTAGCGAGTTCATCAGCGCGTGCAGCGAATTCAACGACGTGGAACCCGCTGGTGAGGTCCACAAATGCGGGCTCAACTCCCGCGACCATGCTGCGCACAATGACCTGCAGGCCAGCGATATGGTGCGCGGGCATGGCCAACAGCCACTGCCCAGGCCCGCCGAGGAATTGGTGGGTGGCATCCGCGCTGGAAATGAGGTTGACCGGGGAAAGCTCCGCGCCTTTTGGCGTGCCCGTCGATCCGGAGGTGGCTACCACCATGGCCACAGAATCATCGATCGACTGGCCCGCCCGCATTGTCGTCCGCAGTGTTTCTGCCCGGTCCCGGTCGTTCTTTGGCACCGGCAGGACCGCGCATTGCCCGGCGATCGCTGCTTCTAATTCCGGCATGATCGCCAGCGGGTCAGCGAGGTCAACGGGGAGCAATTCGAGCATGTTTGGCACGCGCGTCATCCTAGCGCGGGTGCGTTTCGGCCCGACGGTCCGACATTTACGTTTGTTTACGATTGGCCCAAACGTAAATTACTCTATAGCGAATATTGCGAGATGGAAGAATTTACCTGCTACTTTAGTGTTTACGCTTGTTTACGATTGGCTTAAACGTAAAAAGGGGGAGCCATGAATATCAGTCCGTACACTCCTGGCCAAGTCGCGCGAGAGATCTATGGGCGCGACAAAATACTGGAAGATCTTAAAAGGGATTTAGCGTTCCAGATTGCCGAACCGCACCTGATAGGGCGTATCAAGGTTTACTCGGGGCCAAGAGGCGTTGGAAAGACCAGCCTGCTGCGTTCAGCACAGTCGTACTCCGTTTCGAAAGGATTTGAGACGGTGTGGGTGACTGCTGGAGAGGGTTCTCTGGTGACCTCCTTGATTGAGTCATTGTCAGGTCTCACACGCTCGTGGAAGGGAGAACTCGGGGACAAGCTCGGCGAGCTTCTCGAGTCAGTGAGGATTCAGATAGGCGGCATTTCAGTTGGAGGGGTATCCGGGGAGGAAGCGGAAATCACTGCTCCCAGTAGATTGCTGCAGGAGATTCTCATAGCGGCTGGTCAAGCAGCTGTACAACGTGGAAACGGGCTCATCGTATTTATCGATGAAATTCAAGCAGCAGATGCGGAGAGTCTGAAAGCTGTCGCCTATGCATGGCAACATTTGCAATCTGAGGCCCCCAATTTGCCGATGGCGGTTTTCAGCGCAGGTTTGAGCCATGCCCAAGATGTGATTACTGATGCAGTCAGTTTCGCAGAGCGCTTCAGCTACCAGCACCTGGGAAATCTTTCAGGCCGAGACTCCAAGGAGGCATTGCGGCGCCCAGCTGCGGATAAGGGAGTTCGTTGGGACGAGGAGGCGCTTGAAATGGCGCTGGATTCTGCGAATGGTTACCCCTACTTCATCCAGGTCATTGGAGATGAGACATGGCGGTCCAGTGGGTACCCAGGGTCCGGCACAACAATTGAGGCTGAACAGGTTCGAGCCGCGTTGGAGGGATTTAACGCAATGCGAAATTCTTTCTTCCGGGCTCGTTGGCAGAAGGCAACGCCAGCAGAAATGAGCTTTTTGCAGGCGATGGCAGCTGAAGGAGATGAGCCGGTCAAGCGTGCTTCCATTGCTCACGCGATGGGCAAGCAATCGGATGGGCTCGGCGTAGCTAGACGCTCTCTATTAAATAAAGGCCTTATCGACACAGCAGGGCATGGATATGTTCAATTCAGCGCTCCTGGTTTTGCACGATTCATACGTGAAGAAATTGACCCCGGTATGGATTCGGGTTTCTAGTTTCCTGGATCTCAATCTCCTCCCGTGGGAGGAGGAGCGCACCGTCGCTGGCCGGATAGGCTCGAGCGCGTGCATGTGAAATCCGGTGAGCTCGTGGTGGCCCTCTTGGGGGCAGTGCTGGCGCTGCTGCACACTGCGTTGCTGTTCACCGAGGATGCGGGCGCAGCGGAGTGGGTGCAGGCACTGTTGTCGTGGGGGTTCGTCGCTGCTTTGTCGAGGTGGCAGTCGCGCCCGAGGACGGCATCGGCGCTGATGGTGGGGCTGAATGTGGCGTGGTCGGTGCTGTGGCTGGTCGCGCCGACGAATATCGGTTACACGTTCTGGGTCGTCCTTGTCCCGCTGGCTATCTATACCGCGCGACGCAACGCCCGCAGTGTGAAAGCGAAACCAGGGATGACACTCGCCGGCATTCTCACGGCAGTAGCGGCCGCGTGGTGTTTCATCTCGCCGTTCATGTGGACGTGGGACGAGCGGCTCGTGCTGTTCTACCGGCGGCCGTTCGATGCGGCGTTGATGCTGGCGCTTCATTGGACGGTCCTTGCGGTGGCGTACCTGGTCGCGGCGAACGGGGCGGCTGAGGAGGAGTCCAAGGAAAATAAGGCCCGGATGCGGGAGGAGCGCTTGGCGGCGGCGCGGGAGCAGGAGCGGCTGGACACGGCACGCGACATTCACGATGTGCTGGGGCATTCGCTGGCGCTCATCAAGGTGCAGGCGAATGCGGGGCTTACCGCGGGCACGGAGCGGGAGTCGCTCGAGCTCATTCGGGACACAGCGGGGGACGCGCTCGCAGACATCCGCCTGCTGGTCAAAGGGTTGCGCGACGAGGGGCCGGGGCTCGCGCCAGCCGCCACAGCTGACGAGCTACCAGGGGTGATCGCGCGTTTCCGCGCCAGCGGCATGGACGTTGCGCTCGACGCGTCGGAGCGCCTCAGCATACCCACTGTCACGGCCCAGGCGGCCAACAGGATTGTCGCGGAAGCGCTCACCAACGCGGTCAAGCACCAGGAGAATCCGGTTGCGCGGGTCACGGTCGAGCAGGGCACAGAGGCGATCGTCGTGACCGTTGCGTCGACGGGGCGCATGGCGCCGCGGCCGGGGGCGGGCACGGGCATCGTCGGTATGCGGGAGCGCGCTCGCGCCACAGGCGGATCGCTCGAGGTCACGCAGGAGAACAACACGGTCACCGTCACCGCGACGTTGGGAGTATGAGATGCGCATTCTGCTTGTCGACGATCAACCCATGCTCCTTTCCGCCCTCTCCACCATCCTGAACACACAGCCGGATATTGAGGTGGTGGCCACTGCCGCGAACGGTCAAGAAGCCATCGAACAGGCGAAGAACCACGGCATCGATGTTGCGGTGCTGGACATCCGGATGCCGGTGCTCGACGGGATTTCGGCGGCGCGGCAGATCATGCCGTTGGGGCCCAAGGTGATCATGCTGACCACGTTCGACGACGATGCTCTGGTGCAGCAGGCGATTGAAGCGGGCGTGCACGGCTTCCTCCTCAAAGACGCAGATCCGGACGTGCTTGCCGACGCCGTCCGCACGGTCGCCCGCGGCGAGTCCGTCCTGGCCAGCGGTGTGACGGGGAGGGTGCTGGAATGGGTGAGAGGAGGTGTGGATAAGCGAAATGCGTTGAGTGATACTCAGCGGCAGGCACTGTCGCTGCTCACGCGACGGGAGGTCGAAGTGCTCGCGGAAATCGGAGCGGGGGCGACGAATGCTGAGGTGGCGGCCCGGCTGTTCATCGCGGAGACGACCGTGAAAACGCACGTGAAGAATTTGCTGCACAAGCTCGGCGCGCGCGACCGCGTGGCACTGGTGCTGATCGCGCAACGGGCGGGAATCGCTGAGTAGAAATTCCTCCCGCAGGAGGATCACAGCGCTGACCTGGCGCTGAAGAATGGTGCGCATGATCAACTCGCACCTTGCCTGCAAAGACGTTTCCGTCGCTTTCGGCGACCACCGTGCACTGGACGGAGTGTCGCTGACGACCGTTCCCGGACGTGTGCATGCGCTGCTCGGGCCGAATGGCGCCGGCAAGTCGACGCTGATGTCGGTGCTGCTCGGACTCGTTGAGCCGAACAGCGGCGCGGTGACGCTGATGGGGCAGCCGTTTGAGCGTTCGCGGTTGCGCTTTGTCGGTGCGTCGATCAACGACCCGGCGTTCTACGGGCACCTCAGCGCGCGCGACAACCTGCGGGTGCACACGACGCTGCTCGGGTTGCCGGATTCGGAGGCGGACCGGGTCATTGAGCTCGTCGGGCTGGGTGCCGCGGGCAAGAAGAAGGCGTCGACTTTCTCCACCGGCATGAAGGGGCGCCTCGCACTGGCGCAGGCGCTGCTCGGCGAGCCGCCAGTGCTGGTGCTCGACGAACCGCAGAACGGCCTCGACCCGGAGGGGATCGCGCACCTGCGTGGGTATTTGCGGGACTATGCCCGCGCCGGGCGCACGGTGCTGGTCAGCTCGCACCAGCTCGGTGAGGTGCTGCACCTGGCCGACGATGCGACCGTGATCGCCGACGGTACGGTGCGTTTTGCTGGGGAGCTGCGCGAACTCGGGCCGAACCTGGAGGAGTCCTTCTTCCAGCTCACCCGCGGTACCGCTGTGGCAGGGGAGGTGCGCTAGACACGATGCGGGAATTGCGCGCTGAATGGATTCGGGCCAAAGGGTCCGTCCTGTGGTGGCTCGCTGGCGGCGGCCTGGTTTTGAGCGTGGTGCTCTCCGCACTGTCACTGGTGGGCAACATTGACGACGCCACCGACATGCTCAACTGGCAGGCATTGCTGGTCACAGGAATGCTCGCCCCGATCGCCGCGCTGTATGCCGGACTGGTGGAGCAGCGGGAGAAGCAATCTCGCTCGGGCGGTACGCTGTGGCGCCCGGCATCGAGGCATGCGACGCGTGCTGCACGCCTGCTGGTCGTGTGGGCTGCGCTCGGGCTGTTCTTCTTGCTCAATTTTGGTGCAACGTGGGCACTTGCTGTGCTGTTCGGTCTGGACCATGCGCCACGTGTCCTGTTGATCGGGCTTTTCTCGTGGGTCGGCGCGCTCGGTGTAGCTGGTCTCGCTGCTGGGATTAGTCGGCGCTATGGTCTGCTCGCTGCGCTTCTTGGCTCCTTGGTGTGGCAGTTCGGCCTCGGCCTTCTCGCGGAGCGTGACTGGTGGTGGTTCAACCCCGGGGCATGGCCAATGCGGCTGGTCGTGCCGGCGATGGGCCTCCACATCAACGCCACACCGCTGGAACCGGATTCTCCTCTGTTGAACGAATCACCGTGGCCAGCTTTCGCGCTGTGTGTGCTGCTCGCGGTGGTGGGGATGGTCTGCGCAGTGGCGGTATCGCCACGGACTGCGCCGCTTCGTCTGCCTCGCCGGACTGTCCATGTGATGACCGCTCCGGTGGCCGATGACCCCGCGTTGCCGGCGGTGAACCGCCCGGTCGCCGCACCGCGTCTGGCCGCGCTGCGTGGCATTCACCGTGCTGCGCTGAACCCGGTTGTGATCGCGTGCGTCATTGTGTCCGCGCTGGTCATGCTGTTTGCCTTGCGCTATGACGCATCCGTGCGCACGGGCCTGTTCACCTACGCGATCCTTCCCGTCGGCGCGGGCCTTTTGCCGGTGCTTGTGTGGCCACAGCTGCGCCCGGCATGGTCGCTCATGCAAATCGAGCACCCCCGCGTCCGTGGGGCACTGCTTGGTTGGCTACTCATTGTGGTCGTGCTTGTCGCGCTCATTGCCACAGCTTTTGGCGGGGCAATGCCTATCGATAGCGCCCGTCGTTTTCTACTCGCCGTTCTGATCGGCGGTGCGATGGCATTTATTTCGCTGGCCGTCACCGTCCGCTGGGGCGTGGGCTGGGCCCTTGCTCTAACGCTGGTGGTGACCATCTTTTCCGCCACGATCGGCGGGGATGTCCTCGCCGACAGTGCTCTTTGGATCATTGCGCCGACCGCTTGGCCGGAGACCGCCGCGACCCCAGCGCGCTTCCTCATAGCGCTTGCGGTGGGTGTGGCGCTCTTCGCTGGAAGCACAGCACTCACACACCGGTGGCTGCGGGGATCGTTGCGGATTTCATCGTGATGGACATACGTAGCTGTTGCCGTGATTTTCTTGCGTTAGGGACTGGTGAGCACAGTCTGGGAAGGGCTTTGTATAAAAGTCCTGTGTAGCGTGCTGTTCAGGTCTAGCAATCATGGATTGACGCCGTAGTTTGTTCTGGAAATCTTGGGATCTTGCGCCAAGCAGATCTGGTAATTAGTTATAAATAAGGAAAAGGGCGTAGCAGACCTAGTCCTGTGGATCAAGGGCTTTGAGCTACGCTCGTTGCCTTTTTAATTTGGGCAGCCGAATAATAAATAGAATTGCGAGTAACTCCTAAAACCGAAATATGTCTGTCGCGAAAAAACCGGGATCCCCTAGGCACACACGTGCAGGGCGCAAGCTTGTTAAGCCCACGATTGTGGATGTCGCCAAGGTAGCGGGGGTCTCTAAATCGACAGTCTCCCGAGTGATCCAAGAAGATGCCCGAGTTGCAGACCAAACGAGGAAAGCCGTTCAGAAAGCGATCGCTGAACTGGAGTATATCCCTGCTTTTTCAGCACAGATGATGCGTGCAGAGCCTGCGCCGACGATCGGTCTTTTCTTGAGCTCCGTTGAAATCCCTGTGTTCGCACAACTCAACCGCTATCTGCATGAAGAGCTGTTCGCGAGGGGCTACCACGTCATTCAGCACACGATCGTCGATGCATCGCACGATAACCGCGAGGCTGTGATGGAGAACCTGGCACGAATGCCTATCCAGGGAATGATCGTGTCAGTTGGTGGGGTTGAGCCTGATCAGTTGCAACGCTTCGCGGATCGGCTGCCGTTGGTTGTTGTCGGCCGTCCAGAACCTACCGGTGAGCTGCATGCAATTGGCTTCGATGAAAAACAGCATGCACGAATGTTGATCGATCATCTCGTTGAATTAGGGCACGAACGCATCATGATGCAGGATGCGCCGAAGGATCGTTCAATGGGGACTTGGGCGCGAGTGCACGCCCAGAAGCAATATGCCGAATCGATCGGGCTCGAGGTACACAGTGAGAACGCTTTCGGGGTGCATGGCGCTGAGCTTCGAGCCTGGGTGGAAAAGACTGTTGAGAGAGGTTTCACCGCGATAACCTCGCTGTACGATAGGAAAGCCTTGGAAGTGCTTCGGGCAGCGACCGAGAGCGGGATTGATATTCCTGGGGATGTTTCCGTGACTGGTTCGGATGGGGTTCTGGACGGACTTGATCTGATCGGGTTGACGACGATTAAGAAACCAGTCGAGCTGGTAGGACGGAGAGCCGCAGAACGAATTGTGGGTCTTGTGGAATCCCCTGACGCCTCCTTCGAACCACTGCATGAGCATCATGCGGGCGAGCTAATCGCCAGACGCACTACGGCTCAACCAAGATAAACAAACTGCCAACAACAAAAGCCGCCTCCGTGGTCTGGAGGCGGCTTCTGGCTGTGTGGCTAGAAGAACATCAGGGGCGGGAAAGCCAGCATGTCGTCGAAGATATTGAATGCTGGTCGTTCAAGTTCCAGAGTGTCGAGTTCTGTTGCCCAGCCGGTGTAGATCTCGGAGAGATCTTGATTGACATCATTTGTCAGCTCCGGGTCGGTCAAACGGTAGCCAAGACTGCAGTGGAACCTGTAGCTGTCCAGATTCGTATCCTTCGCTTCGAGGATTTCACGGAGTGCCTCCCGGAAGCTTTTCAACGCCGCAGCCATTTCTTCGTCCGCCGGTACGAGTCCGACAGTCAGAGAGACTCCGAGATCGTAGACACCAGTGGGGCGCATACGCAGGTTCGGAAGCTCAGGAATCTGGTCGACATTTTCACGCAGACGGTCACACATCAGTGCTGCCGCGGTGGCCATGTTCGGAGCGGACTTCAGCCAGTCGGGCCACCGATCTTCTTCGCCTGCAAACTCGCGGCTTTTCAGACCGGGGTAGACGGTCATGTGAAAACTCGCAGGAGGTAGCAAAGCGAAGTGATGATCGAGACCGCGTTCGCGCACATCCGCCTGGATGCGCTCACACAGTTTGTAGCTTTCGCTATCTGGAACAACGTGAGCAACAAAAGTGGAGCCGCGATGCCTCTTTGCAACACCACTGGGTGTGAATTTTTCGAATGTTCGCTGATCTGGAGCGAGAGGGAGTTTAGACATACAGGAGTGACCTTCGATCGAAATTACTTACCAGCACGCTCGTTGTACGAGGCAATCTCGTTGTTTGCGCCCTGCTGAGCTTCGGCGAGAGCCTTCTTAACGTCGGTACCGTTCGCGATGGAAGACATTGCGGCCTCGTAAGACTTCCGGGCAGCGTTGAGCGCACCGGTCTTGCATCCAGCGGTCACCTTGTTCTCCGGCGTGCTCTGCAGCTGCTCGATGAGCGCTTCCTGCTGGGGCTCCAGATCGGACAAGCTTTCGCCAGCACCGGTGGTCGTGGGCAGGTAGCCGGTCTCGTCAAAGATCTTCTTCTGTACATCGTCCGAGCCCACGTACTTCATGAACTCAGCTACAGCTTCCTGTGTCTCTTCGGAGTGACCTTCCTTGATCGACCACAGCGAATTACCGCCCGGGACAGCGCCAGCCTCATCGGTGTCGCGCGGGAGGGAACGGATCGACCATTCGAAGTTCGGGTTACCACTTTGAATGTTGCCGTAGTTACCCGATGAATTCAGCTGGATGGTGGCCTCGTTGGACAGGAAGGCACCCGTAGCTGCGGAACCATCGGACCCGGGGTTATGGATCGCGCCCTTCGCGTACAGTTCGCCGATGCGCTCCCAAAGGGCGACATTCTCCTGAGACTCGAGGTTGAACTCGGTGGCCTGTTCAGAGACACCGTTTTCAGGCGAGCACAGATAGTCACCCATCGAGGACTGGAGTTCCTCCATGTACCAGCCGGAGTGGTGGAAAGTCAGGCCAGCATGACCCGTCTTCTCGTGGATCTTCTCGGTGGCATCCAGCAGACCTTCGACAGTCTTAAGATCGTCGGGGTTGACACCAGCCTGCTCTAGCTCATCGTCGTTCGTGTACATGGCCGGCTGAGACACCATGAATGGCATCGAGTAGACCTTGTCTTCGAACTGGTAGTAGTTCTTCACCGCGTCGACCAGATTGCCGTAGTCATAATCATCAGTGATCTCCTGAGCCGGAGTAATCACACCGGAATCACGCAAGTACGCAGTCTGGATATCGGAAGCCTGCAGCATCGCAGGCAGGTCGCCGGTCTGCACGGACGCAATAAACTTCGAAATGGAGTCCTCGTAGGAGCCCTGGTAAGAAGCATTGACCTCAATCTCGCCTTCGTGCTCGGCGTTGAAGTCGTTGACAATCTCTTCGAGCGTCGTCGCAGCAGCACCAGAAGCGGAGTGCCAAAAATCAACGACGATTTCTCCATCGGCATTCTTGGTGGTTTCACCACCGCCGGCTCCGCCGCATGCGACGAGGGTGGTGGAGGTCAACAGGGTGGCAGTGGTGAGTGCGAAAAACTTCTTCATTACTTAACAGCTCCTTCGGTAAGCCCGCGGGTCAAGTACTTCTGACCAAAGATCACGAGCAGGACAGTGGGGATGACAGCGATGATCAGACCGGCAAGAACAAGGCCAGTGTCCACAGCGGTTTCGTCTGCGAGCGCCTTGATGCCGGGCTGGATGGTTCGGACAGATGCCGACTGGGTGATGAGCAACGGCCACATGTAGCCGTTCCACGCGGCGATTGCGCTGGTGACAATCGCAGTCATGCACACAGATCGGTTGAGAGGGAGAAGGAAGGACCAGAGGAATTTGAATGGCCCTACGCCTTCCAGGATGGTTGCCTCATGGATTTCTTTCGGGAAATCGCGGAAGGCTTGGTAGAAGAGGAACAGGGAAAAACTAGAAGCCAGATAGGGCAAGAAAATGCCAACCACAGTGTCGTAGAAACCCATCTGGCGCACCGTCAGGTAGTTACCAATGACAGCGACCTCTGACGGGATCATCATCGGAAGCAGGAAGAAAATAAGCCACTTCGATGCTGCTGGAAGACGCCCAAAAACCAGTGCGTATGCGGCGAGGACGGATGTGATGAACTGTCCAGCAGTCTGGCAGACAGTCACGATCACAGAGTTGATCAACTGTTGCCCGATTGAGGACTGGCTCCAGGCACGTGGGTAGTTGTCAAAGGTCGTTTCGCCGAAAAAGAGGGACTGCAGGCCAGCTTGGATATCGCCCGAGGCGCGGAATGAGCCGATCAGTGCGTAGACGACCGGAAAAGCGATGCTGAGGCACACGAGCAGCAGCCAGATCCAGATCACGGCTGTCGCAAAGGGGGAGCGCAGATTGTTATTCACTGCTACACCTACTTCTTTCCTCGGCTAGTCAGCCGGAATTGGATCAGGGTGAGTACAAGGATGATGAGGAACAGGACCATGCCGCGAGCAGACGCTGCAGCGAAGTCAGCGGTACCTCCGCCGAACGCCAAGTCGTAGATATCCAGCACCATCGTGCGTGTTGAGTTTCCAGGGCCTCCGTTGGTGAGCACCTGGAAGACCGTGAATTCTTTCATCGCGGCCATCGCCTGTGTCACAGAGAGGACCAGAAGCATCGGAGCGATCGACGGCAGGATGATGTACCGGATGTACCTGAAACCTGTGGCACCGTCGAGGTTCGCTGCTTCGATCATCTCGGCGGAGATGCCGTCGATCGCCACCATCATGAGCAGCGCGACGAATGAGATACCGATCCATACGTCTGTGATCAGAACGGAGATCAAGGCGACTTTCGGGCTCGTGAGCCAACCGACCTGGTCGAACCCCATGAGGCCGGCAACCTGGTCAAAAAAGCCGACGACGGGAGCGAACATTTGGCGGAAGACAAGAGTGCCCACAGCGGTCGAGATCGCCATCGGGATGAGAACCACGGGACGCATCCAGAAGGTTCCCTTCAACCGGTAAGAGAGCGGGAGCGCGATCGCAAGCCCCAGTGCCAGCTTTAGGATGACCGACAGAACCGTAAAGATCAGGGTTCGAGCGAACGTGGAGAGAAACGTCGGGTCGGCGAACATGCTCGCGTAGTTGTCGAAGCCCGCGAAGCCGGCAGGACGACCGAACAAGTCAGTCGATGTGAACGACAAGTAGATAGCCCGGAAGAACGGGAAGAAATCGAATACGCAGAAGAACAGCAGAGCCGGCAAAATGCAGAACCAGGCCCAGGTTTCCGGTTTCTCGCGGGGAACTCGTTGCTTTTCAGGCTTCTCGAGATCTGCGTCTGGGGTCGGGGCGTTGTCCGCGTTGCCCTTCAACGACGTAGTCATCAGTTCAGCCTCTCCTTCGTCTCTCCGTCGAAGAGGTGGATGAACTCGTTGTCGAAGTCGATGCCGAATACATCCCCACGGGTAATCTTCGCGGTGTTCGGCACACGAATGAGGATGTCACCAAGATCATTCAAACCGTCGATGGAGACGTGAACGTACTTATCGGACCCGAAATTCTCTACATACTCTGCGCGAGATCTTGCGACGCTTTCTTCAGCCGACACAACGCGGAAATTTTCCGGGCGCATGCCCACGAGTACCTTCTCGGTTGAGGGCTGAACCTTGAGTGCCGGAAGAGGAAGTTGAATGTGGCCAATGGCAATCTGGTTGCCTTCGATAGTTCCTGTCGCCATGTTCATTGAGGGAGTGCCAATGAACTGAGCCACGAAAGCGTTGGCGGGCTGCATGTACAGCTCGTCAGGGGTTCCTACTTGTTGCATATTTCCGCCCTCGAGGACGGCGATACGGTCTGCCATGGTCATGGCTTCCGTCTGGTCATGCGTCACGTAGAACATTGTGGTGTTGAGGCGGCGCTGCAATTGGCTGATCTCAGCACGGGTAGACACGCGGAGCTTCGCATCAAGGTTGGATAGTGGCTCATCCAGCAAGAAGACCTGCGGATCGCGAACGATTGCACGGCCCATAGCGACGCGCTGGCGCTGACCGCCAGAGAGCGCCTTGGGGTACCGCTCGAGGTACTGGTCAAGATCCAGTAGGCGCGATGCTTCAGCTACTCGACGAGCTTGTTCGTCCTTCTTGATGTTCTGCATCTTCAGTGCGAACGCCATATTCTCCGCGACAGTCATGTGCGGGTAAAGGGCATACGACTGAAACACCATTGCCACGTCACGCTTGGACGGGGCTACCGTCGATGCAGGAACGTCACCGATATAGATTTCACCTCCTGTCAGTTTCTCGAGACCCGCAACCATGCGAAGCGTGGTGGACTTGCCCGACCCGGATGGGCCGACGACAGCTACGAATTCGCCGTCACGAATTTGCAAGTCCATGTTGTTGATAGTTGGGCGGGGGTTGCCGGGATATTGGAGGGTCGCCTTGTCAAAGGTGATTGCTGCCATGTCACTTCCCCTAGGGATTGTTCTTTGGAAGGACGTCGAGGTCGTGGAGCAGTTCACGAGCTTGTTGGGGTGACGACCAAAGGTGGCCGTTCCAACCTGCTTCGTTCGCTCCGACGATGTTGATCTCTCGGTCATCAAAGAAGTGGAAGATGGGTGACTCCACACCGGAGAACTGGCTTTGCACGTGCGCGTAGATGGCGGCGTCGGGTTTCTTGATCCCGTGATCCGAAGAGAACAAGAGGTGGGAAAAGCACGACGACCAGTCACTGTGGCGCACTTGTTCAGCCATCTGGCGTGGAGCGTTGCTCAAGATTCCCAGTGGCACACCGGAGGCCTCTAGATCCTTGACCAACTGAAAGGGTTCCCGCGCAATCTGAGAGTTAAGGCTTGCGTCTTTTCCCGCCGCAAGCTCGATGACCGCTCCATTTGCTTCAATTCCCGCCGCATCTAAAACGGGGGACCAGAAGAGGGAATCGGACTGCCCAAGGTCGTAGTCGTCGCGGAGGTTCCAGTAGGCATCCTTGAACGCATCTCGGTCGAACTCACCGACATGTGAAACAAGAAAGTCCTGGAGCTGTTCCATCCGGTTACCTTCCGGCACCAGAACTCCTCCGATGTCGAAAATGACGATCTCAGTCATGTGCTTCCCTTCCTGTGGCAAATACGTGGGAACGTTCTCACCTAATCGCAACGGAGTTTCCACAAGGTGAGATTCAGTTGAATATCGCTTAAACAGATGGGAACGATTTCATGCGGTTCAGGCGGTATATTTTGTTTGTATGCTTGTGCCGTGTGCGGGGGCGATTGAGTTTGGTAAACCGGCCTCTTATACGCGAGAAACGTTGGTCTTGGCGAAGGGTCCGGTGAAGATTCCATTTCGCGCGCACGATCATCTGGTGATTGAAAACCGTTAAAGGAAGCGAGATCCATGCTTGTAGGAGCTGCTCTTGGCGTTGGCGCCTTCGTTCCTATTCAAACTGCGGTCAATGACCGCTTGCGTGCCAGCATTGGTGCGCCGATTCCCACCGCGTTTGTTTCTGTGTTCTCAGCTTTTCTCTGTGCGATGATCATCGCTCTCGTCGTCTCTGGCGGTTCATTGGATCTTGCTCGCGCAGCGGGAGAGCCGTGGTGGGTGTGGATCGGCGGCATCATGGGCGTGATCTTTATTACCGGGAACGTGATCATCTTTCCGAAGCTCGGTGTGGTGGAGACAATCGTCATTCCCATTCTTGGCCAGGTCATTATGGCCCTGGCTATTGATCATTTCGCTCTCTTCGGGGCTGTTGAGAACAGGATTAGCTTCTGGCGCTTGCTTGGTGCTGCTGTTGTCATCGCTGGCATCGTCATGGTGCATGTCGTGCGTGCGCCTGGGGAGCTTGATTCTTCGGTCGTCGAAGGTGATGCGGGCGAGGTTTCAGTATGGATTTGGCGTGCGGTCGGCGTGATGATGGGAATGTGTTCGGCGACGCAAACCGCAGTTAATGGCTATCTCGGCACGGTCTTGGGTAGTTCTCTCCAAGCCGGTTCGGTGAATTTGGCAGTCGGCTCAGTTTTTCTGCTCACGCTGAGTTTGTCGTTGCCGAAATCGCGCAGAGCTGTCTTCTCTGGCGTTAAACCCGGCCCGTGGTGGATGTGGATCGGTGGCATTTTCGGCACGATTCTGGTCGTTGGTGCTGCCATGCTTGCGCCGATCCTCGGCACCGGCACGACCGTTATCGGCATGCTCGCTGGCACGATCATCTGTGGCCAGATCATTGAGGCTGGCGGGCTGCTGGGCACGCCCCGCCAGCGCCTGCAGCTTTCACGCGTGATCGGATTGATTCTCGTGTTTGTGGGCGTCGCGATGGTGCGTGTGCTCTAGTTTCATCAACGCTCCGACTGGCGCTCTCGGTCCGCTTTTAGTAGTAGAACGGGAACTCGTCCCAGTTCGGGGGTCGCTTCTCCAGGAAGGAGTCGCGGCCTTCGACGGCTTCGTCGGTCATGTAAGCCAGGCGGGTGGCTTCGCCGGCGAAGACTTGTTGGCCCATGAGGCCGTCGTCAAGCAGGTTGAATGCGAATTTGAGCATGCGCTGTGCGGTGGGGGACTTGCCGTTGATTTCGCGGGCAACCTGGATTGCTTCGTTCTCGAGTTCGGCGTGGTCAGCGACGATATTCACAGCACCCATGCGGTGCATGTCCTCGGCGGAATAGGTGCGGCCGAGGAAGAAGATCTCGCGTGCGAATTTCTGGCCGACTTGCTTGGCCAGGTAGGCGGAGCCGTAGCCGCCGTCGAAGGAGCCGACGTCGGCGTCGGTCTGCTTGAAGCGTGCTTCCTCGCGCGAGGCGATGGTCATGTCGCACACGACGTGGAGGGAGTGCCCACCGCCGGCGGCCCAGCCATTGACCACGGCGATGACCACCTTGGGCATGGTGCGGATCAGGCGCTGGACTTCAAGAATGTGCAGGCGCCCGCCCTCGGCTTTCACGCGGGCTTCATCGACGTGGTCGGCGGTGGCGGCTTCCACATCACCGTCGTGGCTGGTTGCGTACTGGTAGCCAGAACGGCCGCGAATGCGTTGGTCGCCGCCGGAACAGAACGCCCAACCGCCATCCTTCGGGGAGGGGCCATTGCCGGTGAGCAGCACGACGCCGACGGACGGGTCGCGGCGTGCGTGGTCGAGCGCGCGGTACAGCTCATCGACCGTGTGCGGACGGAACGCATTGCGCACCTCCGGCCGGTCGAAGGCGATGCGCACGATGCCGTTCGCGCGGCCCTCGCCAGCGTGACGGTGGTAGGTGATGTCAGTGAAATCAAAGCCGTCGACGGTCTTCCACTGGGAGGCGTCGAAAGGCTGGGCGGTGGAGTAAGGCATGGCTGTGATCTTACGGATCCCACGGAGTCCACGGTGATGTCCCGAAGCTTTTGCAGGCAGGGGATGGTCGAGCGCCGGTGGTAGGGTTAGTCCACAAAAGTAGACTAAGTAAGAGCAAGTAGGAGGAGCCCATATGGAAAGCATCAATGTCCATGACGCAAAGACGCACTTCTCCCGGCTTCTCCGTCAGGTAGAGGCAGGGGAGGAAGTGGTGATATCTCGGAGCGGAAGACCTGTGGCGCGAATGGTTCCGCTTGAGGTCGATGTGGCTCGTCCCCTCGGTTTTGTTGACTACACACTTCCGGACAGTTTTTTCGACGATCTCCCCGAGAGCGAACTGGAGGCGTGGGAATGACACAGGGCGCTAGCTACATCCTTGATACTCACGCGTTCATGTGGGGTTTAACGGACCCGACGCGGTTGGGGGAGGCAGCTTTCGAAGTGATGCGCACGCGAGAGAACCGTCTGTTCGTATCGGCAGCATCAGCATGGGAGATCGCAACGAAGTTCAGGCTAGGGAAATTGCCTGGCGCAGATTTCCTTGTGCGTAATTTTGAAAGATATGTGGCGGAATTAGGGGCACAACCTTTAGATATTTCAACGTCGCATGCATTGCTGGGAGGAAGTTTGGACTGGGAGCACCGTGATCCTTTCGATCGGATGCTTGCGGCGCAGGCACTGATTGAAGGTCATCGGCTCATCACACGCGATGTTGCCTTCAGTGACGTACAAGGCCTTGAGGTGATTTGGGATTGAGTAGAGAAAAAATAGACGACATTCTCGACCGCGCCCACGTCGTTGCCCTTCCGATGGCAGTGCCGTTTCGGGGGATTACGACGCGGGAGGCATTGCTTATCCACGGCCCGGCGGGCTGGGGCGAGTTCGCGCCCTTCGTCGAATACGGCGATGCGGAGGCCGCGACGTGGCTGAAAGCTGGCCTGGAAGCGGCCTTCGAAGGCTATGCGGATCTTGATACTGGCGATGGCTGGGTGGAAGTCAACGGCACTGTTCCTGCGGTCGATGCGGATCGGGTCCCGGAGGTGCTCGAGCGCTATCCGTCGGCGCGCACATACAAGATCAAGGTCGCGGAAAAAGGGCAGACGCTTGCCGACGATGTCGCTCGCGTCGCCGCTGTCCGTTCCGCCCGCCCAGAAGCGGCCCTGCGTGTGGACGCCAATGGTGGGTGGAGCGTTGATGAAGCAGTGCGCGCAGCTGAAGCCTTGGGGGAACTCGAATACATCGAGCAGCCCTGCGCCACGGTGGAAGAACTCGCAGAGGTGCGTGCCAGGGTGGACACTCCGATCGCGGCGGATGAGTCGATCCGTAAGGTGACCGACCCATACCGAGTTGCTGAATTGAATGCTGCTGATGTGGCAGTGACCAAGGTGGCACCGTTGGGCGGAGTGAAACGGTTGATGCAGATCAGTAGGGATCTCGGATTGAAACTGACCGTGGCCTCGGCACTCGACACTGCGGTGGGCATTCACGCTGGTCTGATCGCGGCGAAGGTGACCGGCTCGCAGGCGGCGGGATTGGCCACGCAAAGGCTGTTCGTTGAGGATGTCGCCGAACCGTTTGAATTTGTGGAAGGTCGCATGCGTATTAGTAATGCCGCCCCGGATCCTGACCGTCTTGCAGCCTTGGCCGCGCCGGGGCAGCGCAAAGACTGGTGGTTTGAACGGTTGCACCGATGTATGGGGTACTTTTCCGCTGAATCGGGCATGTAAACCTTTTGGTTTGGGGGCTTCCGGGGGTGATTTCTAGTGTGTGGGAGACATTTGTCTTAAGTTATGCGTAGGAAATCTTTAGCTCGAATACAGGAAGAGAGCTCATCATGACCACAGGTTATTCAACCGCCGTGACGGAGCACGCCACGGAACTATCGGATGGCGATCTCGCCGAAGCGCCAGAAAAGGGTGTTTGGCGCCGTCAACTCATTGGCCTGATCCTGGGCCTGGTCGCTGCAGCTGTTGTCTACTTCATCTTCCCGTCTGGTGCGGCTGATGTTGTGCGTGAATCTTCCGGTGCTGATCCGGAGGTGGAGTACACCGCTCAGACCATGCGCGTTGTCGCTGCCGTTGCTGTGTGGATGGCTATCTGGTGGATGACTGAGGCGATTCCGCTCGCCGCCACCGCGCTTATCCCGTTGGCAGTGTTCCCACTGGCCAATGTGGCGAAGTTTAAAGAGGTCGGTAGCCCGTACGCCTCATCCACAATCTTCCTGTTCATGGGTGGCTTCCTCCTGGCTCTGGGCATTCAGCGTTGGAACCTGCACCGTCGTCTGGCGCTATGGGTGGTCAAGCTGATCGGTACAAGCCCGCGCCGCATCATCCTGGGTTTCATGGTGGCTACTGGCTTCCTGTCCATGTGGGTGTCCAATACGGCTACCGCTGTGGTGATGCTGCCGATCGGTGTTTCGGTTCTGACCCTGACTGCTGATCACGTCGGTGGCATGCACAAGCAGAAGAAATTCGCTACCGCCCTCATGCTGGCTATTGCATACTCCGCATCTATTGGTTCGCTGGGCACCCTGATTGGTACCCCGCCGAATACGCTGCTGGCTGGCTACATGAAGGAAACGCACGATATTGAGATCGGCTTCGCCAAGTGGATGCTGGTTGGCGTCCCAGTTGCTGTTCTGTTCATTCTTATCGCGTGGGTCGTGCTGATCAACGTGTTCAAGCCTGAGATTGATGAGATCCCGGGCGGTAAGGAACTGATCCGCGACGAGCTGGACAAGCTCGGCGGGTGGACCACCGGCCAGATTCTCTCCGCGATCATTTTCGTCGCCGCCGCATTGTCCTGGGTCTTCGTCCCGCTGGGCATTGATTACTTCGGTTGGGAGATCGGCTACGACGATGCTGCTGTGGGTATCATCGCTGGTCTGCTCATGTTCACCATCCCGGCAAGGAAGGATGGCACGCGCATTCTGGATTGGGAGACCGCGAAGGATATCCCGTGGGATGTTCTGCTGCTCTTCGGTGGTGGCTTGTCGCTGTCCGCGATGTTCTCCCAGTCGGGTCTGTCTCTGTGGATCGGTGAGGCTTCCAAGGGTCTTGCGGGTCTGCCGATGATTCTGCTGATCGCTGCTGTCGGCGCTCTCATCCTGGGTCTGACGGAGCTGACCTCGAATACTGCTACGGCCGCGACCTTCCTGCCGATCATGGGCGGTGTCGCAGTTGGTATTGGTCTGACGGCATCTGGTGATATCAACGTCCTGCTGCTGACCATCCCGGTTGCACTGTCCGCAACCTGTGCATTCATGCTGCCGGTTGCAACCCCGCCGAACGCGATTGCCTACAGTTCCGGCTACGTCACCATGGGTGAGATGATCAAGGGCGGTGTCTGGCTGAACGTCATCGGCCTGGTCCTGGTCACCCTGGCCACCTACGCCATCGCTGTTCCGGTCTTCGGTCTGACGCTTCCGTAACGGGCCTGGTCCATGGTGGGGTCTAGAATGACCCCCATGGATAACGAGACTCGACAGTTTGGGCGGCCCGACGACCGTGGTGATCGTCATGGTCGCGGCGATGATGCCGCTGACATGAACACCCGTTACTTGTCCCCGTCCGATTCTTCCGCGCATTCCCAATCTTCCCCGCGCCAGTACATGCCGGGGGAGGGGGATGCGCGTTATGCGTCCCAGGGGGATTATCCGGAAACGCAGTACGGCGGTTATGGCGGTGGTTACGGGGGCTACGACGGGTATGAGCCGTATGAGCAGCCGTACCAGCCAGCACCGACTTCCGCGGAGAAGTCCGGTGGGATCAACACCGGTCTCGTCATGGCGGTATTGGCTTTCCTGCTCGGGTTGGCTGCCATTGCCATGTTCTTTTTGTGGCGTGGTGCGGAAACGCGGGCGAATAAGCCGGAGGTGCCGCCAGCAACGATCACGCAGACAGAAACGGTGACCACGACGCCGTCGAGTCTGCTGGATGAGTTGTTCAAGCGTGACCGTGAGAAGAACAACGACGAGAATCCGGATGGTACCCCGGGGGAGGATCCAGCCCTGCCATCGTTGCCGGAAGATTTCCCGACTGAGCTGCCCACCGATGTGCCGGATGAGTACCGCCAGGATGCGGAAGACCTGCTCAATCGCATTGATGAGTTTTTGAATGCCCGTTAAGGATATGGATATGTACCCTTCCACCCAGCTCGCGGCGTTTGTGGCGGAAGAGCTCGCAGCGCACGTCACAGATGTCGTGTTGTGCCCAGGTTCGCGCAATTCACCGCTTGCATACGCGTTGCTTGCCCGCAGGGATATCACTGTGCACGTGCGTATCGACGAAAGGGCGGCCGCTTTCACCGCCTTAGGCCTGGCCCGTGTGCAGCGCCGCCATGTCGGTGTGGTGATGACATCAGGGACCGCTGTGGCAAACACGTACCCGGCTGTGGTTGAGGCGCATATGTCGCATGTGCCGTTGGCGATCATTAGTGCTGATCGTCCGGAGCGTCTGGTGGGCACCGGTGCCTCCCAGACAATCTGGCAGCAGGGCATTTTCGGGCGCTATGCCGAAACACAGCAGGTGACTGAGCCGGGGGATGCAATCAGTTTTGCTGCGGATCAGGTGCACATCAATGTCGCCTTTGATACACCGCTCGTGCCCGAGCAATTGCCGGAGCCAGCAGGCACGCCACGTCGGGTCGGTCCGGGGCGGTTGTGTCCGTCGGAGAGCCAGCGCGCAGTGGTCAGTGCCGGTGCGGCACAGGTGGACCACGGGGTGGTTGACGTCGACCTGACCAAGAACACTCTTGTCATCGCCGGTGATGAGGCGTGGGAGGTGCCGGGCCTGGAGCATGTGCCCACGATCGCGGAGCCGACTGCGCCGACACCGTTCCACCAGGTGCACCCATTGGCAGCGCGTTTTTTCACACAAGATGAAGTGGCCATCAGTCATGACGGTGGGGATTTCGCTGCATCCACGAAGCCTGATCAGGTGATCGTGGTGGGGCACCCGACCTTGCACCGTGACGTGATGGCTCTCATGGCTGATCCCGCAATTGAGGTGATCGGGCTGACGCGCACGGACATCATCACGGGTAGTCCGGACCGCGTAGGCAGCCGTGTGAATGCGACCGGCCAGTCGACGGATACGTGGTTGAAGATCTGTGAGGCCGCCGGTGATGTCGGTGCGCAGACGGTCCGCGATGCGCTTACCGATGACAGCTTTGGCTTCACCGGCCTGCACGTTGCTGCCGCTGTATGTGACACGCTCGCGGTGGGCGATGCATTCGTTCTGGGTGCCTCAAATCCGGTGCGTGATGCCAGCTTCGTGGGCATGCCGTTTGATGGCGTGAACACCTATTCCGCCCGTGGTGCAGCGGGGATCGACGGCACGGTGTCGCAAGCTATCGGCGTTGCTCTTGCCACCCAGGCATTGCACCCGGATGAGATCCGTGCCCCACGCACTGTGGCATTGGTGGGGGATCTGACTTTCCTGCATGATGCCGGTGGTCTGCTCATCGGTCCAGACCAGCCGCGCCCGGGCAACCTGACCATCGTGGTGGCAAACGACAACGGAGGTGGCATCTTCGAAACGCTCGAAGTCGGAGCGCCAGAGGTACGTGACAACTTCGAGCAAGCTTTCGGCACACCACATGATGCTGATCTGGAGTCGATTGTGGAAGGCTACGGTGCTTCCTACCACAGGGTGGAGAGCATCGGGGAGCTGACGGAGGCGCTGCTGGATGACGTCGATAAGCCAGAGCCCGTGACTGTGATTGAGGCAGTGACCACTCGTGCAACGCGTCGGGCGCTCACGGAACGGCTGAAGAAGTGATGCGGGACATCCTGCGGCGGCGTTTGCACCAGCTCGTCATCGTCATTTACCTGTGCGCGATGTTGGGCAGCATTGCCATGGTCGCTGGACCTGCCTACAACGATTACGCGATCTCGCGCGACCCGGGCCGTGGCATCGCCACCGTTACTGGTGTGAGTGCGACGCAGACCTCCGTCGAATACCAGGATGAGAACGGCAAATTCCACTCTCCAGCACACGGCTTGCTCTACCCATCCGGGCTCGGCGATGGGCAGCAGGTCTGGGTGACCTATGCCAAGAGCAACCCGGATATCGTCAAAGTGGAAGGCCGTGACTGGAAGTTGGCTATTCTGCCTGCACTGTCTGTCGGTGTGGTGTCCACGATCATCGCAGCAGCTGCGTGGTTGGCGGTGAGCTTGATCGGTAAAAAACGTGTTTCGGGGCGAAAATTCACCTTGCGTTGACGTGTAAGAAAACCTTCATTAGCGCTTTAAAGGAATAATGCGCTCATGCGTGTCGCCATTATTGCCGAGTCTTTCCTGCCCAATGTCAACGGAGTGACCAACTCGATCCTCCGCGTGCTGGAACATCTACAACGCACGGGGCATGACGCTGTGGTGATCGCGCCGGGAGCGCGCGTGAACCAGGAAGAGATTCCGGAATATGCGGGCTTTCCCATCGTCCGCGTGCCTACCGTGATGGTGCCCTTGGTCGATTCTCTGCCCATCGGGGTGCCGAATGGCACGATCACGCGCGTCCTGCGCGAATACAAGCCAGATATCGTCCACTTGGCTAGCCCGTTCGTGCTTGGCGGTGCTGGCGCGATCGCCACGAAGCGTCTCAAGCTGCCCACGATTGCGCTTTTCCAAACGGATGTTGCTGGCTACACCGCGCGCTATCACGTCGGGTTCCTCGAATCAGCTGCGTGGGTGTGGGCGCGCAAGCTGCACAATGCGACGCAGATGACGCTTGCTCCATCTTCGGTGACGATTGGTGAGCTGGAAGCTCATGGCATCAAGAACATTCACCGCTGGGGCAGGGGTGTGGATTCCGAGCTCTTCCATCCGCGCCGTCGCTCGGAGAAACTGCGCAAGAAGTGGGACCCGACGGGCAAGAAGAAGCTCGTCGGCTTCGTGGGCCGCTTGGCGTCCGAGAAAGGCGTGGAGCGTCTTGCTGCGCTGCATGGGGATCCGAATATTCAACTGGTCATCGTTGGTGATGGCCCACAGCGCCGTGAACTGGGCAAGCTCATGCCCACGGCAGTTTTCACGGGCCAGCTGGGCGGCAAGAAGCTCGCAGCAGCATATGCCAGTTTGGATCTCTTTGTGCACACCGGTGAGTTTGAAACCTTCGGCCAAACCCTGCAGGAAGCACAGGCCTCTGGCACTCCGACGATCGGACCGCGCGCTGGTGGGCCGATTGATCTTATCCAGGAGGGCTACAACGGTGATTTGCTGGATGTGGACACATTTGAACGTGACCTGCCCGCTGCAACTGCCGAGATTCTCAAACCGGAGAACTTGGAGCAGATGAGTTTGAATGCACGCGAGTCCGTGGCTGATAAGACGTGGCCAGCCCTGTGCGACCAGCTGCTGGGCTACTACACCGAAGTGATCAACGGCTACCCGCACAAGCACCGTCGTCCATTCACGAGCTAGTTCGTGCCTAAGGCAGGGCGCTGGGGCCAGCTCAGTGGGTGCGCTACACGGGCTGTGCCCTAGACTCGAGTGCTATGGCCAAGGCGAACCTGGAGAAGAACCCGCTGGATGTTGCGGGAATGTTTGATGAAGTGGGAAAGAACTACGACATCACCAACACAGTTATGACCGGTGGCCTGGACCGCTACTGGCGCAAACGCACCCGCGAACGCCTGAATCTGAAGCCGGGGGAGAAGGTCCTTGACCTCGCCGCCGGTACAGCAGTATCCACGGTCGAGCTGACCAAGTCCGGTGCATGGTGCGTGGCATGTGATTTCTCCCAGGGCATGCTCGCTGCCGGCAAGCACCGTCCAGTGCCCAAGGTGGTGGGTGATGCGATGCACCTGCCTTTCGCCGATGAGACCTTTGATGCCGTGACCATCTCCTATGGCCTGCGCAATGTGCATGATTTTGAGGCGGGTCTGCGTGAGATGGCCCGCGTGACCAAGCCGGGTGGACGCCTGGTGGTCAATGAATTCTCTACCCCGATCGTGCCGGTATTCTCCACCATTTACCGCGAATACCTGCCCCGTGTCATTCCTCTTTTGGGCAAGGTCTTTTCTTCAAATGCAGAAGCTTACGAGTACCTCGCTGAGTCCATTCGTGCATGGCCGGACCAGGAAAATCTGGCAAACGCGATCAATGCGAATGGGTGGAAGAACTGCGGTTGGCAGAACCTCGCAGCGGGCATCGTGGCGTTGCATGCTGCTGAAAAACGCTAGATTTTTCGCCGCACAGCAGCTCTAGTTGGTTGGCTCCCACAGCGGGCTATCGTCCCGGAGGCGTGAAACTGCCGCGCCGGACAGGCGCCACGCCCGGGCAACCAGGTCACGGTCTTCATCGGTGATCAGGTTGCCCATCAGTCGTGCCGCGGCTGGCATGAGGTAGCGGCCACCGAGGCCACGCAGCGCCAGTGGTCCTGCTGCAGGAAGGAACTGCGGGTAGGTCAAAACACGCGCGAGGGTGCGGGCGAGCACGAATGCTTCGCCGTATTTCCGACGTAGCTCAAAAGGCCATGCCAATGTCAGATCGGGCTGCTTGCCAGCAGAGGTGATCAGGTCGACGGCCATGATGGCGGTTTCCAGACCGTAGTCAATGCCCTCACCATTCAAGGGATTCACACATGCGGCGGCATCACCAATGAGCATCCAGTTCGGGCCAGCGACATTGGATACCGCACCACCCATGGGCAGTAGGGCAGAGGTGATATTTTCCGGTTGGCCCAATTGCCATTCATCGCGAACCTGATCGGCGTACTGCACCAGCAGCTTCTTGGTGTTCACCTTCGCTGGGCGGGCATCGGTGGATAGAGCACCGCAGCCGAGGTTCACCGTTCCATCACCAAGCGGAAAGATCCACCCATAGCCCGGCTGGAGCACGTCAGCATCATCGCGCAGCTCCACGTGAGAGTGCATCCACGGTTCTTCGCTGAATGGGCTTGAGCAGTAGGAGCGTGCAGCGATTCCATAGACCTCGCCCCGGTGCCATTTCCGGCCGAGCTTTTTACCAAAAGGCGAGCGCACCCCATCGGCAACAATTACCCATTTCGCCTGCAGGGTGCCCTGTGGGGTGACTACACCGGTGATCTCACCACTATCACCGAATTCCGCGTCGGTAGCCGGGCAGTCATAGAAGATCTCGGCGCCGGCGGCGGAGGCGAGGTCGGCAAGTGCGGCGTCGAAAAGCGTGCGCGGTGACGCGGAACCTTCCGTGCCGTAATGCCCATCCGGCCATGGAGCCGTGACGGAACCGCCGTAACCATGCAGCTTGAGCCCCTTGTTGCGGTAGGGCGGAAGCGCGGCGGAAAGCCCCAATTCTTGCAAGGCGTGCACGGCGCGCGGGGTCAGCCCATCGCCGCATGTTTTGTCGCGGCCAGCGGGTGTGGCATCAACAACAGCGACGCTAAAGCCAGCGCGGCGAGCAGCAATCGCGGCAGCGGAACCAGCAGGCCCCGCGCCGACAACGACGCACTCAAACGATTTCATCGAACATATTGTGCCAGATGACTTATGTGTGGACTACGGTAAAGGGGACGCCCACCCGTACGACCCCGCAAGGACGATAGATGACCAACGGCACACCCACGTCGCCCGCTGTCGACAAGCAGCTCGACCTCGGCGATGAGGCCTTGGCGCAGCGTGTCACCGATGGGTTGAATCGGGTGGAAGAGCTCATGTTTGAGCGTCTCTCCGGCGGCGCGGACTTCCTCAGTGAACAGGTCACGCACCTGGCTAAGGCTGGTGGCAAGCGTTTCCGTCCGCTGATGGCTGTGTTGGCCAGTGAGTTCGGCCCCAACCCGCAGGCGGACAACGTGATTCGCGGCGCCGCGATCGTGGAGCTCGTTCACCTGGCCACGCTCTATCACGATGACGTGATGGATGAGGCAGCTAAGCGCCGTGGCGTGGAGTCCGCCAATTCGCGGTGGACGAACACAGTGGCCATCTTGTCCGGCGACTATTTGCTCGCTGAAGCGTCGCGTTTGATGAGTGAGATCGACACGGCTACCGTCCGTCACTTCGCGGAGACATTCAGCGATCTTGTCACGGGTCAGATGCGCGAAACCGTCGGCGCACGTGGTGGCGACCCGATCGAGCACTACCTCGATGTCATCCGCGAGAAGACCGGTGTGCTCATTGCCTCTGCCGCGTATCTCGGTGCGACCCACTCGGGTGCGGACGAGAAGACGGTGCGCACCATGACCGAAGTCGGTGAAGCGATCGGCATGGTCTTCCAGATCGTCGACGACATCATTGACATCTTCTCGGACACCGACCAGTCCGGAAAGACCCCGGGAACGGACCTCCGCGAGGGCGTATTCACCCTCCCGGTCCTCTACGCCATGCGCGACGAAGGGGAAGCGGGCAAGCAACTCCGCGAGCTGCTCACCGGACCGCTCACCGAAGATGCTGACGTGGAGCGCGCACTCACTCTCATCGAGCAAACCGACGGCCGAAAGCGCGCGCTTGACGACGTCCACAGGTACCTCTCCATCGTCGACACCCACCTCGACACGCTGCCTGATGTTCCGGCGAATGCGGCGATGCGTCAGATCGCCCGCTACACGGTTGATCGTGTCGGCTAAACAGTCCAAAATTAGCCCGTTAGCCTGCTGATTTGTAGTTTCTGTGACCGGCTGCTGTAGAGTAGTCCAAGCACGCCAGGTTGCCCGAGCGGCCAAAGGGAGCGGACTGTAAATCCGCCGGCATTAGCCTTCAGAAGTTCGAATCTTCTACCTGGCACCACCAAATAACACGCACAGTGGATCTCACACGGTGCGTGTTTTTTCATTTCATGTTGGTGTCACTTTCATGTCGCAGCATGTTCAAAAATCGGGGCTATTTTCAAACGCGCACTGACAAGTTTTCGACGTTTTGAAGGAAGTTCCTGTGTCCCGTTCCCGTTTCCGCGCTGCGCTCGCTCTGCCTGCGACTGCTGCTCTTATCCTGTCTGGTTTCGCTGTTCCAGTTGCCGTTGCTGCTGATGCAACCTCATCGATCGTGATTAACGAGGTTGAGGCTAATGGCTCCCCGGACTGGGTTGAGCTGGCCAACACCAACCCGAACGAGGACATCGATATCTCCGGCTGGTCCATCTTGGACGATGATGATTCCCACGCTCCGATCGTCATTCCGGAGAACACGACAATCGAGTCCGGTGGCTACTACATCATCCACACCAAGAACCAGACTCCGGACGGCTCGGAAGGATTCGGGCTAGGGGGCAAGAAAGATCAGGTCCGCCTTTTTGACGCGAGCAAGAAGCTTATCGACGAAACCGCCTGGGACTTCCCCGATAAAGCCGATTCCACCTGGGGCCGTGTCCCTGACATGACCGGTGATTTCGCTATCACCGGCGAGGCCACCAAGCAGCTGAAGAACAAGGCTGCTGACAGTGAAGAAGAAACCCCGGACACCCCGGAAAAGCCAGTTGAACCGTGGCCGTACGACAATTCCTATGACATTGACCTTGGCGGCGATTTCGCCGGCGAGGACATGTCCGGCGTAGACTTCGATGAGAACGGTCGCGCATGGGTAGTGAACAATGGCTCCGGCAAGCTCTACGCCCTCGACTACAACGAGGCTGACAAGAAGTACACGCTCGCGGGTACCTGGACGCTGAAGTACGCCGATGGAACGGGTGCCCTGGATACCGAGGGTGTCACGGTCGGCCCGGACGGCGCGATTTATGTGTCCACTGAGCGTAATAACGATGACAAGAAGGTCTCTCGTCCGTCCGTCCTCCGCTTTGAGGTTCAGGAGGGCGCGGAAGAGCTCAAAGCTACTCACGAGTGGAACCTGAAAGAGGTCGTCGGCGAGATCGAGGCGAACTCCGGCTTGGAAGCCATCGCTTACCTCCCGGAGCAGAAGCTCTTCGCAGTTGGTGTCGAGGCAGACGGCAAGGTTTACTTCCTCGATCTGAAGGAAGACGGCACCTTTGAACTCAAGCAGACCTACCAGTCGCCGTTTTCCGGCGTCATGGCGCTTGATTACCGCCAGCAGGACAAGCAGCTCCGCGTGCTTTGCGACGAAGCCTGTGACGGTCAGTCCATCCTCCTGTCCCACAACGGCACTGAATTTGCCCCGGCATCTGAGATCCAGGCACGTCCGGCCGAGTTTGCCAACCTGGCTAACGAGGGCTTCGCATCGTTCACCTCGACTGGTGAATGCGTTGACGGCAAGGCCGCGGAGACTACTCGTTTCCTCTGGGCTGACGATGGTGTGGCCGACGGTATCTCACTGCGCGGTGCGCAGGATACGAAGACCGTTGATTGTTCTGATGGCGCAAACAGTAGCTCTTCCAGTGAAAATGCCAATGTCGGTGTCATCGTCGGTGCTGTCTTCGGAGCAGTGTTGGCCTTCATTGCAGGCGTGCTGTCCGCTGCTCCCATTGCAAAGTGGGCGAAGGATAACCTCAATCTGGACATCAAGCTGCCGTTCTAGCTGGTGAACAGGCGTTTTAAGCCAATTGGGCTGATCCCTTTTTCGTTCATTTTTTGAGGGCGAAAAAGGGTTTCTATAGCGCACGTTATAAGCGTTATAGAAGCACTGAAAACGCGCATTAGCCTGGCGATTTGTGTCGAACGTATAAGACGGGTTAATCTTTCAAAGGCTTCAAACGAGCGGGTAACGCTTAAGAGGCTTAAGCCCCCTTAGCTCAGTCGGCAGAGCGTCTCCATGGTAAGGAGAAGGTCAACAGTTCGATTCTGTTAGGGGGCTCTGTTGTTTGCTGGCGACAGCGAACACATGGCGGTGTAGCTCAGTGGTAGAGCAAGCGACTCATAATCGCTGTGTCGAGAGTTCAATTCTCTCCATCGCTACTCATCTCACCGGTGTTTTCACCGGCAAGATGTGCTCACCCTCACCGGGAACCACCTAGGTGCCGTGGTAGGGTTGGCGTACTGTCAGCCGGGCAGTCCGAGAAATCGGGCGTCGGCAGTGAAAGCAGTGCACCTAGGGGCGTGGCGCAATTGGTAGCGCAACGGTCTCCAAAACCGTAGGTTGCAGGTTCGAGTCCTGTCGCCCCTGCCAAATAGACCAAGTCGAGGAGAGCTGTGACTGATAACCAGCCTGGACGGAATACCGCTAAGCCGACCGGCAAGCGCCAGCGCAGTGGCGCTAGCTCCGTCACCTCTGATTCGTATGAAGCGAAGCGCGTCGATAAGACCGCCGCTGAGGACAATGACAAGCCGGGCAATGGCGTGGCCGCATTCCCTGGCGAAGTTGTTGGCGAAATGCGCAAGGTCGTCTGGCCGACCAGCAAGCAGATGCTCAACTACACCCTCATCGTGTTTGGCTTCCTGATTGTTCTCACCGCACTCGTGTGGGGCGTCGACCAGGGGGCAGCCTGGGTAGTTGAAAAGGTGCTAGTGCCTTAGGCTATAATCGCGCTTACGAGAAAATATCCCGCCGCCCAGACACTGGGTAAGGCGGGATCAGTTTTTCGCCCGGCAGGTAAGCTGGGCAACCATTAGGACGAGAACACCACTAAACATGCGCGCCAGTTTTTCGACATCGGCGCGTGCCCGACTTCAAGGAGCGGAAATGGCCGAGGATAACGAGTTCAGCGTAGAAGCCAACGAAGCTGAAATGGTCGCCGAGGGCGGCGCCGTGCAGGAGTCCACTGACCCGGAAGTCACCGAAGCAGACGCGACTGAAAACACAGCTGATGCTCCCGACACCACAGAGCTCCAGAGCGAGGAAATGGTAGCCGAGGGCGATGTTTCTGAGTCCGATGCCAAGGATGAACCTGCAGCTGATCCGGAAGCTGCACTGGCTGCAGAGCCGGAGGAGAGCGCTGACGCTGAATACAAGGCTCGCCTGCGCAAGTACACACGCGAGCTGAAGAAGTTGCCGGGCCAGTGGTACATCATCCAGTCCTACTCGGGCTACGAGAACAAGGTGAAGACCAACCTGGACATGCGTATCCAGACCCTTGAGGTTGAGGACTCCATCTACGACGTCGTCGTCCCGATCGAGCAGGCACTCGAACTCAAGGATGGCAAGAAGAAGCTGGTCAAGCGCAAGCTGCTGCCGGGCTACGTCCTTGTCCGCATGGATCTTAACGACGCGGCGTGGTCCGTTGTCCGCGAGACCCCGGGCGTGACCTCGTTTGTTGGTAACGAGGGCAATGCAACCCCGGTCAAGCACCGCGACGTTGCTAAATTCCTCATGCCGAAGGAACCGAAGGTCGAGGATGACCTGTCCAAGACCGATGCGAATGCCGAGGGCGAGACCGTCGTGGCAATGCCGGAAGAAGAGGCAAAGCCAAAGGTCGCTCACGACTTCGAGGTCGGCGAGGCAGTCACCATTCTCTCCGGTGCACTCGCCAGCGTGTCCGCAACCATCAACGAGATCGATCCGGAGACCGGCAAGATCCAGGCACTCGTGTCCATCTTTGGTCGTGAGACCCCGGTCGAGCTCACTGCCGATCAGATCGAACGCATCATGTAGCGTTCCGCTCCCTAAACGCATGAAGACCCGGCTCCGGCTGGGTCTTTTGCGATTTGAGCTAGTGGGCAGAAGTGACATACACTTATCGATCGTGCCTGCCACAGGTAGGTGCGTGAAAACGTTTGTCCCCGGTGGCTGCGTCGATAAGCGAAATGCTTGTACGTGGCATCCGGAAGGCCCAGTTATTCATCGTGGCTTGGGCCTGTACCTAGGAAAGAGGTAATCCGATGGCTAAGAAGAAGGTCACCGGCCTGATCAAACTGCAGATCGAGGCTGGTATGGCTAACCCGGCACCGCCGGTCGGTCCGGCCCTCGGTGCACACGGCGTCAACATCGTCGAGTTCACCAAGGCATACAACGCTGCGACCGAGTCCATGCGCGGCAACATCATCCCGGTGGAGATCACCGTCTACGAAGACCGCTCCTTCGACTTCATCCTGAAGTCCCCACCGGCTGCGAAGCTGCTGCTCAAGGCTGCTGGTATCCAGAAGGGCTCCGGCGTTCCGCACACTGACAAGGTCGGCTCTGTGACCTGGGACCAGTGCAAGGAAATCGCTGAGACCAAGAAGAATGACCTCAACGCTCGTGACATCGAGGCAGGCGCCGCCATCATCGCCGGCACCGCTCGCTCCATGGGCATCGAAGTGAAGAAGTAAAACACCTTCACCTCATCGGCGGGGCGCACATGTACCTCGCCCGTGGAAGGGTCTGGTCTGACCCGCACCACAATTCCAACTACTGACACGTCAGTATCTGACAAGTAAGGAAAACAAAATGGCCAAGAAGCACTCCAAGGCTTATGCCGAGAAGCTGGCAAAGGTTGACCGCGAGAAGGTCTACACCCCGCTCGAGGCAGTCAAGCTGGCTAAGGAAACCGCATCCGACAAGTACGATTCGACCATCGACGTTGCAATGCGTCTGTCCGTCGACCCGCGCAAGGCTGACCAGCTGGTCCGCGGCACCGTCAACCTGCCGAACGGCACCGGTAAGACCGTCCGCGTTGCAGTCTTCGCTGAGGGCGAGAACGCTACCAAGGCTCAGGAAGCTGGCGCTGACATCGTCGGTTCCGACGAGCTGATCGAGCAGATCAACGCAGGCAACATCGACTTCGACGTTGCAATTGCTACCCCGGATCAGATGGCTAAGGTCGGTCGCGTTGCTCGCGTCCTCGGCCCGCGTGGTCTGATGCCGAACCCGAAGACCGGCACCGTCACCCCGGATGTGGCAAAGGCTGTCTCCGAGTCCAAGGGCGGCAAGATCGCCTTCCGCGTGGACAAGGCTTCCAACCTCCACGCTCTGATCGGCAAGGCATCCTTCACCCCGGAGCAGCTCGCTGAGAACTACGGCGCTCTCCTGGACGAGGTGCTGCGTCTCAAGCCGGCATCCGCCAAGGGCATCTACCTGAAGAAGGTCACCGTCTCTGCAACCCAGGGCCCTGGCGTTCCGGTGGACACCCACGTGCAGAAGAACTACACCGAGGCGTAAATGGTGTGAGGCGTAAGCCTCCTATTTACCTCGTGCATTTGACCCCGCTTCGGCGGGGTCTTTTGCTTTGGTGGCTTTATGCTAGGGGTCATCCCAATGTCTGCCGGAAGGCTGGTGCGTGTGGGGTCGGTATCGGAATGGAACCGATTGCGACTCCGTGCCGTCTAACTATGTAGACGGAAGGGGGGGCGTTTTGGCCGCGAGTTATATTCCTCGACCGAGGAAAAGCTTTGTCAACAGTTTGGAAAAAGTCCGCGGGCGTGGTGCACCTCGTTGGAGGGACCGGAACGCCAAACGTATTTTTGAGTATGACCCCTTGCATGGACATATTGAGGGCTATAACCTGCAAGGAAAGCACATTGGAGTGTTTGACGTGATCTCAGGCGAACTAATTGGCCCGGCAGTGAAAGGGAGGAGGATCGATGTTTAAGACTTTTGTGGAGGCATGTCTCGACGGAAACGTGCGGCCGGACGATGTCGACGACTGGGTCGAAGCGTGGCACGATGATGCCTCCGGAAGTGAGAACATTTCGCTCGAAGAATTCCTTGGGTTCACTGCGGGGGAATATGCCCGGTGGGCAAGGAATGGGGCTGCTTTGCAAGAGATCCTCGACAACCGCCGCTCGCAGAGGCAGGCCATATAAAGCGAAAACGTTTTGGTGGCTTACCGCCAGTGGTAAGCAGCGAACAGAGCGGGTATGACTGGCTGTCATGCTGAAGCGCGTTGCTCTTTCACAAAACCAAACCGGTGATCAGCGCTTGGCGGGGTTGCTCGCTGCGTTGGTCGCTGAAGCGGGTAAATCCGTCTACCCACTGCACAACATCGCGGCATTCGTCCTCGAAGATGGGTGTGCCCGTTTCGCTGGGCTCGGGGCAGATGAGCACACCGAGTTTGAAATCGGGTCAGTTACGAAGACATTCAATGCTGATCTTCTGGAGCAAGCGATTGAATTGGGTGAGGCTACCTCCGACACAACCGTGGAGGATCTGCTTGGGGACCGGGTGCGAGGCACAGCAGTGGCGGCGGTGACGCTGGCGGAACTAGCCAACCACACCTCCGGTCTGCCGAGGACGGGAAAGCAAAGACTGAGCAACAGGGTCAGGGCGGTGCTGGGCTTGAACCCCGACGTGGGTATCACCCCTGGGGATGTCATCGATCAAGCGGTAGCAGCACAGTTGGAAGGGTGCGGTACCGAGATTTACTCGAACCTTGGCCACGACTTGCTGGGGTTGTTATTGGCCGAAGGTGCGGGGATGAGTTATCCCGAGTTGATCAAGCAGCGCATGTTCGACCCGTTGGGGTTGGGGGAGACCTACGTGGCCCTGCCCGGCACTGTGGGGCCTGATAAGCCGCGAGGGGTGTCTGTGCTTGGGCAGCGTGTCCAGGCATGGGAAATGGACGGCACGGCTCCTTCTGGTGGGGTGCGGTCCACTGCCGCCGATATGGCGAAATATGCCGCATATGCGCTTGAGCGGGACAATTTCCGTTTCACTTGGATGAACATTGCAGGTACTGGTCTGTATTGGCATAACGGCGGAACACTCGGGTTCTCGTCGATGTTGCTGCTCGACACGGACAAACAGCGAGCGTCTTTTGTCGTGGCTGACTCATATACGGACATTGAATCGCTCGCGTTCGAACTTCTCGGCTTGGAGGATCCGGCTAAGAAAAAGAACTGATTTCCGCCTGTGGTGGAAAAGGTCGGCCTTATTGAAAACAGTTACCACCAAATGTGGGTAGCGTCGCCACTCTGTTATGAAAACTGTTTTCAATTGACGTAATCTAACGTGCGTTCATTTCTCGCAAAATGAAAAGAGGAACGACGAAGTGTCGCGCGTAGATACAGGAGTAGGACGAGTCCCTCATAAAGGCGAAGACGTGCTGGAACGCGCTGGTAAAGCCGTTCTTCGAGCTGTCGTTGTGGTGATTAGTGGCATTCTGGCACTCGCAGCGGGAGCGGGCTACGTGCATGCAGCTGAACTGACTTTGCACCGCGGGCATGTGGATGTCTTTCACGTCTCGGCCAGCGGTGGGCAGCTCAAACTCGACCTTCGAGAGGACGTGACTGGCCAGCACCAGACTCACGATCCGAAGGATGTTCTGCTCGAGGTGGGGGAGAACACCAAGACCGATGTGACGGCTGGCGTTGCGCAGATCGGCGAGAGTGGCTATCTCCTGCCACAGACCCAGGAAGCCGACAAACTCTGGCCCGGTTGGGACACAAACGATGTGAAGTCCGGCGGGTTTGATGCTGTTGACATCACGTTTGAAGAGGTTGATGGACCGGGCGAGGTGTATCTCTTCCAGCAGAAGGGCTTTGGCGATGTTGCCTCCGTACTCGCGGGCGGCGAGCTGGCGTTGACCCCCGGCAGTGTCATTGAGCAGGAAGAACCGTCGCACGTTCATACCAACTGGCTGTTTACCAAGCCAGGTACCTACACGATGACAGTGAAGGCTAGCGCCGACGGCGTGGAGTCGAATGAAGCAACGTACACGTGGCAGGTGGGCGGTGAAGGATCCGGCGAGGACGCAGAGTCTGGCACCGGGACAACTAATAAAGACCGTTCTGCGACAGCTATGAGCAACGGTGCCTCCGAACCGGGGACGTCGAAGACTACGGCGAAGAACGCCGGAAAAAATGAGTCTTCGAACAAGGGATCAGCCGCGAACAACAGCACTGCGTTGGGTAGCAAGACAGCTTCTGGCCAGCAGGCTGGAGAAGCTAGCGAGAAATGCACCGCTGCTTTGGTGCCGCGGGTGAAGGATGATCGGACCTCGCCAGCCGAGTGGAAGGACCCGGCGGGTCTTACCTTCGGTCTGGGCAACGAGGCGAAAGCGAAACTGCCACAGGCGGTCGGACCGGTTCCGGCGGGGAATGTGTGGATGATTGGCTCCGTTCAGCAGGCCGGTGTTCCGTGGTTGGGGGCGAATACTCAGCACGAATCGCTGATTCAAAACACTACTGGCGAAGTGACGTGGGAAATCACCAAATTTGACGGTCCGGGACCGATGGCAGTGTTCACCCAAGGCGGGCTCGGCCAGGTGGTTGGCGAGGAATGGTTCCGTGCTAGCAACGGCAAGGCACAGGGCAGCCACACGATTCCGGGAAATACGCACGTGCACCCGTCGTGGGTCTTCGGCAAGGAAGGCACCTACAAGGTGACGGTGAAGCAGTCCGCGAAGACAAAGAGTGGTGAGACCGTGAGTGGATCCGCCACCTTGACGTTCGTCGTCGGCGGGAAGGGCAACGCTGATAGCGGGCACTTTGATTTCGGTACGGTCTTTGATCCCCAAGGCAGTTGCTCTAGCGACAGTGCTGCAGGCGGAACCGGTGGAAGCGGAGGTAGCGCCGATGCAGCGTCCGGTGCTGCTGGTGGCAGCCTCGCGGACACGGGCATGTCGATCATGACTTTGCCGTTCGCCATCTTGGGTGTTGGTGTGTTGGCGTTCGGTGCCGGCATGATCCGTATTTCTAGGAAACTCTTCGGATGAGTTGGCAGCGCAGCGCACGCGCAGTAGTGGCGTTGGGGATGGTGACAGCACTTGCTGGGTGCAGCGGACCGTCTTCTGCATCAGAAGATGCCGAAGATAAGACGAAGGTCGTGGCTACGACATCAATTCTGGCTGACATTGTCTCTCATGTCGCCGGTGACGCCGCGGACGTGACTGGCCTGATCCCAGCGGGAGCTGATGCGCATAGCTACGAACTCGGACTGCGAGCAGTGCGTGAGATTGCCTATGCGGATGCGGTATTCACCAACGGGTTGCTGCTGGAGCCTCGGCAGTTGCAACGCACCGTCGAGACCACGGTGCCGGAGAACGCGCCTGTCGTTCCTGTTGCGGAGCAGGCGCAACGGCACGGTTTCCAACCGCGGCTCCTCGTGGAGGATGCAGGCTTGGACGCACCCTGGTTGGGCCTGCGCGTTGCCGTCCCAGAGGAAGACAATGCAGTCGTGTCCAAAATGGCGGTTGCTGATCTGGAGCTCACCAATGTTGAAGGGCCAGGGGAGGTGGCCGCGTACATCGTTGGCACTTTTGGCACCCCGGAGTTGCTCTTCAATTCCGCTGATGGCACGAATAAGGAAGATTCGACGACGCTTCCGGTGGATGCGCATACACATGTGAGCTGGGCGTTCAGTAAGCCGGGGGTGTATAAACTCACCGTCGGTGCGAAGGCACGCGCGGACGTGAACGCGGAGCCGACTGCGCTCCAGGAGCAAACATTCACTGTTGCGGTCGGAGTTGATCCGCACGCAGCGGTGGCGGGCGCAGAGGTGCTTGATCACGGCCACGTGGACATTACAGCGGAATTCGGTCGCGATTATGCCGGCGGGATTTCGTTGCTCGGGGATGCGCCGAAAAGCGACCGACGTGGGGTCACGCAGTCCACGCGCCATGAATATGACCCGGACACAACGGTGATCGCCGTCCCGAGTGCAACGCTTCAGGAGGTGCCGGCCGGGCGCGAGTACCGCTTCTTGGGAAACCCAGGCGACGAGACGTATCTGCTCCCACAGGCAGTCCTGGGCAAGCACGTTCACGGTGAGTATGACCCGCATTTCTGGCACGACGTCGAGGCCGTAAAGGCAGTGGTCAAGGTGATACGCGACGAGCTGAGCGCAACAGACCCACAGCACAGTGCGGACTACAGCACCAACGCGGAGCGCTACCTCGCCGAGCTGGACACACTCGACAGGGAGATGAAACAGATGCTGGGGACAATCCCCCAGGGTAACCGCAATTTGGTCACCACGCACGACGGTTATGGCTATCTCGCTGATGCGTATGGGCTCACCCTTGCGGGGTATGTCAGCCCGAACCCGTCGGTGGAGCCCAGCCCGCGCGATGTCATCGCGTTGACCCGCACGTTGGAAAACCTCCACGTCCCGGCAGTCTTCCTTGAACCAGCGGCACAGAGTCATCCAGCAGAGCTCACGCAAGTGGCGGGAAGACTCGGGATTCGCGTGTGCACGATCTGGGGCGACGCGCTGGACCCACCCGGGAAAGGCCCTGCACGCAGCTACATCGACTTCATGCAGGCCAATGCCCAATCACTCGCCAGCTGTTTGGCGCCCACGAATCCCGCCCCAGAAAGGAAAAACTCATGAATATTCGAACCAGCATCGCAGCATCCGTCCTCACAGCAGGGCTTTTCGGGGCACCGCTTATCGACGCCCCGTTAGCCCTCGCCCAAAATTCAGACACTGACCCAGCCCTGCAGCAGACGGTGCAGGAGGACGAAAAGATCGCACCACTGGGAGAAAAGGTGGTGATCTCCGCTGGGCATGCAGACCTCGGCCCGTTATACGTGGACGGGGAATTGACGTTCATGGTGCGTGATGATTCGCAGGTGCCACCGGTGTGGCGCCATTTGGAGGATGTCGTCTTCGAGGTTTCTGATGAGGCAAAGCAGACCCTTCCAGAGGGCGAAGACTTTGACTTCACCGGTGCGAAGGGCGGCGATGAGGTGTGGGTGGTTCCACAAAATGAGATCCAAGGTGTCCCGTGGTTGGGGTGGAATACTCAGTCGCCCAAGGTGGTGGACACCACCGATAGGGGAGTCAACCTTGAATTCGGTGGCCATGAAGGTGAGGGGGACTTCTCCCTGTTTTTGCAGACGGGTGGTTTCAGTGAGCCGCAGCAGCTGTGGAACTCGCGGCTGAAGGGCAATCAGCCGATGTGGGTTGAGCTGAACACGCACACGCATGCCAATTGGGTATTCACAAAGCCGGGTGTTCATCTCGTCGGTGTCCGCGCGGTGGTCAAAGACAAAGACGGCGCGGAGCACGCCTCCGAGCAGGTCGTGCGCTTTGCAGTTGGTGACGGCGCTGATGTGCAGCAGGCGGCTAATGCCGAATTCACTGGTCCGTGGCGGACCGCGGATGGGGAGCAACAGCAGGACGTCGATAAGCAAGAAAGCGCGGTGTCTCCCGTGCTGTGGGTGCTTGGCGGGCTGGCTGTTGCAGCCGTGCTCCTTGGCGTATTGAGCTCCGTGATTTTGCGGCGCGCGCGTGCAGCGCGCAATGAGGCGGAAGAATCGATCGGCAGGGAGCGCTAATGGGAGATTACCTGCAAAAATCCGTTGTTGTTGCGAAAGGCGTCGGCGTGAATTACGGCGCGACTCGGATTTTCGAGCGAGTGGATTTCTCCGTCCGTGCTGGAGAATTCGTGGGCTTGCTCGGGCCGAATGGTGCAGGCAAAACAACGTTGATGCGTGCGCTGCTCGGGCTTGTGCCAGTGCGCGCCGGGACAGTGTTGATTGCGCGACGGATAGGCAAGGCTGCTCGTCGTGCGGTGGGCTATGTTCCACAGCGGCACTCGGTGGCCTGGGATTTTCCCATCGATGTCTATTCGATGGTGCTAGGCGGAAGGCTCGGTCTGCGTCCGTGGTGGCGCCCGGCGGGCCGCGTGGATCACATCGCCGCAGCGAAAGCTGTTGAGCAAGTCGGCCTGTGGGAGCTGCGCGATCGCCCTGTGGGAAAGCTTTCGGGCGGCCAACGGCAACGCGTCCTTGTTGCACGTGCGTTGGCGCGCAACCCGGAGCTTTTGCTTCTCGACGAACCGTTCACCGGCCTCGACATCCCCACTACCGAGCAACTTCTAGATCTGTTTCGGCAGCTTGTAGACGATGGAGTGGCTGTGGTGATGTCCACCCACAATATCGCTGAGGCCGTCCATTCCTGCGACCGTTTGGTGCTGTTCAACCGCGGGATCGTCGCCGACGGCGCACCTGACGAGCTCGCTGAACCTGAGCCGTGGTCAATGACTTTCGGGGTGGACTCGCACTCGCGTTGGCTCGCTGGGATCGGGCTGGATTTTGCAGATACCGCTCAGGATCGGGGAGGTGTCCATGCCTGAGATCAGCTTTTTGCAATTCCTGATTGATTTAACAAACCCACAGTTGAGCTTTCTGCCTCGTGCCCTGATCGTCGCGGTGATCGCATCGGTAGTGTGCGCGGTGGTGGGGTGCTATGTGGTGCTGCGTGGCATGGCGTTCATTGGCGATGCTGTCGCTCACGCGGTGTTCCCGGGGCTTGCAGTGGCATTCGCTCTGCAGGTTTCAGTGCTGCTTGGTGGTGCTGTTTCGGGCATGGTGGTGGCCGTGCTCATTGCGGTGTTCTCACAGCGTGAAAGGGTGAAAGAAGACACCGTGATCGGTATTTTCTTCGCGGCTGCTTTTGCGCTGGGGCTGGTGATCATCTCCCGGGTGGAGGGGTATACCGCCTCACTGACATCGTTCTTGTTCGGTTCGCTGACCGGTGTGTCCACCAATGACATGTGGGTCTCCTTGGCCGCCGGGACAGTCATCGTCGTACTGATCATTGGGCTGCAGCCGTGGTTGACAGCGGTGAGCCTTGACCGTGAGACTGCGCGCTCCATGAACCTCCCTGTGCTGGCGCTCGATCTGTTGCTGTACCTGGCAGTGACCACCGCGGTGGTGATCTCGGTGCGCACGATCGGCAACATTCTCGTCGTCGCGCTGCTGGTTACCCCAGCCGCGATCGCCCGAATGTACACGGACAAGCTCAGCATCATGATGGCGCTCGCTGCCGGTGCCGGTGTCACCGGTTCTGTGCTTGGTGTTTGGCTGTCCTGGGCATACGACACCCCGACGGGTGCCACCGTCGTGCTGTGTCTGACCGCGATTTTTGTTCTCAGCTGGCTGTTTTCTCCCCAACAAGGACTCGTTGCTGAGCGCATCCGTAACCGCGACCCGAAAGAAAGGATGACTGTTGATGCAGTTTCCAGTTCTTAGTTTCTCAACCCGCCGTGTGGTCGCCGTAGCTACAGTAGGGTTTCTTGCTGTCGGCAGTGGTGCGCTAACCAGTCCGGTGGTCTTCGCAGCCGATGAAGTAGACCCCAGCCATGTCCCCGGCGATGCTGGCTTTGGGGTGGATCTTCCCGCAGACACGACGATGACCGCACAGGACGGTAAAGAGGTCGAGCATCCCTGCGCCGGCAGGAAGCTGGCCTATCACTCCCACGTCGACGGGCTGTACGGCACCCGCGACGCGGATAACAACTTGGCCGTCATGGCTGTTGATGGTCAGGCCGTTGTGCCCATGGACGATCTCTGCTTCCGTCTCGCTCCTGATGCGGATCCTGAAGGCAAGGAACTGAGCCGCATCGCAGTGCCCGATTCAAAAGATCTGTCTTTCCTGGGTGAGCCTGGCTCGCTGGTGTGGTCTGCCCCGCAGTCAGTGAGCTTTACTGATAATTGGCGTCCGATCTGGGCTGGGTTAGGTGCATTTGACCCGAACCATGAGATCGACGGCAAAGTGCCGGACAATTTCACAGACGACACGATGCACTTTGATCTCAAGGACTACTCCGGCCCGGGGGAGATGAATATCTTCTTTGCCGGCTCCGGCGGTGAAGGCGATGTTGAGCACGTCTTCAATAGCGCGGATGAGGAGAAACACAGCATTGACTACGAGGTTGGTGCGCATGGTCACTTCAACTGGACATTCACCAAACCAGGCATCTACGCGATTACCTGGCAGGGCCGCGCTGAGATTGAAGACGGCACACAGGAACTCACCGAGCCAGTCACCCAGTACTGGCTTGTGGGGTCCGACGAAGAGGTCGGCCTGCCGGAGGGAACCACAACAGAACTGCGTCCCATCACCACACCCGCGGGTAATGGCGGTGACTCAACGGTCCCCGAGCAGCCGCAGCCTGAAGAACCCAGCAACCCCCGCACGCCTAGCGAAGATTCAAAATGTCACGCGGCACGGGCATTAGCCGGTAAACCCGATACGTTCATCTCACAGGGACACCTCGATATCGCGCTTGCTGGCGGTGGGGATAAGCCACTGTCATTCACGCTTCGCGACGGCTCAACCCCCGGGAAAACTGTCTCTCGCGAAAGCGGCTCTTTTGCTTTGGAAGTCCCTGACACAGCGAAGGCGAACCCGAAGGGTGCGACCCGTGACGCGCTACCGGGAAAACCCGAGACGCTCTGGACCTTGCCCCAGTCGCAGCAAAAGGGCCTGCCGTGGCCTGGTTTCTCCACCGAGCACCTCGCGCCGGGCACCTTGGATGCGGGCAGCACTGTGGAGGTATCCATCAGTGACTTCACCGGTCCGGGTCGCATGCTCGCTTGGCACGAATCGTTGTCTGGTTTGAAGGTCGAACTGGATTCCGGTGACCGCAGCCGGAAACTCTCGTATCCGATGAATGCCCATGACCACCTGGCCTACGGCTTCGATGCGCCTGGTTACTACTCGGTGCAATACCGCGTGACGGGAAAGACTGTTAACGGCACTGATATTGATGAGACCCTCGATGTTCCATTCCTTGTGGGCGACGACACCATTGCGGCTGCGAAGAAAACAAAGGCTGCTGGCTATGCAGAGATTGGCAACGTCGATGAACTGTGTGTCGGAGCAGAACCCGGTGGTGCCGAAGACGAGGAGTCCCCTGAACCCCCAGGCGAACCCGAGGACCCTGCCGGTGCCAGCGGAAGCAACCCTTGGACATCCAAAGACATTGGGATGGTCGAAGGTGCAATCAAGAAATTTGATAAGCAGCTCGAGGCGAGTCTGAAAGCCATCGGCGAAGCGAATAAGAAAGCCAACAAACAAGCCGACCAGGAGGCAAAGAAGACCGTCAAGGCCGATAAGTCGAAGAAGGCTTCTCGTGCCGGTGCCGTCGAAAAGCCTGCCAAGAAAATGAACAGCACCACCGGCGGCACGGACACAACCGCAACAACTAATGCAGTCGGTGCGCCAGCGTCGACGAATGTTGCTGCAACCTCAAGCTCTAGCAGTGCTGCCCAGAACAAAGATGTACCGCAGCCGGCAGCAGCCAGTGCTGACAACAGCGTTGCCTCTGGTGGCACCGCCAGCGGGGACAGCGTAGACGCGGCGGAAAGCGCCGACGGTGAAGATGACAATGTCGAGTCGGAAGAGGGCGAAACTTCACCGATCCGCTCGTCGATCGATGGGGACAATCTCGAATACCTCGATGACGGGGCTCAAAGTGGGGAAGGGGAAGAGCCCACGAGTCTCGATGGCGCAGGGGCGATCGCCTCTCTCACAGCCGGCGGTTTCTGGTCCGGATTGGCCTTGGGCATTGGTGTGATGGCACTCATCGGCGGCATTGTGTTGTTCGACGCTGCACGTCGCATGGTCAAGGATTTGGAGAAATCAAAGTACGCACGTTAAAGTAACCAACCGAAGTTTGAACGGGAGAGATCCCGAGCTCAAGTTTCACCGAAGACCGTCGGTCACTTGGCCGGATCTGATCCGGTTGAGTCGAAGGAATCCCCTAGGGATCGACCCACGCAGGAGAAACGTGGCATTCCTCCGCGCTTTAAAGCGCTTGTGCCTCGTGCTTCTGCACGGGGCAATTTTCATTGCTCCGGGCGGACAAGACATGAAGTAATGGGAAGGAGGCGTGTGTCATGGCAAACCCGAAGAATGTTGCTGAGCTTGCTGCCTTGAAGGACAAGTTCAAGGATGCTAGCTCTGTCTTCCTCACCGAGTACCGTGGTCTGACCGTTGGTCAGCTGCAGGAGCTGCGCGGTGAGCTCGGATTTGACGTTGAACTGCACGTCGCCAAGAACACCCTCGTGAAGATCGCTGCTAATGAGCACGGTATCGAGGGTCTCGATGACCTCCTGACCGGTCCGACTGCTGTCGCTTTCATCAAGGGCGACGCAACGGTGGACGCTGCGAAGGTCATGAAGAAGTTCGCCAAGGGTAACGAGGCTTTCGTTATCAAGGGCGGCTACATGGACGGTAACGCTCTCGACGCAGCCCAGGTGGATGCTGTCGCAGAGATGGACAACCGCGAGACCACTCTTTCCAAGCTTGCTGGCGCATTCCAGGGTTCTCTGGCGAAGGCTGCTGGCCTCTTCGAGGCTCCGGCATCCAAGACGGCACGACTCGTTGCCGCACTGCAGGACAAGCAGGAAGACGCCGCTTAAGGCGACTTCCAAAACAAGTACGCACACCAAACATCTGGCCACATAAGGCCACAACAGAAAGGAAGCCACCATGGCTAAGCTCTCCAAGGATGAGCTCATTGAGCAGTTCAAGGAAATGACCCTTATTGAACTTTCCGAGTTCCTGAAGGAATTCGAGGAGGTCTTCGACGTGACCGCTGCAGCTCCGGTTGCTGCTGTTGCAGCTGCTCCGGGCGCTGCTGGCGATGCTCCGGCTGCTGAGGAGAAGGACGAGTTCGACGTCGTTCTCGAGGACGCTGGCGACAAGAAGATCGGTGTCATTAAGGCTGTCCGCGAGATCGTCTCCGGCCTGGGCCTGAAGGACGCTAAGGAGATGGTTGAGGGCGCACCGAAGGCCATCCTCGAGGGCGCTAACAAGGACGACGCTGAGGCTGCAAAGGCCAAGCTCGAAGAGGCTGGCGCAAAGGTCACCCTCAAGTAAGCTTCGTCGCTTCACGCATTTCGCCCCCGTCGCTTATCGACGGGGGCTTTTGCCTTTCCTAAACACCTGCTTTGTCCCGTCACTTTTCGATGATTTCTTGGTGGGCTTGTAGACTCGCTCGCATGCTTCCAAAGTCCCGCATCGTGTCAGCCCTGCTCGTTGGGTTGGGTCTGGCGTTGATCGTTGCTGGGCTCGTGGCACCGCGGTTTCTCAATGGTGATGCACGGTTCCCGTTGAACCTGGAGAACACAACGTGGACTCTCCATGACCCGGAAGGGGTAGTGGGGGAGGAAGACGGGGCCGTGACTGTCCCGGTCACCCACCAGTTGCACATGACAGTGCAGAACCCGGCTTCCGAACATGTCGTGGCATTGCGTGTCGGTGATTCATTGCTGCGGGCAGACAAAGAGACCGATCTGGACAACCTGGTCGCCGCATCAACATGGTCGCTGGAGATTGATCGTATGTCGGGCCAATTCGAGGGGCCTGCACGGTTGAGCTCCATGATGGCTTTCCCAGAGACAGAAGTGCCTGTTGATGGTGTGTGGCTGAAATTCCCGTCGAATCTGGAACCGGGGGCCTACCAGGTTTTCGATCCAGTCCTGCGTGAAACAGCGCCGGCTACCTTCACCGGTGAAGAAGAGCAGTACGGCCGCACCGTGTACACATTTGAGCAAAAGGTTCCGGATACTAACCTCGCTGCGAAATTCAATGATGGGCAGAACACCATGACCATCCAGGGGGAGGATGGTGGCATGGTGAAGGCTTTCCGTCACCATGCAGCAACGCGCACCTTCACTGTTGATCAGATCACTGGGCTAGTGATCGGCATGACGGAAAAAGTTGATGACTATTATGCGGATCGTTCCGGGGCGCGCGTGAAGGAGATTGTCTCCTACGACGCCGCGATGGATGAGGAGCAGACCCGTCAGCTTGCGGAGCAACTGCCGAAAGTGACGCAGCGGATCTCCCAGGGCGTGACCTATGGAGTGATCGGTCTTGGTGCTTTACTCACCCTGGCTGGACTCCTTGGGGCATTCCGACCGGGCGGCAAGCGCAGCCGTGATCACTGATGCTGGGCACGCCAAGCCGAGTCGGTTGCGGATTCTGCTTAGCCGAGTGGTAGAGTTCCCCGCGAACAGCGACGGCAGTTCAAGTTTTCACGAGGTGAATTTTTCACTTCGTTTGCGCTTTACAATCTGACAGTGGGGGTATAAGCTGTCTCCTTGCGCTGGAAGCCGTCGCCAGTGTGTATGAGGAAAACCTTGGATCAATGCGAAAACATTGATTTGACAAGGTGATTTTGTGCATTCTGGACTCGCGAAGGCTTCCACAGCTGTCGCAGCTAACATTAAATGCTAATTATCCAGCGGGTGACCAGTGCATATGCGCCGTGTACGGGCCCCGCGTGAGGTGCTGGAAGGACCCATCTTGGCAGTCTCCCGCCAGACCAAGTCAGTGGCCACTATCCCCGGAGCTCCGGAGCGCTACTCGTTCGCGAAGATCGACGAGCCAATCGCGCTTCCTGGGCTTCTTGATGTTCAGTTAGAATCCTTCGCTTGGCTCGTCGGCACGCCGGAGTGGCGTGAGCGCCAGGCAGAAGAGCGTGGCGAGGACGCCCGCATTACATCCGGCCTTGAGGACATCCTGGAAGAGATCTCTCCGATCCAGGACTACTCGGGCAACATGAGCCTGTCTCTGTCCGAGCCACGCTTCGAGGATGTCAAGTACACCATCGACGAGTGCAAGGACAAGGACATCAACTACTCCGCACCGCTTTATGTGACGGCGGAGTTCATCAACAATGACACCCAGGAGATCAAGTCCCAGACTGTCTTCATTGGTGATTTCCCGTTGATGACGGACAAGGGCACGTTCATCGTGAACGGTACTGAGCGTGTCATCGTCTCCCAGCTGGTTCGTTCCCCGGGCGTCTACTTCGACGAGACGATCGACAAGTCCACCGAGCGTCCGCTCCACTCCGTGAAGGTCATCCCTTCGCGCGGTGCATGGCTGGAGTTCGACGTCGATAAGCGCGATACCGTCGGTGTGCGCATCGACCGTAAGCGTCGTCAGCCGGTGACCGTCCTGCTGAAGGCTCTCGGCTGGACCGAGGCTCAGATCAAGGAGCGCTTCGGCTTCTCCGAGATCATGATGTCCACGCTGGAAAACGACGGCGTGGCAAATACCGATGAGGCACTGCTGGAGATCTACCGCAAGCAGCGCCCGGGCGAGCAGCCGACCCGCGATCTTGCGCAGTCCCTGCTTGAGAATGCCTTCTTCCGTGCGAAGCGCTACGACCTTGCTCGCGTTGGCCGCTACAAGGTCAACCGCAAGCTCGGTCTGGGCGGCGACCACGATGGTCTGATGACCCTGACGGAAGAGGACATCGCCACCACGCTTGAGTACCTCGTGCGTCTGCACGCTGGTGAGCGTGAGATGACCTCCCCGGAGGGCACCGTCATCCCGATCAATACCGATGACATCGACCACTTCGGTAACCGTCGTCTGCGCACCGTGGGCGAGCTGGTGCAGAACCAGGTCCGTGTGGGCCTGTCCCGTATGGAGCGCGTCGTGCGTGAGCGCATGACCACCCAGGACGCTGAGTCGATCACCCCGACCTCCCTGATCAACGTTCGCCCGGTTTCCGCGGCGATCCGCGAGTTCTTCGGCACCTCCCAGCTGTCGCAGTTCATGGACCAGAACAACTCCCTGTCTGGCCTGACTCACAAGCGTCGTCTGTCCGCGCTCGGCCCGGGCGGTCTGTCCCGTGAGCGTGCCGGCATTGAGGTCCGAGACGTTCACCCGTCCCACTACGGCCGCATGTGTCCGATTGAGACTCCTGAAGGCCCGAACATTGGCCTGATTGGCGCACTGTCTTCTTACGCACGTGTGAACCCGTTCGGCTTCATTGAGACGCCGTACCAGAAGGTTGTCGACGGCAAGATCACCGATCAGATCGACTACCTGACGGCTGATGAGGAGGACCGCTACGCAATTGCCGAGGCGGCCACCGAGCACGACAAGGACATGAACATCACCGCTGAGCGCATCGAGGTGCGTCTCAAGGACGGCGATATCGGTGTCGTGGGTGCCAAGGGTGTTGATTACGTTGACATCTCCCCGCGTCAGATGGTCTCCGTTGCTACGGCGATGATTCCGTTCCTCGAGCACGACGATGCTAACCGTGCCCTCATGGGTGCGAACATGCAGAAGCAGGCTGTGCCGCTGCTGCGTTCCGAGGCTGCATACGTGGCTACCGGTACGGAGATGCGTGCTGCGTACGACGCAGGCGACATCGTCATTGCCAAGAACGCTGGTGTGGTTGAGGACGTCTCCGGCGACGTGATCACCATCATGGACGACGAAGGTCAGCGCGAGTCCTACCTGCTGCGCACCTTCGAGCGCACCAACCAGGGCACCTGCTACAACCAGACCCCGATCGTCTCTGCAGGCGACCGCGTTGAGGCTGGCCAGGTTATCGCTGATGGCCCGGGCACCAAGAACGGTGAGATGGCACTGGGTACCAACCTGCTCGTGGCATTCATGCCATGGGAAGGCCACAACTACGAGGACGCCATCATTCTCAACCAGCGCGTTGTGGAGCAGGACATCCTGACCTCTGTGCACATTGAGGAACACGAGATCGATGCCCGCGACACCAAGCTGGGTGCTGAGGAAATCACTCGTGAGATCCCGAACGTCTCTGAGGACGTGCTGAAGGACCTCGACGAGCGCGGCATCATCCGCATCGGTGCAGACGTCCGCGACGGTGACATCCTCGTCGGTAAGGTCACCCCGAAGGGCGAAACCGAGCTGACCCCGGAGGAGCGCCTGCTGCGCGCCATCTTCGGCGAGAAGGCCCGCGAGGTCCGCGATACCTCCATGAAGGTGCCGCACGGTGAGGTAGGCAAGGTCATTGGCGTTGCTCGCTTCTCCCGCGACGATGATGACGATCTGGCCCCTGGCGTCAACGAGATGATTCGCGTCTACGTTGCCCAGAAGCGCAAGATCCAGGACGGCGACAAGATGGCAGGCCGCCACGGCAACAAGGGTGTCGTTGGCAAGATCCTCCCAGAAGAGGACATGCCGTTCATGGCTGATGGCACCCCGGTGGACATCATCCTGAACACCCACGGTGTGCCGCGTCGTATGAACATTGGTCAGGTCCTCGAGGTTCACCTCGGTTGGCTGGCTAAGGCTGGCTGGACGGTCAACCCGGATGACCCGGCAAATGCGAAGCTGCTGGAGACCCTGCCGGAGCACCTCTACGACGTGCCGGCTGACTCGCTCACCGCAACCCCGGTGTTCGACGGTGCTACCAACGATGAGATCGCTGGCCTGCTGGCCAACACCAAGCCGAACCGTGATGGCGAGGTCATGGTTGATGGCGACGGCAAGACCGTGCTTTTCGACGGCCGCTCCGGCGAACCGTTCAAGTACCCGATCTCCGTCGGCTACATGTACATGCTCAAGCTGCACCACTTGGTCGACGAGAAGATTCACGCTCGTTCCACTGGCCCGTACTCCATGATTACCCAGCAGCCGCTGGGTGGTAAGGCCCAGTTCGGTGGCCAGCGCTTCGGCGAGATGGAGGTGTGGGCAATGCAGGCATACGGCGCTGCCTACACCCTGCAGGAGCTGCTGACCATCAAGTCCGATGACGTGGTGGGCCGCGTGAAGGTCTACGAGGCGATTGTCAAGGGCGACAACATCCCGGATCCGGGCATCCCGGAGTCCTTCAAGGTGTTGCTCAAGGAGCTGCAGTCGCTGTGCTTGAACGTCGAAGTTCTGTCCACTGACGGCACCCCGATGGAGCTGTCCGGTGACGACGACGATTACGACCAGGCAGGATCCTCGCTGGGCATTAACCTGTCCCGCGATGAGGGTTCCGCAGCCGACACGGCATAGGCGCGTCCGCGCGCTTATGCCGTGCGTCGGCAAGCAAATAAGACTTAAAACGAAGAACTAATTCAACTTCAATCCTCCCGCGAAATGGGAGGTGAAAGGGCATTTACGTGTTTGACGTAAACCTCTTCGATGAGCTCCGCATCGGCCTGGCCACCGCCGAAGACATCCGCCGCTGGTCGCACGGCGAGGTGAAGAAGCCGGAGACGATTAACTACCGCACCCTCAAGCCGGAGAAGGACGGCCTGTTCTGCGAGCGCATTTTCGGTCCGACTCGTGACTGGGAGTGCTCCTGCGGCAAGTACAAGCGCGTCCGCTACAAGGGCATCATCTGTGAGCGCTGTGGCGTCGAGGTGACCAAGTCCAAGGTGCGTCGCGAGCGCATGGGCCACATCGAGCTGGCCGCGCCGGTTACCCACATCTGGTACTTCAAGGGCGTTCCTTCCCGCCTGGGCTACCTGCTGGACCTGGCTCCGAAGGATCTTGAGCGCATCATTTACTTCGCTGCCAACATCATTACCTCTGTCGATGAGGAGGCACGTCACAATGACATGTCCACCCTCGAGGCAGAGATGATCCTGGAGAAGAAGGAAGTCGAGCAGGACACCGAGGCTGAGATCGCCGACCGTGCCCAGAAGCTCGAGGAGGATCTCGCTGAGCTCGAGTCCGAGGGCGCTACCGCCGCTGCGCGCAAGAAGGTGCAGAATGCTGCCGATAAGGAAATGCAGCACATGCGCGAGGCAGGCGAGCGCGAGATCGAGCGTCTCGACGAGATCTGGAACACCTTCATCAAGCTCGCTCCGAAGCAGATGATTATCGACGAGAACCTCTACGAGGAGCTCGTTGACCGCTACGAGGATTACTTCACTGGTGGCATGGGTGCTGAGGCTATTCAGACCCTGATCCGCAACTTCGACCTCGATGCTGAGTCTGAAGAACTGCGCACCATCATCGCTGAGGGCAAGGGCCAGAAGAAGGTCCGTGCACTCAAGCGTCTGAAGGTCGTCGCTGCTTTCCAGCGTTCCGGTAACGACCCGGCTGGAATGATCCTGGACGCTATCCCGGTGATCCCGCCGGAGCTGCGTCCGATGGTTCAGCTCGATGGTGGCCGTTTTGCTACCTCCGACCTGAACGACCTGTACCGTCGCGTGATCAACCGCAACAACCGCCTCAAGCGCATGATCGATCTCGGTGCTCCCGAGATCATCGTGAACAACGAGAAGCGCATGCTGCAGGAGTCCGTTGACGCGCTGTTCGACAACGGCCGTCGTGGCCGTCCGGTCACCGGCCCGGGCAACCGTCCGCTGAAGTCCCTGTCTGACCTGTTGAAGGGTAAGCAGGGTCGCTTCCGCCAGAACCTGCTGGGTAAGCGCGTGGACTACTCCGGTCGTTCCGTGATTATCGTTGGTCCGCAGCTGAAGATGCACGAGTGTGGTCTGCCGAAGCTGATGGCCCTCGAGCTGTTCAAGCCGTTCGTGATGAAGCGCCTGGTGGACAACGACTACGCGCAGAACATCAAGTCTGCGAAGCGCATGGTTGAGCGCCAGCGCCCAGAGGTGTGGGACGTCCTCGAAGAGGCAATTGCTGAGCACCCGGTGCTGCTGAACCGTGCACCGACGCTGCACCGCCTCGGTATTCAGGCCTTCGAGCCGGTCCTGGTCGAGGGTAAGGCTATTCAGCTGCACCCGCTGGCATGTGAGGCGTTCAACGCTGACTTCGACGGAGACCAGATGGCTGTTCACCTGCCGCTGTCCGCTGAGGCACAGGCAGAGGCACGCATCCTGATGCTGTCCTCCAACAACATCCTGTCCCCGGCATCCGGTAAGCCGCTGGCTATGCCGCGCCTGGATATGGTCACTGGTTTGTACTTCCTGACCATGGAGAAGGGCGAGAACGAGATCGGCGGCCAGGGTGCATACGCTCCGGCCGACGAGAACGGTCCGGAGCAGGGCACCTACTCCGATTACCGCGAGGCCATCATGGCGTACGACCGCGGTGTGCTGGGCCTGCAGGCTCCGATCAAGGTGCGCATCAGCCACCTGCGTCCGACGCGTGAGATCGAGGCAGAGCAGTTCCAGGACGGCTGGGAGAAGGGCCAGACTTGGACCGCTGAGACCACCCTTGGTCGCATCATGTTCAACGAGATGCTGCCGTTCAACTTCCCGTACCAGGAAGGCGCAATGGTGCGTAAGGGTGGCGGTGCCGGCAAGGTGCTGCTTGGCGACATCATCCAGTCGATGGTGGAGAAGTACCCGATGATCACCGTCGCGCAGACGATGGACAAGCTGAAGGACGCCGGTTTCTACTGGGCTACTCGCTCGGGCATCACCATTTCCATGTCCGACGTGATCGTGCTTCCGAACAAGACCGAGATCTTGGATGAGTACGAGAAGGAAGCCGAGGCCATCGAGCGCAAGTACTGGGAGAAGGGTGCTCTCACCGAGGAGAACCGTTACGACCGTCTTGTGGAGCTGTGGCAGGACGCCACCAACAAGGTTGGTCAGGCCGTCGAGGACCTGTACCCGGATGACAACCCGATTCCGATGATCGTGAAGTCCGGTGCTGCCGGTAACATGCGCCAGATCTGGACCCTGGCCGGCATGAAGGGCATGGTTGTGAACTCGCGTGGTGAGTACATCACGCGCCCGATCAAGACCTCTTTCCGCGAAGGCCTGTCCGTGATGGAGTACTTCAACAACTCCCACGGTTCCCGTAAGGGCCTGGCCGATACCGCTCTGCGTACCGCAGACTCCGGCTACCTCACCCGTCGTCTCGTCGACGTGGCTCAGGACGTCATCGTCCGCGAAGAGGACTGTGGCACCCACCAGGGTGTTAAGGTCCCCGTCGCAGTCGAGGCAGGCGGCAAGTTCGTCCGCCACGACCTCGTGGAGACCTCGGTTTCCGGCCGCGTGCTGGCATCTGATGCGACCGACGCTGATGGCAAGGTCATCCTTGAGGCAGGCAGCGACCTGTCCGAGGAGCGCATCGACGCTCTCGTCGAGGCCGGCGTGGCTGAGATCAAGGTCCGCTCCGTCCTGACCTGCCAGACCCCGACCGGTGTCTGCGCGAAGTGCTACGGCAAGTCCATGGCCACCGGCAAGCTGGTGGACATCGGCGAGGCTGTCGGCATTGTCGCTGCGCAGTCCATTGGTGAGCCGGGTACCCAGCTGACCATGCGTACGTTCCACCAGGGTGGTGTCGGTGGCGACATTACCGGTGGTTTGCCGCGTGTTCAGGAGCTGTTCGAGGCACGTGTGCCGAAGAACCGCGCCCCGATCGCATCCGTCGACGGCGAGATCTCCCTGTCCGATGAGGGCAACTTCTGGACCCTGACCATCCACCCGGAGGACGGCTCCGACGACGTGGTCTACGAGAAGCTGTCCAAGCGCCAGGGCCTGGCTCAGGTGCGTCGCCCGATGGAGTCCAACCCGGACGCCATGATCGAGCGCTCGCTCAAGGACGGCGACAAGGTCAAGGTCGGCGACCGCCTGCTGCGCGGTGCTGCTGACCCGCACGACGTGCTCGAGGTTCTCGGCCGCCGTGGTGTGGAGAAGCACCTCATCGACGAGGTTCAGGCTGTCTACCGCACCCAGGGTGTGTCGATTCACGACAAGCACATCGAGATCATCATCCGCCAGATGCTGCGTCGCGGCACGGTCATCGACGCGGGCGCTACGGAATTCCTGCCGGGCACCCTCGTTGACCTGTCTGAAGCACGCCAGATCAACAGCCAGGCAGTCGCCGAGGGTGGCGAGCCGGCTGAGCTGCGCAGTGAGATCATGGGTATTACCAAGGCCTCCCTGGCAACCGAGTCCTGGCTGTCCGCCGCCTCCTTCCAGGAGACGACGCGTGTGCTTACCGACGCCGCCATCAACAAGCGCTCCGATAAGCTCATCGGCCTCAAGGAGAACGTGATCATCGGTAAGCTGATCCCGGCCGGTACGGGCATTTCCCGCTACCGCAACATCTCCGTCAAGCCGACGGAGGCCGCACGCTCCGCCGCCTACTCGATCCCGACCTTCGGCGATTCGATTTACGGCGACGAGGGCTACGGCGAGTTCACCGGCGCATCCGTTCCGCTGGACGAGTACGGCTTTGACACCTTCCAGTAGGTTCTAGCCCACGCTTAACGACGCACCCCGGCCCCTCATCTTCCGCTCACCGCGGGGGAGAGGGGCCGGGGTTTTGTGCGGTCCAGGTGTCCCATCAGGCGTACTTCGGGCCAAACCCAGCTATCTAGATCCAGCTAATTCGTGGTTTCATGCCGATTAGCTGGATCCAAACAGCTGGTTCTTGTTCTCAATGTTCGTTGACGCCGTTCAACGCCCAACAATGCGGGCAAGCTAGAGTCCGTGCCACTAATGCACGCGCGCGTCCTTAGCAGCCCGAACGATGCCGACGCCCCCCATGAGGCCGATGCCGCGGATGCGGATGGTGGGTGCGCTGGGCGGAAGGTCGCTCATTGATACGGAGCACGACGGGTGGTCCTCGATGCCGAAGCCGCCCATGATGCCGATGCCTTCACTGATCACTCGGACATTCTCCGGGACGATGATCTCCATGCCGCCCATGATGGCGACGGCATTGATGACCGTTTCTTGAGCGGACAGCTTCGCAAAGCGCAGGTCGAGCAGGTTGCCACCCATCGTGGTGAATGAGTGGTGGTGTGGTGCGATTTGCCAGGACCCTTCGCGGGAGGACCCTCCCATGATCGACAACGTCAGTGTTGCCCCGCCGCCTGCAGGGGTGATAGCGGGGGAAGGGGCCTGTGGCACGGACGCCGGGACTGATAAATCAGCGGTGAGTGCTTCGAGCTCATCAGCGTATGTCACGCGCCAGAGCTGTCTATTGCGTTCATCAAAGTCGTCGATGTTGAGCTGCCCGTCAGCCAATGCGGCAGAGAGAAGGTCCGCTGCTGCCTGTCGTGCGCTGGTAGAGACACGTTTCCGGGGCAGATTATCGCCTGTCTTTTCAATGTCTGAGGACATGCATTAAATATAAGGCCGTTGAGCGGAGCTTTCTCGACAAAGTGAATTTGCTATTCGAGGGTTGTGTTCAGTAAAGTTTGCCAGGATTCCACTGTCGGACAATCATGTGCGGCGCAAGTGGAAAATGAACTCCACGTCCACCTCGGACGGTGCGGTGTTCACGTGAAACGGCAGGGCCCCGAAGAAGAGCCCCCATTTTTGCGTGTTTGCACACTGTGCGGTTCAAGGAGGACACCAGTCGACAAGAAAGTGTTGGTATGCCAACTATTCAGCAGCTGGTCCGCAAGGGCCGCCACGATAAGAGCAAGAAGGTGGCAACTGCTGCGCTGAAGGGCTCCCCGCAGCGCCGCGGCGTGTGCACCCGTGTGTACACCACCACCCCGAAGAAGCCGAACTCCGCTCTCCGTAAGGTTGCGCGTGTTCGTCTGACCTCCGGTATTGAGGTTTCCGCCTACATTCCGGGTGAGGGCCACAACCTACAGGAGCACTCCATGGTGCTCGTCCGCGGTGGTCGTGTGAAGGACCTCCCGGGTGTTCGCTACAAGATCGTCCGTGGCGCACTGGATACCCAGGGTGTCAAGGACCGCAAGCAGGCTCGCTCCCGTTACGGCGCGAAGAAGGGACAGTAAAGAACAATGCGTAAGCAGCAAGCTCCGAAGCGTCCCGTAGTCAAGGATCCGGTTTACGGTTCCGAGCTGGTCACCCAGCTGATCAACAAGATCCTGAAGGACGGCAAGAAGTCCACCGCACAGCGCATCGTTTACGGCGCGCTTGAGATCTGCCGTGAAAAGACCGGCACCGACCCGGTGGGCACCCTGGAAAAGGCACTGGGCAACATCCGTCCGGACCTCGAGGTTCGCTCCCGCCGTGTTGGTGGCGCTACCTACCAGGTTCCGGTTGAGGTCCGCCCGGGCCGTTCCACCACCCTCGCTCTGCGTTGGATGGTCACGTTCACCCGCCAGCGCCGCGAGAACTCCATGACCGAGCGTCTCGCTAACGAGATCCTGGACGCATCCAACGGTCTCGGCGCATCCGTGAAGCGTCGCGAGGACACTCACAAGATGGCAGAGGCCAACCGCGCCTTCGCTCACTACCGCTGGTAGTTTCCCGCTGCGCTGTGTGCGGCGTCGAAAAGCAAGCATGCTTATCGACGCCCACCTGGCCCGAAGATTCACCTCTTCCTAATGCCAGATCAGCGTTTAAGTGGCACAATCGACCAAGGAAATATCCGAAAAAGGCGTCTAGGGTCGCACCGGGTAGAACCGGGATCACGGCTCCCAAGGGCGTCTACGACATATGAGTTGGGGTACACAACGTGGCACAAGAAGTGCTTAAGGACCTGAACAAGGTCCGCAACATCGGCATCATGGCCCACATCGATGCTGGTAAGACGACGACCACCGAGCGTATTCTCTTCTACACCGGTATCAACCGTAAGGTGGGCGAGACCCACGACGGTGCTTCCACCACTGACTGGATGGCACAGGAGAAGGAACGCGGCATCACCATTACCTCCGCTGCCGTGACCTGCTTCTGGAACAACAACCAGATCAACATCATCGACACCCCGGGCCACGTGGACTTCACCGTTGAGGTCGAGCGTTCCCTGCGCGTGCTCGATGGCGCTGTCGCCGTCTTCGACGGTAAGGAAGGCGTTGAGCCGCAGTCCGAGCAGGTGTGGCGTCAGGCTGCTAAGTATGACGTTCCGCGTATCTGCTTCGTCAACAAGATGGACAAGCTGGGCGCTGACTTCTACTACACCGTCGGCACCATCGTCGACCGCCTCGGCGCTAAGCCGTTGGTTATGCAGCTGCCGATCGGCGCTGAGGATGAATTCGACGGCGTCGTCGACCTCCTTCAGATGAAGGCCATCACCTGGCGCGGCAAGACCGAGATCGGTACCGAGGGCACCATTGAGGAGATCCCGGCCGACCTGCAGGAGAAGGCTGAAGAGTACCGCGAGAAGCTTCTCGAGACCGTCGCTGAGTCCGACGAAGAGCTCATGGAGAAGTACTTCGGCGGCGAGGAGCTCACCCTCGAGGAGATCAAGGGTGCAATCCGTAAGCTGACCATCAACTCCGAGGTCTACCCGGTCTACTGCGGTACCGCTTACCGCAACAAGGGCGTTCAGCCGGTTCTCGACGCAATCGTCGACTTCCTGCCGAACCCGCTCGACGTCGGTGAAGTCAACGGCACCGCCATGGACAGCGGCGAGCCGATGACCCGTAAGCCGTCCGTCGACGAGCCGTTCTCTGCACTGGCATTCAAGATTGCTGTGCACCCGTTCTTCGGCAAGCTCACCTACGTGCGCGTCTACTCCGGCCAGGCAATCCCGGGCGAGCAGATGCTCAACTCCACCAAGAACAAGAAGGAGCGCGTGGGCAAGCTCTTCCAGATGCACGCGAACAAGGAGAACCCGGTCGAGCACGCTGACGCCGGTAACATCTACGCGTTCATCGGTCTGAAGGACACCACCACTGGTGACACCCTCTGCAACCCGGACCACCCGATCATCCTGGAGTCCATGGACTTCCCGGATCCGGTGATCCAGGTCGCCATCGAGCCGAAGACCAAGGCTGACCAGGAGAAGCTGGGCACCGCTATTCAGAAGCTCGCTGAAGAGGACCCGACCTTCACCGTCCGTCTTGATGAAGAGTCCGGCCAGACCGTCATCGGCGGCATGGGCGAGCTCCACCTCGACGTCCTCGTCGACCGCATGAAGCGCGAGTTCAAGGTCGAAGCAAACATCGGCTCCCCGCAGGTTGCTTACCGCGAGACCATTCGCAAGAAGGTCGAGTCCCTCGACTACACCCACAAGAAGCAGACCGGTGGTTCCGGCCAGTTCGCAAAGGTCATCGTCACCATCGAACCGTACGAGCCGGACCCGGAGACCCTGGAAGAGGGCGAGTCCGCAACCTACAAGTTCGAGAACGCCGTCACCGGTGGTCGCGTGCCGAAGGAATACATCCCGTCCGTCGACGCTGGTATCCAGGACGCAATGCAGTACGGCTACCTCGCTGGCTACCCGCTGGTCAACATCAAGGCAACCCTCGAGGACGGCGCCTACCACGACGTCGACTCCTCCGAGATGGCCTTCAAGCTGGCTGGTTCCCAGGTCCTGAAGGAAGCTGTCGCTAAGGCGAAGCCGGTCCTCCTCGAACCGATGATGGCCGTCGAGGTCGTCACCCCTGAGGAGTACATGGGCACCGTTAACGGTGACATCAGCTCCCGTCGTGGCCAGGTCTACGCCATGGAAGACCGCTCCGGCGCCAAGGTCGTCAAGGCAAAGGTTCCGCTTTCCGAGATGTTCGGCTACATCGGTGACCTCCGCTCCTCGACCGCAGGCCGCGCGAACTTCACCATGGTGTTCGACTCCTACGCCGAGGTCCCCAGCAGCATTGCTCAGGAGATCATCGACGAGCGCAACGGCAACGCCTAAACCGCTCGCCCCAGGGTGCTTTCCGCTGGTTGTGTCAGCACGGAAAGCACCCCGCGCCGCGGTAGCGGCCGTGCTGAGAGGCTCACAACCAACGTGAGACTTTGAGCCGGCCGTTACCACTAGGTAGGTCCACGCCACGTGGGTCGCCCAAACCAGGTGAAGGAACACTTCAAAAAGATCCCCAACATGGTTTGAAAAACGGCGTTAAAAAATCTAGGATCATGTAACTGGCACATTGTGAAATGGCCATTGTTTCCATGCCCGACGCACCGGCACACCGCCCCCAAACGGTGGAACACGGTGGACCGCGTGCTAGGAAATGAAAGCAAGGCAAAAGTAAACCACGTGGCTGCGAGAGTCGTAGTCACATGCACGTCCAGGAGGACAAACAGTGGCAA
>NZ_CAMXWS010000005.1 GCF_947253065.1 uncultured Corynebacterium sp.
CTTCTGCTGTGTGGAATGTCGGCTTTGATGGTGGTCAAGGTGTCGGTTCGTTCGTCTTCGGCGGCATTATCGCTGGAGTTGGTGCGCCAGGTGCCTTCACTGCCTCGGCACTGGTTATCGTCGCAGGCATTGTGATGACTACCGCGGACTGGCTCATTGGCAAACGCCGCCTCGGCCGGTAATGGCAACGGTGCTGACGTAACTGGGTGAGACGGGAGCGCTACACTTTCCACTCATGAGCAACGTGGTGGCACTCCTTGATTACGGCGCAGGAAATCTTCGATCAGCACAGCGTGCGCTGGAGCACGTTGGCGCAGACGTTGTAGTCACGCGAGATCCGCTGATCGCGGTGGAAGCTGACGGACTAGTAGTGCCAGGGGTCGGTGCATTCGACGCGTGCATGCGTGGGCTGAAGGACGTCGCTGGACCACGGTTGATCGGGCAGCGCTTGGCGGGGGACCGACCGGTATTGGGCATCTGTGTTGGCCTGCAGGTGATGTTTGAAAAGGGCGTTGAGCACGGCATTGAGGCGGAAGGCTGTGGGGAGTGGCCGGGGGTCGTCGAAAAGCTTGATGCACCGGTGCTTCCGCACATGGGCTGGAACACCGTCGATGTGGCAAGTGGTTCTGAAATGTTCGCCGGACTCGATGAGGATGCACGGTTCTACTTTGTGCATTCCTACGGTGTGCAGAAATGGGAGATGGCGGAGGATGAGTTCATCGCCGCCCCCAAAGTCTCCTGGTCGGAGCACGGCAATTCGCGCTTCGTCGCAGCCGTGGAAAACGGTCCGTTGTGGGCGACACAGTTCCACCCGGAGAAGTCCGGGGATGCCGGGTTGACGTTATTACAGAATTGGGTCGGTCATCTGAATTAGACTGCGCATATGAGTTTCACTGTTCTGCCCGCAGTAGATGTCGTCGACGGCCAGGCGGTCCGCCTTGACCAGGGGGAAGCTGGTACGGAGAAGAATTACGGAGCGCCGCTGGATGCGGCACTCCAATGGCAAGCAGAGGGCGCGGAGTGGCTGCACTTCGTGGACCTGGATGCGGCATTTGGGCGTGGTTCGAACCACGAGCTGATGGCAGAAATCACGCGTGAGCTGTCCATCAATGTTGAACTGACCGGTGGAATTCGTGATGATGCGACTCTTGAACGTGCGTTGGCTACTGGCGCGAAGCGTGTGAATATCGGCACCGCTGCGCTGGAGAACCCTGAGTGGGCGGCAGCGGCGATCAAGAAGCACGGTGATGCGATCGCTGTGGATATTGCTGTGCGCGAAGAAGCAGGGCAGTGGCGCACCAAGGGGCGTGGTTGGACCTCTGATGGCGGTGACCTGTGGGAGGTTCTCGAATATTTTGACGCGGCTGGCTGCACGCGTTTCGTGGTCACCGATGTGAGCAAAGACGGCACCTTGGCGGGGCCGAATGTTGAATTACTCCGCGATGTCTCCGCAGCCACCGATGCTGCAGTGACCGCCTCCGGTGGTGTGTCTTCGGTTGCCGATATTGCAGAGATCGCTCGCTACGCTGACGAGGGCATCGACAGCGTCATCGTGGGAAAGGCGCTGTATGAGAAGCGCTTCACGCTGCGTGAGGCACTGGAGATCGCAGCGAATGCGGGGGACAAGTAGAGCGCAATGCAGGCAGACGAGTTGAACAGGTTCCTCGGCGTTGCCGAGGAAGCAGCGGATGTCGCCCGCTGGCAGTTCGTCGAAGGTCTCGGGGCAGCACCTGCGCTGTACAAGAGCACTAATGATTTCGCCACAGAGGTAGACCTGCAGATTGAAACGACGCTGCGCAAGCACCTCGTTGAATCCACTGGCATTCCGGTGCTGGGTGAAGAAAAAGGCGGCCAGGAACAAAGCCGCATCCTATGGGTGGTTGACCCGATCGATGGAACGGCAAATTTCTCTTCCGGTAATCCGAATTGCGCGGTACTGATTTCGCTCGTCGTCGATGAGCAGCCCGTGGTGGCAGTGACGGATTTGCCGTTGCTGAATATGCGGCTCACAGCTGTTGAAGGGTCGCGCGTGACATTCAATGGTGCCGTGTTACCGCGTATCGACGAAGTCGCGCCGGTTAGCAATCAAATCGGCGTCGGCTCTGTCGGAACGGAGGACTCCGACAGGGTTCCGCCCGATAGTCGCTTGAAGCTGCTCAAGGCATTGCAATACGAGAAGATGCGTCCACGCATCAGCGGCTCAGTGGGGCTGGATCTCGCATTCGTCGCGCAAGGAATTTTCGAGGCAGCGGTGAGTTTCTCGCCGTTCCCCTGGGATAATGCCGCCGGCGTGCTGTTGTCACGTTGCGCAGGTGCGGTGGTCACCGACATCGACGGGGAGCCGTGGTCTTTGGGGTCACTCGGCGTGATCGCTGGGTCCCCTGACGTGCATGAAACGGTGCTGCGTACGATGAAGTCCATTCAGCGTGACGCCGGAAGGAAGTGATGTGGCGATGGCCGTAGCAACCAGGGTGATTCCATGTCTGGACGTGGATAACGGCAGGGTGGTCAAAGGTGTCAATTTTGAGAATCTGCGTGATGCCGGCGACCCCGTGGAATTAGCAAAGCTTTATGGCGAGCAAGGCGCAGATGAGCTGACCTTTTTGGATGTCACCGCTTCGAAGCAAGGGCGTGGCACGATGCTGGACGTCGTGCGTCGTACAGCAGACCAGGTGTTCATTCCGCTCACCGTCGGTGGTGGCGTGCGCACGGAGGAGGATGTGCGTGAGCTGCTTCGTGCCGGTGCCGACAAGGTCTCGGTGAACACGTCCGCGATCGCGCGGCCGGAGTTGCTCAAAGAGTTGTCCGAGGTTTTCGGCGCGCAGTGCATTGTTCTTTCTGTCGACGCGCGCCGGGTGCCGGAGGGCGGTACGCCGCAGCCTTCCGGTTTTGAGGTGACCACTCACGGTGGCACGAAGTCCGCTGAGCTAGACGCGATCGAATGGGCAGTCACGGGTGAAAAGCTCGGAGTGGGGGAGATCCTGCTCAATTCGATGGACGGGGATGGCACGAAGGAAGGCTTCGACATCGAGCTGATTAAGCGCGTGCGCGAGGCGGTTTCGATTCCGGTGATCGCATCTGGTGGTGCCGGCAAGGCTGAACACTTCCCGCCAGCTGTCCAGGCCGGTGCGGATGCAGTGTTGGCCGCATCCATTTTTCACTTCCGCGAGGTGAGCATTGCGCAGGTCAAGCAAGCGCTTGCCGACGCTGGGTGTGAGGTGCGCAGGTAATGGCACAGCAACCCGCAGATGAACTCCGCCCCGAAGACGCCGAACTGACTGCTGATCTTCGTTCACGGGTGCACTTCAACGATGCAGGGCTTGTCCCCGCGATCGTCCAAGCTGCCGGTACCGGTGAAGTTTTGATGATGGCGTGGATGGATGACCACGCATTGGCATACACATTGGCGACTCGGAAGGGCACCTATTTCTCCCGTTCCCGGCAGGAGTACTGGGTCAAAGGATTGACCAGTGGGAATACTCAGCATGTGACAGAAGTTCGGCTCGACTGCGACGGAGACACAGTGCTGATGAAGGTGGAACAGCGCGGTGGTGCGTGCCATACCGGTGACCGCACGTGTTTTGATGCTGATCTGCTTCTCGCCCAGGAGGAAGGATAAGCAGTGAGTGATTCGTCTGCGGAGAAGCGCTTTGCCCGTATCGGTGCATTGCTGATGGGACTCGGAGCTTTGGTGCTCTGGCTGGCATCGCGAGTGACCTGGATGACGGTGAATTATTCCGATGACCGGACCGGCGATGGATCCGTCGATGTCAATGGTGCGACGTGGTCGACTGAGGTCACCGCTGTTGTCTTAGTGCTGCTCGCCGCGTCTGTCGCGGGGTTGGCACTGCGTCGGTTGGGGCGTCGTCTTGTCGGTGCGGTCGGTGCAGTGCTCGCTGCAGCTGTGGTTGTTCCGCCGTTGGGCGTTCTGTTTGGCTCACCGGATCCGGAGCGTGCCAAGGCACTTCTCACGCTGGGTGGCGAGGAAACCACGATCGGCAGCACCGTCGGTGAGACTGCGATTCCGGAATGGGCGACCATCTCCAGTATCGATGTGGCAGCGCTCGGCCCAGCCGTTGCTGTGTTGGGTGCGCTGGTGGCTGTCGCTGGTGGTGTGCTTTTGGCTGTGCGTCCTGGTCAGGATGCTGCGACGGTGAATAAGTACGAGAAGGCTTCGCAGCGCCGCGAGAAGATTGAACACGACCTGGAAGCCGAACCTGATTCGGGGCGTGTGCTGTGGGATGCCATTGATGCAGATATGGATCCGACGGATTCTCCGTCGCAGTCGAAAGATTAGAGACATTGACTAGTCAGGGATGATGCGGTCTTTGGCGATTACATTCTTGTGAAAGTCGCTTGATTTCGTGGACTGAACGAGACCGGATAATCTCATAAGCATGACCGCGGCGCAGGACAAGGCTCAGCTGGTCACCGACGCGACACTCAATCCAGTTGTCGCGGGTGTGCTGGCTGATGTTGCGGAGCGCGAAGCACAAATTCCGTTCAAGGAAATCAAGGCTCGTTCGCGCGATATGCCTGAAACCAGAGATGTTCGTGCCGCACTTTTAGGCCCCGGATGCGGGATCATTGTTGAGATCAAACGTACGTCGCCAGTCTTCGGGCCCACGGGCGTGATCAATTCCATGGCGGATCTCGGCGCGGAGATTGAGGCTGGGGGAGCCGCACTCATCGCATGCCAGACGGAGCGCCTGCGTTTCGATGGCTCGTTGAACGACATGGAGCAGGCCCGCAATGCCACGAGGCTGCCGATGGTGTGCCGCGATGTGATCGTTGACCCGTACCAGATCCATGAGGCCCGCTGCTACGGCGCCGATATGGTGCCGCTGCAGGTGGGACTGCTGGAACAAGCTCGTCTAGAAAGCCTTTTGGACCGCGTGGAATCCCTTGGCATGGTCGGTATGGCCGAGGTGCGCACGATTGAAGAGGCTGATCGGGCATTGCATGCGGGGGCTTCTGTCATCGGTGTGAATTCGTGGACTTTTGACACGAATGATTTGAACCGTGAGGCATTTGGTGAAATTGAACCGGGCCTGCCGGAGAGCGTTCTGCGGATCAGTCTTGGCGGTGTGCGCAATGCGCGGGATGTGATCTCGGCGGCGTCGATAGGCGCGGATGCGGTGCTTGCTGGTGAAGCCGTGATGACAAGCACCAATGTGACCGCTGCAACGCGACGGCTTGTGGCAGCGGGGCAGCATCCCGCCTGCCCATCGCGTTGAATGTGCGCGGGCTATCGCCAAGAGCGCGTTAATCAGGCAAACTGTCTTGCGTGGTTACACAGATCCTGGCTAATTTTCCGTCGCCCCCGCAGGGCGTGTGGCACCTCGGGCCAATCCCGATCCGTGCGTACGCACTGTGCATCATCACCGGCATTATTGTCGCGCTGGCACTAACCCTGCGGCGCTACAAAACTCGCGGTGGGGATCCTGACATGGTGTGGGATGCAGCGATTGTGGCGATCCCAGCTGGCATTATCGGTGGGCGTTTGTACCACGTGATTACGGATCACGACAAGTATTTCGGCCCTGGTAAGGACCCGTGGCAGGTATTCAATTTCTCCGCTGGTGGTTTGGGCATCATGGGCGCGGTCGCGCTGGGCACGCTCGCGGTGTGGGCGCTGTTCAAATTCAAAAAGGTGCCGCTCGCGCCTTTCGCTGATTCTGTGGCACCTGGCATCATCTTGGCGCAGGCAGTCGGGCGTTTGGGGAACTATTTCAACCAGGAGCTCTACGGTCGCCCAACGGATGTGCCGTGGGCGCTGGATATCTTCTACCGCGTCGATGCCAACGGTAATTTCGCTCCGCTGACGGGGCGTTCAACCGGGGAGATCGTCACCAGTGTCCACCCGACATTCCTCTACGAGATGCTGTGGAATCTCGCAGTGTTTGCGTTCTTGCTGTGGGCGGAGCGTCGTTTCCGTTTGGGGCATGGCCGCGTATTTGTTCTCTATATCGCGATGTACAGCTTGGGGCGTATCTTCATGGAAACGATGCGTGATGATGCCGCGAATACGATTTTCGGTCTCCGCGTGAATTTCGTTGTTTCATCTGTGATTTTCATCGCAGCCATTATCGTGTTCTTCCTTATGCGTCGTGGTCGGGAAACCTCGGAAGAGGTCGATCCGCGCGAGGGGAAAGAGCAAGGATTAGCTGCGTCGGAAGATACGGAGACTGCGTCTGACGGCACCGCAACGGCGGTTGCTGGGGCGTCTGCGCGCAAACAGGCGCAAAAGCGAAAGCAGAAGTGATTCGGTAGCGTGGGGTCCGTATCCAATCCTTAACCGGCCAGTTGAGAATGTGAGCTGGCCGCACAGATTAGAAGAAGGAAGCTGTGGATAGACGCACCAAGATTGTTTGCACTCTCGGACCTGCAGTAGCCAGCAAGGACGCAATCGTTGGACTCGTGCGTGACGGCATGAATGTCGCCCGCCTGAACTTCTCGCACGGTGATTACCCGGACCACGAGCAAAACTACAAGTGGGTGCGCGAAGCAACCGATGAGACGGGCCATGCAGTCGGTATTCTTGCCGATCTTCAGGGCCCGAAGATTCGTCTGGGCCGCTTCGAGGGCGACGGTAAGACTTACTGGGAGACCGGTGAGACCGTCCGCATCACGGTCGATGATGTCGTGGGTACGCATGACCGTGTGTCCACCACGTACAAGAATCTTGCAGAGGACGCGAAGCCGGGCGACCGCCTGCTCGTTGACGACGGCAAGGTGGCCTTGGTCTGCAAGGAAGTCGACGGCAACGATGTCGTTTGCGAAGTGACTGAGGGCGGCCCTGTTTCCAATAACAAGGGTGTCTCCCTGCCGGGCATGAACATCTCCGTTCCGGCGCTGAGCGAAAAGGATAAGGCGGACCTGCGCTTTGCTTTGAAGCTCGGTGTGGATTTCATCGCGCTGTCGTTCGTGCGTTCCCCGTCGGATGTGGATCTCGTTCACGAGATCATGGATGAGGAAGGCCGTCGCGTCCCCGTGATCGCCAAGCTGGAGAAGCCAGAAGCAGTTGATGCGCTTGAATCGATCATTCTGGCTTTCGACGCTGTCATGGTTGCCCGCGGTGACCTGGGCGTGGAGATCGCACTTGAGCAGGTGCCGCTGGTGCAGAAGCGCGTGATCCAGATTGCGCGTGAGAACGCCAAGCCGGTGATTGTGGCTACGCAGATGCTCGATTCGATGATCGATAATTCGCGTCCGACTCGTGCAGAGGCATCTGACGTTGCAAACGCGGTGCTTGACGGCACGGACGCTGTGATGCTCTCCGGTGAGACGTCGGTCGGTGTGGACCCGCACAATGTGGTTCGCACCATGGACCGCATCGTTCGTGTGGCCGAGTCGATGGGCTCTGTCCCGCCGCTCAACCATATTCCACGTACCAAGCGTGGCGTGATCTCTTATTCGGCGCGCGATATTGCAGAGCGCCTGAACTCTCGTGCGCTCGTCGCGTTCACCAGCTCGGGTGAGACCGCACGTCGTCTGGCACGTCTGCATTCCCACCTGCCGCTGTTGGTCTTCACTCCGAACCAGGAGGTGCGCTCGCAGCTCGCACTAACGTGGGGTGCGGAGACCTTCCTGTGCCAGAAGGTGGACAACACGGACGAGATGATGGAAGTCGTCGATGCCTCGCTGCTTTCGATTGAGAAGTACAAGGAAGGCGACACCATGGTCATCGTGGCTGGCACCCCGCCGGGAGTCGCTGGCACGACGAACATGATTCACGTGCACCAGCTGGGCGAGGACACGCGCAAGCCGCGCTAAGGACGAGTCCTCGTTACGCTGGAGGGCATGCCTGAAAACACTGAGATTTCTCAGATCGCTGCCGGAATCCATGTCAGGGATGCCCACCTGCACAATTTGAAGAATGTCGACGTAGACATTCCCCGTGGCACGCTCGTCGCAGTGACGGGTGTGTCCGGTTCCGGCAAATCTTCTCTCGCTTTTGGCACGATCCATGGTGAGGGGCAAAGGCGCTACCTCGAATCAGTGGCGCCTTTTGCGCGCCGTCTCATCGGTTCTGCCGTTGACCCACAAGTCAGTGAGATCGAAGGCCTGCCGCCGACGGTGGCTTTGCAGCAATCCACCTCTGGCGGTGGTGCGCGATCCACTGTGGGGACGGTGTCTGCTTTGTCGAATAGTATTCGCCTGCTGTACTCACGCGCCGGGGATAACCCCAAGGGTCTGTACTCCGATTCGTTCTCGCCGAATACGCCGGAGGGCATGTGCCCAACGTGTCAGGGAACGGGCATCGTGCATGAACCGACTGAAGAGTCGATGGTGCCGGACCCCACACTGTCGATTGAGGATGGCGCGATCAAGGCCTGGCCGGGTGCATGGGCAGGGAAGAATTTTCACGACATCCTGCAAACACTGGGCTATGACTTGGATAGCCCGTGGCAGGACTTGTCCAAGAAAGATCGTGACTGGATTCTGTTCACCGATGAACGCCCAGTGGTGACGGTCAAGCCGTTGCGTGGCGCGGATCAGATCCAGCGCAATTATCAGGGCACGTGGCGTTCAGTGGCCAGCTATTTGACCAATACGCTCGCCGAAACACAGTCGGACACGCTGCGTAAGCGAGTGCTGTCCTACATGGAGTCGCGCACGTGTGAGACGTGCAACGGCCGTCGCCTCAACCCTGAGGCACTCAAAGTGACGTACGCGGGTTTGCCTATCGACGAACTCGGGGCCCTGCCGTTAGATCGCGTTTATTCCGTGCTTTCGGGGCAAGAACCTGAGGAGAACTCAGCAGAGGATCTGTTGCTCAAGCAGATCTTGCCCGCGCTGCAGTCTGCGCTGGACCTCGGGTTGGCGCATTTGAGTCTTGACCGCCCGGCGCCGACGCTTTCGGCAGGAGAGTTGCAGCGTATTCGGTTGGCTGCGCAGCTGCGCTCGGGGCTCTTCGGCGTGGCATACGTGTTGGATGAGCCTTCGGCAGGTTTGCACCCAGCGGAGCGTGGTGCAGTGCTTGATATTTGCCGTCGTTTCATTGACGCAGGCAATTCGGTACTGCTCGTCGAGCATGACATGGAGCTAGTTGCGCAGACCGATTGGCTCGTCGATGTGGGACCCCTGGCGGGCGTAAAGGGCGGTGAGGTGGTCTACTCCGGTCCCACCGCGGACTACGACTTGGATACACCGACGGCGAATGCGCTCAATCACCGCGCGCTCACGCTGAATGACGCACCTCGCGACGCAGCTGGAACGCTTTTGCTCGAAGGAGTCCAGGCACGTTCTATTGATGGGCTTGATGTGGACTTCGGTCTGGGTCAATTCACCGCTGTTGCGGGTGTCTCCGGTTCTGGTAAATCCACACTTGTCAGTACCGTGCTCGCTGGGATTTTGCGCGAGGCTGCCTCAACCGTTGCGGATGATGAGGACGACAGCGCGCAGGAGACAGGGGAGTGGAGTGTGAATAAGCACTCCGGCTTCGACACAGTGAGCCGCGTCGTGCAGATCACGCAGAAGCCGATCGGCCGCACCCCGCGTTCAACACTGGCTACCTACACCGGGCTTTTCGACGGCGTGCGTAAACTCTTCGCATCCACACCCGAAGCGAAGAAGCGGAAATGGACGGTCTCCCGATTCTCCTACAACGTCAAGCAGGGGCAATGTCCGACCTGTGGTGGCGCCGGCAAGATCGAAGTCGAGCTGGTGTTCCTTCCGGGGGCGTACACCACATGCCCGGATTGTCATGGTGCCCGCTACAACGACGAGACCCTCGAGATCACTTGGGCTGGTCGCACGATCGCCGACGTGTTGGCTCTAACCGTCGATGAAGCCGCGGAGGTATTCGCTGAGGAACCGAAGATTCTTCGCGCGGTGGAGACCCTTCAGGCGGTCGGTCTGGGCTATCTGACCCTTGGCCAGGGCGCGCCAGAGCTTTCAGGCGGGGAGGCACAGCGCATCAAGCTCGCCACAGAGTTGCAGCGCTCCCGCAACTCGCGCCGGGGCCACACGGTGTACCTGCTGGACGAGCCGACAACGGGCCTGCACCCGGCTGATATTCAACTCTTGGTTACAGAGCTCAATGGACTTGTCGACGCAGGGCAGACCGTGATCGTCGTCGAGCACGACCTCTCGGTGATTGCGCAAGCCGACCGTGTCATTGAGATGGGGCCAGGTGCGGGTGCTGAAGGCGGAAAGATCATTGCTGAAGGAACGCCAAACGCCCTGGCGCAGCATGAAACTGCGACAGGGCGTGTGCTGAACGCGCGGACTAGTTGATCGGCGTCGGCTCGATCTTCCAGACCTCGTTCGCGTAATCACGGATCGTGCGGTCAGAGGAGAAGCGGCCGGATTCGCAGATGTTGATCCAGCACATACGTGCCCACTGCAGTGGGTCGGAGTAGTACTCCTTAGCCATGCGGTCGCGGGTCTCCTTGTAGGAGTCGAAGTCACCCAGGACGTAGTACGGGTCCGGGGTGTTCCAGCCACCGTCGATAAGCAGGGAGTCGCGCAGATCGGAGAACGCGCCGGTGTGGTTGTCGTCCAACGTGCCGTCGATAAGCGCATCGAGCACGCGCTTGATCGCCGGGTTGTTCTCGTAGACCTCGGTCGGGTTGTAGGACTTCTTCAGCTCCGGCAGTTCCTCTTCGCGAGCGCCGAAGATGTAGGCATTGTCCTCGCCGACAGAATCGACGATCTCCACGTTCGCGCCGTCCATCGTGCCCAAGGTGAGCGCGCCGTTCATCATGAACTTCATGTTCGACGTACCGGAAGCTTCCTTGCCGGCGGTGGAAATCTGTTCGGAGACGTCCGTGGCAGGAATGATGTGCTCGGCAGGCGAGACGTTGTAGTTTTCAATGAACACAACGCGGATGTACTTGGATACCTCTGGGTCGTTGTTCACCAGCTCGCCGATGGTGTTGATCAGCTTGATGATCGCCTTGGCTCGGACATAGCCAGGAGCTGCCTTCGCACCGAAGATGAACGTGCGCTTCGGCACATCCTTCTCACCATCCTTGATGCGGAAGTACAGGTCAAGGATGTACATGGCATTGAGCAGCTGACGCTTGTACTCATGCAGGCGCTTGATCTGCGTGTCGTAGATCGACTCCGGATCAATCTCCACATCTTCGTGGACGCGGACCCAGTCAGCGAAATCCTTCTTATTCGCTGCCTTGATCTCGCTGAGCTCCTTCATCACCGCATCATCTTCGGCGTAGTGCCGCAGCTCCTTGAGCTTGTCCATGTCGGTGACCCACTCATCGGAGCCGACCAGGCGGTCGAGCAGCTCAGACAGGCGCGGGTTGCACATGCGCAGCCAACGACGCGGGGTCACACCGTTGGTCTTGTTGTTGAATTTCTGCGGGTACAGCTCGTACCAGTAGTTCAACGTGTCGCGCTTGAGGATGTCGGTGTGGATCGCAGCGACACCATTGATGGAGTAGGAGGCATAGCACGCGATCCACGCCATGTGGACCTTGCCATCGTGAACAGGGGAGTAGTGGTGGATCGTCTCCGGCTCTAGGCCACGGGACGCCATGTCCTCGCGGTAGCGGCGGTCGATCTCCACCACGATTTCCCAAATGCGGTTGAAGAGCTGCTGGAAGATGGACACATCCCAGGTCTCCAGAGCCTCCTCGAGCACCGTGTGGTTGGTGTAGGCGAAGGTCTTGGTGGTGACCTCCCAGGCATCTTCCCAGGACATCCCGTGATCGTCGAGAAGCAGGCGCATCAGCTCCGGAATGCCCAGCACCGGGTGGGTGTCATTGAGCTGCACGGAGTTGTACTTAGCAAAGTCGCGCAGGTCCTCGCCGTGGTGCGCGATGTAGTTGTCGATCATCTCCTGCAGTGAAGCGGAGACGAAGAAGTACTGCTGGCGGACACGCAGCACCTTGCCCTCGTAGGTGGTGTCATTCGGGTACAGCACACGCGTGATGTCGTGGACTGCCTCGCGCTCCAGGATTGCGTCAGCGAAACGCTGGGAGTTGAATGCGTCGTAGTCGAACTCTCGCATCGGGGATGCGTCCCACAGGCGCAGCGTGCCCACGTTGTCTGTGCCATAGCCGGTGATCGGCATGTCATAGGGGATCGCGCGGACGTGCATGTCATCGAATTTCACGATGCGCTGCTGGGAGCCACGACGGACGATGAAGGGGTAGAAGCTCTCCTTCCATGCATCCGGGTGCTCCTTCTGGAAGCCGTCTTCGATTTCCTGACGGAACAGGCCGTAGCGGTACAGCAGGCCGTAGCCGGTGACCGGGTAGTCCTGCGTGACAGCCGAGTCCAGGAAGCAGGCAGCCAGGCGGCCCAGGCCTCCGTTGCCGAGCGCTGCATCGTGCTCAGCCTCCAAGACGTTCAGGAAGTCCTGGCCGTTTTCTTCTGCAGCCTTGATCGCGTCATCGACGAGACCCAGGTTGGTCAGGTTGTTCAGCAGGGCACGGCCCATCAGGAACTCAGCGGAGAAGTAGGCCTGCTGGCGAGTAGCCGAGTAGGCCTCGCGGGTGGCATCCCAGTTATCGGAGAACTGCTCCATCGCAGCCAGGGACAGGCCCGTCCAGAACTTCTTGCGAGTGGAGGCCTCTGGAGTGGAACCAGAGACGGAACGGACGTGACCACCAACAGTGTCAATGAATGCTGGTGGGTGAGCTGGCAAATTCATGCGTTGAATACCTCACGTAGTCAAATCGTTGGATCATCTGAAAAGGATCGCTAACGATCGCCACTCTACCGTTAAACCACTTCCGGCTGCGTTCGCAGCTACCTGGCCAGCGGACGCGTGGCGGGAGTGTGCTCCGGAATCGCCAGATAGGTCAACACTGCCGCCGCAGCTGCATTCGTTGCAGCATTCACTGTTGGTTCGTACTCCGGAAGGAATGTCGGCATGTGGTTGACGGGAACATCCGTGATCACGCGATTTTCTGCGACAGCCTTGTCCCAGACGGTGCGGGGAGTGGAGCCGATCAGCCAGAAAATATATGGCACGCCGAAGGCCAGTGGAATATTCGCGAAATCTTCCGACACAGTAGATGGCTCAGCATCCACAGAATCCGGGCCGAAGACTTCATCGAAGGTGGAGCGCACCGTCATGAATGCGCCACGGTCATTGTCCAGCAGCTCACCGTGGGCGAAGTATTCGAAGTGTGGCTCTTCCTTGATCCCGGAGGCATCGCATTCAGCGATGACGACGCGTTGGATGGCTTCGTAGACCTTGTTCTTTACTGCGTCGTTGTAGAAACGGCAGTTCACGACCAGCTCAGCGTGGTCCGGGATGATGTTATTAGTTGTGCCTGCCTTGACCTGGCCGACGGAGACCACAGCGAAATCACTGGGATTCACTTCACGGCCGACAATGCCCTGAAGGCGAAGAATGATGTGAGCGGCGGTGTACGTCGGATCGATAGCGGCGTGCGGCATCGAACCGTGTGCACCACGGCCGGGGATGCGGATCCGGATGGAGTCGCAGGCAGCGAACTGGGGGCCGGGCTTGGTCTGCACCTGCCCAGCACGACCAGGCATGACGTGCTGACCCAAGCAAATGTCCGGGCGGGGGATGCGATCGGTCAGCCCATCGGTGACCATCGCGGTCGCGCCCTGGCCGATCTCCTCAGCGGGCTGGAACAGCGCGATGAAGGAGCCTGCCCAATGCTCACGGTTGTTATCCATGATGTCGCACAGACCGAGCAGCGCGGTCACGTGCATGTCGTGGCCGCAGGCGTGCATGAGGCCTGTAACGGTGCCGTCGTCACGCGTGGCGGTGTCTTTTGATGCGTATGGTGCGCCGGTGGTTTCGGTGACGGGCAGGCCGTCGAAATCGGCGCGGAAAAGAACCGTGGGCCCTGCTGAGCCGCTGATTGCTTCACCGTTGTGGAATACCGCGACAATGCCGTAGCCGCCGATCGGTGCGATCACACGGCAATTGAAACGCTCCAACTCTTTCAGGATCCGTGCATGAGTGTTCTTCTCCTGCATGGACAACTCGGGATGGGCGTGCAGGTGCTCGTACAGCTCACGCTGCCATGCGGGATCCACCGTGTAGTTCTGCAGGATCTCCTTGATCGCGCTCGGATCGGCATGGACAGGCATGGGGACCGGGGCCTCCTTGAAGGATGAGAAAAATAGTTAGCACTTCTGGTGCATTCAACGTTATCGATTCAACACTGGGTTGTAGCGCAACGCATTAACCACCGGGGCACACTCGGTAGCAATGCGGATATCGGCAGCCACCTTTCCTTCGTCGCGAAGTTTGTACAAGCGGCTGACCATGCGGTCGCGAATATCGTACGGCGACAACGTGTTCACGTAGACCTTCGTTCCACCTTCAAAGCCTGCGAGAGTGGACACGCGCCACTTAATGTTGATGCGCCACGGCATCGGCAAATCCAAGTCGATCGGCTTGTGGTGCCACTCCTCATTGCACGGAACTTCTGGGCCGGTGCCGGCGTGCGCAGCGTGGAGCAGGTCAGCCATGCCGTTAACTTCTTCTTCTGCTTGAAGCCACGGCTCCGGCGTAGCGGACTTGGAATAGACGCTGATGGTGGGGTAGCGGTGGCCAATTCCCGCGCACATGATCGCCTGGTCATTCTCGGCGATGATCAGGTTGTGGTAGCTCGAATAATTGATGCCCCACTCGTTGTACATATTCGGATTTTGTCGCAGTTTCGCGATCTCCAGGTCGGCCTGGACACCGCGTTCGTCGATAGCAACGAGCTGCTTGTGAAGGTGATCGAATGATGCGCCAGCGGGGGCGAGCCAATTCTGGAACACCGATACATATGGCGCGTAGCGGTTGCGCTCGTAGAGATCACGCAGGGAATCGATGGTGAAGGCGATGAACGCGCGGTGCTCATCCAACGGGAGCGTGCCGGAGGATGCGAGCTGGCTTGAATCGGACGCATCGTCAACAAAGTGACGCCGTGCAATGATCACATCATGCCCGCCACCGAAATATGCCGGCACGTGGGCAAGCAATTCGTCTTCGCTCGGATTGCCATCGTGTCCCGATGCCTTTAACCGCGTGCGCACAATATCAAAAACATGGCGCCGCCCGGCATCGTCGGCGAGGTAACGCTCCATATGGTCATGCCGCGACTCGTCCATGCTGAAGCCGTAATTTTGCGCCCAGTAGTCATAAGAGACGATCTCGAAAAGATTAGGCACGCGTCGAAACGCAGCTTCAGTGCAGCCAAGCTCGTGGGGGAGAAGGTCACGCAGGATTTCCCATTTCCCGTTCGTGCGCACCATGCGCGATTTTTCAGGCGGCGTATTGAGCTGCTTATCGACGCAGAAATTACAGCTCGCCGTGAAATCATGCGGTTCGAGTGCATGTGGGTCAGTCTTCGGCACCTTGAGAGGGCGATTGCCGCGTCCCGGCACAGTCCACACCTGGGTTCCGGAGAATGGATTGAGCTGCTTGATGGTGCCATCTGCCATCGTGGTCAGTGGCGTGCGTGATACCGACAGCGAGGCTGCCTCGAGATGAGACATGGGATTCGGTGTGGGAATGGTCGTCTCTGTCATAAGACTCAAGGCTATTAGCTAGTCTGTCTGCATGCCGACGATCCAGTTTGACGTGCTTGTTCCCGATGATGCAGCAGGCAAGCAAGTAGAAGATGCTTTTGCCAGTGCAGTTGAAATCCTGGTCCGCCATGAGCGACTGACCTCTGGTGAGGTGACTCGTGATGTGGCGCCGGATGTCCGGGAGGACACGCTTGCGCAATTACGTCAGGCCTTTGAGGAAGAGCGAGGCGAGGAGCCAGGGGATGCGATCGTGCAGCGCTACCTCATCACCGCCGAGGGGGCGAGTTCGATGAATCAACTGGCCATGGGGCTTTCCCGCGTGCTCACCCCGAAGGCGGAACTGCCCAAGGACCCAGTGGCGTTGGAGCGCCAGCTGGATTTTGAGCTGCCTGCTGTTTATCCCTGGGCTGTTGAGGTATTGAGGTAGTCCACCGCCGCCTGCGCACCAGCTTGGACAAGTTGGGCACGGACATCTGGGAACTCTGACTGTTTGCCCAGCTCGACTGCTAAGACGCCTTCCGGGACATCAGTCTCAAATGTGCCTGCGACAATCGCTGCAGTCGTACCGGACTCAGCAGCTAGGTCCGTGATCACCGACGCGACCTTGCCTGCGACGGACTGCCCGTCATATTTGCCCTCGCCAGTAACGACAAAATTGGCTGCGGCGATTTTTTCCTTCAGCCCCTGCGCAGCCGCAACGGTGCGTGCGCCGGAAACGACGCTGACATGCTCAGTATTACCGTGCATGAGTTCAGACAGCCACGTAATGCCGATCGGCAGGCCGCCTGCTGCCCCGTAGCCAGGCTGAGTCGGATCCACACCGGTCACCTCGCAGAGGTGCTGTAGCGCCGCATCGACCTTCTCAACATCCTCAGGCGAAGCCCCCTTCTGCGGGCCGAATACATGAGCTGCGCCCTGGGGGCCGGTGGCAGGGAAGGCGGTATCAGACAGCAAGAGCCAGTCGACGGAGGCTGCCGGGATATTCACCTTCGCAGTGTCGAAGCTGTCCAGCTCGCCGAGCGCGCCACCACCATGACGCAGGGGATGGCCATCGGCATTGAGCGGGTTCGCGCCGAGCGCGACCAAAATGCCTGTGCCACCATCGATCGTTGCGGATCCGCCCAGACCAAGCACGATGCGGCGTGCGCCACGCGTTTGCGCATCGGCGATGAGAACGCCGGTGCCATACGTATCACCGGTGAGCGGAACTGGATTGTCCTTCACCGCAGGTAAACCGCTTGCGGCAGCGACATCAATATAGGCCGTTTCTTCAGTGGCGTTATAGACATAGCTTGCTTCGGTCAGGCGGCCCGCAGCATCGGTTGTGGGCAGTGTGATGGTTTCGCCACTAAAGAGCCCAGCTGTTCCCTCGCCCCCATCAGCCATGGCAATGTGTTCAATGTCACAGTCTACGATGATCGAGCGGATTCCTTCCGAGATCCACTCGGCAGCATCGGCTGCGCTGGCCGATCCCTTGAAAGAGTCTGGTGCGACGACTATCCGCATAGTTTCCGCATCAGCGACAAAATTCGCTGGTAAGCCCGCAGTTTCTTCGTCAACGGAAGAAGTGGAGGAAATTGGGTCAGTGTTCACCATGGCTGGCGTGCTCCTTTGTTTTCCAGTGGGCGAAGAGATGTCGACAAGTTTGTCCGATTCGCTAAGACGCTATCAATTTGGCCAGATTGATTTGTGATATAGGCCTCATATCGCCTTGACCAGACTATAGTTTCGTAGTTGTTGAGCAGTCAGAAGAAAGGATTGATATGACATCCAGCGAAGACCAGATCTCGGGCTATTACAACAAACTTCTGAAGCGCAATGCCGGCGAACCGGAATTCCACCAAGCGGTCGCCGAAGTTCTTGATTCCCTGAAGATTGTCCTGAATAAGGATCCTCACTACAACGACTACGGCCTCATTGAGCGTCTCTGTGAGCCCGAGCGCCAGATCATTTTCCGTGTTCCGTGGGTCGGAGACGACGGTGAAGTTCGCGTCAACCGTGGCTTCCGCGTCCAGTTCAACTCCGCGCTCGGCCCCTACAAGGGTGGCCTACGTTTCCACCCAAGCGTGAACCTAGGCATCATCAAGTTCCTGGGCTTTGAGCAAATCTTTAAGAACTCCTTGACCGGCCTGCCGATCGGTGGCGGCAAGGGCGGCTCTGACTTTGACCCGAAGGGCAAGTCTGATGCAGAGATCATGCGTTTCTGCCAGTCGTTCATGACAGAGCTGCACCGCCACATCGGTGAGTACCGCGATGTTCCCGCTGGCGATATCGGTGTAGGAGGCCGTGAGATCGGCTTCCTCTTTGGCCAGTACCGTCGCCTGACCAACGAGCACGAGTCTGGTGTCCTTACCGGCAAGGGCCTGACCTGGGGCGGTTCCCTGGTCCGCACCGAGGCAACCGGCTTCGGTGCCGTCTACATCACCAACAAGATGATGGCAGCCCACGGTGATTCCCTCGACGGCGCCAAGGTCATTGTCTCTGGTTCCGGCAACGTGGCTATCCACGCGATCTCCAAGGCGCAGGAGCTTGGCGCAACCGTCGTTGGATTCTCTGATTCCTCCGGTTGGGTAGAAACGCCGAACGGTGTTGATGTTGAGCTGCTGAAGGAGATCAAGGAAGTCCGTCGCGGTCGCGTTAGCGAGTATGTCGAAGAGTCCGAAGGTGCAACCTTCCATGATGACGGTTCTATCTGGGACATCAAGGCCGATGTCGCTCTGCCATGTGCGACCCAAAACGAGCTCGACGGTGAGCATGCACAGAAGCTCGTGGATAACGGCGTCAAGTATGTTGCCGAGGGTGCGAATATGCCGTCTACTGCTGAAGCAATCGAGATCTACCGCAAGAACAACGTCCACTTCCTGCCAGGCAAGGCAGCGAATGCTGGTGGCGTGGCAACCTCTGCACTTGAGATGCAGCAGAATGCTTCGCGTGACTCGTGGAATTTCGAGTACACCGACGCACGCCTGAAGGACATCATGGAGAACATCTTCCGCCACACTTCGGCTACTGCAGCTGAGTACGACCATGAAGGTGACTATGTTGTCGGTGCAAATATCGCTGGCTTCAAGAAGGTTGCTGACGCAATGTTTGCGCAAGGCGTGGTCTAAGCCCGCCTAGATTTTCCTCCGAGACCTTTTCGGACACGCGCCCCGGCTTGCCGGGGCGTTCGTTGTTTCGCCAGTACTGTTGGGCTCATGTACCGCGTATTTGAAGCTCTCGATGAACTGGTCAACACCGTCGAACAAGCCTACGGCGTTCCGATGACGTCGAATTGCATGGTTCCGCGCAACGAAGTGCTCGCGCTTCTCGATGACATCCGTAATGCCTTCCCCGTCGAGATCGACGACGCGCAGGATGTTCTGGATAAGCAAGATGAAATCCTTCGCGGTGCTGAGGACCGCGCTGATGCGATCATTGGAGACGCAGAAGCGGAGGCCCAGCGCCTGGTTACTGATGCTCACAATGAATCCGAATCTATGCTGAGCGATGCTCAGCAGCGTTCGACGTTGATGGTTTCCAATGCTGAAGAGGATGCGGATAACACCGTCTCTCGCGCACGTGAAGAGGCGGAGCAGATGGTGGAGCGTGCTCGTCGAGAAGCCGAGCGCCTTGTTGCAGACGGTAACGAGTCCTACGACCGTTCCGTGGCTGAAGGCCTGGAAGAGCAGCAGCGCCTTGTCTCCGAGGCTGAGGTCACCCGCCGTGCCGATGAAGAGGCACACCGGATCGTGGAATCTGCCCACGCCGAGTCCAGTCGCCTGCGCGGTGAGTGCGATGAATACGTGGACGGCAAGCTTGCCGAATTTGAGGAAACTCTGAGTGGTGTACTGCGCACCGTCACCTCCGATCGTTCCGCTCTGCGCCACGGCGCCGGCGCTTCCGGCCGCTACGAGCGTGAGGTGCGCGGCGACCGCGGTGAGCGTGGCGGCTACGCACGCTAACTCTCCCGGCGCTCGGGCAATGACCGCAATGTATTGTGGGGTGCGTTATGGCTACTAACCCGTTTGTTGTGGATGTGTCGGAAGCCCTGCATGGCGATGGACTTCCGGTGACCACCACCCAGACCGGCCCGGCGCCCTCGCGCATCGGCCCGGAAATGATCGCCATCCCCGAAGGCCAAGAGGTTTCCATCGAGTCGACCATCACCCCGCTTGGCGGGGGAGTGCTCGTCGATGCAACCGCTACTGCCCAGCTCAAAGGCCAGTGTGTGCGCTGCCTGCGTGAGCTGACCCCGACGGAGGAGATTCGTGTCTCGCAGGTCTTCTCAGGCTCCGATGACTTCATTACCGGCGATGCTGCTGATGAGGAAGATGATGGTTCTGGCGACGATGTCGCGCAGATCATCGATGACACTGTGAACCTCGAGCAGGCTTTCATCGACGAGGTGGGCTTGAATCTGCCGTTCAACCCGGTCTGCGAGCCGGCTTGCCCCGAGGATTCGGATGTCCCCGCCGCTGACGGTGTGTCGGGTGAACGGAACGACCTGGTGGATCCGCGCTGGGCTGGGCTGGAGAAATTCCTCACGTCCGAAGACAGCGACGATGCTGGTTCTTCTTCCGAGAAATAGCTGGAGGGGACGTGCCACGCGCAAAGAAAAATAAGATCCCTGGCGATCAGGCTTTGGCCCAGGCATTCGCCGCGGTTGATCACACCCCGTTGCTGGAACAGCTCGGTGTGGAGATCAACCCGGACCACCTGTGCTTGGCGTTGACGCACCGTTCGTTCGCGAATGAGCACGGGACGTTGCCGAATAACGAGCGCCTTGAATTCGTCGGCGACGCGGTGCTCGGGTTGACTATCGCGAATGCCCTGTTCGAGAAATTCCCTTCCCGCCCCGAGTCGGATTTGTCGCCGATGCGTGCGCGCATCGTGTCGCGCTATGGGCTCGCCGAGGTTGCTCGCGAAATCGGGTTGGGAAATCACGTTTTGCTGGGCAAAGGCGAAGAAACCACAGGTGGCCGCGACAAGGACTCGATTCTTGCAGACACGACTGAGGCTGTGCTCGGCGCGATTTACCGCCAGCATGGCTTCAACACCACGCGCGATGTGATCTTGCGTCTTTTTGAAGACAAGATCGACAACGCTCACTGGATCCAGGACTGGAAGACCGAGCTGCAGGAGCGTGTAGCCGAGCTGGGTGGGCACCCGCCGGTATACACAGCCACGGCCGAAGGTCCCGAACACGAGCAGGTTTTCACCGCGCAAGCGCTTATCGACGGCACGTCGCGCGGCACTGGCCGTGGCCACAACAAGAAGACTGCTGAGCAGAATGCGGCACGTGAAGCCTTCTTCTTCCTCAAGGATCACCCCGAGACGATCGCGTTGCGGAAGGGGTAAGGGGGAGTGCCGGAACTCCCAGAGGTGGAAGTAGTCCGTCGTGGACTCGATGTTCACGTGGTCGGTTCGACATTCCGCAGCGTTGAGGTGCTTCACCCGCGCGCAGTACGTGACAATGATGTCGATCTGGCAGAGATCCTTCCTGGACTGACCATTACCGGCACTGATCGCCGCGGAAAATTCTTGTGGCTCACGCTTTCCGACGGCGCAGCCCTGCTTGTTCACCTCCGCATGTCCGGCCAGATGCTCGTGGGCGACCCCGGCATGGTTGATAGCCCGCACCTGCGGATCCGGGCTGAGATCAAAGGACACGAAGGCGTGAAAGAGCTCGCCTTCGTGGACCAGCGCACGTTCGGGTCGTGGCAGTATGTTCCGCTGACCACTCCGGAGCCAGGAGCAGGTAGGCCAGTTCCGGTGACGATCCCGCACATTGCACCGGATCCTTTTGAGCCAGAGTTCGATGTGGTTGCCACCGCCAGAAGAATGCGCACAAAGAACGTGGCAGCGAAGACTCTTCTGCTTGACCAATCTGTGGTCAGCGGCATCGGTTCGATCTATGCCGATGAAGCAATGTGGGCAGCAGGGGTCAAACCGATTCGCAAGGGCAGAGCTCTGCGCCAGCGTGATGCCGTGGCATTGCTCGAAGAGTCCCGGGCTGTGATGGCCCGTGCACTCGAAGCTGGTGGCACCAGTTTTGATTCGCTCTACGTCAACGTCAATGGTGCGAGCGGATACTTCGCACGTTCTCTGAATGCTTATGGCCGGGCAGATGAGCCTTGCGCACGGTGCGGCACCCCGATCGCTCGGACTGTGATCAATGGCCGGTCGAGCTATTACTGCCCGAGCTGCCAAACACGTTGATGTCACCCGAATCCTAGAAATCGGCCCCCGGAAATAATGGGGCCAATCACATGCCGTATAGAATTTTCGGCATGGAAAAACTCGAGTCGTTTGTGGCAGACTCTGTCAACGACAACCTCTGGAAAGTCATCCCATTCCTGCTTCTCGCAGCGGGCATCTACTTTGGCCTTCGCACGATTTTTGTGCAGGTCCGCATGGTTCCGGACATGTTCAAGGCAGTGGCCGAAAGCCCGAAGGGCAAGGACCGCGACGGGCGCGACCTTGATGAAGAATATGGCGGCATTTCTGCCTTCAAGGCATTCACCATTTCGGCTGCCTCACGCGTGGGCACCGGCAATATTGCCGGTGTTGCGCTGGCTATCACCATGGGTGGCCCAGGTGCAGTGTTCTGGATGTGGATCATCGCGATTGTCGGCGGTGCCACGGCTTTCGTCGAGTCGACGCTGGCTCAGCTGTGGAAAACCAAGGACGCGGACGGCAACTACCACGGTGGCCCTGCGTACTACATCACCCGCGGCTTGGGTGAGAAGTGGAAGCCACTGGCAGTGATCTTCGCGCTGGCGATCTCGATCACCTACGGCTTCATCTACAACGCGATTCAGACCAACTCCATCGTGGAGGCAGTCGGCGGTTCTTTGAATAATGACTCGAATACGTTGAAGACGGTCGTTGCACTTTCCCTCGCTGCTGTGACTGCTTTGATCATCTTCGGTGGTGTGACCCGCATTGCGAATGTAACTCAGGTGGTCGTGCCGTTCATGGCAGGCGCCTACATCATCGTTGGCATCCTGGTGCTTGTTGTGAACTACAGGGAGATCCCGGGGATGTTCTCGCTCATCGTTGAGCACGCTCTGGGCATCAAGGAGATCGCTGGTGCGACCGTCGGTTATGCATTCATGAACGGTATGCGCCGCGGTCTGTTCTCCAATGAGGCTGGCCAGGGCTCTGCACCGAATGCTGCGGCAACGGCTACCGTTTCGCACCCGGTCAAGCAGGGGCTTGTTCAGACCCTTGGCGTGTACTTTGACACCCTCGTGGTGTGCACGATTACCGCGTTCATCGTCCTGCTCGGCCCGGCTCCGATTTACGGCGAGGAAATTCAGGGCGCGGCACTGACCCAGTCGTCGCTGTCTGATTCGGTTGGCGCTTGGGGCACGCACTTTGTCACCTTTGTTTTGTTCTTCTTGGCATTCTCTTCCGTGCTCGGCAATTACTATCTTGCGCAGGCGAATGTGGAGTATCTGACCAAGAAGAAGTCGGTGCTGACCGCTTTCCGCATCGGTGTTGTCGGCTTTGTCATCTTCGGTGCATTCGGTTCCCTGCCGCTGGTGTGGGCGCTCGGCGACACGATGACGGCCACCATGGTGTTCATCAATCTCATCGCGATCATCCCTCTCGGTGGCATTGCCTTCAAGCTGCTCAAGAACTTCAGCGAGCAGCGTGCCCAGGGCATTGATCCGGTCTTCCACCGTGACATGCTGCCGGAGCTGAAGAATGTCGAGTTCTGGGACGGCTCCGACCCGGTCACTCGCCGCAGCGCCGAGGACCGCGTCACCGTTGACGAAGCACGCCGCGATGGTGCTGCTGAAGATACCGATGAGGGTGGTCTGACCCGCATCTAAGATGGTGCCCATGAGCACCACACGCATGACAGCTTTTGTCACCGGCCACGTTCAGGGCGTCGGCTTTCGCTGGTGGACCCGCAGTCGGGCCCTCGAACTCGGTTTGGCTGGTTATGCGAAAAACCTGCGCGACGGCAGGGTGGAAGTAGTGGCGGAAGGGGAGCGGCAGGACGTCGATAAGCTTCTTGTTTTGCTTGAGGAGCAACCTTCGTCCGCCGACCGCCCTGGATCGGTGAGCGTTGTCGTGCCGCAATACTCCGAACCGAAGGGCGCAACTGGTTTTGAGGAGCGGTAGAAACTACCGCTTCAATAAATCAAGCACCAAGGCAGGCAGCCCCATGCGCCGCGTGACATCTGAGGAGGGGGACAGCTGGGGGTCGGATTCTTCAGAACTGGACTCACGGTAGTCATCGCTGCGCAGAGGCGAGCAGCCTAAAGCTCGTTGGGTAAGATCAGCACAATGCACCTGACTTCGCTGACGCTCAAAGGATTCAAGTCCTTTGCGTCTGCGACGACGATGAAATTCGAGCCGGGTATTTGCGCGGTTGTCGGACCGAATGGCTCAGGAAAATCGAATGTGGTTGACGCGCTCGCGTGGGTGATGGGCGAGCAAGGCGCGAAGAATCTGCGCGGCGGGAAGATGGAAGATGTCATCTTCGCTGGCGCGGGGGAGCGCAAGCAGCTTGGCCGCGCGGAGGTGACGCTGACCTTCGATAACACGGATGGTCGCTTGCCCATTGAATATTCCGAGGTTGCTATCACGCGTCGTATGTTCCGCGACGGCGCCAGCGAGTATGAGATCAATGGCTCCAAAGCACGCCTGATGGATATCCAGGAGCTGCTCAGCGATTCGGGCATTGGCCGCGAGATGCACATCATTGTCGGCCAGGGCAAGCTCAACGAGATCCTCGAATCGCGTCCGGAAGATCGTCGCGCGTTCATCGAGGAAGCCGCGGGTGTGCTCAAACACCGTCGGCGCCGAGAGAAGGCGCAGCGCAAACTCACCGGTATGCAGGCGAACCTCGACCGCCTCACTGACCTCACCGACGAGCTCGGCAAGCAGCTCAAACCACTTGCACGCCAAGCAGAGGCCGCACAGCGCGCGGCGACGGTCCAGGCGGATGTCCGCGACGCACGCTTGCGCCTTGCGGGCCACCGGGTGGTCACGCTGAGAGCATCGCTTGACGACGCTTCCCGTACCGCCCACCTCCAAGCCCAGCAAGTTGAAACCGTGACCGAACAGCTGACTGAAGCGGAGACGCACCAGTCTGAGGTTGAAGAATTGCATCAGGTAGCCTCCGCGAATTCGGAACGGGCGCAGCAATTGTGGTTCGGGCTGTCCTCACTCGCTGAGCGCACATCGGCGACATTGCGTATCGCTACTGAACGTGCGTCCCACGTCGGTGACACGACTGAGTATCGTGGCCAGGATCCTGATGAGTTGATTGCGCGTGCTGAACGTGCAGAACAGCAGCATGCGGAAGCGCACGCGGAATTTGAAAAGGCAGAGGCCCACCGCAAAGAGATCGCGCAGCGGGTCGAAGAGCTCGCCGAAAAAGCTCGCGCTGCTGAGGCTGAACACATGGCGCAGGTGCGCGCGATTGCTGACCGTCGTGAAGGCGTCGTGCGCTTACTCGCCCAGGAGGAGAGCCAAGTAGCAGCGGTGGAATCCGCAAAGCAGGAGATTGAACGGCTCGCCGCTGCCGCGGAGGAAACCAGAGCCCGTGCCCAGGAAGCGGACGCGGAAGCCCAAGCAGCTGCAGAAAAGGTCACTGAGATTGCGCGTGGACGTGAACCACTCGAGAACGCACATGTTCGTGCCACCGCCGAGACCGATGCTGCTGAGCAGCGCCTGGAGCAGCTCCGTGCGGAGCAAAAGGCGAGGGAGAAGACCGTCTATTCGCTCTCCGCACGCATTGCCACGCTGAGTGAGACTGCGCCGGTCGCGGAAGCAGCAGATGTCCTGGGTGAGAACTTCTCGCCCGTTGCGGACCGCATGAAGCCGAATCAGGGCGTGGAAAAAGCCCTCGCCGCGGCGCTCGGGGCACATGCCGAAGCACTCGCCGGAAATATCGACGATAAAGCTCTCGCAGAAGAGCTCGGTAATGCCTCCCGCGTGGTGGTCGTCGATAGTGCTTCGGGCGGACAGTCTTGGCGCCTCGACGGAAAGCCTCCCGCTGGCACGACCTGGCTCCTTGATCACGTGAACCTCGACGATGACGTGGTCGGCCCAATTACTCGCATCCTCGTCGATGTTGTGCTTGCCGACGATGTTGCTTCTGCGCGCCGGGCCGTTGCCGATGATCCGCGCTTGCGTGCTGTGACTCCAGACGGTGTCATTGTCGGTGAGGGCTGGCTGGCAGCCGGTTCCGGCGGAGCATCCAGCGTGGAGGTGGCAGCTCAGATCGAGGCGGCCACGACAGAACTCGAAGAGGCACAGGCAAAGCTCGATGAGCTCTCCGGCACCTTTGAAGGCGCGAAGATCGCAGCTGAAGAAGCTCGCGTGGCAGCGGCATCCGCGAAGGCCGCGTTGAAAGAGCACGACGCGCAGGCTGAATCCTGGAAGCGCGATCACCAGCGGTTGGTCAAGCAAGCGGAGCAGGCAAAGAAGCAGCACGAAGCTTCAGCGAAGCAGGCGAATGAGGCGGATATTCGGCTTAGTGGACGTGAGAAATCACTCGCTGAGACTCGCGATCGACTTTCCCGCGTTGAGCGCCCGGATTCCGATGAGGAAGCTGATGCGACAGCACGTGATGAAGCGAATGCTGCACTGACGCAGGCGCGCTCGCAGGAGATGGAGGCGACGCTTAACGCGCGTTCGGCGCAACAAGCGGTCGATAATGTCGCGGGTAGGGGAGCGGCGCTGCGTCGGCAAGCTGAACACGAGCGACAGGCAAAGGCCCGACATGACGCAGCGATGGCACGTAAGCGTGCACAAGCGCAGCTCGCGCAGGCCGTCGCGGAACACGCACGGGATCTCGCCGCGCGTATCGCAGAATCGCTCGAGCACGCCACCGAGCGTCGCGATACCCTCGCCACGGACGTGAAACAGCTCGCCGCCCGCCAGTCCCAGGCGCGCGATAAAGTCAGCGCGCTACGGCAACAGCTTGCCCGGCTCGGCGACACATCGCATGCCGCGGATATCGCGCGCGAGCAGGCACAAGTGCGTATCGACGAAGCCGAAACCAAGATCGTCGAACAGCTCGGAATCGCCATTGATGATCTGTTGGCCGATTACACGCCTGCCGAGGATTTCAACGAGGCAGAAGAAAAGAAGCGCCTGAAGAAAGCGGAGAAAGATCTCGCCGCTCTGGGCAAGGTCAACCCTCTCGCGCTTGAGGAGTACAAAGCGCTCGAGGAACGCTACAGCTTCTTATCCACCCAACTCGCCGATGTGGTCCAGGCAAGGAAGGACTTGGCTGGGGTGATCGATGACGTCGATAAGCAAATCTTGCAGCTTTTCACTGATGCCTGGCACGACGTCGAACGCGAATTTCCGCGCGTGTTCCAAACCTTGTTCCCGGGCGGCGAGGCGCGCCTTCTGCTCACCGACCCATCCGACATGCTCACCACCGGCATTGAGATTGAAGCGCGCCCGCCCGGTAAAAAGGTCAAGCGTCTGTCGCTTTTGTCCGGCGGCGAGAAATCACTCACCGCGCTGGCGATGCTCGTGGCTATTTTCCGCGCGCGTCCCAGCCCGTTCTACGTGCTCGATGAGGTCGAAGCGGCGCTTGATGATGTCAATCTTCGTCGCCTCATCGCCCTGCTTGAAGAGCTCCGAGAGGACTCGCAGCTCATCGTGATCACGCACCAGAAGCCCACGATGGATGTCGCGAATGTGCTCTACGGCGTGACCATGCGTGGCGACGGCGTCACCCGCGTCATCTCCCAGCGCATGAACCCCGCGCCACGCGATTAGTGCGCCGGGCGAAGCTTCAGGCCCTTGCCCGCTTTGCCCAGGTACGCGTGCGTGCCATCGACGTAGAACGTATTGCCGCGAACCAGCGCCCCGCGCACTGCGGAATCATAAAGCTCAAGCTCAATCGGGCACCCCTTCATGGTCACGGGGCGGTCTTCAAACGTGTACGTTGCACGCTGCTTATCCACGACGAGCGCCACCCCGAACCCATTGCACGCCCCGCCTTGGACGAGGTACGTATCTTGGTGCGACGCTTCGTCACTGCGCGAAAAAGCAATCGTGTCGCCCATCGGCTGCGATGCCGTCTGCCATTGACCGCGGAGGATCTCCTCGACCTGCTCAGGAGTGGCCTTCTGCGCATTCGCAGGCAAGGGAACCACAAGTTCTGTCGACTCAGCTTCTTTCGGCGATCTGAACGCGCCGAAACCAGCCGCAGCAGCTAGCGCAACAACCAATGTGGTGATCACCGAGATGGCGATGGCGAAGATGGGGTTTTTCAGCACGTTCAGATTCATAACCAGTAGCCTAGTCTCTTCATGCTGGTCATCGCGTGATATTGCATATTCTGCTGGGGCGGGGGGGATCCGAAGGCAGACTGTTCGCACGATCGGTGGCACACTGGTGCGCATGATGAATTCAACTGTTCTGTGGGTCGTCGTCGCCGTCGTCGTGGTGCTCCTCGTCGTTGTGGGCATCCTCGTCGTCGTTGGCAACAACCGAAAGAAGTCGAAGACTGTCTCCTTTGACAAGAAGGAACTGGATGGGCAGAAAGAGCTCACCCAGCAGGAGAAATCCGGCAATTACCAGGCCAAGGGTGGCTTCAACTTCGCTCCCGCCGGCGCGCCGACCTCTGAAAAAGAGCCCGTGCGTGTCGACGAACCGTTGAACCCCAACACCCCCACCGAGACCGAGCAGATCGCCCCGACTCCCGATGCCGACGTCGATCCCGTCGCTGCCGGCGAGACCGAGACCGAATTGATCGAACCCGATCCGGCAGAGGTCGAACCACTTAATGCGGAAAAGCCCGCTGAACCGGAGACACCTGAAGAGTCTGAAGCGCCTGCAGAACCAGTAGCGGACGAGGCACCGGAAGAGCCAGCAGAACCTGTCGTGGAAGAAGCACCGGAAGAGAAGCCGGCAGAGGTTGAGCCGGAGTCTGCGCCGGAACCGGAGCCACAGCCTGAGCTTGATAGCGAGGCTGAGGCGCAGGAAGCCGCAGAAGCAGCGCAGTCTGCGGTTGATGCGGCTGAGGAAGCCCGCGAGCAAACCCCGGCGCCGACCGGTAAGACTGCAGCAGCTGCTGGGAGCGCAGCGGCCGCCGGCGCGGCTGGTGCAGCTGTCGCCGGTGCGGAGTCCGAAAAGGCTGAAGAAGCAGCAGAAGAGCCTTCGGCGGAAACGGAAGAGACTGAAGCAAGCGTTATCGAGACCGAACCGGTCCCAGAGGAGAAGCTGGACGATATTGAGCCGGCAACGGGGCGCATCGGCAAGCTGCGTGGCCGCCTGTCCCGCTCACAGAATGCGATTGGTCAAGGCCTACTGGGCATTCTCACCGCGGGTGACCTTGATGAGGATGCGTGGGAGGAGATCGAGGACACGCTGATCATGGCGGACCTCGGCGCAGAACTGACCATGAAGGTCACCGAATCGCTGCGCAAGAAGATCGCGGAGCGCGGTGTGTCCACCGAGGCCGAGGCACGCGCAATGCTGCGTGAAACCCTCATCGAAGCAGGCAAGCCGGAACTGGACCGCTCGATCAAGGCAATGCCGAACGATGGCAAGCCCGCTGTCATTCTCGTCGTGGGTGTCAACGGCACGGGCAAGACCACGACTACGGGCAAGCTCGCACGCGTACTCATTTCTATGGGCCACAGTGTTGTGCTCGGCGCCGCGGATACATTCCGCGCGGCAGCGGCCGACCAGCTGGAAACATGGGGTCGCCGCGTTGGCGCTTCCACGGTTCGTGGCAAGGAAGGTGCAGACCCAGCATCGGTGGCTTTCGACGCAGTCAAGACCGGTGTGGAGCAGCAAGCAGATGTCGTGCTCGTCGATACTGCTGGTCGCCTGCACACCTCGACTGGTCTGATGGATCAGCTGGGCAAGGTCAAGCGCGTCGTCGAAAAGAAATCGCAGGTCGACGAAGTCTTGCTGGTGCTTGATGCCACCGTCGGCCAGAACGGTCTGACCCAGGCGCGTGTGTTCAAGGACGTCGTGGAAATCACCGGTGTGGTGCTGACCAAACTGGACGGTACTGCCAAGGGTGGCATCGTGTTCCAGGTTCAGGAAGAGCTCGGTGTGCCGGTCAAGCTCGTCGGTCTGGGTGAGGGTGCAGATGACCTGGCACCGTTCGAGGTAGAAGGCTTCGTTGACGCCTTGCTGGGCTAAAAACTTTCAGAAGCAAACAGAATATTAATGCGGCATAGAGAGTGATCTGTGTCGCATTTTTTTCCGCCGAATCTCACTGGGGCTCTAGGTTTACGGTTATTTCGGTCAAAACGACCACAACCGAAAACCCAAAGAGATCTTGTGAGGTGATGAAGGTGATACCCGATCAAACTGCCACGATGGCAGGAAACGCAAGCTGGGTGCTTGCATCAGCAGCGGTGCGTACATCGTCGGGGCAAATGGTTATGCAAACGTCATTGACATTGTTTTCCAGCTCGCATTCGCGGTGATTTCAGCTGCGATTATTTCGGCGCGATCGCGAGCCGCGTCAAGATCAAGCTTGAAATCGTTGTCACCGACGAGCAAGAAAAAGCCGCAGTGGACGCGATTCTTCAGGCTGCTCACACTGGCGAGGTCGGCGACGGGAAAATCTAGGTCACTCCTGTTGAACGGGTGATTCGGGTGCGCACGGGGGAGACGGACGAGGACGCGATCGTCGATTAGCACCGTGCTTAAGCCCTTTGCTTATCGGCTCCGAACACCGGCACGCTAGGGTATAGGGAAGATTTTGTAAAACCTCTACCGTCCTTCCAAGGAGCGTGCCACTCGTGTTCGAGTCATTGTCCGACCGCCTGCAAACAGCGCTCAAAGGTCTGCGCGGCAAGGGCAAACTCACGGAAGAGGACATCAACGCCACCGCCCGTGAGATTCGCATCGCCCTGCTCGAGGCCGATGTCTCCCTGCCCGTTGTCCGTGCATTCATCAAGCGAGTCAAAGAGCGTGCACTCGGTGCGGATGTCTCTGAAGCGCTGAATCCGGCGCAGCAGGTCATCAAGATTGTCGACGAGGAACTGACCAATATCCTCGGCGGTGAGACCCGCAGGCTGAACCTGGCAAAGAACCCGCCGACAGTGATCATGCTGGCTGGTCTGCAGGGCGCTGGTAAGACCACCCTGGCCGGAAAGCTGGCGCTGCACCTGTCCAAGAAGGGGCACACCCCGATGCTGGTCGCGTGTGACTTGCAGCGTCCGGGGGCCGTGCAGCAGCTGGAGATCGTCGGTAAGCGTGCTGGCGTTCCTACCTTCGCGCCGGACCCGGGCACCTCCCTGGACTCCAGCGAGCACGAAATGGGCACCTCGCACGGTGACCCAGTCGATGTGGCGAAAGCGTCCATTGAGGAAGCACGCCGCACGCAGGCTGACGTGGTCATCATCGATACCGCAGGTCGCCTTGGTATCGACGAGACGCTCATGACCCAGGCTCGCAATATCCGCGATGCCGTCAACCCGGATGAAGTTCTTTTCGTCATCGATTCCATGATTGGTCAGGACGCGGTGTCAACCGCGCAAGCCTTCGCTGATGGCGTCGACTTCACTGGTGTCGTGCTGACCAAGCTCGACGGTGATGCCCGCGGTGGCGCCGCCCTTTCGATCCGTGAGGTCACCGGCAAACCGATCCTGTACGCGTCGACGGGCGAGAAGCTCGAAGACTTCGACATCTTCCACCCAGACCGTATGTCCAGCCGAATCCTCGGCATGGGTGATCTGCTTTCGCTCATCGAGCAAGCAGAAGCAACGATGGATCAGAAGAAGGCGGAAGAAGCCGCCATGAAGCTGGGCTCGGGCGAACTCACGCTCGAGGACTTCCTTGATCAGCTCCTCATGATTCGTCGCATGGGGCCGATCGGCAATCTGCTCAAGATGATGCCGGGTGGCAAGCAGATGAACGAGATGGCCGACATGGTCGACGAGAAGCAGCTCGACCGCATCCAGGCCATCATCCGCGGTATGACGCCAGCTGAGCGCGAGGACCCGAAGATTCTCAACGCTTCACGTCGCAAGCGCATCGCTAACGGTTCCGGTGTCACTGTCGCTGAGGTGAACAAGCTTGTCGAGCGTTTCTTTGAGGCGAAGAAGATGATGGGCAAGATGGCCAACCAATTTGGCCTCGGCGGGATGCCGGGCATGCCGGGAATGGGCGGCCGTTCCGCGACGAAGAAGAAGCCGAAGGGCCGCAAGGGCAAGAACGGCAAGCGCAAGCCCGCGAAGCGCGGTGGCGGCGGCCCGAAGATGCCGGGCATGCCGGGAATGGGCGGTATGCCAGGAATGCCGGGCATGGACCCCAACGCGATGCGAAAGATGCAGGAGCAGCTTCCGGCAGGCATGGAAGGCATCGATTTGAATAACCTTGATTTCAACGAGGCCATGAAGCGCATGGGGAAGGGCAAATAAAAGCCCGCTTATCGACGTAACGCCCGACCGCAACACGCGGCCGGGCGTTTTCTGTTGCGCCTTATTGGGCGCCTAGTTCAGGAAGAATCTCTGGGTTTTGTTCCAGACTTGGCTCACCGACGCCACCGGCATTCGGGTCAGCGACCGGTTCCTCCGGCAGATCGGCCTTGTCCGGGTCGACCTCCGTCTCGGCTGCTGCATCGCCGACGTTGATGCCCAGCTCAGTGAAAATTTCCTGCAGCTTCGCCCACAGCAATGGGGCAGTGGAAGCCGCGAAGGCATTAGAGACATGGTTCTGGTCGCGGTAGACGTAGATATTGCCGATGATCGGCGGGCACAGCTCTTCCTCGCAGTACCAATCAGCGGTGTCCAAACCCCACTGCTTGTTTTCGGGGAACAGGAACTGGGGCATGGGATCGCCTTCACCGAAGACGGTCGAGCGCAAAGTCGAGCACGCCTCGATGACATTACCAGCAATCATGCACTCATTCGGGTCCATGTGGGCGCCTTCGCGGCTGAAGACCCATGGGTTATCGCGCAGGCCGAGGAATGGGATGTCATTCGCTTGGAGTTCTTCCCACACCGTTGCGTAAGAGAACGGAACAATATCTGGGCCCGGGCTGCCTTCACCGGCGCGACCTTCCGGACGGGTGGCGGTAGAAATCGCCAGGTCGGGGTTGATTTCCACGATCTTTTTGAACGCGTTGCGGGACCATTCGGCGCACTCGGGGCTGACGGTGTCGGCGTCGTCAAGCACCATGGGGCAGGCCTGACGGACGAAAGGAATGACCTTGAAACCGTGCTCCTTGCCCAGCTCATCCAGCGGGACCAGCCACGGTTCGGAATGTGAACCGCCGAAGAGAACCACGGTAGTCTCAGCTTCCTTGTCGCCGTAAATGCAGTCGGCCCCCGGCATGAGATCAGATGGCTGGTCCATGAAAATCATGCAGCCATCGGTCACGGTCGGCGGGTAGATATCCGCGATCACCGTCGGATCCGGCTTCGGCTTCGCGTTGGGCACCTCGGCACCAAAGTGAGCCATGGCGCCCGGGTATGTATCCGACGCCAAATTGAAATTAGCGTTGTTCACCTCGCGTGCCCACAGCGGCTGAATGGCCAACACGCCAGCGATGATCGCGGCGATCAAAGCGCCACCGACGGCACGTCCACGACCCTCTGAGGTGGACAGGCTTGCACGTGCAGCCTTGACCGGCTTGTCACCTGCCTTCGGGCGCTTGCCGTGCTGACGCAGCGGATCCTCCACCAGCGTGTAGGTGAGGTGCGCCAGACACAGAGACAGCGCGATGACCAAGATGCCAAGACCGATCGTCGGGGTCGGGCGACCCGACTTCACCGTGAACAAGATCAGCAACGGCCAGTGCCACAGGTACAGCGAGTACGCGATCTTGCCCAGCCACAGGATTGGGCCCGAAGAAAGGACACGCGCCACCTTATGGTCGGGTCCGCTCATGACCACCAGTGCAGCACCGAGCAGCGGCAGCAATGCAGCCGGGCCCGGGAATGCCAGGGAGGTCGAAATAACGATGCCGGTCACAGCGATTGCTGCGACACCGAGGCCAGCTGCCACACCGCGGGCCTTTTCAGGGATCACATTCGCCAACGGCAGCATTGCAAGGAGGGCACCGAACGCCAGCTCCCACATGCGCGACGGGAACGCGTAATAGTTCTCAGGGGTGCCCACCAAACCGAAACGAGAGGCATACGCGAACGACGCCACAGCAGTCACCGCCAAAACGACGATGATGCCGCGACGCAGAATCTTGTTGCTCACACCCAGCCGGGAAGCAAGGAAAGCCACGATGATGCCGAAGGTGATAGCAACGACATAGAACTGTCCCTGCACACTCATCGACCACAAGTGCTGCAGCGGAGAAGTATCAGAGCCCGCAGCTGCATAATCAAGGTTCTGCGCTGCCAATTCGTAGTTTTGGTAGTACAGAATCGACGCAGTGAACTGGCGTGCCAGCTCATTGCTCATGATCTCTGGGGTGAGTAGACGGATTCCGGCATAAATCGCCGCAAGCACCAACGCCAAAGCAGGCAACAGACGACGCGCAGTACGCCAGAATGGCCACCACGGATTCAACGATGGGTTCGGGCGCATTGCGTAGCGCAGCTGGGAGCCCATGAAGAAGTAGCCTGACAACAGCAAGAACACGTCCACGCCACCGGACACGCGTCCAACGAAGACGTGGAACAGCACTACGAGGGCGATGGCAAGGCCACGCAAACCGTCAAGATCATTGCGGTAGACCTGTTTCGGCGCTGGCTTCGTGTCCTGTGATTGCTGGGCGGTAACCGTTGTCGTCATTGCGTCAATAATCCGTAGAAAACTAGAAAATCCGTGGAGTTGGTAAATGCGAAAGAACGGCGACGGGCCGTGCCGAAAAGCACGCCGATTAGTATTCACCCTGTGTCGTTCTGTGCAGACCTTACCGCTGAATAATGCAGAACCTGTTATCCCGCACGTCGTTTTGGCGTGGGACTAAAAGCGGGGGTAGAGTATCTCGGGTTGAAGCACGCCCACTGAACGTGAGTGTGCCGCAACAGAAGCTGCGTTAGCGCCGGACCCGGCAGGGAACCATCACATGGACCCGTACCGACCGGCCAGTCACACGCAGGTGAAATTGAAGGGTTGAACCGGCTCGTCGATAAGCGGCGAGCGTCTGCACTGCCCAGTGACCAGTAAAGGACTTTTAAACATGGCTGTAAAGATCAAGCTGCAGCGCGTGGGCAAGATCCGCAACGCCCAGTACCGCGTTGTTGTTGCTGATGCCCGCACCCGTCGCGATGGCCGCGTCATCGAGAACATCGGCATCTACCACCCGAAGGAAGAGCCGTCCCTGATCAAGATCGATTCCGAGCGCGCTCAGTACTGGCTCGGCGTTGGCGCTCAGCCGACCGAGCCCGTTGCTGCACTGCTCAAGGTGACCGGCGACTGGCAGAAGCACAAGGGTGAGGAAGGCGCCGAGGGCACCCTCAAGGTTGCCGAGGAGAAGCCGTCCAAGCTTGACCTGTTCAACCAGGCTCTCGAGGAAGCTTCCAACGGTCCGACCGCTGAGGCCATCACCGAGAAGCGCAAGAAGGCCAAGGAAGAGGCAGAGGCTAAGGCAGCTGCTGAGGCTGAGGCTGAGGCCAAGGCTGCCGCTGAGGCAGAGGCCGCTGAGGCTGCTGAGGAAGAGGCAGCTGAGGAAGCTCCGGCCGAGGAGTCCGAGGAGAACTAAGCTCCTGTAGCTCCTCGCCCAAACGGGTGATCACCCCTTTTAGCTGCGTACACTGGAAGAGAAAGTGTTGCACAGCTAGAAGGGGTGTTTTTCATGTCTCGTACATATCTGGTCACTGGTGGTACCGGTGGAATCGGTGGTGCGACGGCAGAGCTGCTGCGCTCCCGTGGGCACAAGGTGATCACTGCGGATCTCAAGGGCGCAGACATCAACTGTGACTTGACGTCCGAAGCGGGCCGCAAGGAGCTCGCAGAGAAGGCTCGTGAGCTCAGCGGTGGGCAGCTGAATGCTGTCATCGCAAATGCTGGCATGCAAGCCTCGACGCCGAAGACCGTCCAGCTCAACTATTTTGGCGCCATCGCCACGGTGGAGGGCGTGCGCGATCTGCTCGCCGCTTCCGACAATCCGCGCGCGGTGATCACCGCTTCGATGGCTTCGCTGCAGGACACCGACCAGCAGCTTCTCGACGCATTGTTGGCCGGCGACGAAGCCGCCGCCACCGAGCGCGGCCAGGCATTGGCAGATCAGGGCCCGGAGGCTGGGTACGCGAATTATTCGGCCTCGAAGCAGGCGATTGCTCGTTGGGTGCGTAAAAATGCGCCTACGGAGCAGTGGGCAGGCGCTGGCATCGCACTGAACGCGATCGCACCGGCTGTGGTCGTCTCGCCGATGACTGAGCAGTTGCGTAATACCGAAGAAGGCCTGGCACAGCTCGCTCAGGTGCCCATGCCGTTGAATGGTTGGACTGAGCCGATCCAGGTAGCCAAGCTGCTGGCGTGGCTGACCAGCGAGGAGAACACACACCTGTGTGGCCAGGTCGTGTTCGTCGATGGTGGCTTTGATGCAACCGTTCGTGGTGATTCGACCTGGTAAACACCACGTACGCTAACTGCCATGCGCCGAGCCAAGTGAAGGTTCGGCGCTGGTAGCCTTGGCTGCCATGGAATTGCTGATCGGCCGGGTAGTCAAGTCCCATGGCGTGAAGGGGGAGGTCGCCGTTGAGGTGACCACAGATGAACCGGAGGTACGGTTCGCGGTCGGGGAGGTCCTTACCGGCCGGCAAGCGGGCAAAGAGCGTGAGCTGACCATCAAGACAGTGCGCGCGCATCAGCAGCGTTTGCTCGTCAGCTTCGAGGAAGTGCCGGACCGCACGCAGGCAGATTCCTTGCGCGGCATGAAATTCTTCGCCGCACCGCTTGAGCGCGAGGAGGAATCCGACGAGTACTACGACCATGAGCTCATCGGGCTTAACGTGCTTCACGACGACGCACAGGCCGGCACCGTCACCGGCATCATGGACACCCCGAACCGAAAGATCCTGGAGATCGATTACCAGGGCAAGGATGTTCTTGTGCCTTTCGTGATGGAGTTCGTCCCGGAGATTGATCTGGATGAGGGATATTTGGTGATCACCCCGCCGGAAGGGCTGTTGGATGTCTGATCACTCGTTGCGGATCGACGTTGTCACGATCTTCCCGGAGTACCTTGACCCGTTGCGTCACGCGCTTTTGGGTAAGGCGATCGAGCAGGGAATTCTCTCGGTCGGAGTGCATGACCTGCGAGACTGGGCGACCGGAAACCACAAATCCGTGGATGCGCCGCCGCTCGGTGGAGGGCCAGGCATGGTCATGTTGCCGGAGGTGTGGGGCAATGCTCTCGACGATGTTGCCTCCGGCCGTGCCGGTACGGAATTGGAAACAGCCGCGGCGCACCGGAATGACAAATTGCGGCACGACGATGTCGCAGAGATCGCACCCCGCCCATATGACGCACCCATGAGTGACAATGCGGACAAGCCTTTGCTGCTCGTCCCGACGCCGGCAGGCAAGCCTTTCACCCAAGCTGATGCGCAGGCATGGTCGCGCGAAGAGCACATCGTTTTCGCGTGTGGCCGCTATGAAGGTATCGATCAGCGGGTCTTCGAGGACGCGCAGAAGAAATACCGCGTCCAGGAAGTCTCCATCGGTGACTATGTGCTCATTGGTGGGGAAGTAGCGGTGCTCGTGATCGCGGAAGCTGTCACGCGCCTTATTCCTGGTGTGCTGGGCAATACCGAGAGCCACGAAGAGGACAGCTTTTCGGACGGGCTGCTCGAAGGGCCGTCGTACACAAAGCCGCGACAGTGGCGTGGCCTCGATGCGCCGGAGATTCTGCTTTCGGGCGACCACGGCAAGATCGCACGCTGGCGGCGCGACCAATCTTTGGAACGCACCCGACGCGTGCGACCCGAGCTGATTGAGAAGGCGAGGGAAGAAGGGGCCCTGGACGCAGATGACCTGTTCACTCTTGACGCAGCCGAGCTATCAACAGATATCGGTGTGATCATGAATGTGGTGACGTGGGAAAAGAACCAATCCAAGGTGGCCAAGAAGCTTCGTCGTGCCGGGTATTTCGCCGACACGATCCAGGTTGAGCTTATGGACACGCGCTGCGAGCCAGACAACGTGCTGGTCAACCAGTACCACGCCACTGAAGACGGTCCGTTGCTTGATCCTGTGTACCGCGTGGTCGTTGAGGGGCGCACGACGTTGAGCCCGCAACAAGCTACAGCGGCAGTGGTGAAAGCTCTTCCCGGTGTTGAGCATTGGTACGGGACGACGCGCCGCAAATAAGCGGATTTGGGAAGCTACCGGCTCGTATGCAAGAATGTCTGGGTCATGTAGCCGACATGAACCAGTTGAGCGCCCCAGGAGGGGAAGTGCCGCTAGGGTCCTCTGTCCAAATCTGAAAAGGAATTCTGCCATGTCCAACGGCATTATCGACAAGGTCGACGCAGGCCAGCTGCGCGACGACATCCCGGACTTCCGTCCCGGTGACACCCTCGGCGTTCACGTCAAGGTTATCGAGGGCAACGTCACCCGTACCCAGCTCTTCGAGGGCTTCGTAGTCCGCCGTCAGGGCGGTGGCATCCGTGAGACCTTCACGGTACGCAAGATCTCCTTCGGTATCGGCGTTGAGCGTACCTTCCCGGTTCACTCCCCGAATATCGACCGCATTGAGGTGCTGCGTCGCGGCCGTGTCCGCCGCGCGAAGCTGTACTACATGCGCGATCTGCGCGGTAAGGCAGCCCGCATCAAGGAGCGTCGCTAAGCGACGCGTCACGCCCCCTCCCGTTCCACTTTTCGTAAGCGAACGGGAGGGGGTGTTTTGTTTTTCGCGCTGATAAAGTGATGTGCCGTGACTTCTAACCCGCAGTACCGTCCCCGTCCCGCACGCCGCAAGCGTGCAGAGGAAGAAAGCACCACCCCCTGGTACATCGAGATCCCCGTGGTCATCCTGTTGACCTTGGCGTTGATCTTTGTGCTGCAGACTTTCGTGGGTCGCGTCTACCTCATTCCGTCGGCGTCGATGGAGCCGACGCTGCACGGTTGTGACGGCTGCAACGGTGACCGCATTTTCGTGCAGAAGCTCAGCTACTACTTCTCCGACCCGGAGCCAGGCGATGTCGTCGTCTTCGAGGGCACGCCGTCATGGAACACAGATTATGTGTCTAACCGTTCCGATAATTCGTTTGTGGCCGGGCTGCAGCAGCTCGGCTCGTACGTGGGCTTGGTCGCGCCGGATGAGAATGACTTGGTGAAGCGCGTCGTGGCTACAGGTGGCCAGACTGTCTCGTGCCAGGCGGGCGACCCGTCGGTCATGGTCGATGGAAAGCCGACGGACCAGTCCTTCATTCTTGACCCGCCCGCAAATCCGGCTGTGGGTGAGGATGGCTCCGCGGAGTGCGGCGGCAAGTTCTTCGGTCCGCTCACGGTGCCGGAAGGAAATATCTTCGTCATGGGTGACAACCGCACCAATTCCGCTGACTCGCGTTACCACTCAGGTGATGAATTTCAGGGCACGATCCCCGTGGACAATGTGCGCGGCAAGGTCTCCTTCATTATTCTGCCGTTGACCCGCATCGGGCCGGTGAAGAACGGCGACGTCGAACTCCAGCAGCAGTAACGTCGCATATGCGCAGGCTCAAACAGCTGCGCACCTACGAGGTCGCGCTGGACAAAGCAGGTCTCGGGCCTGTCGCGGGGATCGATGAAGCAGGGCGCGGCGCATGTTTCGGTCCCATCACCATCGCGGCGTGTGTCCTCCCGCCGCAGCCGATCGCAGCGCTTGAAGGGCTCACCGATTCCAAGAAGCTCACGCCGAAGAGGCGGGAGGAGCTTTATGAGGTGGTCGTCGATAAGGCGCTCGCGCACACTGTCGTGCATATTTCCGCAGCGGATATTGACCGACGTGGCATCCAAAACGCCAACCTCGACGGTGCACGCCGCGCGATCGCCACGCTCGACATCGCCCCCGGCTACGTGCTTGTCGACGCCTTCTATGTCCCCGGCCTCACCTCACCCCAACTGCCTGTCATCGGTGGCGATTACACCGCCCGCTGCATCGCCGCTGCGAGTGTGCTGGCCAAAGTGAGCCGCGACCGGTTGGTGACGGAAATGGGGGATAGGTACCCGGGGTATGGCGTCGATAAGCACAAAGGCTATTCCACGCGCGCGCACATGGACGCGGTGCGCCGTCACGGTGCGAGTGCTGAGCATCGCTACACTTATGCCAACGTTGCTGCCGCCCACGAGAAATACCTGAGGAGCATCCACGATGAGCGCTGAGGACCTGGACAATTACGAGGCCGAGGTCGAGCTGTCCCTGTACCGCGAATACCGCGATGTGGTCAGTCAATTCTCGTACGTGGTGGAGACGGATCGCCGCTTCTACCTGGCCAATGCCGTCGAGCTCATCCCGCACACTGAAGGCAAGGACGTCTACTACGAAGTCCGCATGTCTGATGCGTGGGTGTGGGACATGTACCGCGCCGTCCGTTTCGTGCGCTACGTGCGTGTGATCACGTACAAGGACGTCAACATCGAGGAGCTGGATAAGCCTGAGATGGTCATCCCCGACTAGTTTTTCGCTTCTCGACGGATCCTTCCGCCCCTTCCCCTCGTCTAACTAAGTGCAACCACTTAATAGACAGAGGGGATTTTTCATGACCATCACACAAGACCAATATGCGCTGGGTGTGTGCGGTGAATCGAGCGTGGCCGCCTGGTACGAGGAAATGGGCTATGAGATAGTCCAACTGCGTTATCGCGCCCGCAGGGGAGAGGTCGATGTGATCGCGCGGACTCCCGGCGGAACCATTGTTTTCGTCGAAGTGAAAACCCGCCGTGGCCGGAGTTTCGGCGCTGTGGAAGCGGTGACCGCAACGAAGCTGCAACGGATCCGCGCGGCCGCTTCGCAATGGCTTTCTGAAAACACGAGCGGTTACGTCGACGTGCGCTTCGATGTCGTCGAGGTGCTTTTCGACGGCGTCAACGTCTCCTCCCGCATGTACCAGGGGGTCGATGATGCCGCTTGCTAGTACTTTTTCCGCGACCGTTGAGGGAATTGGTGCGCACCGCGTCACTGTTGAGGCGAATGTCGGCCCTGGCTTGCCAGGCATGCACATCGTGGGCTTGGGTGATAAAGCAGTCGGCGAATCTCGTGATCGGATCCGCACAGCTGTAGCGAATTCAACACTGCCGTGGCCACGCACCAAGATCATGGTGTCTTTGTCGCCGGCGAATCTTCCTAAATCGGGCTCTCAATTCGATCTTGCTGTGGCCCTGGCGGTGTTGGCCAGCATGGATCCGCGTGCCGAGCGTCGTCTCAAGCGCAGCCTCATCGTTGGTGAGCTCGGCCTGGGCGGCCAGTTGCGGCGCGTGGACGGCATCCTCCAAATCATTCTGGAAGCCCTCAAAGACATCGAGCATGTGATCATTCCTGCTGAGAATGCCACCGAAGCTGCCTTGGTCGGGCACCCGTCCGTGAAGACTGCTCGGAGCTTGACCGAGGCGTGGCAGTGGGCGACCGGGGAGCGGGAATTGCCAGGTTTGGAGACCATCACGCACACCGTGCAGCCCGCTTTCGTGCCGGATTTTCGTGACATCGTCGGCCAGGAGCGTGAACGCTACGCGATGGAAGTCGCCGCAGCTGGCGCCCACCACGTGTTCATGACCGGCTCGCCAGGGTCAGGGAAGTCGATGCTGGCGGAAAGACTCCCGTCGATCCTGCCGGATCTCTCACCCCAACAAGTCGTCGAAGCCACCGCGATCCATTCGATCTCTGGGAATTCCACTGGTGAAGTGATCATGCAAGCACCCTTTGTGGCGCCGCACCCTTCACTCGGGCGGGCAGCGCTGATCGGCGGTGGCTCCGGCATTCCACGTCCCGGCGCGGTCAGTCATGCGCACCACGGCGTGTTGTTTCTCGACGAAGTCAGTGAGATCGACGCGCACACTCTCGATTCCCTCCGCGTCCCGTTAGAAAAAGGCGAAGTCCGCCTCACTCGTGCGCGCCGAGAAGTTGTCTACCCAGCTGATTTTCAACTGGTCATGGCTGCCAATCCGTGCCGGTGTGGAGTGGATAATGCGGCGAAATGCACGTGTTCGTCGGCAGATCGGGCGAGGTACCTCCGCAATATTTCTGGTCCGCTGCGTGACCGGGTGGATATCTTCCTGACCACGTCCAGCGTCGGTGCGGTGGTCGCGCCCTCTGATACGGAGGTCAACGAGTCTTCTGCAACGATTGCTCAGCGCGTACTGGCTGCCCGGGACCGCGCTGCGTACAGGTGGGCGCGCGCAGGTCTGAGCACGAGGACGAATGCGCGTGTCCCCGGGGCAGTGCTGCGCCGTGATTTCCCCGCGAATAAAGAGGGCATGAGCGTGATCAGTAAGAAGCTTGCGGATGGTCAGCTCACTCAACGAGGCGTCGACCGGGTCTTGAAGTTGGCGTGGACAGTGGCGGATCTAGGGGGCGTCGATAAGCCGCGTCTTGCTGAGGTGATGGACGCCCTTGACTTGCGCGCCAAGCAGGAAGCGGGGGTGCTGGCATGAGCTCGCTTGAATCCTGGGCATACCTGAACCGTGTGGTCGAGGGGCCGAACCGGCACGTGCAAGCGTTGCTGGCGGCCGGGCGCGACGCCGATGAAATCGCCCACGGCATCCGCACACGTGCCAGCTGGCTCGGCGAACTTGGGCCCGCGACCGAAGCGCGCTACACCTGGGACCAGCCCGCTGAAGACCTCGCCGCTGCACAACGCGAGGGCTACACCTTGCTCACTCCGCGCTCGCACGAGTGGCCGCAAGAAGCTATCGACGCCTCCTTCACCGCCGCCCACGCCAAAGCGGAAAAGCTTCCCTCTGACGCCTATCCGCCGCACGCCTTGTGGGTGCGCGGAAACACCAACCTTGCACAACTTTTTGCCAGTGCAGTCGGGATCGTGGGCACTCGCGCCGCATCGGCGTATGGGCACCACGCCACCGCAGACCTGTGCACGGGACTCGTGAGGCACCAGCACACGATCGTCTCCGGCGGTGCTTTGGGGATCGATACCGTGGCGCACACGACCGCGCTGGATGCTGGGGGAGCCACTGTTGTCGTCGCTGCCTGCGGTGCCGGGCAGGTCTATCCGCGGCGTAATGAAGGGCTATTTGACAGGATCGCTGCGGAAGGCGGTGCGATTATTACTGAATACCCGCCAGGCGTCACACCGGATCGGCACCGTTTTCTCACCCGCAACCGTCTCGTTGCAGCTTTGACGCAGGGCACCATCGTTGTGGAAGCAGCGTTTCGGTCAGGTGCACTGAACACGCTCAAATGGGTCGAAGCCTTCAAGCGCGTAGGCATGGCTGTGCCCGGGCCGATCCTGGGGCCGGGCTCGTTGGGGACGAACCTGGCCATCCGCGACGGGCGTGCCAACATGGTCTTGAGTGCCGACGACGCCCACGAACAACTCAGCCCCATTGGCACATCGGATGTCGACGGCCAGTACGAAATTGACTTTGCTGCCGACGCGATCCAGAAGCTCTCTCGCAATGAGCTACGCGTCTACGATTCGCTCCCGCTCACCGACACCGGTGGACTCGAAGCCAGCTACGTAGCCCAAGCATGCGGGTTCAGCATCGGACTGACCGTGCATCTGCTCATGGACCTCTCCGGCAAGGGGCTGGTCGCCAGGACTGGGCAGGTCTGGCGACGCGTGTAGCCAACGCCAACCAAACCCGCCGAACTATACTGCCGCGCAGACACCTTCTTTCAGGAGAGGGGTCGGTGCGGCAGTTTTTCAATATTTCTCAAACAGGGCAGGCGGACGTGGCAGAGCGGATCACACAGCTCGAAGCAGCGATCGATGACTTTGCTGACTACGCGCTGCTGGTCAAAGGGCGCTCCGCGGCGACAGTGAAGGGGTACCGCAGCGACCTGCGCACACTGGTGCCTTTTGTAGAGACTTTCGCCGACTTCACACTGCCCAATCTCAGGTCCTGGCTGGCTAGCGCGATGCGTGAGGGGCTTGCGCGTTCCACGATGGCGCGACGCACCGCGGCCGCGCGCGCTTTTTCCACGTGGGCCTATGAACGCGGGCACCTCGCCTCGGACGTCGCGGCGCGACTGGCCACGCCCCAGGTGAACCGCCACCTGCCAGACGTGGTCACCCCAGTACGCGCCGGGCAGCTCGTCGAAGCGCAGATCAACGCGGACACCGACTCGCCTGAAGCCGCGCGCGACCGTGCGATGCTCGAGCTCCTCTACGCCACTGGCATGCGTGTTGCGGAACTCACCGGCCTCAACATGGCAGACATTGATGCTTCTCGACGCCTCGCCCGCGTCACCGGCAAAGGCAACAAACAACGCGTCGTCCCCTTCGGCGAGAACGCTGCGACGGCGATTGAGGCGTGGCAGGACAGGCGCGGGGAATTACTCAAATCACGCGACGAGACTGCTCTCTTCCTCGGTTCCCGTGGTGGGCGTATTGACCAACGCCAAGTCCGTCGCGTCGTGGAGCGCGCTGCCCAGCGCACAGGCGACAGTGACTTAAGCCCCCACGCCCTTCGCCATAGCGCTGCAACGCACATGCTCGAAGGGGGAGCGGACCTGCGCGTTGTCCAGGAGCTGCTTGGGCATTCGTCGCTTCAGACCACACAGATCTACACCCACGTTTCGGCGCAGCGCCTCAAGAGCGTGTACGACCAGGCGCATCCACGGGCTTGAGGCGGATCGGGGGAGCGTCGAGCAGCGAGAGCGGATTGATATAAGAATCCTTTCCCGTCAACGCACCCCAGTGCAGACCAGCGTGATCACCCGCAGGTGGTGCCATCCGTCCGATCGGATCGCCTTCTGTTACACGGTCGCCGACCTTCACAATGGCGTGCACCGGCTGATATGTCGTCCGGATCCCATCAGCATGATCCACCGAGACCACCGGCACGCCCGCCACTACGCCAGTAAAAGCCACCACACCGTCCTCCGCGGACACGATTGTCTGCCCCGTCCGCGCCGCCAGATCAACGCCACGATGCCCAGGCAGCCAGTTCTTCTCCGGGATATCTGCACGCCGCGTCACATTGCTCGCATGCGCTTCCCCCGTCACCGGATCCACATACGCCCACGCCGGCGGAGCTGAGCCCAACAAAGCAAGAAAAACAGTCAACACACAGGAGCGCGGTAAAAAATGCGAAGTTTTCATGGTGCTCATTGTGGCGGGGAGGGGGACCACGGGGCGTCGATAAGCGAAATGCCTGTGGATAACTCCCCGCGCGCCGCGAATTGGCGCACACCCAGCAACGATGTAAGCTTGGTGCCCAGCAGTGTGTCCGCTCTGGAGGCACTGACTACGCGCGGCGAAAATGCCTGGTCACAGCTGTGGCAGGGTGCTGCACTCCGCAACGGTCCTCCCACGCAACGTGGAAGGCGCGGATCCAGCTCGCCGCTAGGGTGTGGGCAAAACCCGCACAAACTGTAAGAAACCGAACAACTTTAACTCCCAAGGAGACATTCCCATGGCAGTCGTAACCATGCGTGAACTCCTCGACGCAGGTGTCCACTTCGGCCACCAGACGCGTCGTTGGAACCCGAAGATGCGTCGCTTCATCTTCACCGACCGCAACGGCATCTACATCATCGACCTGCAGCAGACGCTGACCTACATCGATGAGGCATACGAATTCGTCAAGGAGACCGTCGCACACGGCGGCACCATCCTCTTCGTTGGTACCAAGAAGCAGGCTCAGGAGCCGGTCCAGGAAGAGGCCGAGCGCGTGGGCATGCCGTACGTCAACCACCGCTGGCTCGGCGGCATGCTGACCAACTTCCAGACCGTTTCCAAGCGCCTTGCCCGCATGAAGGAACTGCAGGCAATGGACGCAGCCGAGGACGGCTACGCAGGTCGCGGCAAGAAGGAAATCCTCATGCTCACCCGCGAGCGCACCAAGCTCGAGCGCGTGCTGGGTGGCATTTCCGACATGACCAAGACCCCGTCCGCTCTGTGGATCGTCGACACCAACAAGGAGCACATCGCTGTCTCCGAGGCGCAGAAGCTGCGCATTCCGGTTGTTGCAATCCTGGACACCAACTGCGACCCGGACCTCGTCGACTACCCGATCCCGGGCAACGACGACGCAATCCGCTCCGTCAAGCTGCTCACCCACATCGTGGGCGAGGCAGTTGTTGCTGGTAAGCAGCAGCGCGAGGAGCGTCAGCTGGCTAAGGCCCGCGAGGCAGCCGGCGACGCACCAGCCGAGCAGGCAGCACAGCCGGAGACCCCGGCAGCTGAGGCAACCGAGAAGACCGAGGCAGCCCCGGCCGAAAAGGCTGAGGCAGACAAGTAAGTCGACTCCGCTTCACCAACGATGACGGCGCAGGCTTAATCGCCTCGCCGACATCACGCAGCAGCCCCCGCGTCCCCACCACGACGTCCTAATTTCATGTCAGGACGCGGGTCGCGGGGGCTTTTGCTTGCGACATGACAGCACGGACTGCCGCGGCGCGGTTAGTCCACTACGCTGTCAGATGACCTTTACACAATCTTTAGTCCCACTTACGAGGAGGGTCGCCCAACTATGGCGAACTACACCGCTGCAGACGTGAAGAAGCTGCGCGAAACCACCGGTTCCGGCATGCTCGACTGCAAGAAGGCCCTGGAGGAATCGGCCGGCGATTTCGAGAAGGCTGTTGAGATCCTGCGCATCAAGGGTGCAAAGGACGTGGGCAAGCGCGCTGAGCGCAACGCTCTCGAGGGCCTCGTTGCTGTTTCCGGCAACACGATCGTGGAGATTAACTCCGAGACCGACTTCGTGGCTAAGAACGACGAGTTCAAGCAGCTTGCCGACGATATCGCTGCAGGCGCTGCCGCCGTCAAGGCCAACACCCCGGAGGAGCTCGCTTCCGCTGATGTCAAGGGCCAGACCGCTGAGGACGCTCTTCAGGCTCTGTCCGCCAAGATCGGCGAGAAGCTGGAGCTGCGTCGTGCCGCCACCATCGAGGGCGACAAGGTCGAGGTGTACCTGCACCAGAAGGCTGCTGACCTGCCGCCGGCTGTTGGCGTGCTCGTCGCTTACACCGGTGACAGCGCTGAGGCTGCACACCAGGTCGCTCTGCAGATCGCTGCGATGAAGGCTCGTTACCTGTCCAAGGAGTCCATCCCGGCTGACGTCGTCGAGAAGGAGCGTGCAGTCCAGGAGGAGATCACCCGCGGCGAGGGCAAGCCGGAGGCTGCGATCGAGAAGATCGTCGAGGGCCGTCTGGGTGGCTTCTTCAAGGATGTCGCTCTGCTTGAGCAGCCGTCCCTGGCTGATTCCAAGAAGACCGTCCGTCAGTTCGCTGAGGAGAACGGCATTGAGGTCACTGACTTCATCCGCTTCGAGGTTGGCCAGCAGTAAGCATTAGCTTGCACGAAGGATCTCGGTTGCACCGCTTATCGACGGTGGACTGAGATCCTTTTCTTTTGCCGCCCCCACATCACGCTAGAATCGGTTGATGAATTTTCGCAGCTTTAATTAAGGAGTTTTCGGTGACCGACCACGGGACTGTCAACAGCAACGACACGGATTCCACGAGCCGCCACGGGTATAAGCGCGTCATGTTGAAGCTCGGTGGCGAGATGTTCGGCGGTGGCAATGTCGGCATCGACCCGGATGTGGTTGAGAACGTGGCGAAGCAGATCGCTGAAGTCGTCGAGCAAGGTGCCGAGGTCGCTGTGGTCATCGGTGGCGGCAATTTCTTCCGTGGTGCGCAGCTCTCGCAGCGTGGCATGGACCGCGCTCGCTCGGACTACATGGGCATGCTCGGCACCGTGATGAATTGTCTGGCGCTGCAGGACTTCCTGCAGCAGTTGGGTGTCGATTGCCGTGTGCAGACGGCGATCAACATGGCGCAGATCGCGGAGCCGTATTTGCCGCTGCGTGCTGCCCGTCACTTGGAGAAGGGACGTGTTGTCATCTTCGGTGCGGGCATGGGTATGCCGTACTTCTCCACCGACACCACGGCTGCGCAGCGTGCCCTGGAGATCGGCTGCGAGGTGCTCTTGATGGCCAAGGCCGTTGATGGCGTGTACTCCGATGACCCGCGCACCAACCCGGACGCGGAGTTCTACAGCGAGATCAGCCCGCGTGAGGCGATTGAGAAGGGTCTTAAGGTCGCCGATGCCACCGCCTTCAGCCTGTGCATGGACAATAAGATGCCGATTTTGGTGTTCAACCTGCTCAAGGAAGGCAATATCGCTCGTGCGGTGTCGGGTGAGCAGATCGGCACGCTCGTTCAGTAAATGTTAACTGCAGCTGCCATGGGCGCGGGTGCTGTCATCCCCGCCCAAACCGCGGTGAATGCACGTCTGCGCGCCAGTATTGGTGCGCCGATTCCCGCGGCGTTCATTTCGTTTCTGATCGCGTTCGTCTGCGCTGTTGTTCTCGCTGGAGTCTTGGCGCTGACAACAGGACCGTCGATTGACCTCACGCAAGCTTTTGGCGAGCCGTGGTGGGTGTGGATCGGCGGCCTCATGGGCGTCATCTTCATCACCGGCAACGTGATCTTGTTCCCCAAGATCGGCAGTGTGGAAACGGTCGTCCTGCCGATTCTGGGGCAGGTGATCATGGCATTGGTGATCGATAATTTCGGTCTCTTTGGTGCTGCGGTCACACCGGTGAATTTTGCTCGCGTACTCGGTGCCTTGATCGTCGTGGCAGGCATCGTCCTTGTTCACGTGGTGGGCAAGGATGCCACAGCGACAGGGGACACGCACGCTCCTGGTGCCCTCGCCGCGTGGCGAGCCTTCGGCGTCTTCATGGGCATGTGCTCTGCCAGCCAGACCGCCGCGAACGGCTATCTCGGCGAAGTCCTGGGCAGCTCCATTCAGGCGGGCGCTGTCAATCTTGGCGTCGGCGTGACGCTGCTCTTCCTGCTCAGCATTCTGTTGAAGGATTCCCGCACGGCTCTCCTTTCCGGCATTGAGCCTGGCCCGTGGTGGATGTGGCTCGGCGGTGTCTTCGGCGCGATCTTCGTGGTGGGAGCAGCGACATTGTCACCGCTGATCGGCACGGGCGCGACCGTCATCGGAATTCTGGCAGGCACGATTCTCGCAGGCCAGATCATTGAGAGGTTCGGTCTCTTCGGGGCTCCACGCAGCGTGCTTAAGCCGGTGCGTGTGCTGGGCCTCGTGCTTGTCTTCGCGGGCGCAGTGCTAGTCCGCGCGCTGTAGTTTCCAATCAGACACGATCGGCTCGACCACTGAAGCACATTCAAGCACCGTCGCATCGTCGACCGTGATCCCACCAATCTGAACTGGTCCGACGGCGATCGCGGGAGCACCCGTCAGGTTGAATAGGGAACCCCAAGGTGACCATTGCGTCTGGGCCTCGAAGCTGTCGGCAGGAGACAGCGATGGGAAGAACCCCAACGGCGGGGGATCGGTGGTGATCATGGGGGTGAGCACGACATCGACACCCCACTGCATACGCAGGATTTCCGGCAACGCAGCAATATGGCGAGCGGCTTCCGCGAGTTGGGTGCGCGAGACTGCCCGGCCTTGGTTGCGCAGCCACGCGATATAGGCGCTATCAAAAGGATCCGCATCGGCGAAGGCATGCTTGATGCGCGTCGAGAAGTGCTGGTAAGTCTGCGTCGCGCCGGCATAGGGCGTGAGCTCGCGGACGTCGCACACATCGGACAAGGCCTCGGCGACGCGCTCCACCACAGCGATACGATCAGCAGCCACGTGCGCATCCGGGGTGAATAGGGGAGCAGTGAGTACGCCGACGGTCAACCCTTCAAGGTCGCGGGATCCGCAGCCCCACACGGCAATTTGGTCAGCGACGGTCGCGGTGATGAACCCATCGACGGACTCCGCGACACCGCCAGGTTTGAAGCCCACCACCTCGCACGCAGCAGCGGGCACGCGCAAGGAGCCACCTGCGTCGCTGCCGTGGGCGGCGCGGCACAATCCTTCAGCTACAACCACAGCCGCACCCGTTGACGACCCACCCGGCGTGCAGCCGGGATAGGCGGGGGAGGACAAGAGCGGAAGATCTTCCCGCTCGGCATAGATCGTCGCGCCCAGCTCCGATGTCACGGTTTTGCCGCGCACCACGGCACCTTCGCGCAACATCCATTCCACAAAAGGGCTCGTCTTTTGCGCTTCTCGACGCCTCCTCGGACTACCCCAACCCGTCGGCCACCCCGCCACATCTGCAGTGTCCTTGGCAGGGATAATCCACCCATCAAGCCGGCCGCCCGGAACGCGCGGGGCAGGTGAGTCAGCGAGGTAAGAAAAAGCGGGATGCATGGCAAGTGACAGTGTAGGAGGAGGGGCGTTCGTCGATAAGCAATGCGCTGCTAAATTGGATGAAGACATAGCGAAAGGATGACAACATGATCGACGACGTACTTCTCGACGCCGAGGACCGCATGACCAGCTCCGTAGAGCACACCCGCAACGAACTGGTCACCATCCGTACCGGACGCGCCAACCCGGCAATGTTCAACGGTGTTGTGGCCGATTTCTACGGCGCACCCACCCCGATCAACCAGATGGCTACCGTTTCTGTCCCGGAGCCACGCATGCTGATCATCAAGCCGTTCGACCCGTCCACCATGGGCGAAATCGAGAATGCGATCCGCAATTCCGACCTGGGTGTCAACCCGACTGACGACGGTCACGTCATCCGTGTCACCATCCCGCAGCTCACCGAAGAGCGCCGCCGTGACCTGGTCAAGCAGGCCAAGGCGAAGGGCGAAGACGGAAAGATCGCTATCCGCAACGTTCGTCGTTCCGGCATGGACGCGCTGAAGAAGATCCAGAAGGACGGCGACGCAGGCGAGGACGAGGTCAACGCAGCAGAGAAGGAGCTGGACAAGACCACCTCCAAGTACGTCGACGAAATCGACGAGCTGGTTTCCCGCAAGGAAGCCGAGCTGCTCGAGGTTTAAGCAGTGACGAATTCGCGGCAGGACGGGGAGCGTGACGACGTAGCGTCGAAACGCGTTCGCGTGCTGCGCCCCAAAAACTCTGCTGGCCGAAACCTGCCTGTCGCCATCGCTGTTGGCGTTGCGCTGGCAGCACTCGTGCTCGTGGCCATCTACGTTGGCCCCGCCATGTGGTACCCGGTGGTGTGCGCCGCCGTTGGTCTGGCGATGTGGGAAGTGCTCACTCGACTCCGCGAGGCCGGATACGGCGTGTACCGCTTCGTGGTCATCGTGCTCGGCCAATGCATGATCATCTCAACCTGGCAGTTCGGCTATCCCGGGTTGCTCGCGACCTTCACCGTCAGTGCGCTAATGATCATGTTCGCGCGGCTATTCTTCCATGGGCGACACACCCCGCCGCGCAACTATGTGCGCGATACGGCGGTGAGCATCTTCATCCTTGTTTGGATCGGGCTGTTCGGCTCATTCGCCGCGATGATCTCCAGGCTGGAGACCGGCAGTGCGGCTGGCAGTCACTTCATCGTGACGTTCATGCTGTGCGTTGTTGCCTCCGATGTCGGCGGATATGTCACTGGCGTGCTGTTCGGCTCCCACCCGATGGCACCTGCGGTGAGTCCGAAGAAATCGTGGGAAGGCTTCGCCGGCTCCGTGAGTTTCGGCGCCATCGCCGGTGTGCTCAGCGGTATCTATCTGTTGGGCAGCCCGTGGTGGGCGGGACTCGTGTTCGGCCTTGGCATCGTCGTGTGCGCGACCTTGGGCGATCTGGTGGAAAGCCAATTCAAACGCGAGCTTGGGCTCAAGGACATGTCGCGGATGATCCCGGGCCACGGTGGTCTCATGGATCGCCTCGACGGCATCCTGCCTGCAGCGGCAGCGACGTGGCTGCTGATGAACGTCGTGGTTCTGTAGCCACCGTGGATTAGAAAACCGCGGTGCGACGTGCCAGAATAGGGCACGTCATGAGTGATTTTCCGAAGATCCAGTTGCTCTCGCCTAAGCGCGGGATGCCCCCGAAGCACTTCGCGGACCTGAACAAGCAGGAGCGTATCGACGCATTAGCCGAGCTCGGCCTGCCCAAATTCCGCGCCGATCAAATTGCCCGCCACTACTACGGTCGCTTTGAGGCTGATCCGTCGACGATGACGGACCTGCCTGCTGCGCAGCGTGAACTGGTGAAGGACGCGCTCTTCCCGCGTCTACTCACGCCGGTCCGCAGCGTCGAGACCGACGAGGGCGATACCACCAAGACCCTGTGGCGCCTGCACGACGGCATTCTGCTCGAGTCTGTGCTGATGCGTTACCCGGGTCGTGCAACGCTGTGTATTTCTTCGCAGGCTGGCTGCGGCATGGCGTGCCCGTTCTGCGCGACCGGCCAGGGCGGTCTGGACCGCAACCTGTCTACGGCGGAGATCGTCGACCAGGTGCGTGCGGCTGCCGCGATGATGGAGGCTGAGGGTGGTCGCCTCACCAATGTCGTGTTCATGGGCATGGGTGAGCCGCTGGCTAATTACAACCGCGTGGTGTCGGCGGTGCGTCAGATTGTGTCGCCGTCGCCGGACGGCTTCGGAATTTCGCAGCGCAACGTGACGGTGTCCACGGTTGGCTTGGCGCCAGCGATCCGCAAGCTTGCCGACGAAGGCCTGAACGTCACCCTCGCTGTCTCCCTCCACACCCCTGACGACGAGCTGCGAGACACCCTCGTGCCGATGAATAACCGCTTCAGCGTCGAGGACGTGTTGACCGCTGCGCGTTATTACGCAGACCAGACTGGTCGCCGTGTGTCGATCGAGTACGCCTTGATCCGCGACATCAACGACCACGATTTCCGTGCGGACATGCTGGGGCGCAAGCTTCACGACGCATTGGGGCCACTGGTTCACGTCAACCTCATCCCGTTGAACCCGACACCGGGATCGAAATGGGATGCATCGCCACGTGAGCGTCAGGACGAGTTCGTTCGTCGAGTTATTGCTCAGGGCGTGACATGCACCGTGCGCGATACGAAGGGCCAAGAGATCGCTGCCGCGTGTGGCCAGCTCGCCGCAGACGAGAAGCAAACAGGCGCCTAAGACAACAAAAACGCTCCGGGGAGCAGTTCATTCACAACTCCCTGGAGCGTTTTTCTTATGTCTTTTTAGCGACCCTGCGATGCCGGATCAATGTTGAGCGCACGCAGCTGGCTCTCGGACAGTTCAGCGTAGCGACCGGTCATCGACTGCTGCTCGTAGGTCCAATTCGGCTCGACATGGCCCTCCGGCTTGTTGTGCGCGGTAAGCGTGCGCACCTGGGAGAGTTCCGGACGCAGCGCGAAGAGGATCAAGCCGATAGCGATCAGTGCGGCGGTGGCGACTAGCCAGATGGTCTCAACATGGCCGCGGTGGTTACCGAAGTTCATGCCAAGCAGGAACACCACGGAGATCCAGCCAGCGATCTGGATGGTCTTCGGGGTAAATTCGCTCCAGCCAAGCTTTGCCGACGGGACATCAGCTTCGGAAACACCGTTGTACACCTGGGGTGCATCGTCCTTAGCGCTCACAGCACACTCCTTGCGTGGAATCAGTTCTTGTTCATTATATTGGCACACCGCCTTTACTGCTTGCGATTCATCCCCCCGAAAGTCGATGGGGTGCCAACGTTTGTTTGACCCCGACAGGAATTACAGGGCCTCTGTGTGAGAATGGAACGGTGCGAAAAGTTCTCATTCTCGGTTCGACGGGCTCGATCGGTACGCAAGCATTAGAAGTGATCGCTGCTGCGCCAGAGCAGTTCAAAGTTGTTGGTATAGCTGCTGGCGGGTCTGATCCGCAAGCCACTATTGAGCAGGCGAGGGCTTTGGGGCTGAGGGGGGATCAGGTGGGCGTCGCAAAGCGTGCGTCTGCTGATGTCGTCGCGGAAGCTCTCGGCGAGCCTGTGCGGACCGGCGAGCATGCGGCGGAGGAGCTGGTGCGTGAGACGGACGCTGATGTCGTGCTCAACGCGCTCGTGGGCTCGTTGGGGCTGGCATCGACACTGGCGACGCTGGACAAGGGCGCGGTGCTCGCGCTGGCCAACAAGGAGTCGTTGGTTGCCGGCGGCGATCTAGTCACGGCAACCGGTGGCGAGATCGTCCCCGTTGATTCGGAGCATTCTGCGATGGCCCAATGCCTGCGCGCGGGCCGCGTAGACGAGGTGGACCGTTACGTGCTGACCGCTTCCGGCGGGCCGTTCCGCGGCTGGACGCGCGAACAAATGTGGGACGTCACGCCCGAGCAGGCCGCCGCGCACCCGACGTGGTCGATGGGGCAGATGAACACGCTGAACTCCGCGACGATGGTCAACAAAGGCCTCGAACTGATCGAGGCGACCCTGCTGTTTGGCATCTCCCCGGACATTATTGATGTGGTGGTGCATCCGCAGTCAATCGTGCACTCGATGATCACCTTCGTTGATGGTGCGACGATCGCGCAGGCGTCGCCGCCGTCGATGAAGATGCCGATCGCGCACGCGCTTGCGTGGCCAGGTCGCGTGGCTGGCGCGCAGCCGGCGCTCGACTTCCGGGAGGCGTCCGATTGGCGCTTCGAGCCGCTCGACGAGGAGGCGTTCCCCGCTGTGCGCCTCGCGCGTGAAGTTGCGGCGGCGCGTGGCACGTACCCGGCTGTGTACAACGCGGCCAACGAGGAGGCGGCTGCGGCGTTCCTCGCGGGTCGGATCCGCTTCCCTCAGATCGTGGACATCGTGGCGGAGGTGCTCGATTCAGCGTCGGATTTCGCGGTGGTACCGTCATCGTTCGACGAAATCGTCGAGGTGGAAACGCAGGCGCGGCGTCGCGCCAATTCGCTTATCGACGCCACCTCCTAAACCCAGAAAGCCCCCACCATGCCCGCATTTCTTTTCGGCATCGTTCTGTTCGCCGTGTGTATCGCGGTGTCGATCGCGCTGCATGAGGCTGGCCACATGCTCACCGCGAAGGCTTTTGGCATGCGGGTGCGGCGTTTCTATCTTGGCTTCGGCCCGACTGTCGCGTCGGTTAAGAAGGGCGAGACTGAATACGGTATTGCTGCGCTTCCCTTTGGCGGGTTTTGCGATATCGCGGGAATGACCGCGATGGATCCGCTGACCCCGGAAGAAGAACCTCGGGCGATGTACCGCAAGCCGTGGTGGCAGCGTGTGGCGGTGATGAGCGGTGGCATCGTGATGAACCTGCTACTGGGGTTCATGGTGATCTACTTGCTGGCGGTGTCATCGGGAATTCCGAACCCGTATGCGGACCGGACACCGACCGTAGGGGAGTTGAGCTGTACCTCTGACCAAGTCGATGAAACTTCGCTCGCTGAGTGTTCCGGTGATGGCCCCGCTGCAGCTGCTGGCATGCGCCCGGGCGATAAGGTCCTTGCGGTTGATGGCGAAGAACTCGAGTCGTTCGTGCAGTTGCGCGATTATGTCTTGGAGCGTCCGGGGCAAACCGTGGTTCTGGGCGTTGAGCGCGACGGTGCTGCTCTCGACGTGCCCGTGCAGGTCGATGAGGTCACCCGTTTGAACTCTGAAGGGCAGCCGTTTGCAGCAGGTGCGATCGGCATGTCGAGGGCCCCAGTGAAAGACGCGATGCGGCGCTTTGGCCCCGTTGAAGCAGTCCCGGCTGCAGGCCAGTTGTCGGGGGAGATGCTCAAAGCGAGCGTGCGGGGGTTGATGGAGTTCCCGGGGAAGGTGCCGGGCGTCGTTAAGTCTATTTTCGGTGCTGAGCGCGATGTGGAAGGCCCGATCAGCGTGATCGGCGCGTCCCGCACGGGCGGCGAATTGGTAGAGCAGAGCCAGTGGACGATCTTCTTCTCGCTGCTCGCGTCGCTGAATTTCTTCCTGGCGTTGTTCAACCTGGTGCCATTGCCACCGTTGGACGGTGGACATATCGTCGTGGTCCTGTACGAAGCGATCCGCGACCGCCTGCGTCGACTGCGTGGTCTTCCACCCGGCGGTCCGGTAAATTACGAAAAGCTCATGCCGCTGACCTACACGATGGCGGCGCTTCTCCTCGGCGTTGGTGTCCTAGTGATGATCGCCGATGTGACCAACCCCGTCCGCCTCTTCGGGTAACTCAAGCGTCGGCGGTGTTAATCTGGTGGCTATGAATCAACCTATCGGTTTGGGCATTCCGGAAGGGCCACCGCCGACGCTCGCGTCGCGTCGCAAGACCCGTCAGCTTTTCGTCGGTGATGTGGGGGTGGGGTCTGATCACCCGATTTCCGTGCAGTCGATGACGACGACGAAGACGCACGACATCAACTCGACCTTGCAGCAGATCGCGCAGCTGACGGCGACGGGCTGCGACATCGTGCGTGTTGCGTGCCCGAAGACGGTGGATGCGGAGGCGCTGCCGGCTATTGCGCAAAAGTCGCCAATCCCGGTGATTGCGGATATTCACTTCCAGCCGAAGTACATCTTCGCGGCTATCGACGCGGGCTGTGCCGCCGTGCGCGTCAACCCCGGCAACATCAAGGAATTCGACGGCCGTGTCAAGGAGGTCGCGAAGGCTGCGGGCGATGCGGGCATCCCGATCCGTATCGGTGTCAACGGTGGCTCGCTGGATAAGCGCCTGCTGGAAAAGTACGGCAAGGCGACCCCGGAGGCGCTCGTTGAGTCTGCGATCTGGGAGGCTGGCCTGTTCGAGGAGCACGGCTTCGGCGATATTGCGATCTCTGTGAAGCACTCGGACCCGGTCCTGATGGTTGAGGCGTATCGCCAGCTCGCGGAGAAGACGGATTACCCGCTGCACCTTGGTGTGACGGAGGCGGGCCCGAAGTTCATGGGCACGATCAAGTCTTCGGTCGCGTTCGGTGCTCTGCTTTCCCAGGGGATCGGCGACACCATCCGTGTTTCCCTGTCCGCTGATCCGGTGGAGGAGATCAAGGTCGGCGACCAGATTCTGCAGTCGATGAATCTGCGTCCGCGCAAGCTTGAGATCGTCTCGTGCCCGTCGTGTGGTCGCGCGCAGGTGGATGTGTACAAGCTGGCCGAGGAGGTCACCGCTGGCCTTGAGGGTATGGAGTACCCGCTGCGCGTCGCAGTGATGGGGTGCGTGGTCAATGGTCCGGGTGAGGCTCGTGACGCGGATCTTGGTGTCGCGTCGGGCAATGGTAAGGGCCAGATCTTCGTCAAGGGTGAGGTTGTGGAGACTGTGCCGGAGTCGAAGATTGTGGAGACGTTGATCGCTCACGCTGAGCGCATCGCGGAAGAAGAGGGTCTCGAGGGAATCGAGGGTGCTCGCGCGGAGGTCAAGGTTACAAAGTAGAATTTTTGGGTTCTGCGAGTGGCAGCGTCGGTAAGCGATCCGGCGCTGCTATTTTTACGCCCATGACATCACGGCTTTCGGCGTTTCTTGCGGTCCTTGCAATTGCGTTTGGGGCTGTTGCGTGCACGCCGAAGCCAAACCCCGCGGAGCCTGTCGCGGAGGAGTTCTTGGAGGCGCTGCAAGCTTTCAATTACGAAGCGATGGCAGCGCTTGTCGACGACCCCGCCAAAGCCTCCGACTCCCTTTCCCAGTCCGTTGGTGGTTTGCAGGCAGAGAGTGTGGCGGCGACGCTGAATAACGTCGACCAGCAGGAAAACCTGGCTACTGCGCACTACACGTTGGATTGGGTGCTGCCGCGGGACCGTCACGTGAAATATGACGCGTCGATGACGCTGACACAGCAAAACGACGACTGGACCGTGCGTTGGCAGCCGTCGATCCTGCACCCGCGCCTCGGCGCGAACCAGCACCTGGAGCTGCGGACGGTGCCAGCTGAGCAGGCGAGCGTTGTGTCCTCTGACGGTGTGGCGTTGCTCAGCCCGGGCGTGGCGTACCGCTTGCTGGTGGACACGAATGTGATGGGTGATACGGCGAATACTGCGGCGGCGATCTCGAATGCGCTTGCTGCAGCACACGAGAAAGACCCCGCGGTGCCCACGCGTGATGCTGGTGCCCTTGAAAAGGAGCTCTCGGATGCTTCCGGTGTCTACTCCGTGGCGATGGTTCCGTTGACGTCGCGTGAGGCTGTCGAAGGTGTGGTCGGCGGACTCGAGGGCGTGCGTTTGAATGAGGAAGCGTCCATGGTGGCCAACGATGCGACGTTCGCTCCTGACATCATGGCGCGCATCGGCGAGGAAGTCCGCACGGATTTAGAGGGGGATGCTGGCTGGAAGGTCGCGATTGTCAACGAGAACAAAAATGAGCTCGAGGACATTGAGCGTCACGACGCAGCACCGTCCCCGTCGATCACCATCAGCCTGTCCCACAAGGTCCAGACCGCCGCTGAAAAAGCGCTGGAGCCGATCAATGGGCAGAAGGGGATGATCGTGGCGATCAGGCCGTCAACAGGCGAAATCTTGGCTGTTGCGCAGACCAAAGCCGCCGATGAAGACGGCAACACCGCGATGATGGGACAGTACCCGCCCGGCTCGACGTTCAAGATTCTCACGTCCTACGCCGGACTTGAACGCCAGGAATTGACGCCAGACTCGATCGTTCCGTGCCCGGGCACCATGAATATCTACGGGCGCACCGTGACCAACTACGCCGGCTTCGGTATGGGAAATGTGCCGTTGGAAACCGCCTTCGCACGGTCCTGCAACACCACGTTTGCGGATATCTCGACGAAGTTGGCGCCGGGGGAGCTCAAGGACGTCGGAAAGCAATTTGGCTTGGGCGTTGACTACCAAATCGCTGGCCTTGAATCCTTGACTGGCTCCATCCCCGAAGGCGAGGAACCGCTCGACCGCACTGAAGCTGGCTACGGCCAGGGCCTCGACTTGGCCAGCCCGTTCGGCATGGCACTTGTTTCCGCAACCGCAGCGCACGGTTCCACCCCGATGCCGTACCTGATTTCCGGTCGTGACACGAAGCCCAGCGAGGACGTGCCCAAGCCTGACCCGCGCGCGATCGGCGAGCTGCAACGCATGATGCAAGCCGTGACAAATCCCGGTGGTACAGCAGCGGGCATGAGCGCCGGCGGCGACATTCGCGGCAAGACCGGCGAGGCTGAGATCAACGGTGGCTCGCACTCATGGTTCACCGGCTACCGCGATGATGACATTGCCTTTGCCACCCTCATCGTCCTCGGCGGTGGGTCTGAAGCTGCTGTCGCCGTCACCGATGCCATGCTGCGCAATATCGACGAAGCCGAAAGCCCCCGAGCCGAATAATTCCCGCAGCGGCAGGGGACTAGCATGGGGCCCATGAATACACGCGGAAAACTCACCCCAGGAAAGCCCACGCCGATCCGAACCGTGCCCGAGTCGATCGAGCGCCCCGAGTACGCGTGGAAGGACGACGTCCAGGAAAATATTGGCGAGCCGTTCATCCAGACGGAAGAGACCATTGAGAAGATGCGCGAGGCCTCCCGCATTGCCGCAAACGCGCTGGAGGCTGCCGGTGCTGCCGTCGCGCCTGGTGTGACCACCGACGAAATCGACCGCATCGCGCATGAGTACATGCTTGACCACGGTGCATACCCATCGACGCTTGGCTACCGCGGCTTTGAGAAGTCCTGCTGCACCTCGCTCAATGAGATTGTCTGCCACGGCATCCCGGATACCACCGTCATCCAAGAAGGCGATATCTGCAATATCGACGTCACCGCCTACAAGAACGGCGTCCACGGCGATACCAATGCCACCTTCCTGGCCGGCGAGGTGTCTGAGGAGCACCGCCTGCTCGTCGAGCGCACCAAGGAAGCCACCATGCGTGGCATCCGCGCTGCCAAGCCTGGCCGTCAGATCAACGTGATCGGTCGCGTCATTGAGTCCTACGCCAAGCGGTTTGGCTACAACGTGGTCACCGACTTCACCGGCCATGGTGTCGGCCCGACATTCCACAACGGGCTCGTTGTGCTGCACTACGATTCCGATGCGTACACCGACATCCTCGAGCCCGGCATGACGCTCACCGTTGAGCCCATGATCAACCTCGGTGGGCTGGAATACGACATCTGGGATGACGGCTGGACCGTCCAGAACCGCGACGGCGAATACACCGCACAGTTCGAGCACACCATTCTCATCACCGAGGACGGTAACGAGATCCTCACGATCCCAGACTCCGAGCGCTAATCCCCGAAAAGCAGGGACATCGCGCCGAACGGGTGAACCTTATTGGTCACCGGGTACCCGCGCGGGGATCTCCAGACAGGTCTGCCCCTGATTTTGACGATTCTGCCCCGGTTCCTCCGCCGTGGATCGTCATCGTTGGTGTGGTTGTGATATCTGCACAGCGGCGCCAGGTTCGACATATTCGTCTGACCGCCACGTGACCACGGGTTGATGTGGTGGACTTCGCAGTTATCGGAGGCGTGGCGGCAGTCGGGGACGGGGCACGTCGATAAGCTTGCTCGGGCGAGGTCGCGCTGCTTCCTGTTAGCGAAACGACTCGTGCGGTACAGGTTCACGGCGCCCTCCTGCGGGTGGAACAATGCCACCTCGAGGTCGTTGCCGTGATGTTTAGCTAGGTAGTCCGCGCCCGTGATCGTCGTGCCGTCAGTCAGGCCGAGGATCGTTTCGTCGCCATCGCCGCGCACGATATTGATGTGTTCCGGTAATGGAACCAGCACGAGCGGGCGTGGCATCGCTGGTGCGGCCGGCGCTTTCGCATCCGTGGACCGCAATCCGAGCATGCTCATCAGCGTTTCCAGCATTTGCGGGCCCGCTGGCGCGTCGGACGAGACCTGTTGACGCAGCGCGAATTCCAACGCCGCCATATCCGCCTCTGTGCCCGTCGCGGTAAGTCGCCGCATGCCGTCGCGGGATTTGCCGAACGCAACCGTCGCCTTCGGCTTCGGCGGCTTCTGCGCGGGAACGATCTCTGTGGCTTTGCGCTTGAGCGTCTCGCAACGCCCACCAACTCCGAGAAGCTTCAGCCGCAGCTGCCATTTCTCGCGTTCGTCGACGATGTGCTTGATGCGTGATTCGATGATCCAGAGTTTGTCCGTGGTGAAGCCTGCCTTACGCGCCGCTTCCGCCGCATATTTTTGTTGCCTGCTCCACTTGGTGGGGGCGAGGTAGATCTTGTGGATGGTTTCCCACCGCTTCACCGTCGGGCGGTCCAGACCCGCGTCGAATGCTTCCTGGGCGTCGAAGTGCTCCAGGAAGTCGAGCGGGGCCTTGAGCGCCCCGAGCATCGCGGTGAATTGGTTCATGTTTTCAATCTTGACATCACCACAAGCCTGTGAAAAGGCCTTGTCCACTGAAGTAGACATCCCGCCAACCCTATGCATGAAAAAAGACCGCCCGAAGGCGGCCTTTTCAAAGATCTAGTAGCTGGCCACTAGGGCCGGCAGAAACTAGAACGGCAGGTTCACGTTGAACTGGTTCCAGTTGATCTGCGGCAGGTAGCCCTCGTGGAGAGCCCAGTTGCCAGCGCCGATGACGATGCCAACACCGGTCAGCAGTGCGAACCACTCGACGGAGTCACGCCAGATACGTGCCCACTGCGGCAGCGGGCCAGTGTCCTTGCCCCAGAAGTTGCTGATCTGAGCGTCGGTCTCACGGTCAAGAGCGGCACCGAAGCCGGTGGATCCCTTGCCCTCGCCGGTCTTCTCGAAGCCCTTCTTCAGAACCTCGCCGAGGGTGGCGTCCGTGCGACCATTGTGCTCGCCGCCCCAACCGGAGAAGAAGTGGGAGGAGCTGGTGTTGTTCGGGTTCTTCGGAGCCTCTTCAGCGCCTGCGACGGCGGTGCCACCGAAAGCGACTGCGGTTGCGGTTGCTGCTGCAAGAGCTGCGTTGCGGAACTTACGCATGATATTTCCTTACTTTCTTAGAAATCGAGGTGATGACGGGAGTTCGAACGCAGTGTTTAAGCGAACGGGCCGTACTTAATGAAGTTGTAAGCCGGTGCGATCGCCAGAGCTGCGACTGCGGTGACACCGAGGATAGCGGTGAAGACGTACAGACGCTTGCCAGCCTCATTGGCGTTTTCCCAGTCCTTGGAGGAGCCGAAGAGCTTCTCACCGTCGGTGATGTCGCCTTTGCCGCCCTTTTCGCCGATCTTGAAGATGTTCTGGCCAACCCAGGAGGACAGGCCCGGGTTCTGGGTGTTGTCCTGCTGCGTGGAGGAGTTGTTGCTCTCCGGAGCGTCTGCAGCGGTTGCAACAGAGGTGCCACCGAAGGTCAGTGCGAGAGCGGTTGCGCCAGCGATGGCTGCGTTGCGGAAGTTACGCATTTTCACTGTTCCTTTTCAAATAGTTCGAAATTGGTGAACGAAGTTCATCGGGAATCCTCGTTCGCTTTCGGGGGGTTAGTGTAGCGCACCTCATTGGAATTTGCAGTTTCCGGCAACCTTTTCTCAAGGGAATTGAGTTTTCTTGCGGAATCCTGCCAACGAGGTCTGCTATTTAGTTATAGCTAGCTGGGCGAACTTCGTTACTTGAAGCGTTGTGTTTCGCATCACACCTCGGGAAAGTCGAGGTCGAGGCCGAGGATGGCGTTCTCGGTGACTTCGGGGAGTGCGGGGTGGATCCAGTATTGGTGTCGGGCGACTTCGCGCAGGTCGAGGTCGAATGCCATGACTGTGATGAGTTGTTGGATCAGGGTGGATGCTTGGGGGCCCATGTAGTGGGCGCCCAAAAGTCGGCCGCTGTTTTTGTCGGCGATGAGTTTGACCACGCTGCCTTCGTCTTCGAGTGCCCAGCCGTAGGCGACGTCACCGTAGTTTTGGATCTTGCAGGTGACGTCGTAACCGGCGTCGCGGGCTTCGGCTTCGGTCATGCCGACGGTGGCCAGTTGCGGGTACGTGAACACGGCGGACGGGACGTGGTCGTGGGGCATGGGCACCATTGCGTCGGGGTGCAGGATGTTGTGTCGCACGGCGCGCAGCTCAGCGTTGGCGACGTGTTTGAGCATGTAGGGCGAAGAGACATCGCCGAGCGCCCACACACCGTCCGCAGTAGTACGGCCATGCTTATCGACGACTACCCGTCCCCGCTCATCCATCTCCACCCCGGCGGCGGCCAGGTTCATGCGGTCGCCATTGGGGACTCGTCCGGTGGCGACGAGGAGGGCGGCGGAGGTGACTGTGGTGCCGTCGTCAAGCGTGAGCGTGACGCTGTTGTCGTCGTGGGTGGCACTGGCGACGGTGCGTCCGATGTGTGTTTCGTAGCGTGGCGCGGCGAGCGCGTTGAAGCGGTCGTGGATGTCTTTGTCCAGGTGCCGCATAAGTGGAGAGCGGTTGATGAGGCGGACGTGCGTGCCCAGCGACTGGAAGACGTGCGCGAATTCCATGGCGATGAATCCGCCGCCGAGAATCGTGATGGATTCGGGCTGTTCGGGCAGGCGCATGACGTCCTCGTTGGTGAGGAATGGCACGCCTGATTTTTCGATGACCGGCGGGATGAAGGGGCGGGAACCAGCAGCGATGATGATGGTGTCACCGGTGATCTCGACAGGCTCGCCATCGAGAGTGGTGGAGATGGTCTTCGGGCCAGTGAAGGTGGCGTGATCGCGGAAGAGCGTGACGTTGGGGCACTCGTCGCCGCGACGGTACTCTTCGCCGCCCTGGGAGATGAGGTCGATGCGCTGGCCAAAAACGCGGTCAACGATCGCAGGCCAGTCCGCCCCCTCGAACGTGGTGTGAATGCCCAGGCGTTCGGAATCTGCGGCGGCGTGCGCGGTGTCTGCGGCGACGACATACATCTTCGTTGGGATGCAGCCGGAATTGAGGCAGGTGCCGCCGAAGCGCGGGGCTTCGTCGATAATTGCGATTGTTGCGTCGTCGAATTCCGGGGTGGGGAAGGAATTGCCGGAGCCGGAACCAATGATGATGTAGTCGAAGTGCATATATCTAGCTTTCGAGAGCGTTTAGCCAAGCATCAGTGGTATCGAATGCCTGGCTGCGGGGATGTGGTTGGGACAAGAAGACATCGTGCAATGCGCCGGGGATGGCGGCCGTTTCGTGCCGCTTGGTTGTCAGCTGCGGCGCCCAGTGTTGGATCTGCTCAACATCGAGCACGGTGTCAGCGTGATCGGCGGCAGGTGAATACGGCTGACCCAAATAAGAATGCGACGAGCACAGCGTGAGGGTGGGCACGGCAGCGTCGGTCGCGCTGTGGTGCAGCTTCTTTTGACCTTCGAGTACGGCATTGAGCCAGCCGACGTATTTGTCGTGGCCTCCCAAACGCTTCTTCTCTGTATCGAAGTCCCATTGTCCGTGGCGACCTTTATAAATGGAGTCGCCGTAGGTCGCTTCACCTGAGATGGGCAGCTTCATATTCGGTGCAATTTTCGCGCCGACCTTAATTACGGGGCGCAGTACTTTCACCTGCCAGGTCGGAACCTGCATGTCCACCCAGGGGCTATTGAGGATCATTCCGGCAACTAGCTTGTGCGTCGCGGGATCGTTGCGGCGCAGGTGGTCAAGCCACAGCGGCACGATGAGCCCGCCGGTGGAGTGGGCGAGCGGAATGACAGAACCATGCTTGCCCGCGATCAGCTTGGTTGCTTGCGTGAGCTCATCGAAATAGGTGGCCATGTCATTGGTGTGGTGCCAGCGCTGTCCGTCGCGGTGCGCGCGGCCGCACTTGTGCAGATCGATCGCGTAGAACGGGTAGCCCTGTGCGGTGAAGTGATCAGCGACATGCGACTGGAAGAAATAGTCCGACATGCCGTGGACCCACACCAGGGCGGGCTTTCCCGTCGGGGTGTCGTCATTGGCTTTGATCAGAACGGCGACGTTATCGCCCTCACCATCGGGGTCCGGGCCCAATGGGAGGACTGCTTGGGAGAACCCGTCGCCGAGGATGTCTGCGTCCCAGCCCAAAGAATCGATTTCGGGAACACTATTTGCGTCCAAATTCATGGCCTTCATCTTAGAGACGAACCCCAGGGGGTGGCCACGTGCGTCGATATGTCCGCTCGTGGGCAAAAGTTTGTGGTTTTTGGGGGTAATTAAGGGCGTTTATTGTCCATGCGAAAAGGCATGGAGTGATTAGAGTAAGCTTCTACACCATTGCATTAACCGATTATCGGATCGAAGAAGGTCATTGAAAGTGTCATCACCGAATTCGCAGCAAGCATCCAGCACGAGGAACGGAGACGAGGTTGATGTCCTCCTGATTGGTGCCGGCATTATGAGCGCCACCTTGGGCGCCATGATCCGACAGCTGGAGCCGGACTGGACGCAGATGATCTACGAGCGTCTTGACGGTCCTGCGCTGGAGTCCTCCTACCCCTGGAATAACGCGGGTACCGGCCACTCCGCACTGTGCGAGCTGAACTACACACCTGAGAAGAATGGCCGGATCGACGTATCCAAGGCCCAGAACATCAACGAAAAGTTCCAGGTCTCCCGTCAGTTCTGGGCTCAGCAGCTCGAAGAGGGTGTGCTCACCGACCCGACTGAGTTCATCAACCAGGTCCCGCACGTCTCGTTTGCGCAGGGCACTGACCAGATCGACTACCTGCGTCGTCGTTACGATGCCCTGAGCCAGAACTACATGTTCCCGGACATGAAGTTCACCGACGACCGTGATGAGTTCACGGAGAAGCTGCCTCTCATGGCAAAGGGCCGCGATTTCGACCGCGAACCGGTTGCTATCTCTTGGGTCGATGCGGGTACTGACGTCAACTACGGCGCACTGTCTAACCAGTTCTTCAACCACGCTCAGAAGGCTGGTACGGAGATCCGCTACGGCCACGAGGTTGTGAACCTGGAGAAGAAGGGCAACTTCTGGCATGTGAAGGCAAAGAACCTGCACACTGGCGACACCGTCGTCACGCGTGCTCGCTTCGTCTTCGTCGGTGCTGGTGGCTACGCCCTCGACTTGCTGCGCAAGGCAGGCGTCCCGGAGGTCCGCGGCTACGCTGGCTTCCCGATCTCGGGTGCATGGCTGCGCACCACCAACCCGGAGCTGGTGGAACAGCACCACGCCAAGGTTTACGGCAAGGCTAAGGTCGGTGCTCCGCCGATGTCTGTCCCGCACCTGGACCTGCGCGTCGTTGATGGCAAGAAGTCCCTCCTGTTCGGCCCGTTCGGTGGTTGGACGCCGAAGTTCCTGAAGGAAGGCTCCTACCTCGACCTGTTCAAGTCGATTCGTCCGGACAATATCCCGTCCTACCTGGGTGTTGCTGCGACGAACTTCGGTTTGGTCAAGTACCTGGTCGAAGAGGTCTTCAAGTCCTTCGACAGCCGTGTTGAGGATCTGCGCGAGTACATGCCGTCTGTGGACGGGGGCGATTGGGAGTCCGTGATCGCGGGCCAGCGCGTCCAGATCATCAAGCCGGCAACCCCGCCGAACTTCGGCACTCTTGAGTTCGGTACCGCACTGGTGAACAACCAGGATGGTTCTATCGCTGGTCTTCTGGGTGCGTCCCCAGGTGCGTCGATCGCTCCGGCTGCAATGCTTGAGCTGCTCGAGCGTTGCTTCGGTGAGCGCATGATCGATTGGGGCCCGAAGCTCTACGAGATGATCCCGACCTACGGCAAGTCGCTGAAGCGCCACCGCGATCTTTACGACGAGCAGTGGGAGAACACCCAGCGCGCTCTGAAGCTGGATAACTAGGTTCCACAGAACGTCACGAAGGGTTCTCCTTCGTCGCCTTCGGGCTCGGCCATCCAGGCCGGGCCCGCTTCTGCGTTATAGGGATCTGTGACAGCTGCAAGCAGCGTGAAATAGGGCGCAAGGTTTCCGTCTTGTTCTGCGGCATTGATCGCTGTTTGCAACATGCGGTTGCGTGGAATGAAGACGGGCCCGTCGTAATGCGAATGGTTGTAGGTAGTTATGTCATTTGCTCGCCCGAGCTCTCCAGGGGCGGGGACATGTTTCGCCCATGCGCGGTGCCAAAGTGTCTCCATATCAGCGAGGACTTCCTGCATTGCTTCGATATTGCTTATTGGCAGCAGTGCTTCGGCCAGACGGGTGAGGTTCCACGCCATGATGTCGGGCTGGTTACCAAAGGCATAACGGCCTTGCGCATCGATAGAAGAAAAGCATGCATCGGCCCGGAAACGCTCAGTGAATGCGCATGGTCCGTAGTCGATGGTCTCGCCGGACAGAGCAGTGTTGTCGGTATTCATCACCCCATGGACGAACCCGATTCGCATCCACTGCGCGACAAGGTCGAGTTGGCGTGACATGACATCGGCGAGCAGATCCTCTGGCGCCTTAAACCCTGCGGCCTCCACGACAGCGGCGACCAAGTCCGGGGATTGCGTCGCGGCATATTGCACGGAACCGACGCGCAGGTGGCTGTGTGCCACGCGCACCACGACACCACCGGGGACTGGCCCTTGCTGCCGTACAACCGTCTCGCCGGTGGTCAGCACCGCGAGAGCACGCGTGGTGGGAACACCGATGGAGTGCATGAATTCACTGATCAGATATTCACGCAGCATCGGGCCAAGTGCCCCACGGCCGTCCGATCCCGGTTTGGAAAACAGTGTGGGCCCGGAGCCTTTCAGCTGAATCTCTATGCGGCCTTCTGGGGTGGGAAGGTCGCCGAGGAGGAGGGCGCGGCCGTCGCCAAGCAATGGCACGAACTGACCGAATTGGTGCCCGGCATACGCTGTCGCGTGACCGCCGTTGGCCCCTGTAAGCCAGCGCAAACCTTCGTCGCTGCGCAACCATTCGCAATCAAGGCCGAGTGTGCGTGCCAGCGCCTCATTGAGTACGACGAGCTGCGGGGCGGGGAAATCCGCGCCGCGTGATTCGACCGCCATGGACGGAAGTGCGTCAGCGAAGGTGTGGGCGAGTTTCGGTTGTGGCATGGGCCCCACCCTAGACTTGGTGTCCATGAACGGAAGTGTGATTCTTGTCGGCGGTGGTCCTGGTGCGTGGGATTTGATCACGGTGCGCGGACTGCGTGCGCTGGAGGCAGCGGACGTGATTCTGACTGATCATCTGGGCCCGACGGATCAGCTGGACCAGTTCCTGGATACGGATGGCAAGGAGATCATTGATGTGGCGAAATTGCCGTATGCGCGCCAGGTGGCGCAGGAGCGCACGAATGAGCTGATGATCACGCATGCCAAGGCAGGCAAGCGCGTCGCACGGCTCAAAGGCGGCGACCCGTATGTGTTCGGGCGCGGTTTCGAGGAGCTGCAGGCTTGCGCAGCAGCGGGCATCACGTGCGAGGTCGTGCCAGGCGTGACTAGTGCAGTGTCGGTTCCCGCGGTGGCCGGGATTCCGGTGACGCAGCGAGGTGTGACGCATTCTTTCACTGTCGTGTCCGGGCATCTTGCGCCGGATGATCCGCGTTCGCTCGTGGACTGGGAGGCGCTCGCGCGCGTGGGCGGCACCATCGTGGTCATCATGGGTGTGCGTCAGGCGCCCGCGATCGCGGAGACGCTGCAGCACGTTCTTCCTGCTACGACGCCAGCTGCGATCATTCAGGAGGGGGAGACCACCCGTCAGCGCCACTTCCACACCACGCTCGGCGCGCTCGCTGAGACGATGGCGCGCGAGAACATCACCAACCCCGCTGTCTACGTCATCGGGGAGGTCGCAGGCCTTGCGCACGCTGGATAAACTCATCGTCGACGAAGCGCTTATCGACGCCACCCCCACCACCCTCATCTGCCACGACCCGTCCCTGGACCTCACCCGCACAGCCCTGGAGGCTGGCGGGAAGGTGGTCTTCCTCGACGCAGATTATTCGCGCAGCCAACAAGCCGCCTCCCTTGGCGCTGTGATTGCCGGTGATACCCGCCTCGATGAGTTCCTCGCTGGCTCTACTGGTTCCGCTGTAGCGATCGGGGAGATGCCCAAGTCGCTGGCACGCCTGGACTACCTGGCACGTTCGATTGCCGGTGCTGGTTTCGACGATGTTCGCCTCGTACTGGGCGCGAATAACAAGCATCTTTCGCGCGGCATGAATGGCGTGCTCGCTGAGTCTTTCACCGATGTCGCCGCTTCACGCGGTCGCGGCAAATTCCGTTGCCTGGTTGCTTCCGGCCCCCGCGATGTCGCTTATTCACCCGTGCACGGCGACGGCCTCATCGCCATCGGTGGCGTCTTTTCCGGCGCAAAGCCTGACCGGGGTGGCGAGCTTTTGCGTTCCTGCCTGCCCGATTCGCTCGGCCGATTGTTGGATCTCGGGTGTGGTAATGGCTCTGTCACTCGTGGGCTCGATGCGCAGGCGACGGACTCTGACGCTGATGCTGTTCTCTCCGCCCGCGCCATCGGCCTCGAGGTGACATGGGACGATGCCGGCTCGCGTTTCCCAGAGGCGTCCTTCGACACCATCGCGCTTAACCCGCCATTCCACGACGGCACAGCTGTCGATGCCACCTTGGTACAGCATCTTCTCGACGCCTCCCGCCGACTTCTCGCGCCCAGCGGCTCCCTCTATCTAGTGCACAATTCGCACCTGCGTTACCGCAGTGAAGTAGAGCACCGCTTCAGCTCCGTAGAGCAGGTTGCCCGCAATAAGACGTTCACGGTCTTGCGCGCTTCCAACTAACCCAGAAGCTGGGGCAGGGCATTGGCAGCAGTGTCCTCGACGACGACCTCCGCTAAGTGTGACAGGTCCGTGCGCATGGGTGTGACCTCGATGATCGGGATCCCCTGGGCGTGTGCCAACAAAGGTAGACCAGCAGCCGGGTAGACCACGCCTGAGGTCCCCACGATCAGGACTGCATCAGCCGTGCGCATGCGACGTTCTGCTTCTTGCCACTCCGCTTCCGGGAGTGCCTCGCCGAACCACACCACGCCTGGTCGTACCGGGCCACCGCACTCCGGGCAGGCCGGCGGAGTGATCTCAGCGACGGGCTGCTCGGGGAAGGGGATGGGGTGGTTATAAGGTACGTCGCAAAGCGAGCAACGGAATTCAAACAAGGAACCGTGCAGGTGCACGACCTCCGTACTGCCTGCTCTCTCGTGCAAATTATCGATATTTTGGGTGGTCACCGTCGTTTTCGGCGAGCGTGCAATCGCGATGTGCCCTGCGTTCGGTTCCGCCTGCTGCGCGAGACGCGCACGCCACAAGTACCACGCGAACATCGTGTCCGGATCGTTGTGCCACGCGTCGGTGGACGCCATATCCTGCGGGTCGACGTTCTCCCACAGGCCCGTCTGCGCGTCACGGTAGGTGGCGATACCGCTGTCTGCGCTCATACCGGCGCCGGTGAAGACCTCGATGTGCGTGGCACCCGCGAGGATTTCTTGTGCACGAGTAATACTCATATTTTCCCAGGCTATTGCGTGACTAGCCGATCTGCACCCTTGTCGTGCAATCGATCTTCGCGTATCTACGCCCGTTCTTGTCCACGTTATTCAGCGAATAATTCCCGCCGTACGCACGGCAGCCGGTGTACGTATCCACTGCAGCTGGTGCTTGCTGAGGTGCCTGTGAAGGTGCTTCTTCGCGCTGCGCCGCGGTGCGCTCTGCCTCACGCTGTTTCTCCGCACGCTCCTGCTCAGCTTTCAGGCGTTCCTCCTCGCGACGCTTCTTCTCGTCTTCCCGACGCTTCTGTTCCTTCTTCTCCTTCTTCTCCGTCTTCTCCAGGGCCTTCTCCGCGTCATCGACCTGGGAGGCGGTGCGGTCGAGGAATTCGGTAAGTTCCGCTGAGTAGAAGAATTCCTGGGCGCGACCGGCTTGCTCATCGCGCTTAAGAGCTCGGCGCATCTCGTCGACGGTTCTCCGCATGCGGCCGACGATCTCGCGCGCATCCCCCATACGCTTCGGGTCCGAAAGATCCAGATCATTCAAGCTCTCCGAATCCTGCTGCAAGCCCTCCAACTTCTCCTTGTCCTGCGGAACCGGCGCGAAGCAGCCCACCTCGGCGCCGAAGACCCCGGACTTGTTGTTCTTCGGGCCAGCTTCAGCAGCGAGGATCCGGTCGTAGAATTTCCGGTTCGGCTCAAAGACCACCGCGTGGGCGTAGCCTTCCTTCACGATGACTTCGTTGATGAAAGTGGTCTCCTTGAACACGCCCGCCAGTTCCCGTCCGTAGCGGTCTTGAGTTTCGACGTCATACTCCAAAGAGACCTTTGTTCCCGCAGGAAGAAGCTCCTCAAGGCGAGTTTTGGCTTCCCTGGCAAAACACTCGTCGGAAACGCCGTTGCGCCCAAGCTCAGGGGTGTCAATGTTGAGCAGCCTGACCCGCTTCGTTTCGCCCTTCACAGAAACATCGATGGTGTCGCCGTCGATGACGCGCTCAACCGACGTGTCTCCGCGGACGAAATCGGCGACCGCAACGCCAGTGCCCACCAGCGCTGCTGCCGCAAGAAGGGCCAGCAACTCTTTCATTTTTCACCTATCTCAAACCAGCAAGAACGGTGCGACGCACACCAGGATGAGCAAAACACCCATCGTGTAGACATACTTCTTCACCGGCGGGTGTGCCCAGTTCAGATCTACCTTTGACTCGTTGAAAGGCGAAATCCACATTGCCATTGGGTCGGCGGGCTCGTTATAGAACCCCATGCCCGATCCTGCGCCAAAGTGTTTCTTCCTGTCTCTCTCAGCCTCGTCAGTCGGCATCTCCTTCATCTGCTTTGGCCAGCGAGCGATGAGGACGAAGGTGTAGATAACCGCTGCAAAAGATCCGATAACGAGGGTGACCAACGCCGGTGTTGTGAAGCGCCCGTATTCGGGGAATGTCATCGTCACCTGCAGCAAGCACAGCGGAACGACGATGGAAAGGGCGATCCATGCCAAGGAGAGCTGTGTGATGCGCAACAGTGCGGCAGCTTTATCCGCGGCAGTCTGTGAAAAGGGAATGGGGGAGGTGGGGGAGACAGGGAGGCGTCGATAAGCGATATGTGGATGAGGCGCTGCAAAGCGCAACAAGACCAGGAGCAGCAGCGAATACCACGCGCCGAACGTCGCAGCGGGAAGAGACTTGGCCACCCAGCGATCGACCTCGCCGTCCGGGCCGACGTGAACGGGGATCTGCTCGGGCACCGCGTCGTAGCGCAGCACAACGACAGCGAACGTCAGCAGCGCCACGCCGAGCGCCGCGCTGTACAAGGCTCGTGAATTCACATGTCCACTGTAGTGGACACGCGCGGGTGGAAAGCCATTGACAGTGCAAGAATGGCTGGAGGGGGGAGACATGGATAAAGAAAAAGCACACGCGCTTCTTGGGGCATTGGTGTCCACGCGGTCGGCAGCTTCGGGTGGCCTCACGCAAGAACGCCAATTGCGCCAGGGGGAACTCGTCGAGCTTTCGTCGAGATTTGCTCTGCCGCGCGAGCTCTATTCGGCGTTGGAACCGTATGAACAAAAGTGGATCACCGTTGCCGCAGTAGCGGCCGGCGCACCCCGAGCGGTGTTGTGCGGGCGGTCGGCTGCGCGGTTGCTTGGGATGTGGGTGGTACCTCCTGCGGAAGAAAAGGTCGAGCTCATGCTGCCCTCCGGAGGTCTGCCCCCGAAATCAAAGTGGGCGCCTGGGGTTGTCTATTACCGCGACGGGTTCCTCGCCGACACTTTCGCGGAAGCCCACGGTTTGCACATGACGACCTATCTGCGCACTGCCTTCGACATCGCAGCGCGTCACGGTTTTCTTGAAGGGCTAGTGGCCGTGGACTGGCTTTTGGGACACGGTGTCGTGACACGGAATCAGTTGCAGCTGGAAGTCCAGCGTATGCGCGGGCGGAAGGGCGTCGGGTCGGTCCGTGAGGTAGTTCGTCACGCAATCGATTGTTCGGAGTCGCCTTATGAGAGCTATGCCCGGGGGCTTCTTATCGAGGCGGGCCTTGAGGTACGCGCGCAGGTGCAGATCGGGAATTTCCGCGTTGACCTGCTCGTCGGCCGTGTGATTGTCGAAGTGGATGGCCGTGGAAAATACGACGGGGTCACCTACAAGCCGTTAGATGAGACATTGCGCTCGGAACGCGAACGGGAGAACCAGTTGCAGGACCGTGGCTATCTGGTGCGCCGTGTGTCGCCGCAGGAGCTACGCCGCGATCCACAGGGATTCGTAGAGCGGATCAGGCGCGCACTTGCTGTTTCGTAATGGTCAACGATCGGGCGTGTAACGGCGATCGAATACCAGGTTTGCCTTTTGTAGTTTGCCTTTTGCGAATTTCCGGCTTCCGCGACCTGGGGTTTTGATTATGGCTGCGTGCAAAAGGCAAACCACAAAAGGCAAACCTCCCCCAGAGTGCACAATCACGCTTATCGACGACTCCCCGCGCCCCTACACCACCAAAGTGAGCTGATTCGGGTCCTTGGCATCGGAGGAGGGCAACTCGACGGTCATGCCGGCAGCCTCAGCAATGGCGGCGACGCCTTCGATGTCGGTCACCGAGTCGGCGTCGGGCGCGGTGGCAAGCACCCGGGCGAGTTCGCCCTTGTAGTGCTTGTTGAAGTGGCTGACGACCTTCCGGGAGCCGTCTTCCTGCACGGACTCAACCCGGACGGTGACCGCGCCGGGCACCGGGCCGAGCTGCTGGTAGGCGCCGGAGCGCATGTCCACGATCAACCCATTTACCTCGGTCAGTGCGTCGGTGATGGCAGACCCCCAACGGGCTTTCATTGTGGGGACAGTGCCATCGCGTGCCGGGAGCTTGGAGCCGCCGGAGAGCCGGTAGCGGGGGATGGTGTCGCCGGCGCGGACTACACCAAAGAGGGCGGAGCCGATGGCGAGGCGCGCCAAGGCGGGGTCGGGGAGGGAACCGGCGTCGAGGGCGTCGTAAAGCACGCCCGTGTAGCGGTAAATGGCGGGCATGACGGGCGCTGTGCGGAGCTCGAGGTTTTCTTCGGCTTCCTCGCGCTTGGTACCGGGGAGCTTGAGCGCGGTCATCATCTCGTCGACGTCGAGCGCGGCGAGATCATCCATGATCGCGGAGCGGATTGGATCAAGTGAGGAAAACGACACATCAATGCCGTCCATTTCGCCGCCGGGAGCTTTGGTTTCAGAAGGAGGGAGCACGATCAGCATGCTTTCAAAGCTACCGGGTAAACTCACCGGCATGATCACACGCTTGTCCACGCTGTTCCTGCGCACGTTGCGCGAAGATCCCGCCGATGCTGAGGTGCCCAGCCATAAGTTGCTGGTGCGCGCTGGCTATATCCGCCGTGCCGCGCCGGGTGTGTATTCGTGGTTGCCGCTGGGCCTGCGTGCGCTGCGCAATATTGAAGAGATTGTGCGCGAGGAAATGAATGCGATCGGCGCGCAGGAGTTGCTGTTCCCGGCGCTTCTACCGCGCGAGCCGTACGAGGACACGAATCGCTGGACAGAGTACGGCGATGACCTGTTCCGTTTGAAGGATCGCAAGGGCACGGACATGCTGCTGGGCCCGACGCACGAGGAGATGTTCACGCTCGCGGTGAAGGATCTGTACTCGTCGTACAAGGATTTCCCGGTGACTCTGTACCAGATTCAGACGAAGTACCGCGATGAGGCGCGTCCGCGTGCAGGCGTGCTGCGTGGGCGTGAGTTCGTGATGAAGGACAGCTACTCGTTCGACATGTCGGATGAGGGGCTGGATGAGTCGTACGCGAAGCACCGTGCTGCTTACCAGGCGATTTTCAACCGTGTCGGTTTGAAGTACGAGATTTGCAAGGCGACGTCGGGTGCGATGGGCGGTTCCGCTTCGGAGGAGTTTCTCGCGTACAGCGACAATGGCGAGGACACGTTCGTGGTGTCCACCGCGGGCGATTTCGCCGCCAATGTTGAGGCTGTTGTGACTGTCCCGCCGGCAGAGCAGTCGATCGAAGGCCAGCCGGAAGCGGTTGTGCATGACACCCCGAAGTCGGAGACGATCGACGCGTTCGTTGAGTGGGCGCAGGGCGCGGGCGTGCTTATCGACGATCGTCCGGTCCAAGCCGCCGACACCCTCAAGTGCATGGTGGTGAAGGTCAACGACCCACGCGAAGTGGACGAGGACGGTAAGCCGGTCGGCCCGCAGCTGGCTGGTGTGCTCATTCCGGGCGACCGCGAGCTGGATGAGAAGCGTCTCGAGGCTTCCCTGGAGCCAGCAACATTTGAGCTGGGCAGCGAGGAGGACTTTGCCAAGAATGACTTCCTGGTGAAGGGCTATGTCGGCCCGAAGGCGCTCAATGCCAATGGTGTGAAGGTGTACGCGGATCCGCGCGTGGTTAAGGGGTCTTCGTGGATCACCGGTGCAGATGCGCCGCAGAAGCACGTTGTCGGCCTGGTTGCTGGGCGTGATTTCGAGGTCGATGAGTTCATTGAGGCGGCGGAGATTAAGGAGGGGGATCCGTCGCCAAGCGGGAATGGCACGGTGAAGCTGGCACGCGGCATTGAGCTGGGCCACATCTTCCAGCTCGGCCGTAAATACACCGAGGCATTTGACGTGCAGATCCTCGACGAGAACGGCAAGCGTGCTGTGCCCACGATGGGTTCCTACGGCATTGGTGTGACCCGTATGCTCGCGGTGATTGCGGAGCAGACCCACGATGAGAAGGGCTTGGTCTGGCCGAAGGAGATCGCGCCGTACCAGGTGCATGTTGCCGTGGCTAACAAGGATGCGGCTGCCATGGAGGCAGGGGAGAAGCTCGTCGACGAGCTTGAGGCCGCAGGCATCGACGTGCTTTTCGACGACCGCCCAAAGGTCTCCCCAGGCGTCAAGTTCAAGGATGCTGAGCTGCTTGGTATGCCGTTCATCGTGATCCTGGGTCGTGCTTTTGCAGACGGGATCATCGAGCTGCGGATTCGCGGCGGCGAGACCCTGGAGGTCCCGGCGGATCAGATCGTGGAAAAGATCCAGGAGCTGGTTAACGCGAAGCGTTAACGGATAACTTTGGCTAGGCCGCGCGTTGGGCGTGGCCAGCCAGAAGGATGGCCAATTCGCGCCATTCGGGGGAATCGGCCGTGGCGGCTGCGGCACGCCAACGGTCGATTAAATCTTTTTCAAGGGTGTCCACGAAAGCCACTGCATCCGCGGTGGTCGTTGGTGCGCCCTGAGGAATCTCGTAGCCAGCTTCACGGGCGGGGAGTTCCGCGGCGGGGAAGGCGTGGTGGAGGACTGCGAGGCGGGCGTCGTGAAGCGTTCGCAGGTGGTCGATACGGCCTTGGAGCTGGTCGTCGGCATAAGCACTGGCGATGTCTAGGCCGTATTCCACGGCATATTCCGCACTGATGAGCTGTTTGGCAGCCTCGAGCGCGTCGGTGTCCTTCTCATCGATTGGCGTTGGATCCTCAATGCCGAGCTTGGCTGTCGTGGCAGCGTCGATGGCTTGTGCGACGACGAGAGCGCGGGACTCATCCGGGACTTTGTCTGCAGCCTCGGCGGTCAGGCTGACTAGGGCCCGCGCATTGGTGTCTCCGGGTAGGTCGGTATCGCCATACGTGACATCGCACGAGGGTGGCACCTCGCCGGCATCATTCGTTCCGCAGAGTCGTCGTGCTTCATCCTTGAGTTGCTCGGCATGGAAACCACGCAGCTCACTCCATTCACCATCGCCGAAGACCTTGTCAGCGGAGGCCTGCTTGGCCAGCTTCATGATCGTTCCGTTGGCGCGCGGTCCGAAGACGTCGAGCGGGGAACAAGCGCTCAACGGCAGCGTAAGGGCTGCGGTGAGGCAAACAGCGAGGATCTGGTGGGAGGACTTCACATTGGGAGACTGTACCGCCCGAGTTGACCCGGACCCGTACAGTGGTGGGCATGGCATTTCCAGAAGTCGCTGAACTTGAGAACCTGATCCGCCCCGTCACACAGCCACGCGGGCTGGATATTGAGGCCGTGAAAACGGTTAAGGCAGGTAAGAAATCACAGGTCGTCATCGCGCTCGATGGTGACCAGGCGCCGACGCTGGATCAGTTGGAAGAGGTGTCCAACGAGCTTTCTGAGCTTTTCGACGCCGCCGAGCAGCGCGGCGAGGTGAACTTCGGTGCCGGCTACACCTTGGAGGTGACCACACCTGGTGTGGATCTGCCGCTGAAGGAATCCCGCCACTGGCGCAGGAACCGTGGACGTTTGGTCAAAGCAGGGGAGAAGACCTTCCGCATCGGGGCGTTGAATGCAGCAGAAGACACTGTTGCGTTGATTGTTCCGGCGAAGAAGAAGAGCGAGAATCCCGTGGTGGAGCTCACTCCCATTTCGTCGGTTTCGGGTGCGGTGGTAGAAATTGAGTTCAGCACCCCGCCGGAGACAGAAGTTGAACTGGCGGAGAAGGACTATGACGATGTTGCCACCCTCGCGGTTGAGAGTGGCGAATAAGTTAGACCAGCTAGAGATACGAGAGTAGGGACGACAAGTGAATATTGATATCGCTGCGCTTCAAGGCATTGAAAAAGAGTCGGGCATTTCGGTCGATGATCTGCTGACCACGATTGCGACGGCACTGCTGTCCGCGTACCGCGAAACGCGGGAGGAAAGCGGTCCTTCCGGTCGCGGAGGTGAGGCTGAACTTGAGCATGGTTCGAAGGCTCGTGTGGATATTGACACCGAGACCGGCCATGTCGCAGTGATTGTCTCTGAGCTGGATGAAGAGGGCGAGGTCGTCTCTGAATTCGACGACACCCCGGTGAACTTCTCGCGTGTTGGTGCGCAGGCTGTCCGCGAAGCGATCTTCAAGCGCATGCGCTCTGTTGAAGCAGGTCGCGCCTACGACGAATACTCAGAACTCGAAGGCAAGGTCGTTTCTGGCATCGTGCAGCGTGATGCAAGCGCCAATGAGCGCGGCATCGTCGTGGTCCAGCTAGGTACTGAGGCGAACCCGCAGGACGGCATCTTGCTGCCGGCCGAGCAGATCCCGGGCGAAAAGCTGGAGCATGGCGACCGCGTTAAGGCATATGTCGTGGGTGTGACCACTGGTGAGCGCAACACCACGGTCAACCTGTCGCGCACGCACCCGGAGCTAGTTCGCGGACTGTTCGCTCTCGAGGTTCCTGAGGTGGAAGACGGTTCGGTGGAGATCGTCGCCATCGCGCGTGAGGCTGGTCACCGCTCCAAGGTGGCGGTGAAGGGCACCGTGAAGGGCATCAACGCTAAGGGCGCGTGCATCGGCCCGCGTGGCGCACGTGTCACCAACATCATGGAAGGCCTGAATGGCGAGAAAATCGACATTGTCGACTACTCGGATGACCCGGCGGTGTACGTGGGCAACTCACTGGCGCCGTCGAAAGTGATCAAGGTCGAAGTCTTGAACCTAGAGGAGCAGACGGCCCGTGTGACAGTTCCGGATTACCAGCTGTCCTTGGCCATTGGCCGTGAAGGACAGAATGCTCGTCTGGCCGCGCGACTGACCGGTTGGAAGATCGACATTCATTCCGACGCTGATCGTGCGGACTAGTCGCGACTAATTGCGACTGAATGATCTGGACTGTGTGATTCACCCCGGTACGGGTGAACAACAAGTAACAATTCTGTGGCCAAGTAGCGTATGCTTGAACCTTGGCTTCAATCCTGCAGACATGGCGGGGTGAGGCGTCGATAAGCGAAAATGAGTAAGCAAATTCGAATCCGGACGTGCATAGCAACGCGCAACACGCTGCCGGACGCTCAACTTTTGCGCGTCGTCGTCGATCCAACTGACCCCACGCGGGTCATCGCGGATCCGGGGCGGAGACTTCCCGGCCGCGGGGCCTGGATAACGCCCACCATGGAAGCATGTGAGCTAGCGGAGTCGCGCCGCGCCTTCGGGCGGGCCCTCCGGGTGTCTGCAAACGTGGACACCAGCGCCGTACGAAAGTACATCGCGGAAGAAATTCCGCACAGCAAGTGAAAAGGACTAAAGAACTGATGAGTCTTCAACCATGAAGCAGACCATGAAGCATCAGCGATGAACGTCATGACCATCGTCTAGAGGCCTGCCGCGTAGCTGCGGACTGTTGCCTCTAGCCCAACAAAGAGGAGACAAGTGTCCGGAAAGCTACGCGTTCACGAACTGGCAAAACAGATCGGCGTAACAAGTAAGGAATTGCTCGCCACCCTGAAAGAGGAAGGCGAATTCGTCAAGACCGCATCTTCCACCATCGAACCCCCGGTGGTGAAGAAGATGAAGGCGCTCTACGAAGAGCGCGCTGCCGCAGAAGGTGGCAAGGAAGAAGCACCGGCTAAGGACGCCAAGGCCGCTGCTGACAAGAAGCCGGCAGCGAAGAAGCCTGCCGCGAAGCCGGGTGCAGCTAAGCCTGCTGCAAAGAAGGAAGCGGCGAAGCCTGCTGCGAAACCAGCAGCTGCTCCGAAGCCGGGCGCGGCGCCGAAGCCCGCTGCTGCGAAGCCGGGCCCGAAGCCTGCAGCTGCCAAGAAGGAAGCGCCGAAGCCGT